>CAZACK010000038.1:0-6937 GCA_964483455.1 uncultured Solibacteraceae bacterium
CCAGCACGTCGCGGCGCTTGCGGTACGTCTCGCAAATCTTTTCCGTGTCGGCGCCGCACTCCCGGAGCGCGATGATCGACGCGATCTGGATCGGCTGGAAAATGCCGTAGTCGAGATAACTCTTGATCCGCGCCAGCGCCGCGATCATCTTGCGGTTGCCCAGGCAGAACCCGGCCCGCCAGCCGGCCATGTTGAAGCTCTTCGACATCGTGTAAATCTCGACCGCCACTTCCCTCGCCCCCGGAACCTCGAGGATCGACGGCGCGCGGTAGCCGTCGAAGCAAAGATCGGCGTAGGCGAAATCGTGCACCACCATCGTGCCGTGTAGCGCCGCCAGGCGGATCACTTCGCGGAAGAAATCCAGGTCCACACACTCGGTGGTCGGGTTGTGCGGGAACGAGATCAGGATCATCTTCGGCTTGCGCAGCGCCGTCCGGTAGTGATCTTCGAGCCGGTTCAGAAACTCCGCCGGACTGGTCAGCGGCAGGGCGCAGGTGTGCCCCTCGGCCATCAGCACGCCGAAGTGATGAATCGGATAGGCCGGGTTCGGCGCCACGACCTCGTCTCCCGGGCCGATCACCGCGAACAACAGGTGGGCCAGTGCGTCCTTGGCGCCGATGGTGACGATCGCCTCCTTCTCCGGATCCAGCTCCACGCCGTACTTCGCCCGGTACCGCTTGACGATTTCCAGGCGCAACTGCGGAATCCCCCGCGACATCGAGTAGCGGTGGTTCCGCGGATTCTTCGCCGCCTCGATCATCTTGGCGACCACGGCCTTCGGCGTCGCGCCGTCAGGGTTCCCCATCCCCAGATCGACCACGTCCAACTGCGCCGCCCGAAGCCGCGCCTTCATCTCGTTGACGACGGCGAACACGTATGGCGGCAGCTTCTGGATGCGGTAGAACTCACCCTCCGCAAGAGACATACGCTCCATTGTAGCGTTGGTTGCTCGGTTGTTTAGTCATCCGGTTGTTCGGTGTATGCTTGTGTGAACGGCATTTTCCCGGGAGCCGCTGGGGCGTCAATCGTTTACCGGGACAGAGGAGCGCACCATGTTGATCCGAATCTCCAGAAGAGAACTGCTGCTGGGCGCGACGGCGATGCCGTTGCTCGCACAGTTGAAGCCGACGCCGCTGCAAACGCTGGGTCCCTTCTATCCCGCCGATAGGCCGCTCGACCAGGACGCGGACCTGACGGTGGTGAAAGGCAAGCCCGGCCGGGCCAAAGGTGAATTGCTCTACGTGATGGGGCGCGTTCTGGACGAGGGAGGCCGGCCGGTCAAGGGAGCGCGCGTGGAGTTGTGGCAAGCCAACGCCGCCGGAAGGTATCGCCATATCGCCGACACCAATGCGGCTCCGCTCGATCCCAACTTCGAAGGCTACGCGGTGCTGACCACGGATTCCGAAGGCCGCTACCAGTTCAAGACGATCAAGCCGGGCGCTTACATGCTAAGTAAGACCGCCTGGCGGACCCCCCACATCCATTTCGACGTGATGGGCAAGCACACCCGGACCATCACACAGATGTACTTCCCGGGCGAGCCGCTCAACAGCAAGGATCAGATCTTCCAGCACACCGAGGATCGCGAGGTGCTGATCGCGAAGATCCTGCCGCCGGCCAACGACGTCGAGCCCGAGGCGAAGCTGGCGGTCTGGGACATCGTCTTGCAGCGCGGCTGACGGCGGAGGAGCCGGGACCGCTCTGTTTAGGTTCCTTCTCTGGGTCCAATCCCACGGCCTTTCAGGCGGTCAGCTTCAAGCGGATTCGTTTCGAGGTCGGCAGCCGGTCGGTGAAGCCTTTCTCCGGATCGTGGCAGGTCGAACAGGACACTGTGCTGTCCGCCGGCAGCCTTTTGTCCATGAACAGGTTTCGCCCTAACTCGCCCTAACTCGATCTTCTCCGGAGTCGATGGATTGTCTTTGGGCGTCACGAATCGGACAACTTCAGGAGGGATGCCCAAAGGCAGATCGGCGGCGGCCGGCGCCGTCAAGAACCCTGTCCCGGCGAGGCCGATGAGAACCGCAACCTAATGACACTGGTTTCATGCATGCCTCCTTTGCGGGCTGCTCGGATCTGAGACGCCGTATATGATTCCGGCGCATCAACCGTCACCTGCGCCGCGATCATCTGCCCCCGGCTGCGCCGATTTCACGGCCCCGGAGGCGTGAAGCCGTCCGAGAGAGTCTCCAGAAAGGCGACGATCGCGTCCTCCTGGGCGGGCGTCAGATGCAGATTGCCTAGCTCCGATGTATTCACGTTGTCATGTACTTCGGGCTCCGGCCAGCAGCCCATGGTCAGCGCATCAGCCTCCCTTGTAAATGGGTCGGGACAGGCCGGTTTGACGTCCCGCGTGTTGTAGAAATGAACAATGGCGCGGAGGCTCTTGAAGTAACCGTTGTGGCCGTACGCTTTGACGAAGCTCCCGTTCGGCCGCAGCGCCACGTTCCGCAGACTGGGCACTTTCTGCTTGCCCTCGTTATCCTCCGCGTACCCCGCGTAGTCCGGCCTTGTGCTCAGGAATGAGCCCAGGCCGAGGTCCACCCAGTTGATCCCGGCGGGATTCGAGGGCGACACGTAGAACGGGTTGTCCGGATTTCGCGGAACGCCCAGGTTGTCATACGTGAAATCGGTCAGCAAAGGCGGCTCGCCGTTGGGACCGGCCCCCAGGACATGACACTTCGCGCACTTGCCTTTCCCCTTGAACAGGTTGAAGCCCAATCTCTCAGTCTTGTTCAGCTTCACCATCCTGGCGAGGAAGTAGTCGAACTTCGAGGAATAGGCGTTCACCTCGTTGGAAGCCTCGTAGGCCGCGATCGACAGACCGATGCGGTTATAGGCTTCCGCCGCCTTGGCGCGATCGCCGGGGGACAGGCTGACAACTCCGCCTTCGGTCCCACAGACCGAGTCCACGTCGGCGGGCCACGCGATGTCGCAGGCATCCCCTCCCCAGACCTGCTCGAACTTCGTGGGATAGCCGCCGGCGGTGCAGACCCGGTGCACGACGCAGGCATTGTCGGGCAGCGCCTGCTCCGCCGGGTTCAGGAACGGGCCGAGCGCCTGGTCGGCCGCCGGATTCCCGAGACCTTCGCCGGTTGCCCGGCCGTCCCAGAAATTGCCGCCGATGAACAGCGCGTCATCCTTTTCCATCACGAAGTGGAGGATTGGGCTCGGGGTGGCATAGGCGGCACTCGGGGGCTTCCGGTTCCCGAACCGGCCGGCGATGGAGCCTTCATAGACGGCGCCGCCGGCGTTGATTGGCGAGATGGGTCCGGTCCAGCCAACCTCGGGAGCGTGGCAGGCCGCACAGGACTGGTTACTGTTGACGGAGAGATTCTGATCGAAGAAGATCGACTTGCCCAACTGTTGAATCGGGCTCAGGCTTTGCGCCCGCAGCGCAAGCGTCACGGCAAGACCGATGACGACAAGTTGAGCGGAGATGAGTCTAGTCTTTGACATCGCAGGATTCCTCTCCAGGAATTTTGCCCGCTCAGGGCGAAGATGTCAAGGATTTTCAGATGATAAAATCTATAATCTACAGCGATTAGAACCAGCAGTACTGATTAGTACCTCGACGGAAGCACCTGGGGCTGCACGCCATTCACCAGTCATTCCCGCCGGCCCGGCGCCACCCGCCCGCCACATCACCGCGACTCGGCGGCGATCTGCTTGTAGACTGCTCTGGCGGCGCGGTACCGTGCCCGCGCCTGCTCGCGCTGCCGGCTGAAGTACGAGCTCCACTCCCCGTTTTCGGCCGTCTTTTCGAGCAGACGGTCCAGGTAACGCACGAAGAACCCGGCATCCTCTTTGCTCGCGCGCACTGGCTGCCCCGCAACGGTCACAAACACGGCAGCGGTGTGCACGGCGTGGCCGCTTTCACCCATGCGCCGCGCGGCGATCCAACCGCTGTTCTGAAACTCCAGGGACACGGAGAGCCGGGTTGCTTTGCCCGGCTCCACCGAGGTTTCCCTCGCGGCCTCGACCACGCCGTTGCGGATCACTTCGATCGGCCCGCGCAGCGGTTGCGTTGCCGTCCAGCCGACCTCCACGCGCACCCGTCCCGGCCGCCGGAGCCGGACCTCATCTCCCGGACCCGCGGCGCCGTTCACCTCCAGGGCAAGAAACTCGCGATGGCCGTTTCGCGAGATCACCGTCCGCCCGGCGGCAATCCCGTCGATCCACTTCCGATACGTGAGCTTGCCGTCCGGCGCCCGAACGTAGGTCAGCAGGTTGCCGAGCGGCGCCGGATCGCGATCGCACGGGTAGTCAGTACCGGCCGCCAAGCCCGGACGAAAGCCGCAGTTCAGCAAGCGGTAGTACGCCGCCAGCGCGCTCTCCGAGCCGCGCACATCCTCCATGAGAAATACGCCGCTGCCAAGGGCCGCCTCCACTGGATACTCCAGCGGATCGCAGCAGCTCATCGTCTCGGGAAATCCATCGGGCAGATACTGCATGTGGGCGAATCCCACCACCGCCCCTTGCTGCCGCGCCCATTCGATCACCGGGTGAGTGTACTCATGGAACATCGTCCGCGCTTCCTTGAGCCCCAGCACGATCAGGTGCCCCCCGATCGCCTTCTGTTCGAAAGTCACTCCCTTGGGATCGAAATGCCACTCCGCGTCCCAATGCAGGATGCGCCCGCCGCCCGATGCCGGGTGGTCCCGGCCGTCGATCAGCTTCAAATCCTCGGGCGCTTCCCTGGCCTCGCCGTTGCCCATGTCCCCGAGGACGGACACGACGGACAGGTCGTTGGCCCGCATCATTTCGACCAGTTCCTCCGGGGTGAGCATGCGTTCCGCCGCCGCGCGCGAACACAGGATTCCCCGATGCACGTGCGGGTCGCCGGCAAACCAGCCGGCCGGCTCGGGCCGCTGCGCCCACGCGGCGCACATGCCGGCCGCCACACCCCAGGCCAGGACAGGACGCTTGTTCACCATTGCTTGTTTGGGTTGTCTAGTGGGAGCGCTTGGCGGTTCGGCGACCCGGCCGGACCGGGGCCTCCCGCGGCGCCCATCTGGCGAGGCGCCAGGCGCGGTTGTGGCCGCTGGTCAAATTGGCAATGGTGACGGTTACCGCGCCTCCGGCGTCGCAGGCATAACGCTCCTCGATGGATTGCGCGCCGGCCGCCTCCGAGCGGACAACCGGCAAAGCCTCGAGGTCCCGAGTCCGCTCCAGCCCGGAATCGAAGGGGAACCGGATCTCGTCCCACAGCGTAATATCGCCGGCGGGCCGCCCGTCATCGGTCACACGGCTGCACTCCAGGTATCGGAAGTGGCCGATGTTGTGCACCGGCCGGTAGTCGCGAACAACTCGAAGCGGCGGCTCTCCGGGCCCTGGCAAAGACTGGCCTTTCTCGAACAGCGGGTCGAAACAGATCCTCGCGCCGCCGTCGGCTTCCCTCCAGACTCCGAAATAGCGGGTGAACCTGTCCCGAAGCTGGTAGCCGGCCTGGGCGCCGGCCTGGATGGCGAGTCCGATGGCGGTCGCCGAGCGGGCATGCGCGGAGCGTTTCACCCGGCGCTCGTAGTGATCGCGCAGCTCGCGGGCCACCAACGGGAGCTCGCTTCCGCCGCCGGTCACGTAAATGGCCTCGAGCCTCCGAGCCGGCTTCTCCTCCGAGAAACCTCGGGAGGCCAGCAGATCCTCGACGGCGTGGATCGTTTCATCGATCAGCGGGCGGCAGGCGGAGTAGAAATCCACTACCGGGACGGTCACTTCGCCGAGGCCGGCGCGGACGCACTCGAGGTCGACGGAAATCTTGCGGCTGTTCGGGTGGATGGACTCTTTCTTCTGGCGGCATTCCTCGTGCAGCCGGAATAGCTCGGCTTGCGACAGCGACTCCCGATCCGCCAGGCTCAAGCCTGCCGCGTCAAGGGCCATCTCGGCGAGAATCTCGTCGAAGTCGTCTCCGCCCAGCGTCTCGATTCCCTCCGACGCCAGGACCGAATGGGTCCGCTCGTCGATCTCGACCAGGGAGGCGTCAAACGTGCCGCCGCCGAAGTCGTAAACGAGAAGGCTGGACGGTTCCCTGGCTTGCTGGCCGGCCCGCTGGCGGTGGCCGAACTCGATGCTGGCGGCCGACGGTTCGTTGAGCACGCCGAGTACGGAAAAACCCCCGAGCCGGAACGCCTCGGCCGTGAGGAAGCGCTGATTGGTATTGGAGTTCGCAGGCACTCCAAGCATGACCTCGAGGGGCTCACCTTTGCCGATGCGGAGGTTGGAGTTCTCCAGGAGATCCCTCCGGAGCGCGGAGGTGAGGCCGGCCAGGAGACAATGCAGGGGCACGCGGCAGTCGCCTATTTCGATGGGAGTTTCCAGCCCGGACTGGCCGAGGCACCGCTTGAGGGAGCGGACAATGGTCCAGCCGGACTCGGCCTGCGCGGCCCAGGCGTCCCAACCGTAGCGGATCTCTTCTCCCCGCACGGCCACCAGCGGAGGGAACCAGTCCCGCGCGACCTCGTCCGGGCCTTCGAAGGACACGACCGGGTAGTTGCCGCGATCGGCAGCGGCCACGACGATGCGGGTTGTCCCGAAATCGATTCCGAGTTTCACGGACTGCTCTTCTTGTAGGATACGTCACGCAGCGCGTCAGAGCCCGGACCCGTACAATGGAACGTTCATGGCTGTTGCGGTTGCACTGACGATCGCCGGCTCCGATCCCAGCGGGGGGGCCGGCATCCAGGCCGATCTCAAGACGTTCCACCAGTTCGGTGTCTACGGGGAGGCCGTGATCACGCTGCTGACGGTGCAGAACACCGAACGGGTGAGCCGCGTCGAGTGCATGCCCCCCGACTTGGTGCGCGAGCAGATTCTGGCCGTGGTGCAAGACATCCGCCCGGGGGCGGCGAAGACCGGGGCGCTCGGAAACCGCGAAATCGTGGAGGCGGTGGCCGAGGCGGCGGCCGGGTTCGACTTCCCGCTCGTGGTCGATCCGGTGATG
>CAZACK010000038.1:7037-45596 GCA_964483455.1 uncultured Solibacteraceae bacterium
TCGACATCCTGCTGTTCGAAGGACAGTGGCGCGAGTTCCCGGCGCCGCGCCTCCAGACGAAGCATACTCATGGAACAGGCTGTGCCTATTCGGCGGCGATCGCCGCGGGGCTGGCGAAAGGCGTGCCGCTGGTGGCGGCGGTGGAAGCCGCCAAGCGCTTCGTCACGGAGGCCATCTGCACGAATCCGGGCCTCGGACGGGGTTCGGGGCCGATCAACCTGCACGTCGGCAAAAAGTTGTGACAGAATAGACCGAGCTGTACGTCTCAATCAATTGGAGAGGTGAATCGATATGAAGAAGATTCTGGCACTGGCGGTCGGATTCATCCTAGCTTTGGCATTGAGTCTCCTGGCCCAGAAGAAGACGGCCCCGAAGACTCTGGCGTTTCAATCGAAGATGGGCAACGTGACGTTCGATCACGCCAAGCACTCGGAGCGGGCTAAGGGTGACTGCAAGGTCTGCCACGACAAGCTGTTTCCCCAGGACGCCACAGCGCCGCTGAACTTCAAGGCGGGCATGCACAAGCCGGCGGAGACGGCCAAGACGTCCTGCGGCGCCTGCCACCATGCCGGCGGCGCCGGGTTCGAGTCCAAAGGCAACTGCAACAAGTGCCATATCAAAAAGGCGGCTTGACGTCAAGAACGGGGTCTGGCCCTTTCTTGCGCCCCTGACTGCACACGGCAGGCGAAATCGCCTGCCCCACGGGATCAATACTTCGGGACTCTGGGGTCCACCTTGTCGCTCCAGGCGAGGATGCCGCCGCGCATGTTCTTCACCTTGCGGAAGCCGGCTTTGCGGAGGAAATCCACCGCCTTGGCGCTGCGCACCCCGGTGCGGCAGTGGGCGACGATCTCATCAGCCGAGTTCAACTCGTGAACGCGGCGGGGTAACTCGCCGAGCGGGATCAGACTGGCGCCGGGAATGCGGCAGATCTGGTATTCGTGCGGCTCGCGCACGTCGATGAGGACAACGTCCTCGTCGCGGTCCATCCTTGCTTTGACGTCGATGGGGTCGGTTTCCCACTCGGTCATTCCCGCCGACGGAGCGGGCTCGTGCTGCGGGATGCCGCAGAACTGGTGGTAATCAATCAACCGAGTGATGGTGCGGTTCACACCGCAAGCCGGGCACTCCGGGTTCTTTCGGAGCTTCAGCTCACGGAAGCGCATCGCCAGCGCATCGTACAGCAGCAGGCGGCCGACCAGCGGCTCGCCCGAGCCGAGGATCAGCTTCACGGTCTCGGTGGCCTGGACCACCCCGATCAGGCCGGGAAGGATTCCGAGCACGCCGCCCTCCGCGCAGCTCGGGACCAGGCCCGGAGGAGGCGGTTCCGGATAGAGACAGCGATAGCACGGGCCGCCGTTGTAGGCGAAGACGGTCGCCTGGCCTTCGAAACGGAAGATGGAGCCGTACACGTTCGGCTTGCCGAGCAGCACGCAGGCGTCGTTGACGAGGTAGCGGGTGGGGAAATTGTCGGTGCCGTCGACGACGATGTCGTAGTCCTTCAGGATTTCGAGAGCGTTCTCGCTGGTGAGCGCCACTTCGTGCCGGTCGAGCTGAATGTGGGGATTGATGTCCGACATCCGGTCGATCGCCGAGTCGAGCTTCAGGCGCCCGACGTCCTTGGTGCCGTGGATGACCTGGCGCTGGAGGTTGGTGTGGTCGACGACGTCGAAATCAACCAGGCCGATACGTCCGACTCCGGCGGCGGCCAGGTACAAGCCGAGCGGCGCTCCAAGCCCGCCGGTGCCGACCAGCAGGACTTTCGCCTGCTTCAGCTTGAGCTGTCCGTCCATGGCCACCTCGGGCATGATGAGGTGGCGGCTGTAACGGAGGATCTCCTGGTTGGAAAGCGTCACCGGAGGCGCGGCGGTTTCGACGGCGGCGCCGCCCGCGATGCTCGGCACGATCGACAGCGTATCTCCGTCCTTGAGCGGGGTGGCTTCTTTGCCCAGGTACCGGATGTCTTCATCGTTGAGATAGACGTTCACAAAACTGCGGAGCTTGCCTTCGTCGTTGAACAGGTGCCGGCGCAATTCGGGAAACTGCCCGGTGAGCGACTCAAGCGCTTCCCCCACCGTGGCGCCGGAGATCTCGACGCTGTCGCTCTTGTCCGCATATTGCCGCAGCGGGGTGGGGATCAGAATCTTGGCCATTCTTCAATTCCTCAAACAGGGTGGACTAATTCTTCTTTCTCCGCCGAGGTCTGCTCGGCGTTCGGAAGCCAGCTATTGGCGTGGTCGAACTCGCCGCCGCGGATCGAGAGGATGACGAACGAGTACCACGGGCAGGAGTTCTTCAGGTCGGTTTCTGAGAAGTACGCGCCGCAGTCCGGATGCGAGTGATAGATACCGATGAGGTCCATGCCCTCGCGGCGGGCGCGCCGGTCGGCGTCGAGCAGGTCCTCGGGCCGCAACTCGTAGCGGGCGCGCTTGGGCCCGCCGGACACGTTCTCCAGGGACAGCGCGGCACGCACCGTCTTGCTGCCGTTGTCAATGACGCCCAGCATGGCGCCGCAGCACTCCTCGGGATATGCTTCGCGCGCATGAGCCACCATCTGGCGCCAGGCTTCCGTCTCAATCAGGATCATTCCAGAATTGTTCGCTCAGGTACTTGGCGGCGCCATCGCAGAGAATCGTGACGATCACGCCGGTTTGTCCGTTCTCGACGAGTTGCCGCCCGATCATTCGCGCGGCGGTCACATTGGCGCCCGAGCTGATGCCGACCAGGAGCCCTTCCGTCCGCCCCAGGCGGCGGCACATGGCGTAGGCGTCCTCCGTCTCGAGCCAGAGATTGCCGTCGGCGAGCTCAGGATCGTAGATACCCGGCACGATCGCCGTTGGCATGTGCTTCAGCCCCTCCATGCCGTGGAAGCCGGAGGAGGGCTGGGCTGAATAGCATAGGACGTGCGGCAGATCGCGGCGGAGCCGCCGCGTTGTCCCGACAAACGTGCCGCTCGTGCCCATGCAGGCGACGAAGTGCGTCAGCCGCCCGTCGGTCTGGTTCATGATCTCCACCGCGGTCGTTTCGAAATGGGCTTTCCAGTTGGCCGGGTTGTTGTACTGATCCGGGTAGAAGTAGAGATCGGGGTCCGCCATGTAGATTTCGCGGCACTTGCGGATGGCCCCGTCGGAGCCTTCGGCGGGGTCGGTGAAGACCATCTCCGCCCCAAATGCCGTCAGCATCCGCTTGCGTTCCTCCGAGGCGTTGCGCGGCAGGCAGAGCTTCACCCGGTACCCCTTGGCGGCGGCGATCATGGCATAGGCGATGCCGGTGTTGCCGCTGGTGGCGTCGAGGATGATTCGATCCTTGGTCAGCCGTCCCGTCCGTTCCCCATCGAGGATCATGTTCAAGCCCGGACGGTCTTTCACCGACCCTCCGGGGTTGAAGAATTCCGCCTTGGCCCAAATTTCGATCCCCGGCAGGTCCGCGGCGATTTTTTCCAGTCTTATCAAGGGGGTATCGCCAATCTGGTCGAGGATGGACCGGGGTCTTGGCTTGGGATACCGAGGCAGTGGAATCGCCGACAACATGAATTCACCCGGAATGGGCCGAGCCCGCTCTGTAACCATTCTATGAATCCCAGTAATCCCTGTCAAGATTAGGGGGTTATCGAGGCGGGAAGCCACCCCTTCCCACATTAGACAGTGATCCCCGCCATGGGTTGCAGGAAACTATGACGCAGCCGCAGAGGGCTACCGTCGACCGCAAAGGTGGGCGCTCAGCGCGCCGCGAGCAAGGCGCGCAGGTGCCGGGCCCGCTCGGGGGAACGAAGCTGCCGGAGAGCCTTAGCCTCGATTTGGCGGATGCGCTCCCGGGTGACGTCGAACTCCTGACCGATCTCCTCGAGCGTGTGTTCCCGCTCGCAACCGATGCCGAAGCGCAGGCGGATCACCTTCTCCTCTTTCGGGGACAGGGTCTTCAGGATGTTGGCGGTCTCGTCGCGCACGTTCGTTTCGATGACGGTATCGACCGGCGAGCCGATCCAGCGATCCTCAATCAGGTCGCCCAGGGCGGATTCGCCGTCGCGGCCCACGGGGGTTTCCAGCGACACGGGATCGCGAGAGATGGTCTTGAGCTTCTGGACCTTCTCCACCGGGATGTCCATGCGCCGGCCGATTTCGTCGTTAGACGGAGCGCGGCCGAGTTCCTTTTCCAGTTCGCGGTTGGCGCGAAGGAACTTGTTCATGCTCTCGTTCATGTGGACCGGGATGCGGATGGTTCTCGACTGGTCGGCGATGGCCCGGGTGATGGCCTGCCGGATCCACCAGGTGGCGTAAGTCGAGAACTTGTACCCGCGCCGGTACTCGAACTTGTCGGCGGCGCGCATCAGGCCGATGTTGCCCTCCTGGATGAGATCCAACAAGTGCAGCCCGCGGTTGACGTACTTCTTGGCGACCGAAACCACCAGCCGGAGGTTGGCCTCGACCAGATCCTTCTTGGCGCGCTCCGCTTCGAGTTCGCCGTGCCGGATTACGTGCAAGGTATGGCGCAACTCGCTGAGCGAGGCGCCGGCGGCGGCTTCGCGCTTGCGAATCTCGCGCCGCAATTCGCGGATCCTGGCCTGTACCGCGGCCGAGGAACGGTCTTCGAGCTTCCGCTGGCTCGCTTCCAGGTGCCCGATCTCGTCGGCGGCCTTCTCGATCTCCCTGGAGAACTGCTTCCAGCGTACCGAGGAAAACGGGATTTCGCGAATCTTGCGGCTCGTCTCGACCCGATACCGGTTCCATCTGCCGGTCCAACGCTTCAACAGCTTCTTGTTGGACTGCGGGATGGCCTCCGTCTTCTCTGCCGACTGGGTCTGCCTCTTGTGGCTGGTGACGACGGCAACAAAGGCCTGAAGCAGTTCTGTCCGGCGACGCAAATCGGCGGAGGTCCCCTCCTCGACGTCCCCGACATCGACCCAATTGTCGAGTTCCTCCTCACCCTTCTTCAGCGACTCGGCGAGCTCCACAATGCGCCCCTGCACGAGAGCCGAGCGGCTGATCGCCTTCTGCATCCGCAACTTGCCGCGCTCCATGCGCCTTGCCAGGTCGACTTCGCCTTCACGGGTGAGGAGTGGAACGGCGCCCATTTCCCGCAGGTAGACTCGGACCGGGTCGTCCGTGTAGATCGACTCTTCCACGGGCTGGGCGGCGTGGAATTCATCCACATCATGAGCCTCGTCCGGGTCGAAGAACTTGGCCTCTTCCTCGAAGGGAAGGCTCAACGGCTCGTGCGGCTCAGCCAGAAAATGATCGTCAAAATGATCCACTTCGGATCTCACCTCCCCGCGACTGAAACGGCCAGAATCTGCCGAAAAGGGTTTGAACGCGCGTATGTGACCCACACGCTAATCGCACGAATACCTTCGCAGGCCACGCCCCTGGGAACGGGCGCGAAATGATTATAGCACCTTTCCACTCCGTTGTTAAGCCTTCATTACGAATAGATTGTGCGCAGGCACGGGAGGTTGCATCCTTTTGGCCCGGGGTACGTCCACACTAGAGTGGTGGTGGAGTCAGGAGAATGCTCTCAGACCTTCTTTTGTTTCATTAAGTTCTTCAATTCATTGACGAAAGCCTCGACATCCTGGAAGTCCCGATAGACGGAGGCGAAGCGCACGTAGGCGATCTTGTCCAGGGCGCTGAGACGCTGTATCAGCATTTCTCCTATTTCTATAGTAGAAATCTCCCGCTCCGGGTTGTCGGTTAGCCTCGCCTCCACGTCATTGACGATCTCGGCGAGCTTAGCCATTCCGATGGGGCGTTTCTCACAGGCTTTGAGAAGTCCGCTCAGAACCTTCTGGCGATCGAATCTCTCGCGGCGCCCATCCTTCTTAACAACCATGTAGGGAATTTCATCGATTCTTTCATACGTAGTAAAGCGCCGTTCACACTGGAGGCATTGGCGGCGCCGCCGAATGACATCTCCTTCCTTGCCTTCCCTGGAGTCCACGACTCGATCCTGCTTGTGCCCACAGAAAGGACAATTCATATGGTCGCCTGCTCCTCTATCTCCTTGATTCTTCTAAAGTTCATCCCCTCGTGAAAAAGCAGAACCAAGCCGATCGGAGATATAACTACAAACGTAAGAAACCAGCAGATCAAGGCAACGCTCCCAGCCAGTTCAAGCGGTAGACGAAACAATTCAGTCAAGACGACGACGGTGGCAATCTGGACTCCTCCGCCGATGCCGGGGATTTGAACAACGCCGCCGAAGGAGACGAATCCAAGGAAGATAAACACATCGGTGGTTGTCAAGCCAGCCAGGCCTGGGAAGGCGCGAAACATGCAGATGTAGGAAGCGGAGATCAGCAACCACTCCAGGAGAGTGTAGGCGAAGACAAGCAGAAGAGCCGAATCCTGGCGGGTAGCCGCCATCCCCTCGGCGAACGCACTGGTGATCTGCTCGACTTTTTGGTGATAGTGAGGAGGCAGGAAGGCGACAGCGTCGAGAAAGCGCCTGCGGGCGGATGAGGAGAAATGACGAAAGAGCAGGACAATACCCAAAGACAGGGTGCAAAGGAGGGCCACGGCGAAGCCGCCCGCGCGGAGGAGCCACTGTAGCCCCGGTCCGAGGGTCAGCGCCGAGCGGTCGACCTGGGTCAGGGCAAATCCGAAGATGAGCAGGACGGTGAGCAAGTCGAAGATCCGCTCTAGCAGCCAAGCCGCCAATTGGGAGGAGAGGGGCACGCGCTCCTTGACCGAGATCAGGTAAGGACGGACGAACTCCGCCGGCCGGCCGAGCAAGAAGACCGCCGTGAAGCCGATGGCCGTGGAGGTGAAAAGGCCCCACAGATTCGGCTCTGGCTTGTACGGCCGGATCATGGCGGACCAACGCAGTGCGCGGCCGTAGTAGCTGGCGACGGCAAAGAGCGCCGCGCCCAGCAGCCAGCCCCAGTTCAGGCGGATCAGGGTCCGGCCAAAGAGGCGCCAGTCGAATCCCTCGTTCCTCCAGCGAATCAGGAAAAGAACTGCGGCGGCGACAGCGAGGGCTGTCACCCCGGCAATCCATCGCCACTGTTTGACCTTGATGGGGCCTCCATCCGGTCCGGGCCCCGCCATTCTTCTCTTCTCACGGGCAAACAGAATGGCTAGAATGAGAAGCGGCGCGCCGGGCCCATGGATTCGTGCGAACTAATCATCATAGATCCTCGTTTCTCTAACTGGAAGCCCAGATCGGGGTTGCCGGATCAAGAGGCAGTCCGAACGGGCTGGAAAAGCGAGGACGACCATGGCGGCCGCCGCCCAAATCGCACTGCTGCCCGCTCCCTGGAGGAGACGGGACGGCTCGGTGCGGGGAACCCGGGCGGCGCTTCAGTCCTGGCGGAGACCATCGGATAGCAGCTTGGACCTCGACTCCAGTCTCGTTGAGCGCTGCCTCAAAGGTGAAGAGGCGGCTTGGGAAGAACTGGTGAAGACGCACACACGGCGCGTGTATGCCCTTTGCTACCGGTTCACCGGCAGCGATTCCCAGTCGCAGGAATTATCGCAGGAAGTGTTCCTGCGAATCTTCCGGACCCTGAAGAGCTTCCGCGCCGGGGAGGGATCGCTGACCACCTGGCTGACGAAGCTGACCCGAAACTTGCTGGTGGACCATTATCGAAGAACGCGGCAGGACCGGATGACCGATTCGATTGAGGATCAGCTTCCAGTGTTGGAAGAGACGCAGGCTCTGAGCGCCCGGACCGACGGGATGCTGGCCGGCCGGGAAGCGAGCGAGGCGCTGCAAGCTGCGTTGCAGCGCCTGTCGCCGGAGCTGCGGGAGACGGTGATCCTGCGGGACCTGGAGGAGATGGAGTATCGCGAGATAGCCAGGGTGTTGAACGTGCCGGAGGGCACGGTGAAATCCCGGCTGAATCGAGGCCGAGCGGAACTGGCGCGCATTTTGCGGAGACAGAGGGTCATGGTATGAATTGCGCCGAACTGGATGCCCTGCTCTGCGATTACCTGGACGGGACGCTCGGCTCCGTCCACAAGCAACAAGTGGAGCGCCACCTGGCCGAATGCGGGGCCTGCGCCGAACTGGCGCGCGACGCGGCGGCGGCGGTATCCTTCCTGGGCCGCGCCGCTGAGGTCGAGCCCCCACCGCACCTGATCACGCGGATTCTTTTTGACCTGAACGCGGAACGAGGGCAGCCGGCTCCGCACCGGGCGGGAATGGCGGAGAGGCTCCGCCGCTGGTTCCATCCGGTGCTCCAGCCGAGATTCGCGATGGGGATGGCGATGACGATCCTGTCGTTCTCCATGCTGGGGCGTCTGGCGGGGATCAACGTTCGCCAGTTGAAGCCTTCCGATCTGGATCCGGCGAAGGTGTGGGCGCAGGTCGACGACCGGGCGCACAGAGCCTGGAATCAGGTGGTGAAGTTCTACGACAATCTTCGCCTCGTGTATGAAGTGCGCTCGCGACTAAACGAGATGGCGGCCGAGGAGGCAGCCGAGCGGGCCGGCAAGCCGTCCGCCACGACTGGCAAATCGGACCAGACGAATCCGGCGCCCGACCGTCCGGGCGAGCCGAAGCAGGGGCCATGAGGAAGAGTGGAAACGATTGGGCCGCCGCCGGCTGGCGGCAAGCAGGAGAATAATGATGAACTGTTACGCACATGAAGACCAAGTGGCGGTTGGGTATTGCCGCAGTTGCGGCAGGCCATTGTGCGGGGCCTGTCAACGGATCTCCCAAGGGACCATCTACTGCGCGGACCATGCCCCGGCGCAAGAAGCGCCGCGCCCGGCGGTGGCGCCTCCTCCGGCGCCTCTTTCGAACATCTCCCCCGGCCTGGCGTTCGTGCTCGGGCTGATCCCGGGCGTGGGCGCCATTTACAACGGCCAGTACATCAAGGGGCTGGTTCACGTGATCGTTCTCGGCGTCCTGATCAGCATCGTTAGTTCCGGCTCGGCCGGTGGGATGGAGCCTCTGTTCGGGATGCTGATCGCCGGCTGGTTCTTCTACATGGCCTTCGAGGCCTACCACACGGCCAACAAGCGCCTTCGTGGCGAGCAGGTGGACGAGTTCTCAAGCCTGTTTCCGCTGAAAGGATCCCGGACCGGGTTCCCCGCCGGGCCGGTGCTTCTGATTGCCCTCGGCGTGGTCTTCCTTCTGGACACGCTCGACATTCTGGAAATTGGCAGGCTGTTCCGCTACTGGCCCGTGTTCCTGATCGCGCTGGGCGGTTATATGCTCTACGTGCGGATGTTCGCCAATTCGCCGAGAACGGCCGCTGTCGGGGAGGTGCAGGATGAACGGCGGTAGACCGTCGATGTGGTGCCTGGTCCGGGGGCCGATCATGCTCATCACTCTCGGAGTGCTGTTTGCGGTCGACCAGCTTGGCTCGTTCAGCTTCTGGAGGACTTGGCCGGTCTTGGTGATCTTGTTCGGCGTTCTCAAGCTGCTGGAGAAGTTGTCCAGCGGCGGGTCCCCGGGCCAGTCCTATCCGACGCAAGGAGGCGCCCAGTGAGACCCCGTTCCATGATCGGACCGCTGTTGCTCATCCTGATCGGGGTGTTGTTTCTGCTGCACAACGTGCGGCCCGAGCTGGTCTCGCTGGAGACGATCGCCAGGTACTGGCCCGTCGTGCTGATCGCCTGGGGGCTGCTGCGGCTCCTGGAGATTCTCGTTTGGTGGATGACATCGAGGCCTCTTCCCTCACGCGGGCTTACCGGCGGCGAGTGGACGCTGGCGATCTTCATCATTCTGATCGGATCGGGAATCGCGTTCGGGTACCGTCACGCTCCGCACCTCCCTCCGGTCTTCATCGGCGGCAAGGGAGTCGAGCTGTTCGGCGATGCCTACGACTACCCGGTGTCGGCGCAGAAACCCATCGATAAGGTTGCCCGCGTAGTGGTCGAAAACCAGCGGGGCAACACGCGGATCGTGGGTGGGGACAACCAGGAGATCGTCGTCGGCGGTAGGAAGACGATCCGGGCGATGGAGAAATCCGGCGCCGATGAAGCTGATCGGAAGACCCCGCTGGAGATCATCATCCAGGGAGACCAGGCGGTGGTCCGTACCAATCAGGAGGCGGCCCCGGGTCGGCGTGTGTCGATGGACCTGGAGATCACCGTGCCCCGGAAGATCAACATCCAGGCGAGCGGCCGCTATGGCGACTTCGACATCACCAACATCGAGGGATCGGTCGAGATCACCAGCGACAACGCCGGCGTCCGGCTTCAGGATATCGCCGGCAACACCCGCGTCGATTTGCGGCGCAGCGACATCGTACGCGCCATCAACATGAAGGGGAACGTTGAAGTCCTGGGACGCGGCCGCGACGTGGAGCTGGAGAATGTCGCGGGACAAGTGGAGGTCAACGGCTACTACTCGGGCGACCTGATGTTCCGGAACGTGGCCAAGCCGGTCACCTTCCGCAGCGGCCAGACGGACATGCGCCTGGAGAAATTGCCGGGCCAGTTGCACATTGATCTGGGCGATTTCACCGCCAGCAACGTTGTTGGCCCGCTGCGGCTGAGTTCCGGCACCAAGGACGTCCAGATCGAGGAATTCACCGGACCGGTGGAGATCAAGGTGGAGCGCGGCGATCTTCGGCTGACGCCGAGAAAGACGCCGCTGGCGAAGATCGAGGCGTCCACCGATAGCGGAGACGTCGTGCTGTGGCTGCCGCAGGCGGCGAAGTTCGAACTGTCCGCCGAAACCAGGCGCGGGGAGATCACGAACGACTATGGCGCTCCACTGGAGGCGAAGAGCGACATCCGCGGCGGCGCCATCACCGGCAGCGTCGGGCAAGGTCCGAAGATCAGCGTGACGACGGGTCGCGGGTCGATCACGGTGAACAAAGAGACGGCGATTCCCGCCGTGAAGGCGGAGGCGGAGAGCCCCGAGAGCGCCGGCGCCCCGAATCGCTGAGCGCCGATCGTCGATCGCTCGCCCCGCCATTGGCATCCTCCCGCCCGCGGCTGTATCATTGGAAATCACCCTTATGATCCCCGAGGGCCTTCCTGAAGGTCTCACCTTCGATGACGTGTTGCTGGTGCCGTCCCGAAGCGCCGTCCTGCCGGCCCAGGCGGACACCCGGACCTGGCTTACCCGAAAGATCGCCCTGAACATCCCGATCGTCAGCTCGGCGATGGATTCGGTGACGGAATCGCACATGGCGATCGCCCTGGCGCAGCAGGGCGGAATCGGCGTCATCCACCGGAACATGACCATCGAGCGGCAGGCCGAGGAAGTGGACCGCGTGAAGCGCAGCGAGAGCGGCATGATTGTCGATCCGGTGACGGTGGAGCCGGAACAAAAGATCCACGAGGCGCTGGATGTGATGAAGCGCTTCCGGATCTCGGGCGTGCCGGTGACCAAGAATGGCAAGCTGGTCGGCATCCTTACCAACCGCGACTTGCGCTTTGAGACTCGCTTCGACCTCCCGATCGCGGAGGTGATGACCAAAGAAAACCTCATCACCGTCCCGGTGGGGACGACGCTGGAAGAGGCGGAGAAGATCCTCCACAAGCACCGCGTGGAGAAGCTGCTGGTCGTCGACGAGCATTACTACCTCAAGGGGCTGATCACCGTCAAGGACATCCAGAAGAAGCTGAAGTATCCCAGCGCGGCCAAAGACATGCAGGGACGGCTGCGGGTCGGGGCGGCAATCGGCGCCACCGGGGATTTCCTGGAGCGGGCGCAGGAGTTGGTGGCGCGGAAGGTGGACCTGCTGGTGATCGACACGGCCCATGGACACAGCGAGCGGGTCATGGAAGCCATCGTCGCCGTCAAGCGTGCGCTGCCGGACATCCAGTTGATCGCGGGCAACGTGGCGACCTACGAAGGAGCGCGGGACCTGATCGCGCTGGGGCTGGACGGGATCAAGGTCGGCGTCGGGCCGGGATCGATCTGCACCACCAGGGTGGTCACCGGCGCCGGCGTTCCGCAGATTACAGCCGTTGCCGAGGTGGCCCGGGCGGCGCGTGGAACCGGGGTGCCGGTGGTCTCCGATGGCGGCATCAAGTTTTCGGGCGATATCACCAAGGCGATCGCCGCCGGCGCCGACAGCGTCATGATCGGCAGCCTGTTCGCGGGCACCGACGAAAGTCCCGGCGAAATGATCCTCTACCAGGGCCGGACGTTCAAGAGCTACCGCGGCATGGGATCGATGGGGGCCATGGTGCTGGGATCCGGGGACCGCTACGCGCAGGACCCCAATGCCAAGCTCGTGCCGGAGGGGATCGAGGGACGCGTTCCGTACAAAGGACCGATTGCGGAGCTGGCGTACCAACTGGTGGGAGGCCTCAAGGCCGGCATGGGCTACTGCGGATGCAGGAACATCGCCGAGTTGCAGGAAAGCGCCCGGTTCCTCCGGATTACAGCGGCGGGGTTGCGCGAAAGCCACGTCCACGACGTGATCATCACGAAGGAAGCTCCGAACTACCGGCTGGAGTAGGCGACCCGGCCTTCGGCCCGCGGCTGGCAAAATCAAAAATCAAAAGGCAAAAATGGTGGTGCGCCTTCGGCGTCTTCATTCTCCTGTTGGCTTTGAGGCAGTCTCGCGTAGGACAGTGACGCGGTGATGACACCGGCCGTGCCAAGAAAATGAAGGGCGCCCGGCATCACATTACTATAATGGAGGAATGTCCACCACCATCGCGGGGGTTGCATCGCCCGAGATGCTGGCGAAGTACGAGCCGGTGATCGGCCTGGAAGTCCACGTCCAGCTTGCGACCCGGACGAAGATCTACTGCGCCTGTCCCACCAGCTTCGGAGCGCCCCCGAACACGAACGTCTGCCCGGTCTGCCTCGGCCTTCCCGGTGCTTTGCCGGTGTTGAACCGGAAGGCGGTCGAGATGGCGGTGAAGGCGGCGCTGGCCCTCAACTGCCGCATCCGTCCGGCCTCGCGGCTCGCCCGCAAGAACTACTTCTACCCGGATCTGCCGAAGGGCTACCAGATTTCCCAATATGACCAGCCGCTCGGCGAGCACGGCTGGGTGGAGCTCACACTGGATGGCGTCCGGAAGCGCATCGGGATCACCCGCGTCCACATCGAGGACGACGCCGGCAAGAGCCTCCACGAGGGCTTCAAGGATTCCGACCGCTACACCTACGTGGACCTGAACCGCTGCGGCACGCCGCTGATCGAGATCGTGACCGAGCCGGACCTCCGCGGCTCGGAGGAGGCCTACGCTTTTCTCACCGAACTCAAGCTGATGATGCAGTTCATCCAGGCGTCCACCTGCGACATGGAGAAAGGCCACCTGCGCTGCGACGCGAATGTCTCGGTTCGGCCCAGGGGCGCGGAGAAGTTCGGCGCCAAAGCCGAAGTGAAGAACCTGAACTCGTTCCGGTTCCTCAAAATGGCGCTCGATTACGAGATCGCGCGGCAGGTGGCGGTGATCGAAAGCGGCGGCGCGATTGCGCAGGAAACGCGGCTGTACAACCCGGACACGGGCGAAACCTCCGGCATGCGCAGCAAGGAGCATGCCCACGACTACCGCTATTTCCCCGAGCCGGACCTGCTGCCGCTCCGCATCGGCGAGGCGTGGCTCGAGCGCATCCGCTCGGAAATGCCGGAACTTCCGGCGCAGCGGCGGGAGCGGTTCGTCGGAACGTACGGTTTGCGGGAGTACGATGCGGAGGTCCTCACCCAGACGCGCGACCTGAGCGACTACTTCGAGCGAGCCGCCAAGGCGTCCGGAGATCCGCGGACGGCGGCCAACTGGGTGATGGGCGACCTCGCTGGCGCCCTCAAGGCGGAGGACAAGGAAATCTCCGAGTCGCCCGTCAGCGCCGAGCAGTTGGGCGAACTGCTTTCGCTGATCGCCAATGGCGAACTGTCGGGAAAGCTGGGTAAGGATGTCTTTGCGAAGATGTTCGCCACCGGCGAGGCAGCGCGCGCCATCGTCGAGCGCGAAGGCCTGCGCCAGATCTCGGACACGGCGGCGATCGAGCGAATTGTCGAGGAAGTGGTGGCGGCCAACCCGAAGCAGGTCGAGCAGTACCGGGCCGGCAAAGCGGCGGTGCTCGGGTTCCTGGTCGGGCAGGTGATGAAGGCCAGCCGCGGGCAGGCGAATCCGCAGGCGGTGAATGAGCTGCTGAAGCGGAAGCTTCAGTAGGTGGGGCAGGCGGTTTCGCCTGCCAAGCACAGGCTACAGGTCCTGCACTGCGAAGTGTCAGCAATCGCACCGAAATCGTGGAGATCCTCTATCTCACCGAACTGCTCGGGCTTCCGGTCTTCGACCTGAAGCGGCGTCGCATCGGCCGCGTCAAGGACGCGGCGCTGGTGCCGCTGATCGACCCGGCCCGGGTGGACCGGTACCTGGTCGGCGGCGGCTGGTCCTGGCTCACCATCCGGCACGACCAGGTGCAGTCAATCGCCTTGGACGGCATCTATCTCCGTGACGAGCAGCTTACGCCCTACCACGCCGACGAGTACATGCTGCGAATGGTGCGCGATGTGCTCGACCAGCAGATCATCGACGTTTCCGGGCGGCGCGTGGTTCGCGTTACCGACGTCACCTTCGAGCGGCGTACGGAGGACGGGCACGACATCCTGTGGGTACTCGAGGTGGACATCGGCCTCCGCAGCGTATTCCGCCGTGTGTGCGAAGGGGCGCTGCCGCGCCGCTGGATCCGCCGCCTCCAGCAACCCATTCCGCCCAACTCCATCCGCTGGGAATTCTGCAACATCATCGAGCCTGACCCCCAGCGGCGGCTGCGGCTGAACATCTCGGGCGAGAGGCTGGAGGGCATCCATCCCGCCGACCTCGCCGACATCGTCGAGGAGCTGAGCCCGGAGGACCGCGAGGCGGTCATCGAGACGCTCGACAGCGAGACCGCCGCCGACGCCTTGTCGGAGGTGGAGCCGGAAATCCAGGCCAGCATCCTCGAATCGTTGGAAACGGAGAAGGCGGCCGAGATTATCGAGGAGATGTCGCCGGACCAGGCGGCGGACGTGCTGGCCGAAATGGAGCAGGAGACCTCGGAGGAGATCCTGGAGGAGATGGACACCGAGCCGAAGACGGAGGTCCGGGAGCTGCTCGAATTCGAGGAGGACACCGCCGGGGGCATGATGAACACGGAGTACGTCGTGCTGCACGAGCACGCCACCGTCGCCGACGCGATGGCCGCGCTCAAGGGCAACGAAGAGCTGCTGGAGAACCTGAATACCTTGTTCTTGATCGACTTGGAGGGCAGGCTGGCTGGCGCGGCGCCGCTGGCGCGCCTGTTCGTGGCTTCCGGCGAGGGACTGCTGAGGGACCTGGCGGTGGAATCGCCCGCGCGGGTAACCGTGGACGACAAGCAGGACCGCGTCACCGAGCTGTTCGACAAATACAATCTGCTCACGCTGCCGGTGGTTGACGAGGACGGCAGGCTGGTCGGCGTCATCACCGCCGACGACGTGATTTCCGTGCTGCGAAGAAAGTAGACGCTCCCAGGCATGCTCAAACGCTTCCGGCACCACATCGCCGTCTTCTTCGCCGTCATCGGTCCCGGCTTCATCACCGCGATGGTGGACAATGACGCCGGCGGCATCTACACCTACTCGCAGGCCGGCGCGCGCTTCGGCTATCTGCCGCTGTGGACGCTGATTCCCATCACCCTGCTGCTGATCGTCACCCAGGAGATGTGCTCGCGCATGGGCGCGGTCACGGGCAAGGGCCTCTCGGACCTCATTCGCGAGGAGTTCGGGCTCCGCGCCACCTTCCTGATGATGATCGCGCTGGTGGTGACGAACCTGACCAACATCGCGGCGAACTTCGCCGGCATCGCCAGCTCGCTCGAGTTGTTTCACGTCAGCCGCTACCTCTCAGTGCCGCTCGCCGCGGCCGCGGTGTGGCTGCTGATCGTCAAGGGGACCTATCAAGGGGTAGAGAAGGTCTTCCTGTTCGCCTGCGCGCTCTACGTCTGCTACATCATTTCCGGCGTGCTGGTGGAGCCGAACTGGAAGGAGGCTGCGATCTACAGCGTGCGGCCGGTGCTGTTGTTGGACACGGCTTACATCACCATCCTCATCGGCATGGTGGGAACGTCGGTGGCGCCGTGGATGCAGTTCTACTTGCAGGCCGCGGTGGTGGAGAAGGGGGTCACCGAGAAGGAGTACGCCGAGTCCCGCATCGAGGTGATCGTGGGGTGCATCGCCATGACGGTGATTGCGTTCTTCATCATCGTGGCCTGCGCCGGCGCGATCTGGACCGTGTCCCCGCGCGACATCGATACTGCCACGGACGCGGCGCGCGGGCTCAAGCCGTTCGGCAAGTACGCCTACCTGCTGTTCTGCGCCGGGCTGTTCAACGCATCGCTGTTCGCCGCTTGTGTGCAGCCGTTGTCGACGGCGTTCACCGTCTGCGAGGGACTGGGCTTCGAGAGCGGCGTGAACCGCCGCTTCCGCGAGGCGCCGATCTTCTACTGGCTGTTCACGCTGCTGATCGTCATCGGCGCGGCGGTGGTCCTGCTGCCCGGGCTGCCGCTCGTCAAGGTCATTCTATTCTCGCAGGTCATCAACGGAGCGCTGCTCCCGTTCGTGCTCATCTTCATGATCCTGCTGGTGAACAAGAAGAAGCTGATGGGCAAGTGGACCAACTCCCGTACCTACAACGCGGTGGCCTGGACGGCCGTGGTCGTCCTGATCGGGCTGACGCTGGCGCTGGTGGCGATCTCGATCCGGGACCTGTGGACGCGCTAAGACGGCGGCCCGATTCGGTGGTTAGTGTGGGTCAGGGCAAAAGCAAGGCTGCCGCCACCAGGGCCGCCGAGGCGAACGGAAGCAGAGAAAAGCTGCGTAAGCGGTAGCGCCTGTACGCCGCATGCCCGGACATCGCGAGCCGCCGACTTCCCAGGCGCGTGTACTGGTTGTCGGCCGCGCCAAGAGCGACCATTGCTGCAACGGCAACGTACAATCTGCCGCCTTGGTTCTTCGACCCGGCATCCATGTTCAACATGATGAACAGGCTGCCTGAGAAAGCGGCGATGGCGACGAGACGGAGAAGAATCCGCAGGGAGCGGCTGAGCGAGTCGGCCAGATTGTGTGGCGCTCTCCGACTGCCATCGCGATGTCCGGGGTGCGTCGGCATGGCTGGTGATGGGACCGTTACTCGATCCCCAGCGCCTCCAGAATCGCTTCGATGTCGGCGGCTCGAACGCAGACGGCGTCTCTCATCCGCGCCGGGTCGGGGCGTTCGTCGAACGCCTGGAACAAGGCCAGTTTGGCAATGGCGTAACGCTCGGTGGCGGAAAGCGAGCGCCGGTGCTCGCGCTCCCAGGCCGACACCACCCCTTCCCCGACAAACACCGAGACCACGAAGGAAGTCCTGCGGTCGGCCGTGACGTCGAAGACGTATTCCTTCCCCTTGTCCTCACCGATGACCGCCGGCCGTTGCCCCTCGTAGACGTATTGGTACACGTAGCCGCTCTGCGCCGAGTAGGTCTTCTGCCTGCGGACGGCGGGCGCGCCGGTCAGGGAAGCGGATTTGTTCTTTCGCAGCCAGTCAAGCATGGCGGCCGGTCAGCCCCGAATGCCGCGCGGTTACGATGGGATTCTAGCATGCAGGACGCGCTCGACCATGGCATCCGGCTGTTCAACGAGCGCGTGTTCTTTGTTTGCCACGAAGTCCTCGAGGAGATCTGGAGGCCTGACTGCGGCCCCCGCCGCTTTTTTCTCCAGTCGGTGATCCATCTCGCGGTTGGCTTCCATCACTACCAGACAGGCAACAAGGCCGGCGCCGCGCGGCAGCTTCGGAAGGCCTGCGAAAACTCGCGGGCTATCTGTCCACCTGCGGGGGCATCGACACGGGGCGGCTGTATCGCGAATCACTCGCGTGCCTCGATCAGATCCAGCGCAGCCGCCGGTGCCGGCGCTTCCCAGGATCGACTTGCTGAACCGGCCCGGTTGCTAGAATCAAGACAGCCCCGATGAGTGCGAGAGTCCTCGCCGCTTCCTGGTGTTTCTGTTTCCTCGCGAGCGCCCAGCAGCCGCCGGCTCCGACTGCGGCGGAGTTGCCGCCGCCGCCATCGGAGCAGACCGCGCCTCGACCGCCGGAAGAGCCGAAGCCTCAGCCCCTGGTCAACACCGGCGCGCCGATCCGTCTCGACTACCAGTGCACCGAGGAGGATATTCGCGCTTCGGGACTAGCCTGCACCGCGGACGACCCGTGCCCCATCTACTTCGAGGTGTCAGCGGTCGAGCAGGCCGGGGCGAAACTGTTTGTCGTCGGCAACATACACTCGTCCTCGGCCACCCTGTTCTCCGTCCTGCTCGCCAGCGAGGACACCGGCAAGACGTGGATCGAGCCATACGAGCGGCTGCGCTTTACCTTGCTGGAGCAGATTCAGTTCCTGGATTTTGAGTCCGGCTGGGTTTCCGGACAGGTAGTTCAACCTCTGCCGCGCGATCCTTTCCTGCTGCTGACCACCGACGGCGGGAAGACATGGAAACAGCGCCACGTCTTCGGCGACGACGGCCGGATCGGCGCCGTCGAGCGGTTCTGGTTCGACTCCAAGACCAACGGAAGCCTGTACGTCGATCGCACGCAGTCCGGCGAGCCGGAGGCGCAGCACGAGCGGTATGAAACGATGAACGGCGGCGAAAGCTGGATGCTGCGCGAGGTCAGCAGCCAGCCTCTGGAAACCAAGAGCGCGCGGTCCGTCTCCTGGAGCGGCGCCTGGCGGGTGCTCGCCGACGACGAGACGGATTCCTTCCGGATCGAGAAACGCGCGCGGGACAAATGGCAGACGGTCGCGAGCTTCTCGATCCCGATCGGAGCATGCGCACCGCCAGAGAAGCCTGCCGCGGCGCCCCCGGCAGAGCCCGGACCGGTCCCGGATCAACCCCGGGTTCTCCCTTCGACACCGTCCAAGCCCTCGGGAGGGCCGCCAAGCCTGAAGCCCAAGCCGAACCAATGACCGGCTCCGTCCAGCTCGAACTGTTCCGCCAGGTCCTCGTCTCCATCCCCGAGGAGATGGGGGTGGTGCTGCGCAAGACAGCGTATTCGGCCAACATCAAGGAGCGCCGCGACTATTCCTGCGCGATCTACGACGCCAGGGGCGAAACGGCGGCCATGGGCGACCACATGCCGGTGCATCTTGGCGCCATGCCGCTGTCCGTTCGCCACGCGATGGCGGCCTTCGCCCTGGGCCCCGGCGACGTGGCGATCCTGAACGATCCCTTCGCCGGCGGCACTCACCTGCCCGACATCACCGCCGTCGCCGGCGCCTGCCACGGGCGGGCCGGCCGGCCGGGCTTCTATGTGGCCACGCGCGCCCATCACGCCGACGTCGGCGGCATGAGTCCGGGCTCGATGCCGCTCGCCCGCGAGATCTATCAGGAGGGCATCCGCATCCCGCCGGTCCTGCTGGTGAGACGCGGCAGGATTGACCGGGGCCTGCTGCGACTGCTGCTGGCCAACGTCCGCACGCCGGAAGAACGGGAGGGAGACCTGCTGGCGCAGTGGATGGCGATCCGCCGGGGTCAGGAGCGGCTGGCGGAGCTTGTCGCCCGGCATGGGAGGAGGGCAGTCGATCGAAGTATGCGGGCGCTGGGCGACTATAGCGAACGGATGATGCGCGCCGCCCTGCGCCGCCTGCCGCCGGGCCGCTATTGCTTCGAGGACTGGCTGGACGGCGACGGCGTCCGGTCGCGGCCTCTGAGAATCGCCGTCTCGGTGACGATCGGTGGCGGATCGGCCGTCGTCGATTTCACCGGAAGCGACCCGCAGGCCCACGGCCCGGTCAACGCCAACTACGCCATCGCCGTCTCGGCCACCATGTACGTCTTCCGCTGCCTGCTGCCGGAGGACGTGCCGTACAACGCCGGGCTGATGCGTCCGGTTCGGGTGGTGGCGCCGGAAGGAACCGTGGTGAACGCGCGCCCGCCGGCGGCGATGGCCGCGGGCAATGTGGAGACCTCGCAGCGCATCACGGATGTTCTGCTCGGAGCGCTGGCGCAGGCCGCCCCGCACCTCATCCCGGCGGCCAGCTCAGGCACAATGAACAACCTCAGCCTCGGAGGCTGGGATCCGCTCCGCCGGCGCCCGTTCGCTTACTACGAAACAGTCGCCGGCGGCATGGGCGCTTCCGCTTGCGGCCCCGGCCTGAGCGCCGTTCACACCCACATGACAAACAGTTGGAACACGCCGGCGGAGGCTATCGAGCACCAGTTCCCGCTTCGGATTCGCAGCTACCGCATCCGTCACGGTTCGGGCGGCCGCGGCTCGCACGCCGGCGGAGACGGCATCCTCCGGGAGTACGAACTGCTTGCGCCTTGCGAGGTGACGATTCTTTCCGACCGACGCGACCGCGGACCGTATGGACTGCGCGGCGGGAACCCGGGCAAGCCGGGGAAGAACACGCTGATCCGTGCTGGCTGCCCCAGGCCCGTGGGCGGCAAAGCAATGTTTCGCGCCGAGCCAGGCGACGTGTTCCGGATCGAGACGCCCGGCGGCGGCGGCTACGAGGCCCGGAAATAGCTACAACCTGTCAACCGCCCAACCGAACAACCGTTGTTAAGCCGCCACCGGCTCGCCGAGCCCCAGCTTGGCGTACCACGGCTTGGCTGCTTTGATTGCCTCGTTGACCGCGTTGATGTTTTTCACCCCGTCCTTGGCCAGCCAGTCTTCGAGCGCCTTCACGCCCTGCTTGGCGTAGACGGGAATGCCTTCCTTCCAGGTGGCGCGGCCGCAGAGCACGCCGGAGAAATCGGTGCCCGCGTCGGCCGCCATGCGCAAGGACTCGACGAACTGCGCGTTGCTCACCCCCGCGCTCAGGTAGATGAACGGCTTGGCGGCCACGGCGGCGGCGCGGCGGAAATGATCGAGCGCCTCGGCCCAGGAGTAAGCTTTCTGCCCCTTGTACACCAGGCTGCCCTCGACGTACTCGGCGTTGATCGGAACTTCCACCTTCAGCACGTCCACGAAGTACTGTGGTTTCGAGAACTCCTCCATGCTTCTGGTGACGATCTCCGGCTTGATCTTGGCGAAATCGAGCCCCTTCTCGTCGCCGCCCTTCGGGTCGTAGCCGACGAACTCCAGGAAGAACGGGACATCGTAGGTCACGCACTCCGCCCCGATCCGCTCGATGAACGCGTGCTTGACGTCATTCACGCCGGGATCGTCAAACGGCGTGTAGTAGATGAGGATCTTCACCGCGTCGGCGCCCCAGTCCTTGATGCGCTTCACCGAGACATGAGGCAGCAGATCGGGCAGCCGGCCCGGCTGGGTGTTGTCATAGCCGCTCTGCTCGTAGGCCAGAAGCAGGCCGGCGTTCTTGCTGCGCGCCTTGGCGGCGTCGAGGCCGAACTCGGGGTCGAGCAGAATCGCGCTCGCGTGCGGCGTCAGAACCCTGGTGACGGCTGTCTTGAATTCAGCCATCATTTCGGAGGTGACATCCTTCTTGTCGATGCCCTTGCTCGCCGCGATGGACTTCTGCAAGCTGCCGCGCTGGTCCATGGCGGCGGCGGCGATCACGCCGTTGGCATCGGCGAGCGCCTTCAAGTGCTTGATCTTGCCTTCAGTTAGTTTCATTCCGGACTCCTGATGAATTTGGGGTTCCTCCTCAGTATAACAGGGTGTGTCCGCGCCGCCGGGCGCGCGCGAAGCCGCTGGTACAATGAAAGGCTGCCTCCGACACGATGAGCCTGCAAACTCTGTTCGGCGCCGCCGAGAAAGAGCCCAATCTCCTCGAACGCCTCAAGGCGGGCGTCCAGAAGACGCGCGCCGGCCTGGTCGCTCGCATCGAAGATGTGGTCGCGGGCAAGAAGGAGATTGACGCGGACCTGCTGGAGGAACTGGAGTACACGCTGATCTCCGCCGACATCGGCGTCAAGACCGCCTCGGAAATCCTCGAGCGGATCCGCCAGCGCGCCGAGCGCCGCATGCTGGCCGACGCCGGCGAGCTGCGGCTGTTGATACGCGAGCATCTGCTGGAGGTGCTCGAAGCGAGCGAGCGCCCGGCCCCGCAGGTGGCGGTTCCGCCGGCGGTGGTGATGGTGGTCGGCGTCAACGGCTCGGGCAAGACAACCACCATCGGCAAGCTCGCGCAGCGCTACCAGGCCGAGGGGCACAGCGTGCTGCTCTGCGCGGCGGATACCTTCCGCGCCGCCGCCATCGAGCAGCTTGAAATCTGGGGCGGCCGCACGAAGACAGACGTGATCCGGCAGAAGCCCGGGGCGGACCCAAGTGCGGTGCTGTTCGACGCGCTCCAGGCGGCCCAGGCGCGCCGGGTGGATTACGTGATCGTGGACACCGCCGGCCGGCTCCACACGAAATCAAACCTCATGGCCGAGCTGGAGAAGATGCGGCGGACGGCCGCGCGCGTCGTTCCTTCCGCTCCCCACGAAGTGCTGCTGGTGATGGACGCGACCACGGGACAGAACGGGCTCGAGCAAGCGCGCCGCTTCACGGACACTTCCGGCGTCACCGGTATCGTCCTGACCAAGCTCGACGGCACGGCCAAGGGCGGCATCGTGATCGCCATCGCGCGGGAGCTGAACCTGCCCATCCGCTACGTGGGTGTCGGGGAGCAGGCCGGCGACTTGCTGCCGTTCGAGCCGGCGGAGTTCATTTCCTCCTTGTTTGAATCATGAGCGTGGACTACATGCGGATGGCGCTTGACCTCGCCCGCCAGGGCGCCGGGCGGACCAGTCCGAATCCGGCGGTCGGCGCGGTGCTGGTGCGCGAGGGTACGGTCGTGGGCCGCGGCTTCCACACCTGGGCCGGCGTCACGCACGCCGAGGTGCTTGCCATCGAGGAGGCCGGGGGCCAGGCGCGCGGGGCGACGCTCTACGTGACGCTCGAGCCTTGTTCGCACCACGGGCGCACCGGGCCGTGCACCGAGGCGGTTATCGCAGCCGGGGTGAGCCGGGTGGTCGCCGCCATGCCGGATCCCAATCCCCTGGTCTCCGGCGTCGGATTGCGGCGGCTGCGATCGGCGGGGCTCGAGGTCGAGGTCGCCGCCCAGTACTCGCGCGAGGCGGAGCGGCTCAACGAGGCCTTCGTCCACTTCATGCGCACCGGCAGGCCGCTGGTGACATTGAAGGCCGCCCTGACCCTCGACGGCAAGATCGCCGCCCCGGAGGACAACGAAGGCTGGATCACCAGCGAGAAGGCGCGGGCGCATGTGCAGCAGTTGCGGCACGAGACCGACGCCATCCTGACCGGCATCGGCACGGTGCTGGCCGACGATTGCCTGCTGACGGACCGGTCGGGGCTGGAGCGAAGCCGGCCGCTGCTGCGCATCGTGCTCGACTCACAGTTGCGCATCCCGGTCACCTCGCGCATGGTGATGGGCTGCCAGGAGGATCTGCTGGTGGTGACTACGTCGGCGGCTTCGCCGGACCGCTACCGGGCGCTGGAAAGCCGCGGGGTCCGGATCCTCACCCTGGACGGTCCGGGCGGGCGCACCGACCTGCGCCGCCTGGTGGATTACCTCGCGAAAGAGAAGTATCTCTCGCTGATGATCGAGGCCGGCAGCAAGGTGAACTGGGCCGCGCTCGAATCGGAGGTGGTGGACAAGATCTTCTTCTATTACGCACCGAAGATTTTGGGTGGCCTGCAATCCCTGCCGGTGGCCGGCGGCACGGGAAGGAAACGGCGGGCGGATGCGATCCTGTTCCGCGACGTGGGGCTGCACCCAATTCCGCCGGACGAATACGCCGTAGAGGCGTGGCTGGTCAAAGAGTAAGAGGCGGTTGTTCGGTTATTCGGTTGTTCGGTTGGGCGGGCGCCTTTAACCGAACAACCGAATAACCGACCAACTGAATAACCCGAGCGTCGCGAGCGACGCGAGCGCAGCGAGATGTTCACCGGCATCATAGAAGAATTGGGGGTTGTTGAGGCGCTTGAGTCGCGCGCGGCGGGGGCGCGGCTGCGCGTTCGCTGCCGCACCGTCCTCGAGGACGCTGTCGAGGGCGCCAGCATCTCGGTCAACGGCGTGTGTCTGACGGCTGTGGGCCTGAAGAAGGATTCGTTCGCCGCCGATGTGGCGCCGGAAACCTTGCGGCGCACGAACCTCGGCGAGCTGCGCGGTGGCGCCGAGGTGAACCTGGAACGGCCGCTCTCGCCCACGGGCCGGCTCGGCGGCCACATCGTGCAGGGCCACGTCGATGGCACCGGCGAATTCCTGTCCCTCGAAGCGCTGGGAAGCGGCAACTGGTGGCTGCGCGTTCGCGTACCGGCCGAACTGGAGCGCTACCTCGTCTTCAAAGGCTCCGTGGCCATTGACGGCATTAGCTTGACGGTCGCGTCGATCGAAGACGGCGCGATGTCGGTCACCGTCATCCCGCACACGTACGAGAGTACGAACGTACGGAAGCGCCGGCTCGGCGACCGTCTGAACATCGAGTGCGACATCCTGGCGAAGTACCTCGAGAAACTCCTCGAGACGCGGGAACTGCCGGCGCCGCGCAGGCTGACGGTTGAGAAGTTAAAGGAGATGGGATACTAACCGGCCCGGCTTCCGGTTACTTCAGGCGTTTCCACTCCCAGCCGTTCCGCCGCCTCCACTAACTTCGCCCACACCCCCGCCGCCAGCGGGATGCCCTCGCGCAACCGTAGTTCCTCGGCGCGCCACTCGGGGTCGCCGGCCACCAGCACCTCGTCGTAGCCGGCCGCGGGCTTGGCCGATTTCATTGCCGCGACGAGCCGGTCGAGGCGCTGCTGAAACTCCTCGACGGGGAGGAACCGCGCCACGTCGATCGCCAGGAACGCCTGGCTGGTTCGCATCGGGCGATCGAGAATCCGCACCCCGCCGACTTCGGTGCTCATCGCGCCGCCGCTCAGCACCGCGCACAGGATCTCCACCATCATCGCCAGGCCGTATCCCTTGTAGCCGCCGAGCGGCATCAGCAGGCCGTGGAACGCGGCTTCGGTGTTGGTCGTCGGCACGCCGTCGGCATCCATCGCCCAGCCCGGCGGGATGCTGGACTGGCCGCTGAAGAACGCCTTGTACACCTTTCCCATGGCCACTGTCGTGGTGGCCATGTCGAGCAGCCAGCCCTTGCCCCCGGTTCCGGGCACCGCCACGCAGATCGGGTTGGTGCCCAGCCTGCCTTGCTTCCCCTGCCACGGCGGCACGATCGGCGAGGCGTTGCACATCACGATTCCGACGCATCCGGCGGCCGAGATCTTTTGCGCCCAAAACGCGGCGGCCCCGAAATGGTTCGAATCGCGCGCCACCGCCATCGAGACCCCGTGCTCTTTCGCCAGCCGAATCGCATGCCCGCAGCAGTTCTCCGCGACCGTGTACCCGAAGCCGTTCTGCCCGTCGTACAAAACGCAGCCGCCGCTCTCCGATACCACCCGCCCGTCCGTGAGCGGATCGAGGTTGCCGGCGCGAAGCTGATCCAGGTAGTACGGCAGCAGTTGCATGCCGTGGGAATCCACGGCGCGCAGGTTCGCCGCCACCAGCGCCTCCGCCACCAGCCGCGCCTTTGCGGGCGGAACGGCGGCGGCTTCCAGCAATCGCCGGCCAAAGTCCAGCAGCGTGTCGTGAGAGATCAGGAAGTTGGCTTCAGCCACGGGCGCCTATTTCAAGTTCTGGCCAACTTGGGGATGCAGGATTCGTTGTACGCCGGGATCTTCCAGGTCCGGCCTGAAAATCACGCGCGGATTCAGATCGATCCGCTTCGGCGGCGTCTTTCCATGCAGCTTGTCCACCAGCGTCTTCACCGCCTCGAAGCCCATGCGGAACGGGTCCTGGATCACCATGGCGTGAATCGTCCCGTCCTTCATGTCCTGGACCATCGAGTCGCTGAAGTCGAAGGCGACAAACTTCACTTTGCCTGACAGGCCGCGAGCCTTGAGCGACAGCGAGATCCCGGACGAACTGGGCTCGGTGGAAGCGAAGATGCCGTCCAGGTCGGGATGCGCGGTCAGGATATTCTCGGCCGCGGCCATCGCCTTGGCCCGGTCCGAAAGGCCGTATTGCCGGGCCACGATCCGGATGTCCGGAAACTCCTTGGCCATCACATCGTCGAAGCCGCGCTCGCGCTCCATGGTGGAGTAGCTGCCGGGCGCGTGCATCACAACAGCGGCCTTCCCTTGGCCGTTGAGCAGCTTGGCGAGCGTGCGCGCGCCCATCTCGCCGGCTTCGTAGTTGTTTGTCGAGAGGAACGTCATGTAGTTCTCGGAGTCGAGGCCGGAGTCGAAGATGGTCACCGGAATTCCCGCGGCGATGGCGCGATCCACCGGCTGCACGAGCGCGTTGCGTTCCGCCGCCGCCACCGCCAGCCCGTCCACGCGCCGGGCGATCATCGAATCGATGATCTGGATCTGCCGGCTGTACTCGATCTCCGACACCGGCCCGTTCCAGACGACCTCGACGCCGTGCTCCCTGCCGGCGGCGAATGCGCCGGCTTGCACGGCCACCCAGAAGATGTGCGACGTGGCTTTCGGAATGACGGCGATCACCTTCTTGCGCTCGCCGCCGCAACCGGCAAGGACGCCGGCCAGGGCCGCCACGACCGCCAGCACGCGCCGGCTCATTGGGCGCACCATCCACCGTCGATCAGGATATCCGTGCCGGTAATGAATCCCGCCTCCTCCGAACAAAGGTAGACGGCCAGCTTCCCGATTTCCTCCACGCGGCCCCAACGCCCCAGCGCGACACGGGACAGAAACCACTGGCTGACCTCCGGATTCTCGAGCAAGGGCGTGTTCATCTCGGTGGCGAACGGTCCCGGGCTGATGCCGTTAACGGTGATCTGTTCCGGCGCCAGTTCCAGGGCCAGCGCCCGCGTCAGGCCGAGAAGCCCGCTCTTGCTGGCCGAGTAGGCCGCCCGGCCGGGGATGGACACATGGCTCATGGTGGACGTGACGTTGAGGATGCGCCCGTAGCCATGGCCTTTCATGTGGGGGATGAACGAGCGGCACAGTAGGAAGGCGCTGGTGAGGTTTGTGTCGAGGACGCTGCGCCATTCCTCCAGCGTGAAGTCGGTAATCGGCTTGCGGAGGTTGATACCGGCGTTGTTGATGAGGATGTGGAGCCGGCCAAACCGGGCGATCACGTTCTTCTCGAGTTCGAGCACCTGCCGCTCGTCGGTGATGTCGGTGGCGAACACCTCCACTTCCGCGCCCGACTGGCGCGCTTGGGCCGCCGTTTCTTCCAGCCTCTGGTGGTCTCGGGCGACCAGCCCCACCCGGGCGCCCGCTTGCCCCAGCGCCAACGCCATCGCCTTGCCGAGACCCCGGCTGGCGCCGGTGACCAACGCCGCGCGCCCGTCCAGTGTCCGTTCGCTCATGGCTTGTCCTTGGGCAGGTACTTCGCCGAGGCAGCCAGGATCCGTTCCGCTATCTGTTGCGGATTGTCGATGTCGGCAATCGTCAGACGGCTCGACTCGCCCGCCGTTTCGATCGACAGATCGCCCGTGCGGAGGATTCGCTGCCACAGTCTCTGATCCACGAGGACGTCCTGGATCTTCGCCACCTGAGCGGTGCGCGTCGTCTTGTGCAGGATGCCCGTCTCGTATCGCAGCTTGTCGTCCAGTATGGTCAGCTTGATGAACGACCGCTGAATTTGGCGCCGGAGGGGCACGGCCAGCAGGAGGAATGGCAACACCAGGAGCCAGCCGGGCCAGGATTCCACCGCCTTCCAGTTGACGGCCGCGAGGACGCAGACGAAGATGATGATGCTCACGATGGTGTAGCCCACCCGGACCATCTTCAAGCTGGGGCGAATCACCGTTTCGGCCATGGCACTCTCCAACCCGGCTATTTTACTGCACGGACGAGGGACGGCTACGGACCGTCGCATGACGTCGGGAATGAAGGAAGGCGGGATGGGGCAGGCGCTTTCGCCCGCCCCCAACCGGGCGCATCCGTGCGCTACTCGAAATCTCGAGATCGCTTCTTGCGGTTGCGCTTGCGCGCCAGCGCGGCCTTGACTCGCTTCTTTTCGCCGGGTTTCAAGTAGTAGGAGTGGCGCTTGATCTCTTTGATGATGTCCTCCTGCTGCACCTTCCGCTTGAAACGGCGAAGGGCGCCCTCCAGGCTCTCACCATCCTGAATCGTCACTTCAGCCAATCTTCGCTCACCCCCTCTCCTTGGATGTCGTTCCGCCGGCCGGCGCGGCGGGATTCTCTCGCCGGCTATCTGCTATAAATCGATACAGGACCACCGCCGATGCAGAATGTACTGGCCATCTTGCTGGCAGGAGGGGCCGGCGAGCGCTTGTACCCGCTGACGCGCCACAACGCCAAACCGGCGGTTCCGTTCGGCGGCATTTACCGGATCATCGACTTCACGCTCTCCAACTGCATCAACTCGGATGTCCGGAGAATCTTCATCCTAACACAGTACAAGGCACTGGAACTCACCCGCCACGTGCGCGAGGGCTGGAGCATCCTTTCGCCGGAGGTGGGCGAGTTCATCGAGATCATCCCGCCCATGAAGCGGGTCCACCAGGGTTGGTACCTCGGCACCGCCGACGCCGTTTTTCAGAACGCCGAAAGCATCCTCGCCGAGGCGCCCTCCCAGGTGCTGCTGCTCTCCGGCGACCATATCTACAAGATGAACTACCGGGAGTTGCTCGACTGGCACCAGGACCACCAGGCCGACGTCACCATCGCAACCACCCAGACCGCGCCGGAGGAGGCCTACCGCTTCGGCATCATGGAAATCGACGCCGATCACCGCATCATCGGCTTCGAGGAGAAGCCGGCGCACGGCCACCCCGTCCGCTCCGTGTTCGACCCGGCCATGGTGAGCGCCTCGATGGGCGTGTACGTCTTCCGAACGGAAGTCCTTCTCCGGGCGTTGCAGGAAGACGCCGACGATCCGGCCTCTTCTCACGACTTCGGAGGGGACGTGATTCCGTCCCTGATCGGGCGCGCGCGGGCGGTCGCCTATGATTTTCACGATCTGAACGACAAGACCGCGCGCTACTGGCGTGACGTGGGAACCATCGACGCCTACTACGAGGCCAACATGGACCTGGTGGCGGTCACCCCGGAGTTCAACCTGTACGACAAGAACTGGCCGATCCGCACGCGCCCACTGCAATATCCGCCCGCGAAGTTCGTCTTCGCGCAGGAGGGCCGCCGCATGGGAATCGCCATCGACTCGATCGTCTCCGGCGGTTGCATCATTTCCGGCGGCCGGGTGATTCGCAGCGTCCTGTCGCCCGGGGTGCGCGTCAACAGCTACAGCGAGGTCGAGAACTCCATCCTGATGCACAACGTCGAAATCGGCCGTTACAGCCGTGTGCGGAACGCCATCATCGATTCCAACGTGGTGATTCCGGAATCGAGCGTGATCGGATTCGACGCCGCCGAAGATCGGGAGAAAGGCTACTACGTTACCGAGGGCGGGATCGTCGTGGTCGCAACCGCGCAGGAAAGTTACGCTACCATAACTGTTTAAGCAGTTGCCGCACGATCGATACCGGTCCGCATCCCTGCGTACGTTTGGCTGCACACCAAACCGAGCCACGAGGGAGCGGTTCCGCCAATTTCACAAGGAGCAATCATGACCACCATCGTCAAAATCAAGGGAAGAGAAATCCTGGATTCGAGGGGCAATCCCACCGTCGAGGCCGATGTTGTGCTCGCGGACGGGAGCGTGGGACGGGCCGCCGTGCCGTCCGGCGCGTCCACCGGCGAGCACGAGGCCATCGAGCTTCGGGACGGCGACAAGAAACGCTACCTCGGCAAGGGCGTCCTGAAGGCCGCGCGGAACATCGCCTCCGAGATCGCGCCCGCCCTGGCCGGCATGGACGCCGTCCGGCAGGAGGAAATCGACCGAACGATGATCGCGCTCGACGCCACACCGAACAAGGGGCGTCTCGGCGCGAACGCCATCCTGGCGGTTTCGATGGCCTGCGCGCGCGCGGCCGCCGCCTCGCAAGGCACGCCGCTCTACCGTTATCTCGGCGGGGTGTCGGCGTCGGTGCTTCCGGTGCCGATGATGAACATCCTCAACGGCGGCGCGCACGCCGACAATTCCGTGGACGTGCAAGAGTTCATGGTGGCGCCGTTCGGGGCCGCCAGCTTCTCCGAGGCTCTTCGCATGGGCGCCGAGGTCTTCCACACACTGAAGGGCGTCCTGAAGAAGAAAGGGTACTCGACGGCCGTCGGCGACGAAGGCGGTTTCGCTCCGAATCTCAAGTCGAACGACGAGGCCCTGGAGGTAATCCTGGAGGCGATCCACGCCGCCGGCTACAAGCCCGGGACGGACGTCGGGCTGGCTCTTGATCCCGCCGCCAGTGAGTTCTTCGACAAGCAGAAGAGCAAGTATGTCTTCAAGAAGTCCGACGGGAGCGAGAAGACCTCGGAGCAAATGGTCGAATTCTGGGCGAACTGGGTGCGGCAGTATCCCATCCTGTCGGTTGAGGACGGAATGGCCGAGGACGACTGGAGCGGCTGGAAGATCCTCACGGAGAAACTCGGCTCCACCATTCAGCTTGTGGGCGACGACCTTTTTGTGACTAACACCCAGCGGCTGAAGAGAGGGATCGACGATGGCATCGCCAATTCCATCCTCATCAAGGTGAATCAGATCGGCTCGCTCACGGAAACCCTGGAATCGATGGCCATGGCGGCGCGCGCCGGCTATACGTCGGTGGTTTCGCACCGATCCGGCGAAACGGAAGACACGTTCATCGCCGACCTGGTGGTCGCCACCGGCGCCGGCCAGATCAAGACCGGCTCGGCCAGCCGGACTGACCGCATCGCCAAGTATAACCAGTTGCTCCGCATCGAGGAAGAACTGGGCGCGGCGGCGAAATACGCCGGCCGGGCGGCGTTCCGGCATTAAGAACATAAACCGCGGAGTCGCGGAGGACGCGGAGTCTGATAAATAGTCTCCGCGTACTCTGCGACTCCGCGGTTAATCTTGGAGCTCTCATGCACAAACTCGTACTGATCCGTCACGGCGAAAGCGTTTGGAACAAAGAGAATCTGTTCACCGGCTGGACCGATGTCGATCTTTCCGAGAAGGGCGTTCAGGAAGCCCGCGAGGGCGGACAGGCGCTGAAGGCCGAAGGCTACACCTTCGACCTCGCCTACACCTCCGTGCTGAAACGCGCCATCCGGACCCTGTGGATCGTCCTCGACGAGATGGATCTCATGTGGATCCCCGTCTTCCGCGATTGGCGGCTGAACGAACGCCATTACGGCGCGCTGCAAGGCCTCAACAAAGCGCAGACCGCCGGGAAGTACGGAGAGGCACAGGTCAAGATCTGGCGCCGCAGCTACGACATCCGGCCGCCGGCGTTGGAGCAAACCGACCCGCGCTGGCCCGGCCTCGATCCACGCTATCGCGACCTCACCCCGGATCAGCTTCCGCTGACCGAGTGCCTCAAGGACACCGTGAACCGCTTCCTGCCTTGCTGGCACGATCGCATCGCGCCCGACGTCCGCGCCGGCAAGCGCGTGCTGGTGGCCGCCCACGGCAACAGCCTGCGGGCCCTGGTCAAGTACCTGGACAATATCTCGGACGAGGACATCGTCGGGCTGAACATCCCCACGGGCATGCCGCTGGTCTACGAGCTTGACGGCGACCTCAAGCCGATCTGCAGTTACTATCTCGGAGATCCGGAGAAGGTCAAGGCCGCCATGGAGGCCGTCGCCGCCCAGGGCAAGGTGAAGAAGTAAAGCGGTTGGTCGGTTATTCGGTTATTCGGTTGTTCGGTTGGGTGGTTGATCGGTTGCACGGTTTGGCGTGTTTCTTCGCGCTTCGGAAGGATTCGCTTACTGCTTGGCGTACACTGTTACGACTCCCGCTGCCGGGATGTAGGCTTCCAGAGACTGGCCGGGCTGGACCACCACGTCCGGCCTGTATACGTCGTACATCCCCTCGGTCGTGTACTTGATCCCGTAGACCCCCGCCGGCAAGTCTCGGATGCTGATGACGCCTTCCTGGCGGGTGTCGACCACCACTACATAACCACCTGCGGCGTTGACGAACGCCAGTGGGTCGTACTGGACATTCGTCGTACTGGCATCAATCCGCACCGCGCCGCGCCGCGCGAACTTGAAGTACTGGCGGAGGAATTTGGCCCTCGAGGCCAGGAGGACCACGGGCTGCGCCGGATTGGTGACGTCTACGTAGTAGTACTGCCCGCCCCGGTCTCCGTTGGCGCCGGCGAGCCCAAACTGCTGCCACGCCGAGTTGAGCCCAACCTTCAAGTCCTGTTGGAGATCCTGGTAGTCGCTGCCGATATGCTCGGTCATGGCCGTCGTGACGCCGTAGCGTGTGGCTCTCTCGGCGATCTCGCGCAGCGCAATCTCGGACACGCCGCCATACCGGTGGTAGGAGAGCTCTCCGATGGCGTCCAGCGCTCCCGGCACGAGCGCGGCCTCGTCGAAGTACGCCGCGGCATTGCTCATGTTTGTCGTGGACGGCGCGACGAAGCGAGGAGTGAACCCCGCTGACCGCAGGCGTCGCGCCGCGGCGGCAATGGCCGCCCCGATCTCCGCGCCTCGCCATTGGCTGGTGTTGTCCGGCTCGAGAATCACCTCCCAGGAGTCGGGAACCAGCTTGTACTTGTCCCGTAGATGGAGGTAGGTGGCCAGGACGAACTCGCCGTACTCCTCCGGCTGATCGGCGTGGATATACGTCAGGCTGCCGTCACAGATCTGGTTTGTGAATGCGACATAGTTCACGTTGAGGTAGAGCTTCTCCCCGCGCGCTTCCATGCGCTGCTTGACCGGCAGAACGATTCGCTCGACGGTGTCGTCCAGTTCCGAGAATTGATAGCCGGAGGAATTGATTTTCGATGGGTCGCCATTGTCATTCACCGTGGAATACCGCACGCAGCGCCAGCGGGTGTAGTCGATCGTCCCCTGCTGATACTGGGTCCAGTAATCCTCCGCGTTTTCCACGCCGGCGCGGACTTCCAGGCGAAGGCGATTGATGCCCAGGTCGTTGACCGCGAGATCGAACACCTGGTCCTTGAAGAGTGGAAACGCATCCGAGTCCTGCCCCGCCCAGGCGGTGGCTTCCCAGCCCGTGACGGTTTGGTATCTCACGCCGGGATTCAGCCGCACGATGGCGTCCGCCGGGGGTTGGCTGGTCCCAGTGCAATACAGCCCCGGCTCGGCGACCGCCATGGTGGTTGTGTTTGACGCGCGGCCGCCGGTGTTGATTCTGACGGGCAACGCACAGCCGGTCACCGCGGGAACCTCGACGATGATCTGGTCGAGACCCGCGCAGCAACCGGAGCGGCCTTTGTAGATCACCCGAGCCGGCTTGTCGCCGATGGTTACGTCGAGTTCGATTCCGAGGTTGCCTGGCAGGGGCCCCGACGCCTCATCGCCCCCGACAGGACCGATTCCGGTCGCCCACAAGATCACTGTCTGCCCGGGATGGCCCGGAGCAAGCGGATCGATCGGACGATACTCCGCATCGGTGATGACGGCGGCGCCTTTGCCCTGCTGGTTGGTCGTGTAGATGCCGGGCGCCCGATCCAAAACGCGCACCTCGGCGGGGGCGCTTGTTTCCCCCTGCCGCGCGACGGTGAGCGTACCGTCGCCCGCGGGAAGGAAGGAAGGGAGGACTGCGGCGAGCTGGTTCTCCAAGGCGTACAACATGTACGCTTCAGCGCTCCGGCTGCCTACGGTGACCCGGATCGAGACTCCGCCGAGCTCAGTCCGCAGCGGGAACGAGGTGGCTACGGCGCCCCCGTCGGGCCCCAGCTCTTTGCCGAACACGACGAAGATCGACCCTCGGGCAATCCCCCAGTTTGGCTGGTCAAACGGGATATAGCTGGCGCTGTTGACCACTCCTCCGCGATTGACCACCGGCGGGGCCGCCAGCAGGGAACCCGCCAGGGCTGGCAGCGCCAGCCGGAAGAACACTTGTCCCATAGTATTACCTGCTCTCTTGGGTTTTATGGGACGCGGGCGCCCAGAACAGAACAATCCCATTATACAGGCAGTCGACGGTTATTCCAGCCCAAACCGCGGAGACGGACGGCCCCGGTCTCCCGGGCACTGCGGTCCTCGGTTTCGGTCCAGGACGAATTTCACCTGTTTTTTCAATAGATTACAGCGGCTCCCGAAAATTGTGCGGGGAGGGATGCCGGCCATCCTCAAGGGGCGAAGCCGGTTCGTTTGGTCGAATTTTGTTGACTTGGAGTCGAAGGGGGCTTGGCCGTTGGCTCGACGGCCATCGCACTATATCTAGGGCCATCTTGAATTTTGCCCCATCCGGCTGTGGACCGCTTTACTTTCCGGTCCGACCCGACTACTATAGAGGCATCCCCCCGAGCCGCGGAGGACGGCGCGCGGTAATACTGGCCGGCGAAGAGAGGGTACAAGGCTTTGCTGAGACTCAAGCGGCTGGAACTTCAAGGCTTCAAATCGTTCTGTGACCGGACCGAGATGCGGTTCAACGGGCACGGCATCGCCGCCATCGTCGGACCCAACGGATGCGGCAAGTCCAACCTGAGCGATGCCATCAGTTGGGTCCTCGGAGAGCAGTCGGCCAAATCGCTGCGCGGCTCCCGGATGGAGGATGTGATTTTCGCGGGCACCCGGGACCGCAAACCCCTGGGCATGGCCACGGTGACCCTGACTATGGTGGATCCGACCCTCCACCAGGTGCATGTGGCCCGCGCGAATGGAGGAGCGAAAGGTTCGGGCACGAACGGATCGGGCGCCAACGGCCACGGGGCCATGGAAGCCCACCTCCAGGCCGCTGCGGCGGCTCACCACGGCCCGAAGCAAACCGAGATCACCATCACCCGCCGGCTGTTCCGCTCCGGCGACAGCGAGTACCTGATCGACGGACGGATCGCCCGTTTGCGGGACATCCAGGACCTGTTCATGGGCACCGGCCTTGGCCCCGAGTCCTATGCCATCATCGAGCAGGGCCGCATCGGGCAGATCCTCAGCTCCAAGCCGCAGGACCGCCGGGCGGTCATCGAGGAAGCCGCCGGCGTCACCAAGTTCAAGACGAAGCGCCGCCTGGCGGAAGCCAAGCTCGAAAGCGCGAAGCAGAATCTCACGCGGGTGTTCGACATCCTGGAGGAGGTCGGGCGGCAGGCGAACTCGCTCAAGCGCCAGGCTTCCAAGGCCCGCCGGTACGAAGAACTGAAAGCGGAGCTTTCGAGCCACCTCCGGCGGCTGCTCTCGGGCCGGTACCGGCTGCTCGAGCGCGAGGCGGCCAAGACGGCTCTCGATCTCAACGTCGCCGCCGCCGAGTTCCAGAAGCTCTCCGCCCAGGTCGCCGGACAAGAGCAGGAGCACCACCGGATGCAGGCGCAAGGTTACCAGCTCGAAAGCGACCTGACCGAAGTCCGCCGCCTGCTGGCCGAACGGCAAGTCGACGCCGAGCGCACCCGTGGCCGCATGGAGAACCAGGCGCAGCAAATCGCCTCGATCGAAAGCCGCCTCGGCCAGGGGGAGATCGAATCGCAGGAGCTTGGCGCGAGAATCGCGGCGCTGGAATGCGAACTGGAGACGCTAGCCGGACGGGTGCGGGAATTCGAGGCGCAGGTGGAGTCCTCGCGCGCGCGACTGGCGGAGAAAAGCCGGGAGCGGGAGCGGCTCCAGGAAGACCTCCGCTCAGGGGAGGAGAAGGTCGAAGGCTCGCGGCAGGCCGTGCTGCGGCTGCTCGGAGAAGCAGCGACGTTGAGGAACCAGCTCGCGCAGATCGAGGAGTACCTGGCGGGCATCGACCGGGACTCGGCGCGGGCGCAGAAGGAAGAACAATCGGCGGCGGCCGACAGCCAGCGGCTCACCGCCCTCAAGAACGAACTGGGCGAGCGCATGGCGGCGCGGCAAATCGAGCTTCTCTCCATCACCGCCGAAAGGGAGCGCGTGGAAACCGAGCTGGCCGACCGGCGGGCCCGGCTGTCGGAAACCCGGCAACAACTGGAGCGCCTCCGCACGGAGTTCTCCGATCTGCGTGCGCGGCGCGATTCCCTCACCGAAATTCTCTCGCACCGCGCCTACACCACCGAGGCCGTCAAGCGCCTGTTCACGGCCATCGAGCAAGGCCAGGCCGGCGATCTGCGGCCGCTCGGCGTGCTGGCGGATTTCGTCGAGGTCGATCGGGCGTTCGAAAAGGCGGCGGAGGAATTCCTGCACGATGAGCTGGAGTACGTCATCGTCGAAAGTTGGGGCCAGGCGGACGGTGGCATCGATGTGCTCCGGCTCGACCTGGAAGGCCGGGCCACGTTCCTGGTCCATCCGCCGGCCGACCAAAGCCCCTGGCCCTCCGGCGTGAGGCCGGAGGAGCCAGCGATCGGGCCGGAAACGGGCATCGCCGGTCGTCTCAGCGGCGTGCTGCGGCTCACCAACGGGCTGACGCACGCGCCGGTGGAGTTGCTCCCCCGGCTGGCTCGCTGCTTCCTGGCCGAAGACCGGGCCTCGGCGCAGCGTTTGGCGCAACAATACCCCGACCTGTTTTTCCTGCTGCCGGACGGCGTGTGCTATCACGGGCAGGCGGTCAGCGGCGGAAAGAAAGCCTCCAGTGGTCCGCTCGCCTTGAAGCGCGAACTGCGCGAGCTCAACTCGCTGGTCCCCGGCCGCCAGGCTGACCTGGAAGCTTCGGCCGCGCTGCTCGAGTCGCTCGAACGCGAGATCGCCGGACTCGAGGAGGCGCTGGAGCGGCTGCGCGCCAGCCAGCAGGGACAGGAGAAGGAAACGCTCGCCCTCGACCACGAAATGCGGAAGCTGGCCGAGGAGTTCTCGCGCGCCAACGCGCGTCTCTCGGTGGCCCGGCTCGAGCTCGAGCGGCTGCGCGTCGAGAAGGAAAGGTCGGCGGCCCAGCGCGAATCGATTGCGCGTGGTATTGAGGAGAAGGAACAGGACCGGCGCGAACAGGAGTGGGAGCTCGAGTCGGCCCGCGGCGAGTTGGAGCGGTTGCAGGCGTCGTCGTCTCGCGTCGTGGAAGAGCACTCGGCGCTGCGCGCCGAGCTGGCGGGCCTCGAAGAGCGCCTGCGCGCCGAGCAGGATCTCCGTTCGGGCATGGACTCCCGGCATCGCGAGATGGTGGAGCGCTGCCAGGAGATCGCCTCGGAGCTGGAGCGGCTCGGCGTCGAGCGGGCGCGTCTGCTGGCCGACAACATCGAGTTGGACCGGCGCGCGGCGTTGCTCGCCCAAGGGATCGAGGCCCTGGAACGGAAGGCCGGTGAGCTGGCCGCGCAGGAAAGCGAAGCTCGCGCGGCGCTGGCGGCGATCGAGGAATCGCTGAAGCAGTTGCGTCTCGATGCGCAGCAGGCGCAGGAACGCCGCTCGCGGATCGAGCTCGACCTGGTCCGCCGGCAGGCCGAATTGAAGTTCCTCGATGAGACGAGCCGCAAGGACCTCAACGTGCCGGTTGCCGAAATCGCCGACGGGCAGGAACCGGCGCCCGACGAGATCGAGCTGGCCGCCATCGAGCAGAGGCACGACGAAGTCAAAGCGCGGATCGAGGCGCTCGGGCCGGTGAACCCTCAGGCGCTCGAGGAATACGAAGAGGCTCGGCAGCGCTACGACTTCCTCAATACGCAACGCCAGGATCTGCTCGACTCCATCCGCGACACCGAGAAGGCGATCCAGGAGATCGATGTCGAGGCGCGGAAGCGGTTCTCCGAAGCCTTCGAAGCCGTGAACACCAATTTCCGCGAGATGTTCAAGACGCTGTTCGGCGGCGGCTCCGGCGAGATGCGGCTCACCGACGAAAGCAATGTTGGCGAGTCGGGCATCGACATCGTCGCCTCCCCCCCGGGCAAGCGGTTGCAGAACGTGCTGCTGCTGTCCGGCGGCGAGAAGGCGCTGACGGCGCTGGCGCTGCTGATGGCGATCTTCAAGTACCAGCCGAGCCCGTTCTGCATCCTCGACGAGGTGGACGCGCCGCTCGACGAGCCGAACATCCAGCGGCTCACCCGCCTCCTCAAGGAGATGTCCGACAAGACGCAGTTCATCGTGATCACCCACGCCAAGCGGACCATGGAAGCCGCCCAGGCCCTGTACGGCGTCACCATGCAGGAGCCCGGCGTCTCGCGCCTGGTCTCGGTCCGGTTCGATACCGCCCCGTCGCCACCGCCGCCGCCCGCTCTAGAAAACGGTTCCCCGGACATTGTGACTATGTAAAATATGTAAAATCAAGGAGCTGGGCTCCGAGGATTTCATGGAGGCATCAGTCACAGAATGTACGGGGATTATGCGCATTCCTGGTGAGAATTCACTGGGCCGATAGCCGCAGCCCGCAAGACCAGTACTATTGACAAAAAAAAAAGATAGGATGCTAATGTTATCCTGACGTCGCGGCGTCGCCCCGACATCAACTGATCCCGAAAACAGGCGCGCCGGTTCAAATTCGCAGGAGGTGGATAGTGCGTCTTTTTGTCCCCGTAGGGCTCTTATTGGGCCTTCTGTTCCTCGGATTCTCCGGAAAACCGGGCCTGTCCCAGGAAGCTCCTCCAAACCTCGATGCAGAAGAGGATGCTCCCGGAACCATCTACGGACGGCTCAACCCGGAGAAAATACCCGACGTAGTGGCCTACCTCATGCTCTTTCGCACTTTGGCCGATCGTCCCGACGGCCTTAGTTACGAACAGCGCGCAGGCTTCCTGGATTCCACGGGTTTAAGCGACGAGGCGCGTCGGGCCGTGATCCCCGCTGCTAACCAGTTCGAAGCCGAATCAGACGCCCTGGACAAGGAGGCCACTGGAACCTGAATTATGCACGAGCCGGCAGCGTGTAGCGCGTTTGACGCCCTGATT
>CAZACK010000039.1:0-44397 GCA_964483455.1 uncultured Solibacteraceae bacterium
CGATTTCGACCAATACAAGGAAGTTTGCGAAATCCGCCGACCTTTGACGGGCTCCGATACGTCTACATATACGTGGGCAACACGACCGCAGCCGAAGAATTCCACCTGAGACGCTTACGGGCGGCCTACGAGGACGCATTCCTGCAATTGTCGTCGCAGGTCCGCCAGTGGCAGACGCTCGTCTCCCACTCCGGTCCCGACACCGCAGGGATCGGGGATGCACGAGACCGGGTTGAGGAGGCCCAAGCCGTCTACCGCGAAACCCGTGACTTGCTGGCGGAATTCATACTGGAACGCTCCGCCCAACGCGAGACCCGTCGATCCCCGTCGATTCCCGGAGCGCCGGGGGCGACACCAAGCCAGCAACAGAGCGGGTCCGGCGAGAGTCACGCCGAGTGAAAATCCCGAATAGAGTACCCGGGTCCCGCTCCGCAGGCCGCCGTCGATGAAGTGATTGCAGAGCGGCGCTGCCCCGCTAACTCCAACCGCCAGCTCAGGCAAGATGCCCGCCCGGATTTGAGGCGTCGACGAGTTTCCCTCCGGGCGCCCGGGTTTCCCGCTGGGCCGCGCCGCCTGGCGATACAATCACCCGCTTTAGGAACCCCATGCCTGTCATGACGCACCACCCGTCCGGCACGTTCTGCTGAGCCGACCTGGCGACCACGGACGCAGCCGCCGCAATGCAGTTCTACACCACGCTGTTCGGCTGGACGGCGACCGACGTGCCCGCCGGCGCTGCCGGCACGTACACCATGCTCGCAGCAACGGAAGGAACGTGTGCGCGCTGTATGCCATGGACGAGGAGATGCGGAAGACGGGCATCCCTCCTCACTGGCTGAGCTACGTCACGGTCGATAGCGCCGACCAGAGCGCGGAGAAGGTGAAGCAGCTCGGAGGCACGGTGTTACAATCCCCGTTCCGATGTAATGGAGGTCGGACGGATGTCGGTCGTCCGCGATCCCGCCGGCGCCACGTTCGCCCTCTGGCAGCCGAAGCGGCACATCGGCGCGGAGGTCCTGTTTGAGCCCGGCGCCCTTTGCTGGAACGAGTTGTACGCCAGGGACACCACCGCCGAAGCCGCGTTCTATGCCGGGCTGTTCGGCTGGACCACGAAGACTTCCAATAGCGCGACCGGCGATCCGTACACCGAGTTCCTCAACGGCGGCAGCCCGGCCGCGGGCATGCTCCGGATCAGAGAAGAGTGGGGCGCCATGCCGCCGCGGTGGGCCGTGTACTTTGCGGTCGCGGATTTCGACGCCCCCATCGGGACCGCCGCGCGGCTGGGCGCCAAGGCGCTCAGGGGTCCGATGAAGGTCGAAGGCGCGGGTCGCTTCGGGTTCCTCCAGGATGCGCAGGGCGCGCATTTCGCCGTGATCCAGCTTGCGCCGGGCCCGGCATAGGAGCGCCGCCCGCCGCCGTCCTCGCACGCCGCGCCGGCCCGTTCCGATAAACTACTCCGATATGGCGCAAGATCATCATGGATTGGGACTGGAGGGAAAGAACGTGGTGGTGCTGGGCGTCGCCGACGAGTCCAGCATCGCCTGGGCGATCGCCCGCGCGTTCGCCCACCAGGGCGCGCGCGTTCACATCGGCTACCAGCAGAAGTTCTTCAGCAGGGTCCGCCTGCTGCTGCTCAACAATCCTGGTATCCAGGGAGACCGATGCGACGTGTTGAAGGACGAGGAGATTTCCGCCTTCTTCGCCCGCTTCCAGCAAGATCCGATCGACGTGCTGGTCCACGCGATCGCCTTCGGCCCGAATGAACTGTTCACCGAGTACCCTTCCGATGTGGCCGCGGAGGGTTTTCTCCAAAGCCTCAACGTCTCGGCGCACTCGCTATGCCAGGTAGTCCGGCACGCGAAGCCTGTCCTCCGGGAATGGGGCAGCGTGATCACCCTGAGCTACCAGGCTTCGCAGCGGGCCCAGCCTTCCTACGGCCTGATGGGTGTGGGCAAGTCGGCTCTGGAGAGCCTGGTCCGGTACCTGGCGGTGGAGCTGGGCGCGCGGAAGATCCGGGTCAACGCCGTCTCGCCGGGCCCGATTGAGACGCTGGCGGCGGTCGGCATCATGGTGGCGTTTCTGCGGAATCCGGAGGCGCTGCGCCGCCAGCGGAGCACATTGTTCGAAATCGCGATCCGGAAGGCGCGCGAGGAAGGAGCGCACAGCGACGACTTCTCGCTCGCCCGCGCCGCCTGGGCGCACTTTCAGGAGGAGGTCGCCAAGCGATGCGCCATCGAGGAAATCGTCTCGAAGGACGATGCCGCGGATTGCGCCCTGTTTCTCGGCAGCGACTTCGCGCGCAAGATCACCGGCCAGGTGATTCACGTCGACTGCGGGTTTTCCAGCTCGATGATGCTTTAAAGGAGGAGCGGTCCGAAGAAAGGGGTCAGCCATGCTGAGATGGCTCTGCCTGTCCATGGCCGCACAGGCGCTGGCAGCGCCGCCGGCAACTAACGTCGAAAAGCTGCGGCCCCTTCCGCCCGGGCAGGTGAAACTGCTCCCCGGCCCCTTCCGCGACCGGTTTGAGCTGAATCGCGCCTACGTGCTCAGTCTGAAGAATCAGAACCTGCTTCAGAACTACTACCAGGAAGCCGGGCTGTGGAGCCCGCAGTTGCGGATGACGGCGATGGGCGCCAAGGAGCGCGGCGACGACCTCCATTGGGGCTGGGAGTCTCCGACCTGCCAGTTGCGCGGCCATTTCCTCGGCCACTGGCTTTCGGCGGCGGCGTACCTGGCCGGGAGCGCGCAAGACGCGGAAGCCCGTGCCAAAGCGGACCGCGTCGTTTCCGAACTGGCGCGGATCCAGGAGGAAAACGGCGGGCAATGGGCGGCGTCGATCCCGGAAAAATACCTGTTCTGGATCGCGCGTAGGAAGCCGGTCTGGGCGCCTCACTACACCGTCCACAAGACCTTCATGGGCCTGGTGGACATGCACAAGCTGACCGGCAACCGCCAGGCGCTGGAGATCGCCGAGAAGTTCGCCGGATGGTTTCACGAATGGACGCGCGACTTCACCCGCGAGCAGATGGACGACATCCTCGACGTCGAGACCGGCGGCATGCTCGAGGTCTGGGCCGACTTGTACGGCATCACCGGCAAGCAGATCTATAGAGACCTGATCGCGAAGTACCGGCGCGGGAGGATGTTCGACCCGCTGCTCGAAGGGAAGGACCCGCTGACCAACCGGCACGCCAACCCGACCGTGCCTGAGGTGCAGGGCGCGGCGCGCGTCTACGAGGTCACGGGCGAGTCACGCTGGCGGGACATCGTCGAGGCGTACTGGAAATCGGCGGTGACGGACCGCGGCTACTACGCCACTGGCGGGCAGACCAGCGGCGAGATCTGGACGCCGCCGTTCGAGCTGTCGGCAAGGCTCGGCGACAAGAACCAGGAACACTGCGTCGTGTACAACATGATCCGGCTGGCCGACTACCTGTACCGCTGGACCGGCGACGTGAAGTACGCCGATTACATCGAGCGGAATATCTACAACGGCATCCTTGCCCAGCAGCATCCGCAGACCGGCATGGTGGCCTACTTCCTGCCGCTCCAGCCCGGCGCGCGGAAGATCTGGGGCTCGCCGACGAACGACTTCTGGTGCTGCCACGGCACGCTGGTACAGGCGCAGACGAGGCACGACCGGTACATTTACTACGCCGGCAAGGACGGCGTGGTTGTCGCGCAGTATATTCCATCCGAGACAACCTGGGAACAGGGCGGCGCCCGCATTCGCCTCCGCCAGACGCTGAATCCGAAGACTGACGACTACCGCAGCCTCCAGCAGGGTGCGGGGTCGCGCCATCGGCCGAACCAATGGGCCGTCGAGTTCACGGTGACAGCAGAGAAGCCTTCTGAACTTGCTCTGACCTTCCGCCTGCCGTGGTGGCTCAGCGGCAAGGCCACGTTGACCGTGAACGGCGAGGAACAGGCAATCCAGTCGAACCCGTCCACCCTGGTCAGCCTGCGCCGCGCTTGGAAGAACGAGCAGATTCGGCTGACGCTCCCGAAGGCCTTGGCCGCCGAACCGCTGCCCGACCGCCCGGACACGGTCGCGTTTCTCGACGGGCCGGTGGTGCTTGCCGGCCTGACCGCGGAGGAACGCACGCTGTACGGCGACAAGGAAGACCCGCAAACGCTGCTCGCGCCCGACAACGAGCGGGAATGGGCAACCTGGCTCGGCGGCTACCGGACCGTCAACCAGGACACCGGAATACGACTGGCGCCGCTACACACGATCACCGACGAGCGCTACACGGTCTACTTCCCGGTGAAGCGCGCGCGATAGCACAGCCCGGCCGACCTCCTCTAGCTCATAAGCGCTAACTTAGGACCGCCACCGGCTGTCTCTGTGGCGCAGGCACTCTTGCCTGCCGCCTCGACACTCGTGTCGAGGCCGGTTTTCGCGTCGACACGAGTCCACATGCGCGGGGCGCAGAATGGAGCATGAAAAGGGGTCGCCCCGCCTCAGAGCCCGTCGGGCAACTTGGCCGGCAGGCTGAAAGCTCCGAGGATCTCCTCGAGCCTCCGGAGCGTCGCCCGGAATTCCTCGCGCCGGTCGCCGCGCTCCGAGGCGGTCACGTGGAGGGCGCGGATGCCGCCGGCCTGGATTTCCAGGCGTCTCTCGAGGGACTTCTGGCCGTCCTCGAACTTCGAGAGTCTCTCGGCGACCTGCTGCCGGTCCGCCTCCTGCGCATTCAGCCGGCCCTCCATTCGCTCCATCTGCTGGCGAAGCAGCGACCACTCCGCCGAGATGCTCCGGAGCTGTTGGCCGATGTCGTTGACTGCTGCCAGCGAAACGTCCATGCGTTGGCGGTCGCCGGCGGTGTGCTGGTACAGCTCGCGCATCGCGCCGGCTAGCGCCTCTGCCAACATCGGTGCGATTCGTTCCGTCAGCCGCTGTATGTCGTCCGCGGGCGGATGCTCGTCGCCGGCAGGGGCGCCGGGAGCCGGAGCCACTGGGACTTCGCCCTCCGGACTGGTCGTGCCTGCTCCGGCAGGATTGGATTCCGGCGCAAGCGCGAGATCCTCTTCCTCATGATCCGAACCGGCGGTCTCACGCTCCATGCTGGGAGCGGTGGCGTCTAGGGCGGCTTCCCTGGATGTCACAACAGGATCAGACACCGCCGCATCGGTGCCGTTCGATGCCGAAACGGCGAACGGGTGGTAGCCCGCGATTTCCTGCAAACGTTGCATGTAAGCATCGCGCGTGGCGCCGCTTTCGGCCTGAAATGGTCTGTCTTCGAAGATGGATATCAAGTTAGGTTTCCTCTCTTCCGGCCGCGTTGGGCCGCTTGTATCCCAAGAATACGGGCGGGATGCGATGTCTGGCAAGAGTCGAAATGGTTATCAGTACGGTGTTAACTGCAATTAGCAAACACCTAGAACTGCTGCCGGTTATGCCTCGGCAACGAGATATGCCAGGCCGGAGTACCGGTAGGTTATGGAAATATGTTAGCCTTCCCGGCTGATCCGTCTCTACTCCTCCACGAGAGGCTTCTTGTGCTTCGGCTTCTTGCGCCTCGCTTTGGGCTCGATGCGCCGGGAGGCGGGTACCGTGCCGAGGCGTTCGCGGGCGAGGCGGCGGACTTCCCTGCCGCGGTCGAGTTTTTTCTTCGTCGCCATCGCTACGGCTCCGGCTCGCAGATCAAACAGGCCCAGCCGGACTTGCCGAGTTGCTCGTGAATCAGCAAGCCGCTCGATTCGAGCGACCGCCGCACACTTCCGGCGTCGCCTTCCATGAAACCAGTGAGAACGGCGCATCCCGGCTTGCGCAGCACCCTTCGGATTTCCGGCGCTAAACCCAGCATCGCCGCGGCGCTGATGTTGGCGGCCAGCAGATCGACGGAGCAATCGGCGAGTGAGCGCGTCGAGCCGGCATAAACAGCGACGGGGACGCCGCATCGTTCCGAGTTGGCCTTCGCGGCCCGAACCGCTTCCACGTCGATATCGCACGCCACGATGCGTTCCGCCCCGAGCCGGCAGGCGGCGATCGAAAGGATGCCGGAACCCGTGCCGAGGTCCAGCACGCGGTCGCCGGGATTCAGCGCGCGCTCCAGTCCCTCGATCGCCAATTGCGTCGCTGGGTGAAGACCGGTTCCGGAAGCCATGCCGGCAGGCATTTCAAGCCGGATTCGTCCCGGCGGCGCAGGGTCGTTGCGCCATGGCGGAACAAGGTAGATTCGGTTGCCGAGCCGCAAGGGTTCCCAGAGGGCGTGGGATTCGGCCACCCAGTCCCTCGGTTCCTCCGGTCTGATTTCGGGGAGGTAGTCGGAGAACTTCGACGGCAAGTCCTCGGGAGCCGTTTCGAAATATGCCAGCAAGCGCACGTCCCCGCCGGCGAGATCTTCCTCCATGATTCCGGCTGTGCCGAGCTCGTGCAGTTCGGCAATCAGGCGGTCTTTCTCGCCGGGGGCGCACGTGAACCTGGCGGAAACCACGGCCTATCCCTGCACGCGACGTTCCTTGCCTGTCCAGAAACGCTCGCGCAACTCCAGTTTGCGGACCTTGCCCGTGCCCGTCTTGGGAAGCGGAGCGCCGGTGAACTCGACATGTCGAGGCAGCTTGAAACGCGCCAGCCGCTGTGCGGCGAAGGCGAGCAGCGCATCCTCGGTCAGGTTCGCTCCGGGCTTGGGGTAGACAACGGCCACCGGCACTTCGCCCCACTTCTCGTCCGGTCCCGAAACGACGGCGCACTCGTACACGTCGGGGTGGGCGGCGATGGCCTTCTCCACTTCGAGCGAGGAGATGTTCTCGCCGCCGCTGATAATGATCTCCTTCTTGCGGTCGACGATGTGGATGTACCCCTCCTCGTCCCACACGGCCATGTCGCCGGTGTGCAGCCAGGCGTCGCTCATGACGGCGCCGGTTCCCTCGGGATCGAGGTAATAGCCTTCCATGATCTGATCGCCGCGCGCGATGACCTCGCCGATCGCCTGGCCATCTTTGGGAACATCGTTCATCCGCGGATCGACGACGCGGACCTCGGCGCCGGCGATGGGAACACCGGCCATTGCCTGCCGGCGGTACCGGTCGGCGGACATCTCGACCCCATCTTTTGGCTTGGCGACCGTCAGCACTGGCGCCGTCTCGGTGAGGCCGTAACCGGCATAGCAGGAACAGCCCAAGGCCGCCTCGACGCGCTCGACCAGTTCCGGCGACGAGGCGGCCCCCCCGATCATCACGCGCTTCAAGCTCGACAGGTTGTATTGGGTCCGCTCGGGTGCGTTGAGCAGCGCGTTGGCCATGGTCGGAACCAGCGACATGTCCGTGGCCTGATGTTCCTGTATGAGCTGGAAGACAGCCGGAGGCTCGAACCGGCGGACCATCACCTGCCTCGCGCCGAGGAGGGTGCAGCTCTGCGGCGCGCCCCAGCCGTTGGCGTGGAACAGAGGAATGGTGTGAAGGCTCACGGTGCGGTCGCGGTCGTCATACAACAGCGCCACCGAAAGCCCGTGGAGGTAGAGCGTACGGTGCGTCAGCATCACGCCTTTCGGCGTGCCGGTGCTCCCGCTGGTATAGAACAGCTCGGCCACCGAGTGCTCGTCGATGCCCATCCAGTCGACGCGCCCGGAGCGGCCTGTTGCGAGCAGAGCTTCATAATCGCCATCGAGGCGAACGAACCGTTGGATCCTCGGGCAAGCCTGCCGGAGGTGTTCCACCAGCGGCGAGAAATCCGTCTCGAACAGGAGCATGCGCGCGCCGGAGTGGCTCAGGATGACGGACAGCTCCGCCGGACTGAGCCGGACATTGAGCGGCATGACGATGGCCCCCGCCATCACCACGCCGTAATAGCCTTCCAGGAGCTGGTGGTTGTTGAAACTAAGATAAGCAACACGGTCGCCCGGCTCAATCCCTTCTGCCGCGAGTGCGGTAGCGAGGCGCTCGCAGCGCTCGGCGAACTCGGAGTAGGTGAACCGCCGGTCGCCGGAGATAATCGCGGACTTCCGGCCGTACAGATCGGCAGCGCGGTACAGGAAACGGATCGGCGTCAGCGGTATCGGCAAGGCATCCCCTCCGTGTTCACTTCGGCATTGTACCCCGAGGCGTGTGTCGGGCCGGTGGGCCGCCGTCTCCATTTGTCCGCCGGCCCAATCCGGTGGTTGACGGGCGCTCTGGCAGCGGCGTATCGTCGCTCTGTCGAGGTGATCGGATGGGAAAACTTGTAGTGTGGTTGGCGGCGGCCTCTGCGTGCCTGACCGCGCAGGACCTGCGCAAGGTTGACGTGCAGCAGGCGCCGGGGCAGGCGCCCCTGGAGCATGTCGAGGTCCTCGGCGTGGGCCCCGGGAAATTCGACCCCGCCTTGTGGCAATCCGGCCGGCTGAACTGGGCGCCGGACGTGCGCGTCCCGTTCCTGGCGCCTCGCCAGGGAGGGCTGTTTCGCAACATCTACGCCCCTTCCATCGTCCAGGAGCCTTACGGCTGGCGCCTCTTCTACGGCGCATGGGACGGCGTGTCCACCGGCAACGACCGGATCTATAGCGTGACCACGCGCGACTTCATCGACTTCGACGAACACCGCACGGTCATCGAACACGGCGGCTTCATTCACGTCTGCAACGTCAATGTCCAGAAGATCGACGATGGTTCCTATCACATGATTTGCACGGCCTATCCGGACACGAACCAACAAAACAAGCCCATCTACTTCGCCAGCCCCGACGGCAACACCTGGAACGGCACGCCGGAGCCGCACGTGGCCGCCCTGTCGGAGTTGGTGGACATCCGGGACTACGCGCAATACGCCGCCGGAGATCTGAACGGGGCCAACGTGCTGCTTCGGGACAACGGACGCTGGCTCCTGTACTTCAACAACTGGAAAGACCCGGGCAAAGTCTACTGGGCCCAATCCGGCGATCCGAAGGTGTTCCGGCTGCGCGGCGTGGCGGTCCAGGCCACCCTGGCGGTCAACGACGTCAAGAAATTCACCGTCGCCGGACAAAACTGGTACCTCATGGGTCTGCACATGAACCGGGACATGCTGTACTACAGTCTCTCGAACGACGGACTCCGCTTTCCGCCGCCGAGGATTCTGTTCACGAACCTCTACCCGGACGACCGCTACATCGTCGCCATCGGCTTCGTCACGATGGACGACACTTTGCTCGGCGTGATCTACGGAGCCGGGGCAGTGCCGAGCCTGGACCGCAATCGGCTGTTCGCCCGCTGGCTCCAGAAGAAGGTCGTGCTGGTCGACCAGGAGGGGACCGAAACGCCGGCCGCCGGCTCTCTCGGTCCCGACCGGCTACGGATCAAGCTGCCCGCCGGCAAGCCGTTCGACGGCACGCTGAAGGTGTTCGCCGAGGACGGCCTTACCGCCCTGGCGAGTGTGCCGGTCCGGCTGGAGCCCGGACGGGTTTATCAGTTGAGCTGGAGTGACAACCTGGGGCGCGTGATCCGCCGGCCGGCCCCGCCGGGCCGCCGGAGATAAACTCCGGACCAGCATAGACCCGCCATCCGCGGCCTCCTGGCTGGCAGTCCGTGGATACCGCGTGACACGCTTCGCTGGCCCAAGCGCGGATGTCAACCGTTGTGGCCATGCCTCCAGGGGTAGTCTGAGCAGTGGACCAGATCAATCCGAATGGTCGTTCGGTGTTGACCAAAGCCGGGCCTGGCGGAATCATGACACCCAGACTGCCGTTCACGACCGGGGAGGTCCCGGCCCGCGTGGTATAGTCTGTGACGCGCATCAACGTGCGCCGAACCCAACCAGGAGCCGTCATGCCTCAAATCGATCGAAGAGCATTTCTGCGGGCTTTGGGCCCTACGGCGGCCGCCGGATCACTCATGGCGGCGGCCAGTTCGTGCTCATTCCCTTTCAAGTCGGAAACACCGCCTCCGGCTGACCGGACCGGCTGGTTCCGGGACGCCAAGTTCGGGCTGTTTCTCCACTGGGGACCGTATTCACTCGCCGGCGTCGAGGCCTCGTGGCCCATCATGGTTCCCAAGCTGATCCCGCGCGCTCCGATCACCGAGGCCGAGTACACGGCCTTGCCTCGCCGCTTCAACCCGGTCCGGTACGATCCGGCGGCCTGGGTCCGGACGGCCAGGCAAGCCGGCATGCGTTACATGGTGATCACCACCAAACATCATGACGGCTTCTGCATGTTCGACGCGCCCGGCACCGACTACAAGATCACCCGGACGCCGTACGGAAAAGACGTGATCGCGGCGCTGGCCGCCGCCGCCAAAGAGCAAAACATGCGCCTCGGCTTCTACTACTCGCCGCCCGACATGAACCACCCCGGATATCGCGACACGAGCAAGCCGGCTATCGTGAACTGGCAGGGTGAGCCGTCGCGCCCGCAATGGAAGGAATACCTGGACTACATGGAGTCCCACGTGCGGAAACTGCTTACGGACTATGGTGAGGTCTCCATCCTCTGGTTCGACGGCTTGTTCGAACAAGAGAAGTACCGACCTGAGCGCTTCCACAAGCTGATTCGCCAGCTCAGCCCGAACACGCTGGTCAACGACCGCCTGGGTCCCGACCTCGGCGACTACGTCACGCCGGAGCAGTTCTTCCCGGGCGGCATCCCTGTGAAGCGGACGGCGCCGCCTCCGAAATGGTCCCTCGACATTCTGAACCAACTGGTGGAAGCGGGCGGCAAGCCGACGCCGGAGCTGATGGCGAAACTGGCCGAGATCCAGAAGGCAACCTATCCCACCGAATTGCATCCCACACTGGACCGGTTCCAGTTGTGGGAAACGTGCATGACGATGAACGACACCTGGGGGTACTGCCCGACGGACAAGAACTTCAAGCCTGCCGACCAGTTGATCCGGACGCTGGTGGAAGTCGCCAGCCGCGGGGGCAATTTCCTGCTCAACGTGGGACCGTCGCCGGAGGGAACCTTCCCGCCGGAAGCGGAGGAGCGTCTGCGGCGCGTCGGCGAATGGGTCGCGAGGAACGAGCCGGCGATTCGCGGTACAACCTACGGGCAGGTGCAAGGGCTGCCGACATTGCGGACCACGCGGAAAGACGGCCGGACGTACCTGCACGTGATCGACTGGCCGAAGGGCAAGCTGGAGATACCGGAGTTTCCAGGCGCGGTATCGTCGGTCTCGCTGCTGGCCGGCCGCCAGGCCCTGGCATTCCGGCTGAACGGGAGGCGGTTGACGATCGACGTTCCCGAGCAGGCGCCGGACAGTCCGATCAGCGTCATCGAGGTCGTAAGCTGACGGAGGGCGGTCTCCGCGGAACTCAGTTCAAACCCAGCCGGCGCAGCATGGCCAGGTGCCTCGGGTCACCCCGCAGGTTGCCGAACCTCGGGTCCACCTTCAGCCATACCAACTGCGGATCACGAACCTGGAACGCCTCCTCGAGCCATTCGAAGGCCTTGTCGCGATTGCCGAGTACGGCGTGCGTGCGAGCCATGTCGATCGCGCGCCAGCGGCCGGCACGCGCTTTGCGGTCCACCTCGTCGATCATGGCGCGCGCTTTCGCCATCTCTCCAGCCAGCGCATACTCGATCGGCCCGAGCCGGCCAGGGGGCTCCCGCAGCTTCCCGGATTGCTCGAAAGCTGCCAGGGCCTGCGCCCCGAGACCGCGGTAGCCGTAGGCCATCCCTAGATCCCACCACATGTCGGGATGATCCGAGGTCAGCTCCAGGGTGCGCCGATACTGCTCGATGGCACGGTCGTACTCGCCGCTTGCCAGTAGCGAGAACGCTGCCGTGTAGTTGGCGAACACCACCAGCGGATCGAGCTCCAGAGCCTTCTTGAACTGCTCGCTGGATTCTTTGAGGCGCCCCTGAGGCATCAGGCAGCAGATGGCGTAAGTGCCCCTCACCTGCGCCGAAGTGGGGTTCAGCTCCAGGGCGCGGCGGAACTCCCCCTCGGAAGCGGCCCAGTTCCACTCGTGCAAGCCCAGCACAAAGCCCAGCGAGGCATGCGCCTCGGCCAGAGTGTCGTCGATCTCGAGCGCCTGCAAAGCCAGGTTCTTCGCCTTCGGCCACGCCTCCTGCGGCGGCAAAGCCTGGTAGTAGCCGATCAGCGCATAGACGGAACCCTGCAAGGCGTACGCCGGTGCGTAGCCCCGGTCCACGGCGGCCGCCTTCTCCAGGTACTCGATGGCCCGGATGGACCCCTCGCGGGAGTATCGGTTCCAGTGATGGCGCCCCTGGAGATACAGATTGTAGGCCTCGATGTTGTCGGTGTAGCGCCGGGCGAGGACCCGGTTCAGGTCCACGCGGAGCTGGAGTTTCAGCGCGTTGACAATTGAGCGCGCGATCTCCTCCTGGATGGCGAAGATGTCTTTCAGCTCGCGTTCGTAAGTCTGCGACCACAGGTGGTAGCCGTCGGCGGCGTTCACAAGCTGGGCAGTGATCCGCAGCCGGTCGCCGGACTTGCGCACACTGCCTTCCACCACGGCGCCGGCGTTGAGCTGCCGGCCGATCTCCCGGATGTCGCGGGCTTTGCCTTTGAACTGGAACGACGAGCCGCGGGCGGCCACGCGGAGGCCCTCGACTTTGGTCAGGGCGTCGATGAGTTCCTCGGTGAGGCCGTCGCTGAAATACTCGTTGGCCGGCTCCTCGCTCAGGTTGACGAACGGAAGGACGGCGAGCGACCGGGGCTGGGATGGTGGCGGAGACTCCGAGGACCGGAATCTCCAGAGAGCCGCCCCCAGACCGGCAACAACCAGCAGCGTCGCGGCGACAATGGGCCATCGTCGCCTGGATGTCGCTGCGGTGGGCGCCGCCGTTTCTCCAGCCGGCGTCCGCCGGGAAAACACCGGGACGTAGGTCCCTTTGGGCAAGTCGATCCGAACCGGTTCGGCGGCGCCGGCCCCCTCGTAATAGTCGCTCAGCCGGGACCGCAGTCGGCGGGCCTCGACGCGCACGATCGGGTCGATCCGGGGATCGTAGTCTGCCGGGCGCTGGAACACCTCGACCCCGAGGACCGATTCCTTCAGGCTGGCCGTGTCGCCCGCCAAGGTCCGCCCCACAACGTATCGAAGAAACGGGCCGAGCCTCCCAGCCTCGGCAAACCCTTGACTGACAAGGATCTTCTCAAGCTGCGCGCGGATTTCGGATTCCGGAACGCGGCCCGGATCTAGCGCGTCTTCGGCCTGCGGCATGCGGCGACTACCGTCGAGTATACCGTTAAACGCACGTCCAACTACTTTTGTTCAACGCCTCATCCGCCCCAAGCTTGGGTTGTATGCTGACGAACCCTTCCCCCCGATATCACGCCCTGGACAGCCTGCGCGCGGTCATGATGCTGCTGGGTGTCTACCTTCACGTCATCTGCGCCTATAGCAACATCCCCGACGTTTGGTGGTACAAGGACTCGACCCGGGCGACGTTCGCCGACCGGCACCTGCTGTTCATCCATGTTTTCCGCATGCCGGTCTTCTTCGTGATGGCGGGGTTCTTCGGGGCGCTTCTGTGCGAGCGTCGCGGAGCTCGCGGCCTGGCCGCCAATCGGGCCAAGCGGATCGTGCTCCCGTTCGCGCTTGGGCTTCTGACTCTGTTCCCTGTGTTGATCGGCCTGTGGAGGTACACGAAGGTATGGGCCGGACCGGACCCGATCGCGGGCGCCCTGCGGTACGTTCTCGGAGGAGCCTACTGGCGGCACATCCACCCGTTCCACCTGTGGTTTCTGCTGTACCTGGTCTTCCTCTACGCGCCGGCGCTGGCGGTGCGGCCGCTGGTCCGCCGGCTCGGCCGCGCCGGGGTCTTGCGGAACTTCCATGAGCTGTTCCGCGCCCAAGTGGAATCGCCGTGGCGTGCCCTGTATTTCGCCGCGCCCACGTTCGCCACATTATGCCTGATGGAGTTCGGAGTGCTCGACACGCCGCACGGGTTCGCGCCGGTTCCGAGGATCCTGGCCGCCTACACGGTGTTCTTCGGCTTCGGCTGGCTGCTCTACCTCCATCGGGACCTGCTCCCGCTGTTCCGCCGGCACGCCTGGAAGCAGATCGGGCTGGCGCTCCTCCTCGGCGGGCTGAATCTGCACCTCGCCGAGGTCCAGTTGCGGGCGATGCCCGGACGCGACCTCGGGGCGTTTCTCGGAACCGCCGGGACGGGGGCGGTCATCGTCTGGCTCATGGTGTTCGGAACGACCGGGCTGTTCCTGCGCTACCTGGACCGCGAAATCCCGGTCATGCGGTACCTGTCGGACTCTTCCTATTGGATCTACCTGGTGCACGGCCCGGTTGTCCTGTGGGTTCACATCCTCGTCGCCGGATACGCCTGGAGCGCGGCGCTGAAGACGGTAGTGGTGCTGGCGATCTGCGCGCCAATCCTGGTGGCGAGCTACCACTGGCTGGTCCGGGCGACGTGGGTGGGGGTTCTGTTGAACGGACGGCGGTATCCCAGGCGTGTGGCCACACCCGGACAGCCGGCGATGGAAGTCGCACCCGCCCGATTGGGCAACTGAACCACGTGGTGCAGGTTCTGAGTACAGGAGTTTCCCCAGTATCTGACCGGGAGCCGCGCGCTCGTTGTCCTCGCCGAGCGCGGCATCCAGGCGGAACGGGACGCGAGGAAGAACCTCAAGGAGTCATACCTCCCGCGCAGCGTTTGGCTGCACCTCCTCGATCGCGTTGAGGAGCGCCAGATCACCCTGCAAGATCTGGCTGTGTTACAGGCCTGGGTGAAGTCAGAACCGCAGGCGCCGGATGGCGATTGGTATAAGGACTTCACCTCCTTCATCTTGTGCGGTTCTGGAGAATACCCCGAAAACAGTGCTGACAAGAGGCATGAAGCCCTACGGCGAACCCATCGAGTAGGCCCCGGCGGTTGGCCAATGCAGGTGCCGGGTGGGTGATCAAACGCTACGCTTCCGCTCCGCCTGCCTCCCCGGAGTTCCGGATATGAGATTATTGTCATCCAGTCCGGGAGGTAATCATGCGATTCATTGCTGTCTTCCTATTCATCGTTGCCGCCGCCGACGCGCAGACCTCGGAGCGCGACCTGCTGCTCAACCCGAAAGCCCTGGCGAATGCCAGATCCGACACGGCCGAGCAGATCCGGCGCAACTTCGCCGATCCGCCGACCGAGTTCCGCTCCATGCCGCTGTGGGTGTGGAACGATGAGCACACCTGGCCGCGACTCAAGGAACAGCTCGCGCAGTTCAAGCAGCAGGGCATGGGCGGCGTGTTCGTCCACCCGCGCCCGGGGTTGATGACCGAGTACCTCGGCGAGGACTGGTTCCGCCTCTGGAAGCTCTCCGCCGAGGAGGGCAAGCGGCTCGGACTGCTCGTCAACATCTACGACGAAAACAGCTATCCGTCGGGGTTCGCCGGCGGCCACGTGCCGGCCCGCGCGCCGGACACCGCCGTCCAGTTCGTCGAACCCGCCTTCGACGTGCCGCCCGATCGGATCCCTTGGGCCGGCGTCGACACGGTCGCGGTGTTCGTCATCGAGCGCGACGCGGCCGGCGGCGTGATGTCCGCCAGGCGGGTCTCCAGCCGCGAGGAGATCCCGGCCGGACAGTCGGTGGCGTTGTTCCGGCTGCGCCGCGCCAGCGGCAACCCCTGGACGGCCGGGTTCCCGTACGTCGACCTGACCAACCCGCAGACCGCCCCCTTGTTCCTCCAGACCACCTTCGAGCCGTACAAGAAACATCTCGGCGCCGAGTTCGGCCGAACCATCCGCTGGGTGTTCGACGACGAGCCGCTGCTGTCGAGCGGCGGCGCCTATGACTCCGCGCGGTTCGCCCTGCCCCTGAGCCGCTACACCCTCGCCGAGTTCCGCAAGCGCTGCGGCTACGACCTGGCCGACCAGCTCGCCTCGCTCCTCTGGGACGTGGGCGATTTCCGCAAGGTCCGCTTCGACTACTGGCAGACGCTCCACGACCTCTGGAAGGAAAACTACTTCCGCCCGATCTTCGAGTGGTGCGACCGCAACAACCTTCAATTCACCGGTCACTGGATGGAGCACGAATGGCCGTACCCGTGGATCACCCCCGCCGACGCCTCGCTCTACGCCTACCAGCACGTGCCCGGCATCGACATGCTCGAGGGCTCGAAGATCCGCGTCGACGGGAAAGACCCGCATCTCCTCTTCACCATCAAGCAGGTGGCCGGCGTCGCTCACCAGTTGCGCCGGCGGGCGTTCTGCGAGGCGTACGGCGTCGCCGGCTGGGACAGCACCTTCGAACACTACAAGCGCTTCGGCGACTGGCTGATGGTCCACGGCATCAACTTCATGGACCAGCACCTGGCCTTCTCCACCGTGCGCGGCGCGCGCAAGCGGGACCACCCGCAGAGCTTCAGCGACGCCTCGGCTTGGTGGCCCTACTACAGGCTGCACGGCGACCACTTGGGGCGCGTCAGCTACCTGTTGAGCCAGGGTGAAGCGCGAAACCGCCTGCTGGTGCTCGTTCCAACCACCAGCGGGTTCCTCCAGGCGCGCCGCGGCGGCTCCACGCCCGAGCTCGAGAAAATGCGCGCCGACAACGCCGAGCTCAACCAGTTTCTCGCCGACCACCAGGTGGACTTCGACCTCCTGGACGAGTACATCCTCGAGTGGTTCGGCGGGCAGGACGGCAAGCGGCTGAAGGTGGGCCACGCCGCCTACGATCTGCTGGTCTGGCCCAAAAACACGGCCAACGTGCGGAAGCAGACCTTGCCGCACCTCGAGAAGTACCTGGCGGCGGGCGGGGAAATCCTGGCGCTCGACCAGCCGGCCGCGTACGTCGACGGGCGGCCGGACGACGCGGTCCGCAAGCTCCGCGATCGCTACTCGTCGCAGTGGCATCCGGCGCAGGACCTGCCCGGCCTGCTCGCCGCCGTCCGCGCCCGGCTGAAACCGCGGGTCACCTTCGACACCCCGCCGCCCTCCGGCGTGGGCTTCTCCGAAAGGTTCCTCGAAAACGGCGACCGCATCCTGTTCTTCGCCAACACCGGGTTGAAGCCGGTGGCCGCCCGGGCGGCGGTGGACGGCGGCGCAGCCGAGCTTTGGGACACGGTCAGCGGCGAGATCAAGCCTGTTCCGCTGCCGCTGGAGATCGACCTCCCCCCGGCGGGGTCCCAGTTGTTCGTGGTCAAGCCGGCCGGCCCGGCCGCCCGGCCGAAGCCGGCAACCCAACTCGCGCGGCTCCAGACCGGCGCCTGGAACATCGCCGCCGACTCGCCCAACGTGCTGGTGCTCGACTACTGCGACTTCGCCGGCGCCGGACTCGACCTGCGCGGCATCAACACCTGGCGCGCCAACTGGCTGCTCTGGCAGAACCACGGCTTCGAGCGGCCCGCCTGGGACAACGCGGTCCAGTACAAGACGCGCATCTTCGATCAAAATCGCTTCCCTCCGGATTCCGGCTTCGAGGCCACCTTCCGCTTTGAAGTGGCCGGCGCGGAGGCTCTGCGAGGCCTGGAGCTCGCCGTCGAGCTGCCCGATCTCTACAAGGTCACGCTCAATGGTCAGGCCGTCGCATTTGACAAGACCGCGCTCTGGCTCGACCCGCACATCCGCTACGCGCCCGTCGAGAAGCTTGCCAGGACGGGCGAGAACGTCGTGAAAATCGCCGGCCGCCCCTTTGATGTCCGCATGGAGCTGGAGAACGTCTACCTGCGCGGCAACTTCGCGGTCGAAGCGGCCGCGCGAGGTTTCCGGCTGGCAGCGCCGGCGAAGCTCGAATTCGGCTCGTGGGCGAAACAGGGCCGCCCGTTTTACGGGGACGCGGCGACCTACGAAACTCAAGTTGAAGTGCCCACCGGCGCCGGCCGCGTGCGCGTCGAGCTTGGCAAGTGGGAGGGCAGCGTCGCCGAGGTTCTGCTCGACGGCAAGCGGGCCGCGGTTCTCGGCTGGCCGCCGTACGCGGCCGAAATCGCCGCGGCGCCCGGGCGCCACGCAGTCGCCGTGCGCGTGGTTTCCACGCCGCGCAACGTCTTCGGCCCGTTCCACAACCGCACCAAGCCACGCATGCGCGCCTGGCCCGCGGCCTGGGCCGACTTCCCCGAGCAGCAGCCGCCCGGCTCGCAGTATGATGTCCTGGATTACGGACTGCTGGAGCCGTTCCGGGTGAGCAGCGTGAGGTGAGCAAACCTAAGACGAGAATCGGTCTGTTCGGTATCGGGCTGGCGGCCTACTGGCCCCAGTTCCCTGGCCTGCGCGAGCGGCTCGAAGGCTACACCCGCGAAGTCGAGAGCCGCCTGCGCGAGTTCGGCGCCGACGTGGTTTCCGGCGGCATGGTCGATACGGCGGAGCGCGGTGTCGAGGCCGGCAAGCTCTTCGCCCGCGAAGACATCGACCTCGTCGTCTGTCACGTCGCCACCTACGCGACGTCCTCCCAGGTTCTGCCGGTCGTGCAGAAGGCCCGCGTTCCGGCGCTGCTGTTGAACCTCCAGCCGGTCGCGGCGCTCGATTACGAAGCCACGGACACGGGCGAGTGGCTCGCCAACTGCACGCTGTGCTGCGTTCCGGAGATCTCGAACGCGTTCGCCCGGTGCTCCGTCGATTTCCGGGTGGTTTCGGGCACGCTCCGCGACGATCCGAAGGCGTGGTCGGAAATCGAGGACTGGTGCCGGGCCGCGGCGGTGGCTCGGGCCGTGCGCGAGAGCCGCGTGGGCTTCCTCGGCCACACCTATCCGGGCATGCTCGACATGTACTCGGACTTCACCATGGCGCACGGGCAGTTTGGCGCACACATCGAGGTCCTGGAGATGGACGACCTCGCCAGGCGCGTCCCGGCGGCCGGCGAAGCCGACGTCGAGCGGAAGCTGGCGGAGGCCCGCGGGACGTTCGAATTAGACGCAAGCGTCGAAGAAGACGACTTGCTGTGGGCGGCACGCGTCGCCGTGGGCCTGGACCGGCTCGTGGCCGACTTCGCTCTCGACGGCCTGACATACTACTACCGCGGGCTGGACGACAATGAGTTCGAGCGGCTCGGCGCGGGCCTGATCCTCGGCAACTCCATGCTCACCGCGCGCGGCATTCCCGCCAGCGGCGAGGGCGACCTGAAGACCTGCTTCGCCATGATGATCCTGGACCGCTTCGGCTGCGGCGGCTCCTACACCGAGTTCTACGCGATGGATTTCCGCGACGATTTTCTGCTCATGGGGCACGACGGGCCGGGCCACCTGGCCATCAGCAACCGGAAGCCGATCCTGCGCGGTCTCGGCCTTTACCACGGCAAGCGCGGCTGCGGCGTCTCGGTCGAGTTCAAGGTCAGGAAGGGCCCGGTAACGATCCTCGGCCTGACACAAACGGCCGAGGGGAAGTTCAAGATGCTCGGCGCCGAAGGCGAGTCGCTGGCGGGCCCCATTCTGCGGATGGGGAACACCAATTCCAGACTGCGCTTCCGACTGCCTCCGGCCGAGTTTTTCAACCGCTGGTGCGCCGAAGGCCCGACGCACCACTGCGCGCTCGGCGTCGGCCACAACCTGGGCCGCATCGCCCGGCTCGCGGACTTGATGAAGGTCCCGCTGGCAGTCGTCGGCGGGCCGGCCTGAAGAAGGAGCCTTTGAATGCCCACGCAGCTTCCGACCAGGCGGCAGGCGCTGGCGGGAATCGCCGCGCTGCGGCCGCTCGCCGCCCAGCACTCCGATTACCGCCCGGTGCTGATGTCGCAGCTCTACGTCTGGAGGCAGCAGTTTCACGAGCAGAAGAAGAGCCTGGCCGACGGGCTCGAAGAGGCTTTCCGCGGCACCAGCCGCGCGGGCTTCCGGCACATCGAGCTGCTCTATGACTGCTTCACGGCGGACCTGCGCGATCGAACGATCGGCCTGCTCAAGAAGCACAACCTCACCGCGCCGATCGTGTACAACGGCGGGGTGATGCACGACGAGGAGCAGGCGCGGAAGACCATCGAGCAGACCCTGCAACTGGCCGAGTGGACGAAAGGCGCCGGCACCGTGGCCATTAACGTCAACCCGAGTCCGAAACCGAACCGCGGGCGGAAGACCGACGCGGAACTCGACACGCAGGCAAGGGCGCTAAACCGCCTCGGAAGCGAGCTTCGCGTGCGCGGCATGAAGCTGCTCATCCACCACCACGATCCGGAGCTGATGGAGAACGCCCGCGAGTGGAAGCACATCGTGAAGAACACCGACCCCAAGCTGGTTTCCTTCTGCGTGGACGTGCACTGGGTGCTTCGGGGCGGGCATGATCCAGCGGCGTTTGTGCGGGAGGCGCTCCCGCGGACCGGAAGCTACCACCTGCGAAATTCGAAGCAGGGCGTATGGCTCGAAGAGCTGGCGGACGGAGACGTGGACTATCGCACCATCGCCGCCGACTTCAAGAAAGCGAAGTTCAGCGGGTACCTGGTGGTGGAGCTGGCCTACGAAAAGGAGACTCAAATCACGCGCCCACTCGAAGAGAACCTGAAGCGCAGCCGCCTTTGGGCGGAACGAGTTTTTCGGTGACAGGCTACGCTGTCCCCACGCACGCGCCTGCTCCGGTCGACACGCGCCGCTGGCGCCGGGGCAGCGCAGCCTGTCGCCATATTTCGGGATTCTCGACGAAAAAAGGAGAAGTCGAATGAACGCAGATGTAACCAGACGCAGTTTCATGTTGAGCGCCGCGACGGCCGCCTCCGCGGCTCGCGTGGCCAGGGCCAACGATCGCATCCGGTTGGGGATCATCGGAACGGGCGGGCGGGGCATGCACCTGGTCCGCATGGCGAACCTCGCCGGCGGCATCGAGTGGATCGCCGTCTGCGACGCTTGGGACGAGCGGCGCGAGGAAGCGGTCAAGAAGCTCGACCGGCCGGTCGAGAAGTACGCCGACTACCGCAAGCTGCTCGACCGGACCGACATCGACGCCGTCATCATTGCGACGCTCGATCACCTGCATGCGCCGATGACCATCGACGCCTGCCGCGCCGGCAAGGACGTCTTCGTCGAGAAGCCGATGACCTCGCAGCCCATGCAGGGCGTCGAGCTGGTGCGGGTGGTGGGCGAAACCAAGCGGGTGGTGCAGGTGGGCGTGCAGCAGCGCAGCCTGGCGCACTTCATCGAGGCCAAGCAGAAATTCTTCGACAGCGGGCTGATGGGCCAGGTCGGGTTGGCGCGCACAATCTGGAATTACAACCGCGGGTATCTCTCGCCGGTTCCGCCGGGCATGGACGAGAAGCCGGCGGGCCTGGATTGGGAGGCCGTACTCGGCTGGCTGCCCAAGCGGTCCTGGGATCCGAAGCGCTACTTCAACCGGTTCGCGTACTGGGACTTCGCCACCGGCGGGCAAACAGGCGGGTTGTTCGTCCACTTAGTAGATGTCGTCCACTGGTATCTCAACATACGCAAGCCTGTTTCCGCGGTCGCGCTGGGAGGGATTTACAGATACGACGACGGGCGAGATACTCCCGACGTCATCAACCTGGTCCTCGACTACCCGGAGAAGGTGAACGTTACATTCGAAGCGACCCTGCTCGATGCCAAGGAAGAGGCGGACATCATCTTTATCGGCACCGGCGGGCGGCTGTACATCTTCCGTTATGGCTACCGGTACATCCCCTCCGAGGAGAACAAGGCAGTGGGCGAAATTGCCGCCGCCGGCACGCCCGAACCGCCGCACATGGCCAACTGGCTCGACTGCATTCGCACCCGCAAGGAGCCGAACGCCAACGTGGTCGACGGACACTACTCCGCCATGGCCTGCCACATCGGCAACATTGCGTACAAGGAAAAGGCGCGGGTCGTGTGGCGGAAGGAGTGGGACGTATAGGCCGCCACCTCAATCGGCTGCGCTCCGCATGGGATGTGGCGCAAGAAGCCGGCGACATCCCCCGTGCCAGGGAGCTGCCAAACACACAGGCAAGCTGGTTTCGACTCCCATCCAGCGCGACGGGCGTCCGGTGTACAAGGTTGCGGGGAACGTCAGCGTTCAGCCGGACGCCGGAAAGTGTCGAATGCAGTTGGTGGCCAGGGACGGAATCGAACCGCCGACGCCAGCCTTTTCAGGGCTGCGCTCTACCAACTGAGCTACCTGGCCGGAAGTGATTTCATTGTAGCAGAGCCGGGCCGGGATAGAGCGGACGGACCACCCGCCGTTGCCGCCGGCTGTAGACTTGAAGTCTCTCGGGAGAACAACAGCCATGTGCTCGCCCGTTCACTGTATCGCCAGGCGCCCTCGGCGGGCGGGCGCCTGCCCGCTGCTCCTTCTTCTCGCCGTCGCCTGCGCGGGCCAGTCTCCACGCGAGAAGTGGATCTCCGTCGCCGACAGGCTCGCCGGGACGCCCCCGGAATCCTACGACTTCAACTGGGGCGAGGGCGTGCAGATGGTCGGCCTGATGCAGGTGTTCGATCGAACCGGGAATGCGAGATATGCCGATTTCGTGGACAGGTGGGCAGAGTCGCACCTGCCCAAGGGCGTCGAGCGGTTGCTCGGCAACCATCCGGAGTCCGGCCGGAAGGGCTACTGCGGGCCGTGGGTTTCCGCGACGGCGCTCCTGTATCTCCACGAGGCCCGCCGGAGCGCCGACCATCTGCGCATGGCCTCCGAGGTTGCGGCGTACGTTCGCGCCGGGGCGACGCGGAGTCCGGAGGGCGCTCCGGGCCACTGGCTGGGGAACTACCAGCTTTGGGTGGACACGCTCGCCATGACCTGCCCGCTCCTCAGCCGGCTCTCGCGAATCGAGAACAAGCCGGCGTACCTCGACGATGCGATCAATCAGTTGCTCGTGGCCGCCCGCCATATGCGCAACGAAACGACTGGTCTGTTCCACCACATGTGGGACTGGCAGTACGATCGCCGCTCGCCCGAGCAGTGGGGCCGAGGCAACGGCTGGGTGATGCTGTCCCTGGCCGACACCTTCGAGTTCCTTCCTCGCGGCCATCCGCGGTACAAGGAACTTCGCAACCTCACGGAAACCTACGCGCGGTCGCTCGTCCGCGCGCAGGACCAGGACGGCGCGTGGCACACCATCATCAACGACCAAACCACGCCCGCCGAATGTTCGGCGACAACGATGATCTCCTACGGGCTTCTCAAGCTCGTTCGTCTCGGCGTGATCGAGCGGCGGTTTCGCGACGCCGCGCTTCGCGGCTGGGAGACCGTGAACACGCGCTGGGTGAAGGACGGCATGGTGATCGGAGTGTCCCAAGGCACGGGCCCCTACACGCGGGACAAGTACCTGGACCGCGAGATGGGAACGTTCGCCTGGGGAACAGGCTCCTACCTGATGGCTGGCGCGGAAGCCGCACGGCTGGCCGGAGGCGGGAAGTGAACGCGGCGTCGCCGAGACGGTTCCGCGGTTTCCGCTGGGTGATCGTGGCGCTGCTGTTTCTGGCCACGACGGTCAACTACATCGACCGGCAGGTGCTCGGCATCCTGGCGGCGCCGCTCCAGAAGGAGATCGGCTGGTCCGAAGCCGAATACGGATTCATCGTGACCGCCTTCCAGGCGGCCTACGCCGTCGGGTTGCTCGGGTTCGGACGGCTGATCGACTACCTGGGCACGAGAGCCGGCTACTTGCTGTCCATCGCGTGGTGGAGCCTGGCGGCGATGGCGCACGGCCTGGCCAACTCGGCGCTCGGCTTCGGCGCGGCGCGGTTCCTGCTGGGACTTGGCGAAGCAGGCAATTTCCCCGCGGCGGTGAGAACGGTGGCGGAGTGGTTCCCGCGCCGCGAGCGGGCGCTCGCCGTCGGCCTGTTCAACTGCGGCGCCAACGTCGGAGCGATCATCACGCCGCTGGTGGTTCCGTGGATCACGCTCGCATTCGGCTGGCGCGCGGCCTTCGTTGCCACTGGCGCCATCGGCCTGTTGTGGGTGGCGGCGTGGTTGGCGCTGTACCGCGCGCCGGACAAGCACCCGATGGTCTCTGGCGAGGAACTCGCGCTGATCCGCAGCGATCCGGAGGAATCCCCGGCGGCCGTGCCATGGGCGAGACTGCTCGTCCACCGCGAAACCTGGGCGCTGATTCTGGCGCGCTTCCTGACCGATCCCGTGTGGTGGTTCTACCTCTACTGGGCGCCGAAGTTCCTGCACTCCCGGCACGGGCTAGAGCTCGAACAGATCGGCCCGCCGCTGGTGGTGATCTATCTGGCGGCCGACGGCGGCAGCATCTTCGGCGGCTGGCTTTCCTCAATGCTGATTCGCCGGGGATGGCGGGTCAGCGCCGCGCGGAAACTCGCAATCCTGGTTTGCGCGCTGATGGTAACGCCGGTGGCCTTCGCCTCCGGGGTTTCCCATCTTTGGGCGGCGGTCGCGGTGCTCGGTCTGGCCACGGCCGGACACCAGGGCTGGGCGGCCAACATGTTCGCCATGATCTCGGACCTGTATCCGAAGAGCGCGGTCAGCTCGGTCACGGGGATTGCGGGCTTCGGAGGCGCGGTCGGCGGCATGCTCGTCTCTTCGGCGGTCGGACTGCTACTACAGTTCACGGGCAGTTACGTCCCGATCTTTGCGTGGGCGGGTTTCTCCTACCTGCTGGTCCTCTTCCTGATCCACGTGATGATCGGCGAGATCAAGCCTCTGCCGGCGCTGGCCGGGATCGAGGCGGTCCGTACTCCCGGCGGCAACTGAGACCGGCTGAACGGGGGTGCAGCGGCACGCTGGCGTCGAGACGCCCCGCAGCCGGCCTGCGTCCCCGCGGTGGGCGTGGATCCCGGCTCGCGTGGCGCTTCCTCCGCCAACTCAGTTTGAGCCTGCGGGCTGGCCGTGCGGGGCCGCTATGGCAACCTGGTCTCGCCCATCAGCCAGCGGTCGATTTCGCGGGCGGCGTGGCGGCCTTCGGCGATCGCCCACACCACCAGCGACTGGCCGCGCCGGGCGTCGCCGGCGGCGAAGACGCCGTCCACCGACGACATGTAGTTCTCGCCGGTCTTGACGTTGCCGCGCGCATCCAGTTCCACCCCGAGTTGCTCGATCATGCCGTTCTTCGCCGGGCCGGTGAAGCCCATCGCCAGCAGCACCAGGTCCACATCCGTCGTGAACTCGGTGCCCGGCATCGCCTCGAACTTCGGCGGCGGGCCGACCCGGACGGCATGCAGTTTTCGGACATTGCCGTTCTCGTCGCCGGTGAACCGGGTGGTCGAGACGGCCCAGTCGCGGATGCCGCCTTCCTCGTGGGAGCTTTCGATGCGCAACTGGAGCGGCCAGAGCGGCCATGGGGTCGAGGGCGCGCGCTCCTCCGGCGGCTGGGGCATGATCTCGAACTGGTGCACGCTCGCCGCCTTCTGGCGGTGCGAGGTCCCGAGGCAGTCCGCGCCGGTGTCGCCGCCACCGATGATCACCACGCGCTTGCCGGTGGCGAGAATCGGCTCGGCGAGCCGGGTCGGATCGGCCACGATGTCCGCGTCGCCGGCGACCCGCTTGTTCTGCTGTGGCAGAAAATCCATCGCGAAGTGGATGCCCTTGAGCTCGCGGCCGGGCACTTTCAGGTCGCGCGGGGCCTCGGCGCCGATGGCGACGAGGATGGCGTCGTACTCCTTGCGCAGGTCCCTGACCGGCACGTTCCCGCCGACGTGAGCGCGCGTCCTGAACTCGACGCCCTCGGCCGTCATCTGCTCCAGCCGGCGGTCGACGTGATGCTTCTCCATCTTGAAATCGGGAATGCCATAGCGCAGCAGGCCGCCGATGCGATCGGCTTTCTCGAAGACTGTGACGTGATGGCCGGCGCGGTTCAACTGCTGCGCCGCGGCCAGGCCGGCGGGGCCGGAGCCGATGATGGCCACGCGCTGGCCGGTGCGGACCGCGGGCGGCTCGGGCCGGATCCAGCCTTCACTCCAAGCGCGATCGATGATGGTCCGCTCGATCTGCTTGATCGTGACCGGCGGCTCGTTGATGCCGAGCACGCAGGCGGCCTCGCACGGGGCCGGGCAGATGCGCCCGGTGAATTCAGGGAAGTTGTTGGTGGCGTGAAGAACGCGGATCGCATCCTTCCAGCGGTCGCGCCAGACGAGGTCGTTCCAGTCCGGGATGAGGTTGGTGAGCGGGCAGCCGGTGTGGCAAAAAGGCACGCCGCAGTCCATGCAGCGCGCGCCCTGCGTGCGGACCTTCTCCTCCGGGAAGTCGACATACACCTCGAGCCAGTCGTTGATCCGCTCGAAGACAGGGCGGCGCTGGGGTGTCTCGCGGGTGAATTCCTTGAAGCCAGTTACCTTGCCCATGGGGTGGTTGTTCGGTTAGTCGGTTGTTCGGTTAGTCGGTGGATCGGTCCTCATGGGCGCGGCTCGGTGTAGGCGGTCGGCACAACGTGTGGCGGCACCGGGATCGTCATCGCGGCCTCGCGCCGCGGCATCCCAAGCACCCGCTTGTACTCGTGCGGGAACACCTTGACGAACTTGGGCAGCATGTCGCTCCAGTTGTCGAGGATCCACTCGGCGCGCGGGCTTCCGGTCGCCTCGAAGTGCCGGAGGATCATGCCCCGCAGCGTGTCGATGTCCGCGGTTTCCATCACCGGCTCAAGATCGACACCCGCCTTGTTGCACTTGGTGGCGACGAACTCGCCAGTTTCATCGAGCACGTAGGCGATGCCGCCGGTCATGCCGGCCGCGAAGTTGCGTCCCGTCCGCCCGAGCACCGCCACCGTGCCCTTCGTCATGTACTCGCAGCCGTGGTCGCCGACGCCCTCGACCACCGCCATCGCGCCGGAGTTCCGCACGGCGAACCGTTCCCCGGCCATGCCGTTGAAGAACGCCTCGCCGCTGGTGGCGCCGTAAAGGACCACATTGCCGACGAGGATGTTCTCCTCGGGCAGGAAGGACGAGTTTCTCGGCGGATAGACGATCAGCTTGCCGCCGGAAAGGCCCTTGCCGGTGTAGTCGTTGGCGTCGCCTTCGAGCGCGAGAGTAACGCCCTTGGCAAGGAACGCGCCGAAACTCTGTCCCGCCGAGCCGTTGAATTCGATCCGGATGGTGTCCTCGGGCAGGCCGGTCGAGCCGTACTTGCGGGCCACCTCGCCGCTCAGCATCGCGCCGACGGTCCGGTGCACGTTGCGGATCGGCATCTTGAATTCGACCGGCGTCCCGGTTTCGATCGCGTCCTTCGCCAGGTCGAGCAACTGGTGGTCGAGCGCGTGCGCGATGCCGTGGTCCTGCTGGATCAGGCAGCGGCGGCCGACGCGGGAGGGGACTTCAGGGTTGTGGAAGATCGAGGAGAAGTCGAGACCTTTCGCCTTCCAGTGGTCGATGGCGCCGCGCATGTCGAGCATGTCCACGCGCCCGACCATTTCATCGACGGTGCGGAAGCCGAGCCGGGCCATGATCTCGCGCAGTTCCTCGGCGACAAAGAAGAAGTAGTTGATCACGTGCTCGGGCGAGCCGGCGAACTTGCGGCGCAGGTCCGGGTCCTGGGTGGCGATCCCCACCGGGCAGGTGTTCAGGTGGCACTTGCGCATCATGATGCAGCCCATCGAGATGAGCGGCGCGGTGGAGAAGCCGAACTCCTCGGCGCCGAGCAGCGCGGCGATAGCCACGTCGCGCCCGGTGGCCAGCTTGCCGTCGGTCTGGAGGCGGGTACGGCTCCGCAGGTCGTTCATCACCAGCACTTGCTGCGTCTCGGAGAGGCCGAGCTCCCACGGGACGCCGGCGTGCTTGATGGAGGACAACGGCGAGGCCCCTGTCCCGCCGCTGTCGCCGCTGATCAGAATGACGTCGGCGTGCGCCTTGGCGACGCCGGCGGCGACGATGCCGACGCCGACCTCGGCCACCAGTTTCACGGAGATGCGCGCCCGGGGATTGACGTTCTTCAGGTCGTAGATGAGCTGCGCCAGGTCCTCGATCGAGTAGATGTCATGGTGTGGCGGCGGCGAGATGAGCTGGACGCCGGGGATGGAGTGCCGCACGCGGGCGATGATTTCGTCCACCTTGTGGCCGGGAAGCTGTCCGCCCTCGCCGGGCTTGGCGCCCTGGGCGATTTTGATCTGGAGGTCGTCGGCGTTCACCATGTAGTTCGTGGTGACGCCGAAGCGGGCGGAAGCCACCTGCTTGACGGCGCTGCGCCGCAGGTCGCCGTTGGGATCGGGCTTGAAGCGCGCCTCGTCTTCGCCGCCCTCGCCGGTGTTGGAGCGGCCGCCGATGCGGTTCATGGCGATGGCCAGCGTCTCGTGCGCCTCCTTGCTGATCGAGCCGAACGACATGGCGCCGGTGGCGAACCGCTTCACGATCTCGCGGGCCGGCTCGACCTCGTCCAGCGGGATCGGGCGGCGCGGCTTCTTGAATTCCATCAGCCCGCGCAGCGTGTAGAGCTGCCGGCTCTGGTTGTTGATCGCCTCGGAGAACTGCTTGAACGTCTCGTAGCTTTCCTGGCGGACGGAGTGCTGGAGCTTGCTGATGGTCAGCGGATTGAGCAGGTGCGCCTCGCCGCGGACCCGGTAATGGTAGTTGCCACCAATGGCGAGTTCGGTGTCGGCGTCCGTCAGCGGCCGGAAGGCGTGATCGTGCTTGAGCTTCGCCTCGCGGGCGAGCACGTCCAGCCCAACGCCCTCGATGCGCGACGCTGTCCCGGTGAAGTACTTGTCCACAAGCTGGCGGTTCAAGCCGATCGCCTCGAATACCTGGGCCCCTCGGTAACTCTGGAGCGTGGAGATGCCCATCTTCGAGAAGACTTTCAGCAGCCCCTTGTTGATCGCCTTCTTGTAGTTCTTGAGCGCCGTCTCGAAGGGGATCTCCAGGCGGCCCTGGCGGCACATGTCCTCCAGGGTTTCGATGGCAAGGTACGGGTTCACGGCGCTGGCGCCGTAGCCGATCAGGAGGGCGAGGTGCATCACCTCGCGCGGCTCGCCGGATTCCACGATCAAGGCGACCTGGGTGCGCGTGCCCTCGCGGATCAGGTGATGGTGGACTGCCGATAAAGCGAGCAGGCTGGGGATGGGGGCGTACTCCGGCTCGACGCCGCGGTCGGAAAGGATCAGCAGCGTGTAGCCGCTCTTGATGGCCAGCGAGGCGCGGCGGCAGAGGCTCGTGATGGCCCGCTCGAGCTCGGCTTCGCCGCCCTCCACGCTGTAGAGCATCGGCAGCGTCGTGGCCAGGAAGTCACCCCAGGAGACGCGGCGCAGTTTCTCGAGGTCGTAGTTGGTCAGGATCGGGTGCGGCAGCTTCAGCGTGTGGCAGTGCTCCGGCGTCTCGCCGAGAATGTTGCGCTCGGTGCCGATGTAGCTGGTAAGCGACATCACCAGCTCCTCGCGAATCGGGTCGATGGCCGGGTTGGTGACCTGCGCGAAAAGCTGCCGGAAGTAGTGGAACAGCGGCTGCGGCTTGTCGGACAGGCAGGCCAGCGGCGTGTCGGTGCCCATCGAGCCGACCGGCTCCTCGCCTTTGGCCGCCATCGGGCCGAGGATGAAGGTTAGGTCTTCGTCGGTGTATCCGAAGACTCGCTGGCGCTCGAGGATGGTGTCGAGATCGGTCGGGTGCCAGCGCGGAGGGGCGGGCAGCTTGTCCAGGGTGATCTGCTTGTCGGCGATCCACTCGGCGTAAGGCTGCCGCGCCGCCAAGCTCTCCTTGATTTCCTCGTCGGGCACGATGCGTCCCTGCTCGAGATCCGCCAGCAGCATACGGCCGGGCTGGAGGCGGCCCTTGTAACGGACTTCTTCCGGCCGCACCGGCAGCACGCCGGTCTCGGAGGCCATGATCAACAGGCCGTTGTGGGTGACGAGGTAGCGCGCCGGGCGCAGGCCGTTGCGGTCGAGGGTGGCGCCGATGACGCGGCCGTCGGTGAAGGCGATCGCCGCCGGACCGTCCCAGGGCTCCATCAGCGAGGCGTGGTATTCGTAATACGCCCGCTTGGTGCGGCTCATCGTCGGGTCCTGGTCCCAGGCTTCCGGGATCAGCATCGACATCACGTGCGGCATCGAGCGGCCAGCGAGGTACAGCATCTCGGCCGCGTTGTCGAATTTCGCCGAATCGCTGCCGCCAGGGGTGCAAATAGGAAAGAGCTTCCGGATGTCCTCGCCGAAGAGATCCGAGGCCAGCACCTTCTGCCGCGCGTACATCCAGTTCACATTGCCCTGGAGCGTGTTGATCTCGCCGTTGTGGCAGATGTAGCGGAACGGGTGGGCGAGCTGCCAGGTGGGGAACGTGTTGGTCGAGAAGCGCTGGTGAACCAGGCACAGCGCGCTGACCACGTCAGGGTCTTTCAGCTCGTTATAGAACTCGGCGATCTGCGGCGCCAGCAGCAGGCCCTTGTAAACGATCGTGCGCGAGGAAAGCGACGGGACATAGAAGAAGCCTTTTTCGCGGATGTCGGAAGCGGCAATTTCGGACTCGGCGCGCTTGCGGACGACGTAGAGCTTGCGCTCAAGCTCATCCTGGCTCATGCCGGCGCCGTGCCCGATGAAGATCTGCTCGATGTACGGCTGGGAAGCGCGGGCGAGGCGTCCGATCGCGTCGGCGTACACTGGGGTGTCGCGCCAGCCGAGCACGGAAAGGCCTTCTTCCCGGGCGATGCGCTCCAGGATGCCTTCGCAGCGCAGGCGGTCATGGGTCTCGACCGGCAGGAACACCATCCCAACGCCGTATTCCCCCGGCGACGGCAGCGTGAAGCCGAGCGCGGAGCACTCGCGGGCAAAGAACGCGTGCGGAACCTGGATGAGCACGCCGGCCCCGTCGCCCGTCTCCGGATCGCAGCCGCAGGCGCCGCGGTGCGTCAGGTTGATCAGGATCTGGATGCCCTTCTGGATGATGTCGTGGGACTTGACGCCCTGGATGTTGGCGACAAAACCGATGCCGCAGGCGTCGCGCTCGAAGGCCGGGTCGTAGAGCCCCTGCCTTTGGGGTAGGCCAACAGTGGGGTCGCCGGAATGCATAAAGATTCGCCCGCCTGGAACTTCCTGCAAGTATAGCAGCGGCTTGAGCATAAGTCAATCGGAAATTATATTGTTTGCAGAATTAGAGATCCTTATGCTATTCTCGTCTCGTGACCTTTGAGCACCTCAAGCTCTTCCGCGACATCGCCCAACACCGGAGCATCAGCCGTGGCGCTCATCAGAACGAGGTCAGCCAGTCGGCGGCCAGCCAGAGCGTCCATGAGATGGAGAGGGAGCTGAAAGTCGCCCTTCTCGACCGGAGCACCCGCCCGCTGGCGCTGACGGAAGCCGGGCGCCTCTTCCACGACTTTTGCCGGGAAACGCTTCGCCGGAAAGACGTGTTCGAGGCGGAGCTCGAACGGCTTAAGGGACGGATTGAGAGCGTGGTCCGGGTGGCATCGATCTATTCCGTGGGGCTTTCGGAGATGTCGGAGCTTGAGGAGGAGTTCTCGCGCCGGCTCCCGGAGGCAGAATTGCGCGTCGAGTACCTGCGTCCGGAGAAGGTGTACGACGCGGTGGAAGCTGACAGGGCTGATCTGGGCCTTCTTAGCTATCCGGAGCCGAGCCGGGAAATCCAGGTGATCCCATGGCGGCGCGAGCAGATGGTGATTGCCGCCGCGCCGTCGCATCCGTTGGCGAGGAGGAGCGCGGTGGAGGCGGCCGACCTGGCGGGCTGCGATTTTGTGGGGTTCGACGAAGACCTTCCGATTGCGCGGGAAGTCAGCCGGTTCCTGCGGGAGCAGGAGGTCGAGGTCAGCGTGGTGATGCGCTTTGACAACATCCAGACGATGAAGGAAGCGGTCGTTCTGGGGACCGGCGTGAGCATCCTGCCGCTGCGGGTGCTGAAATCGGACGTCGAGGAGGGCCGGCTGGCGGCCGTGCCGCTGCGAGCGCCGGGCCTGTTCCGGCCGCTGGGGATCATCCACCGCAAGCGGAAGAAGTTCAACCGGGCGACGGCGGCGTTCCTGGAGCTGCTGAAGGAGGAGCCTGCTCCGTTGCCGGCGGGCGTGGCGGCGGGCTAGTGCTTCGACCCGGATGATGGTGTGCAGGCCCGAGCTGAGGTGTCCGGGCAGGTGGCGCATCGCCAGGGTGTGCGCGTCGATCGTTAACATAAGCCTAACTTATTGATTCTATTGGAATAGGTTGACTGAGTACCTCAACACGTGCCGCAATGCGCCACCAGTCGGGGCTCAGAAGCAAATGTGACGAAACGAACCCAGCTCTACAGGCATCCAAACTGACCGCAGCGCCGGTAAGCCATACCGGACGAGTGACTTAGGAAGGACAATCCGCGCCGGCTTCACGGCGGCGCGGAGCCGCCAGAGACATTATAGCATGAGCGGCCAAGTCAACTTGTGGAAATGCCTTTATTCTCAATCAGTTATAGCTTGTGACTGCCACGTGGAGAATTACTTCGCCGGCCGGCGCCGCCCTGCACGAAACGGCGCCCTCACGTCGCTGACCAGCGGGACGTTGTTCTCTCTCAGCAGGTCGTTCATCTCCATGTAGGTGACGCCGAGCGTCTCCGCCCCCTGCCGGATCGTGACCTTTCCCCGGCGGTATTGGTGCGACACCGCCTGTGCCATCTTGACCCGATCCATGGATCACCCCCGATGAAGCAATGCCTCGATGAACTCGTTGGTGGGCCGCTGGTTGGCAACAAACACCTCGAACAGGCGGTCCCTGCGTGTTCGTGCCGCTGCACCGGGCCGCGCCAGATCCAGTACGAACTCGGACGTGTACTGCGCCGTGATGCCTCCACTGTCAGCAACGGAATCGCTCCAGCGCCGGCCAGCATGATCAGCGCGGAGGAATCCACCACCAGGGATTTCACACACTCAGTGCACCAAGAGCACACTTCTGTGTGGCGCAGGATTTCCGGCTCACCGGGGCTGGCGCGAGAAGTAGGTGACGTGCCGGCCGGGTGGCGACTCCGTGGCGTACACCGCCAGACCGCCGCGGCGCATGGTGTCGATCAGCGGCTCGGGGCGAAAGGAACTAGTCAGGCGGACAATCTCTCCCTGCGCCAGGGCGGCGACGGACTGGCGCACTTTCCCGATCGGATGCTCGCCGTGCTCCAGCATGCTGTCGGCATCGATCGTGAAGCGCACGAGGCCCTCCTTCAGCCACGCCGGCGTTTCGGCGAAAGCATCGGCGGATCCGCCCGGCGCATCCAGGATCTCCAGACCAGGCTGCCCGGTGGCCTCGCGGAGCTTCCGCACCAGGTCGCGAACACTGACGCCGCCGATCCTTGCCGCCTGCTCGAGTGTCGCCACCTTGGCCACGGTCTTGCGCAGAATCGGGTTCCTGAGCCTGGCGAAGGCAGGCACCCAGGAGATGAGCACTTCCTCGATGCCGGGGTAGGCGTCGAGCAAGGCGCCCACCTTGGTTTCGGGGTGGATCGGCAGACTCATGGGACGTTTGCTCCTGCGGGGGCCTCGTCGTATTGAAGGAGCCGGCGCTCGCCCTCAAACCTCCGGATTCGGGTCAGGTCCTGCGTCACCTCAAGCGTGCCCAGGTACCGGTTCTCGCCGTCGCGCACGGCGAAGTAACGGATGTGTACGAACCGGCCGACGAAGTTGATCCAGAACTCGGCGACGTTTTGCCGTCCCTCCCGGAAGTCGGTCACGATGCGATCCACTACCTCGACGCTGCGCGGCGGGTGGCAGTGCTGCACCTTCCGTCCGAGGATGGCCCTGCTGCGCGAGAAGATCCGGTCAGGCCCCTCTGAAAAGAAGGCGACGCGATCGTCGGCGTCGACGAAGGTGAGGTCGACCGGGAGCGTAGAGAAGATCCCGAGCAATTGCTCGAGGGTAAGGTTGCCGGTGGGCAATTGGATCGCCTCGGAGGAGGACAACCGGAGGCCCTCGCGGACGGCGGAGTCGGGAGGCCGGTAACCGTCCCGCGGCTCGACCAGGCACCATCCGTAGCGAGGGGACGAAGCCCAGATTTCCGCCCAGTCCTCTTCGGTCAGGGTGTTCAGGCACATCGGAAGCAGGATGTTCTCTTCCTTGTAGAACATCTCCTCGACCGCGCGAATGGCGGCGTCGGCCACGGTGGCCGCCACCAGTTTCCACTCGCCGGCGGCCGCATCCTGCTGCTGAAGGGCCGCCCCGAGGTCTTTGAGAAGCCCGCGGACCTCGTCGTCCTTGGCCCACATGACCTTGGAAGGACCGGTGATGCCGTGGCTCTCCAGGCGCGGGAAGAAGGCGTGCTCCTTGCGCTGGTAGTGCTTTTCAATGTCCATCAGCTCGTTGTAGGCCTGGCGCCAGCGGAGGAGCAAGCCCTCCGGCCTGGCGTCGTCGGGGAGTTTGCCGATCTCCGCCATCGCCTGCCGCATGTTGAGGATCACGCCGCGCAGCGCGTCGTTCTCCCGGCGGAACGTGTCCGCCGGATGGCCCGGCGGAACGGGTTTCGCCGGCAACTGCACCAGCACTTCGCGCGTGACCTGCGAATGCAGATCGCACATGGACTGGATCTCTTCGACTGGCATCCCCTCGGCCATCAGCTCCTGCTCCATGGCCACGATCTCGGAGTAGTCCGTCTCGCGGACGATTTCTTTCAGTCGGTTCTTCACTGCGTCGGGCGACTGTCCGGCATGCAGATGCTTGATGATTTCTTTCAGCGTTCGCACGCGGTGCGCCTTGTTGTCGATCAGTTCACTCACTGGCTCTCCTCGGATCTCAAACTCCAGAATACCGGGCAGCAGGTCGGAATCCGATGACTTTGGTCACACGGCGTGCCGCGGGCCGGGCCGGCTGATTGAGCGTCGGGCGCGGTTGATGCTTATGATGCTACAATTCAGACACCATGAGCATCCGCACCACCGTGACACTCGACCGTGACGTTCTCGAGCGTGTGCGGAGGGAAAGCCGCTCCCGCGGCGCGTCGTTTCGGGAAACCCTGAACGATCTGCTGAGGTTCGCTCTCTCCGCGCAGCGACAGAAGCCGGATCGCGGCTCGTTCCGGGTCGAGCCTGCTCGCGTGGGCCTTCGACCGGGCCTCAGCTACGATGACGTGGAAGCCCTACTCGAATTCGGCGAAGGGGACACCCACAGATGACCCTGCTGGACGCCAACATTCTCCTCTACGCCTATGATCCGGACTCGCCGCAGCACAAAGACGCAGCCAGGTGGCTGGAGGAGCTGTTCCGTGGTCCAGACCTGATTGGGCTTCCATGGCAAACGATCTGGGCTTTCCTGCGCATCCGTACGAACCTTCGTCTGGTAACGACTCCCCAATCTCCAGGGGAAGCGTTTCGGATCGTGCGCAATTGGCTGTCGCTTCCCGGCGTCGTGATCGTTCAGCCGGGACCGGCTCACGCTGAACTGCTTGAGGCCCTGGTCACGGAACATCGCGCCGCCGGGCCGCTCGTGAGCGATGCGGCTTTGGCGGCGTTGGCTATGGAGCATGGCGCGGTGCTGGCGTCCACGGATCGGGATTTCAGACGGTTCCCGAATATTCGGTGGATCAATCCCCTGTCGTGAGTGGCCGTCAAGGCTGCCGAGACAGGCCTGGCGCCTGGGTGCTAAAAAGACGCTTGAATGCGGCCGGCCGAGAAGTGTCAAGGCACGTTCTGAGCCGCCGAGGAACGCTGATGACAAGGAGCGCCTGTCTGCGTTCATCGGCGGCCAAGAATGACTGGTTCACTCGGAGGAAGGGCGCTCAGGTTGCCTCTATTGGAGCAACGAGGTACTGGCTCGATTGCCCTTGCGATTCCGGCGAGAGGCGAAGCTACGGCCGGAACTTTTCTCGCAATTCCCCCGCCACCGGTCCGAGCTCAAAGCTGCGGATGAAGATTTCGGCGCCCTCGGATTGGATAAGGATCTTGCCGGCGGCTTGCGAGACCTGGGTGGCGTGGTTCACCACCTTGCCGTTCAAGACGGCAGTAATGGCGTCGCCGTCGCACAGCGCCTCGGAGACGTTCCACTGGCCGGGGGGCCGCTCGACATCCTGGCGGCCGCGAAAGCCAAGCACGTCCTTCCACTCGGGGTCGCGGCCGTACCAGTTGATGCGCTTGCTGCCGGTGCGGATCAACCTGCCACCCTTCCTCCAGTACAGCTCGCCGTCCGGCGCCTCGCGCACCTCCGCCGCCAGCGACGGCGCCGCCTCGCCGGCCACGAGGATGAGATCGCCGGTCCCTCCTTCGATCACCTGATACTCGATCGATTGCAGCCAGTAGCCGCGCCGGCCGCCGGTGTCGGGGCCGATGCCGTGCAGGAGTATGCCGCTGTCGCGCGCCTTGCCTTCGCGATCGCCCCAGGTCCGGCTGCCCCATTTCCACTCGACCCGCAGATGGTAATCGCGATAAGCCTCCTTGGTGACAAGCCCGCCCCAGACCTCTCCGGAAATGCGGATCATGCCGTCGCGCACGCTGAACACACGCCGGGGATCCTGGTAGCCGGTGTGTTCCAGAAAGGTGTAGAAGCCGGACAGGTCGCGGCCGTTGAACAGCTTGATGCGCTTGGCCGGCGCAATGGGAACCGCGTCAGAGGCGGCGATCGGAAGCGCCAGGAAAGCGGCGAGGAGGACTGTTCGTGGAAGCATGTCAGGAGATGCCCTTGGCGAGCGGCATCGCCCGGAGCCGCTTGCCGGTGGCCCGGAAGAACGCCGCTCCGATAGCCGGCGCGACCGCCGTGATCGGAGTCTCGCCCGCGCCGGCCGGCGTCGTGTCCCGCCGGTCGACCAGGACGATCTCGATCGAAGGCACATCCGTGAATCGCGGCACGCGATAGGCGCTCAGCCGGTCGTTGACGATGTTCCGCCGGTCGTAACGCAACTCCTCGAACAGAGCGCCGCCGAGGCCCATGATGAGGCAGCCGGCAATCTGGTTCCGCAGGTTGTCCGGGTTCAGCACCGCGCCGCAATCGAACGCCGCGACCATGCGCCGCGGGCGCAGCCGGTCGCGGGCCGGATCCAGCTCGACGAACAGCGAGATGTAGCTGCCCTTCTCGAGGTTGCAGGCCATGCCGGAAGCGGAAGCCCCTTTCCCCCACCCGAATCGTTCCGCGGCCCGCTCGATGACCTCGCGCATGCGCGCGTCGGCGAGGTTCCGCAGGCGGAACTCGACCGGGTCGAGACCGGCAAGCGCCGACAGTTCCTCGACGTGCGTCTCGCGGGCGAACGCGTTGGCGACGGCGGCCAGCGACCGGTACGATCCTTGGCGGAGCGGCGACTCCGCCCGGTGATAGCCGCAGCGGAAGTTCGGAATTGCGTACGGCACGGCCAGCGAAGCAGGGCCAGAGTTGTAGTTGTGGAAATCCCAGGCCACAATCTTGCCGTCCGGCGCGAGGCCGCTGCGCACCTCGATGAGGCCCGCGGGCCGGCAGTAGGAACGGACGAACTCTTCGCTTCGGCTCCAGCAGACGCGGACGGGTTTGCCGGCGGCCCTGGCCAGCCTAGCGGCTTCCAGCGCCACCTCGGGTCCGTGCTTGCCGCCGAAGCCGCCGCCGAAGTCCGGCACAATCACGCGAACTTCAATCTCGGCGATCCCGAAGGCGGCGGCAAGCTGCTTGCGCACGCCGAACGGGACCGATGTGCCGCAGTGGACGGTGAGCCCCCTGCCGTCCCACGACGCCACCGCCGCCCGCGGCTCCATCGGGACGTGGGCGATGTAGGGGAGTGTGTAGGCCGCCTGGTGGCGTTTGGCCGCCTCCGCCAGCGCCGCCGTTACGGAGCCCTTCTCGAGCAGCGGAGGGTAGCGGGTGCCCGGACCGGGCTCGGGCGCCACCGCGGTCTTCTTGAAGAACTCGAACAGCGCCGGCGGCTCGACCAGGTCTTTCGTGCGCCATTCCGCGCGAACCGCCGCCGCTGCATTCCCGGCGGTGAGAGCATCCGGAGCCACCACGCCCAGGAAATCGCCTTCGCGGACCACTTTCACGCCGGGCATTCGCTCGGCCTCGCCGGCATCGTAAGAAACCAGCTCCGCGTGGTGGGCGTCGGGCCGGACCACCTTCCCTACGAGCATCCCCGGCAGCTTCACATCGCTCGCGTACCGGAGGGCGCCGGTGACGATCTCCCGCCCGCTCACGTTGGCCAGCGAGGATGCGAGGACTTTCCATTCGGCCGGCGGCGTCAGGCTCACCTTCACCGGAATTTCTTGCTGCATCGCTTCTTCCGGCTTCATGGCGGCAAGCAATTCGCGCGCCGCAGCCGCCGCCCGGCGGACGACCGGAACGGTCAGCGGCGTGGTCAGGCTTCCGTAGGTGCCGCCGTCGTCGGGCGTCAAGGCGGTGTCAGCAGTGACCACGCGGACCTTCGACGGATCCACCCGCATCTCCTCGGCCACGCATTGGGTCAGCAGCGTGCGGCATCCCTGGCCGGCCTCGACCTTGCCGGTGTACAGGGCAACTCTTCCGTCGGGGGCGATGTGGAGGCGCGCGCCGAGTTGTTCCCCGCCGGCGGCGTCCACCACAATGCGGAAGGTGACGCCGGCGCCGAGCAGGCCGATCCACTCGCGGCGATTCAGCTCAGCCATGACGCGCTCCTTTCGCGGCCAGCCGCACCGCTTCGACAATGCGTGGATACGTGCCGCACCGGCAGATGTGCCCGTCCATTCCGTGCCGGATCTCGTCCTCCGACGGCGCGGATTTGCGCTCCAACAGCGCGACCGCTTCCAGGATCATTCCGGGGATGCAGAACCCGCACTGAAATGCCGAGACTTCCAGAAACGCCTCCTGCACGGGGTGCAGCCTGCCGCTCTGCGCCAATCCCTCGATCGTGACGATGGGCTTGTCCTTCACGGAGGAAAGCGGCGTGATGCAGGAGCGCACGGCGCGTCCGTCCAGCAGCACGGTGCAAGCGCCGCATTGCCCCTCGCCACACCCGTATTTGGCGCCGGTCAGGTCGAGCAGGTCGCGCAGGACGTCGAGCAGCGAAGTGGTGGGATCGGCCTCCACGTCGCGCGATGTTCCGTTCACCTTGAGTCGAAACAGGCTCATAAAAGGCCTCCGGCGCCCGCAGGATCCAGCTACACTCCCACCGTCTCGAACCCGTGCTGAAGGCGGTGGTAAGCGCTGTCGAAGCGCTTGCTCGTCTTGAACAGCTCGAAACGCCCGTCTCCCATCGCGTCTTTCACGCGTCGCGCCAGCGCGGTCTGCTCGGCGTCCGTCATCGGCCGGTGGCTCCGAGCCATCTCCAGGGCGCGGCGCAAGTCGTCCATCGAGTTCAGGCCAACCACCTGCACGCTCACGGGCTGGCTCAGGCAATAACGGTAGCACTCCTCCAGGGTGACCGCTCCCTTCTCGATCATCAGGCCGTCGCCGCCGCAACCCTTCATGCCGACGATGCCCACTTTCTTGTCGAGGCAGACTGGCATGACCTCGTGCCGGAAGCTGAGGAAGCCGCTGTCCATGACGTTGTTGGGCATCTGCGACGCATCCCAGTCGAAGGGGATTCGCAGCATGCTCAAGTGGATCGCCGGCGACTTGTGTCCGGTGAAGCCGATGAATCGCACCTTGCCCTGCTTGCGCGCCTCGGTGGCCGCGCGCAGCGCGCCCTTCTCGATCACCCACTCCGGATCGTTGTGGTAGTTGCACTCGTGGAACTGCCACAGGTCCAGGTAGTCGGTTTGCAGCTTCCGGAGACTGTCCTCGAGCTGCTCCATCGCGCCGCGGTACTCGCGGCTGCACACTTTGGTCATCAGGAAGGCTTTCTTGCGCCGGCCGTCCATGGCGAGGGCCTTGCCCATGAGGTCCTCGCTGCGGCCCTTGTTGTACTCCCAGGCGTTGTCCATGAAGGTCATCCCTTCGTCGAGGGCGGCGTGCATGATGCGGATGGCTTCGCCGTCGTCCTTCACGCGCCCGATGTGAGCGCCGCCCAGGCCGAGGACAGAAACACGTACGCCGGTGCGCCCGAGCACGCGCGTCGGCAAGCCTGTCGCCGACGCGGCGGATGTCTGCGCGATCACCTCGTCCCGCAGGATCGCGGCGCCCGCGATTGCCACCAGGAACTCTCGTCTGCTGCCGTCTGTTCGGTTCATGTGCATCTCCCGCTTGTTCGTTCCGGTATACACCAATTGGACCGTAGCGCCAAGTAGGGGCCGGGCATGCCCGACCCCTACATTGTTTTCCGGGCGCAGTTTCGTATGGCGGCGGCGATCTCGCGGGTGGTTTCCTCGTCGCCCATCAGCACTCGGTGCGGGAGCCAGAAGGCATCGCCGATGCACGCTTCGGCCACCGGGCACGGCTCGACGCGGCAACCACCGGCCTGGTACAGGGGATTGTCATAGAGCGGGTGCGGATAGAACGGCGTGCAGGGGATGCCAAGCGCGGTGATCGCGCGGTGGAAATCGTCGCGCGTCGTGCCGAGCTTCGACGCGTCGATCCGCCCCAGCAGCAGGTAGTACGAGTTCGCGTTCACTTGCGGCGGCACGTGCTGGAACCGCAAGCCCTCAACGCCATCCAGTTCCGCGCGCAGAAGCTCGGCGTTCCGCATACGGAGGCGGATCTGCTCCGGCAACCGCTCGAACTGCGCCACCAGCACAGCCGCCTGAAGCGCTGTGATCCGGTAGTTCGTGCCCAGGGTGTAGTGGAAGAACCACCCCTCGCCCGTGCGGCGACCCTGGTTGGCATAAGAGCGGGCTCGTTCCGCGATCCCGGCGTCGTTGGTGGTGAGCATGCCGCCCTCGCCCGCCGTCAGGACCTTCGAGTTTTGAAAACTAAAAGTTCCCGCGAGACCGAAGCATCCGGCGCGCCTGCCGTTCCACTCCGAGCCATGGGCGTGCGCGGCGTCTTCGATCAGGGCAATCCCTCGCTCCAGGCAGAGGCGCGGGAGGCGGTCCATGTCGGCGAGTGGCCCGCCGAAGTGGACGGCGATCACGGCCCGGGTCTTCGGCGTGATGGCGGCTTCGACGCGGTCCGGGTCGAGGTTGAAGCTGTACGGCTCGATGTCCACGAATACGGGCGTCGCCCCCAGCCAGCTCACCGCCGTCGCCGTCGAGATGAAGGAGATGGCGGGCACGATCACCTCGTCGCCGGGGCCGATGCCGGCGGCGTCGAGAGCCATTTCGATCGCCACCGTGCCGTTGACGCAGCTCACGCCGTGCGCGCAATGCTGGAACGCCGCGAAGTCTCGCTCGAAGCGGGGAACGATCTCGTGAAAGCCGCCCCACTGCGGGCTCGCGAGGACCTCGCGCAATAGCTCGATCTCACGCTCGCCGGAAACCGGCCATTGGGGGATTTGCATGATGCTTCCTTTTCCGGCTCGCCGTCAGATCGCGCGCTGCGAACCGTCAATCCTTTGCCCGCTCAGCAAATTGCTCAGCCGCCCGAAGTGATAGCCCACGTCGCGGAATCGCAGAAGCGAGAGCGCGGCCGAGCCGAACGCGGAGAAGCAAGTCAGCAGCCTGAGCTTCATTCCCGCCGCCCAGCCGTAATGTTTGCGGGCGAATGTACAGGCGGCCAGGGCGCAGTCAGCCGAGAGGGCGGCGCGTGCTCCCGGGTCGGATGGCTCGGCGGCAACTTCTCCTCGGGTCACGATCCGGATGCCAGGCAGGAGAAGGATCTTCTTCGATGCCCTCTTGATCTGGCAGCAAAGCTCCAGGTCCCACCAGAAGTGGCTATAGCGCTCGTCGATGTAGCGCATGCCTTGCAGGAACCGGCGCCGGGCCATCATCACCGGCCACTGGGGGTAATCGATGGCGACGGCGTCCGCGGACAGGTCGGGTTCACGCCAGTCCGAAAATCCACCGGCTTTCCAGGCCAGAAACAGCTCCTCCGGCCCTGGCAGGCGCCGGTATCGGAACACCGGGCGGCCGTCCGAGGCCACCGGCAGGGGGCACACGGCGACCGCCTCGGGCGCTGATTCCAGGCGCGCGGCGAGGCACGCCACGGTGTCCGGCTGAACCTCGAATTCCGGCGGCAGCAAGAAGAAGAACTCGCCGGTCGCCGTCCGCATCCCGATGTTGAGCGCCTTGACAGCGCCGAAATTGCGGGGCAGGCGAAGCATCTGGATCTTCGGGACTTCCGAATCCATGCCCGGGCTTTCGTCCTGGGAGCCGTTGTCGACGACGACGATTTCCAGGGTTTCGCGGCCGGCCGAGCGTTCGAGCGCCGCCAGGCATTTCCGGAGGGCGGCGGCGTTGTTGTGAGAAACGATGAGAACGGAAACCTTGACCGGCGGCGGGGCTTCTTCCATGTGAAGTCAAATGATAGCGCGGAGAAGTGCGGTAGTGAGAACCTTCACTTCTTCACGGCGAGGACGCTGCCTGTCGGGTCGAGCGCCACTTTCTGCGGTTTCTGCCGCAGGGCCATGCTGAACGACACCGGTTCGATTCCGGTCCGCACCCAGCGCGTGGTTGATTTGCGGCCAATCTGAATCACCACCGGCACGTCCACGCTGATCTCGTCCGACCCGGACTGCGTCACCGTGCAGGTCAGCTTCAGCGCCGGCGCTTTGCCGGTCACGGTGTGTCGAAATTCCAGGGTCGGAATGCCGATTGCGTAGACCCAGTGTTCGAAGAAACCCTCGAGCGAAGGGTCCACATCGCCGGTCGGGAGGAATTCCACGGCCAGCGCCCGGAACTGCGCGGTGGTGACCGGTTTGTACTCGTAGCGGCGCCGCAGTTCTCCGAGCATTTTCAGGAACTGCGCGTCGCCCATGCGCCGGCGGAGCATGTGCATGATCCAGGAGCCCTTCTCATACGTGATGACCTGCCAGGCGGCGGGGTCTTCGGCCGACTGAAGTCGCAGACCCCAGACGATCGGACCCAGCGACTCCACCGTGCGTCCGCTCTTCACCTCGCGGAGCAGGTTGCGCTTGTACTGGTCGAGCACGGCGTCAAGGGCCGCTGCGCCGCTGCGCCGCTCCAGGTACAGCAGCGCGGAGTAGTTGGCGAGCGCCTCCATCAGCCAGTCATCGCGGTAGCTGGCGGAGGTCACTACGTTGCCCCACCACTGGTGGGCGGTTTCGTGCGAATGCAGGATCTCGGAGAAGAAAACCCGCTCGAACCCCTTTTGCGCGGGCTGCGGCCGCTGGCTCGGATCGAGGTAGGAAATCGTGGAGAGGTAGACGAGTCCGGGAAATCCCTGGCCGAACGCGCCGGGAATCGGCGACACCGTCAGGCGCCTTAGCGGGGGCGGGCCGAAGTGGCTCGACATGAATTCGAACGCGGCGGCGATTTCCGAGGCGAGCCTCTCCAGATGCGCACCGGGCTCCGGCAAGTCCGCTTCCATCGGGACCGGCATGGCCTTGCCTGGCGGCTCCCGCCATCCGACGGCGCGAGGCGCCAGCACCACCCGTTTCGCCCGGGGCCGCAGCGACGGCTCCAGGGCGCGGTTGGCGCACACCTCCACCGTGTATCCATTCAGGGTCAATTGCACCGTGTGGTAGTCGCCGAGGTTGAAGCCGAGGAACCGGACCGGAGAATTGGTCTTGCGGCGTGTGACGCTCCACTCGCCCTCGGTTTTCTGCTCGAGCACCTCGCCGGCCGTCACCAGGTCGAGGTCCGCCGGGTATCGGAAGGTGACGTCGTACTCGGCGAACTGGTAAATGCGATTGGGGTACCAGTTATCGCGGGCGCCCACGAAGTACACGCGGTTGCCGGCGTCGAGGATCACCGCGCCTTCATGCCGGAACTCGACCTCGTAGCCGCGCCCGGGCTCCAGCCCGGCGGGAGCAACCAGCAGAAACACGTCATCCTCCCGGCCGCGGATGAGATTGGCGCGCATCGACTCCCGCTGGAACACCTCGACCGGCTGCCCGTCCAGCAGCGCCTCGGTGACGCGAACGTGGCGCGACAAGTCGAAGTCAATAGCGCGCAGCCCCGGTTCGTTGGGCGTGAGCGTGAGGCGGGTTGTGGCCATGAGCGTCAAGTCCGGTTGCAGCGTCGCGTCAATGCGGAAGTTGGACAAGGTGACGCTCGGCGAGGCGGGGTAGCGCTGTCCCAGCCGGTAAGGACGCGCCGGGAAACTGGTCCAGACGTCGAAATGCGCGCTCCCGTCGCGCGTGCCCACCTTGCCGATCCGGACCTGCTCCTGCGAGCGCGGATCGTAGACGACGTCGAAGTTGCCGAGGGTTTTCCCGACCAGCCCGGCATAGAAGAAGCCGGAGTCCGGCCGGCGCCGGCGCAGTAGATCCTGCACGAGCCGGATTTCGAAGCTCGAGACGATGTTCCGCAGGACAGGGTTCCACTGCTCGGCCAGCAACGCGCCGCGTTCCTGGCTGCGGCGAGGCTGGCCCTGGACCTTGATCTGTTTCAGCAGGCTGTCGTGGGTGTCGTCGGAGAAAACGAACAGGGCTTGCCTGAAATGCTCGTTTAAGGTCGGAGAGCCGGTGGCCGCGGCCATCGATGCCCGCTCGCTGCGGTTCGGCGGGAACAGCAGAACCTCGGCGTCCCCTCCTTCGACCTCCGCCGTGAACACCGCCGCAACGTGATGCTCTCCGGCGGCCCGCGAGAGGATAAGGTACCCATCGGTGAGGAAGATGCGGATGTCTTCCTTCACGATGGAGAGGTCACGGACTCGGTAGCATTCCTGCTCGTCCAGGCCAGCGTCGCGCACTGTGCGCGCAAGCTCGGAGGCCGGTCCGTCCCACGCCGCCGCGGCGACGGAGGCGGCGCACAATAGGCAGGAAACGAGAGCGCCTAAGCCCGGGGAGCGCACCATGACTCCAGTCTAGCCATTTGATCTCGTGGGGTGGCCTCATGGGCCGGCCTGGCGCCGGAATGCGCCGGAGCCGCGGGCGCCCTCGTTGACTGCACGCGGATAGGCCCTTCCCAATCATCGGCGTTGCTCTGAAAACACCCTCCTGTTCAGTGAGCCCGAGAGGCCG
>CAZACK010000040.1:0-28417 GCA_964483455.1 uncultured Solibacteraceae bacterium
AAGCGCCCCACGGGCCCGCAGGGCGTCCGTTACCGAACGGACACCGTGACGCCGGGCTGACTTTCAAACGAACCTACTCTCACCACGATCGGCACGGCGCCGGATCTGGTTCCCGGCGGCAGCACAGCGTTGATCTGCAAGCTCCCGGCAACCGTCAGCGGCGCGGCGCCCTCGTATTGAATCTCCGCGTTCTGGCCGTCCACCAACACCGAAACCGGCAGAGCCGGCTTGGGCAGCGTCAAGGGATCCGTCCCTGCGATCAGGCCGTCCAAGCCGGAGGGACTGGTTTGCCCGCCACCTTCGGCGAAGATCACGATGACCGAACCCGGGTCAGCCGGATGGGCCGCGTCGTTCGGAGTGACATTGTCCCAGTTGAGGATTGCGCCTTGGCCGACACCGGTCTGGTCGCTGGTGAAGATCGCGGGAGCGGCGGGCGCAACCGAAAGCTCGATTTCGTTGGATTTCCGGCCCTTGTATACCACGTAGACTTTGACCTTAGGCCGCAAGCCGACATAGTACGGAGCGATGGCATTGATCTGCTTCTTTTGAACCATCAACAGCGGGGCCGGAGTCAGGTCGAAGAACACCTGAACATCGGCCAGCGCGGTGGCTACACGGGTGCCATCCTCTGTGAGTTGCAGAGCAACGGGATCTTCCGGACCCATCCAGTCCCCCCAAAGCGTAATGAAGGAGGCCGGCGCCACCGGACCCTGGAGGAAACTGGCCGCATCGGTGACCGCTTGAATGATCGGATCGGGAACCGTGATGGTGAGCTTCACCGGGATGCTCAGCGGACTGTTCGAAGCGCCCACGCCGGAAACGCTGATCGAGCCCTCGTAGACCCCCTCGCCCAGGCCGGTCGCATCGACAGAGACGACGATGGTGCCCGCGGTTTGGCCGTTGGACGGAGCCACGGAAAGCCAGGACTCTCCCGAGGTTGATGTCGAAAAGCTGATGAGCGAACCGGTGCTGGAAGTGAGCACCACGCTCGCCCGCTGCACCAGTTGGGCGCCGCCGATTTGGTACGCAAATGCGAGCGTCTCCGGCTCGGCAATCAGATCGGTACTCTTCGTGACCCGGAGTGTCACGGAGACCGTGAGCGGGCTGTTCGTGGCGCCGGAAGAGGCAATGGTCACCGAGCCGCTGTAGACGCCCTCGGCAAGCCCCGCCGGGTTCACAGAGACCATCACGCTGCCGGGGGTGGTCCCGCCGGAAGTAGCGGAAAGCCAGGCGCCTCCGGAGGTGGTTGCGGTGAAGGCAAGCGCCGCTCCACCAGCGGCGACGCTTATCACCTGCGCCGGCGGAAAGGGACGTCCCACGCGGTAAAGGAAGCTCAGTGAAGACGGGCTTGCGGATATATTTGCGACACCGGATACGGTCAGCGTAACCGGGACAGTCACCGGGCTGTTGCCCGCGCCGGCCGCGGTGATGGTGACCGAACCATTGTAGGTTCCGATGCCGAGCCCGGTCGTGTTCACCGACACGCTCACGTTCGCCGGAGTCGTTCCATTCGCGGGAGTAGCCGACAACCAGGAACCATTGGTGGAGACCGTGAAATTGAGGGCCGCCCCCGAGCTGGAAAGCGCGATGTTCTGCGGCCCGGGGTTGTTTCCGCCAACCGCGAACCCAAAGGACAGGCTGACAGGAGCGTAGACAATTAGCGGCTGCGCGGACACCGTCAGCGAGACTGGTATCGCCAGCGGGCTGTTGCCGGCGCCGGCCGCGGTAATCGTAACCGTTCCGTTGTACGTGCCGGGACCCAGGCCACCCAGGACGCCGGCATTGAGCGATACGTTGACAGAGCCGGGCGTGGTTCCGCCCCCCGAGGCGGCCAGCCAGGCGCCGCCGGAACTCGTGGATGCCGAAGCGGAGAAGGTGAGCGCGGAGCCGCTGCTGCCCACCGCCACCAACTGCGCGCCGGGCACGACGCCACCTGTCTGGTAGGCGAACACGAGGCTGGCCGGGTTGACCGTCAGCAATGGCTGAGAACTCACGGTCAGACTCACGGGAACCGTGAGCGGACTGTTGCCCGCGCCAGCGGAGGTGATGGTCACCGATCCGTTGTACGTCCCAGCGCCGAGGCCGGCCAGCACTCCGGCATTTACCGACACACTCACGTTCGAGGGGGTCGTTCCCCCGCCGGTGGCCGACAACCACGCTCCTCCCGACGTCGTCGAAGCGGAAACCGAGAAGCTCAGCACCGATCCGGTGCTTCCGACCGCAACCAATTGCGCCGAGGGGACACTTCCGCCGGTCGTAAAGGCGAAGGCCACCGATCCCGGGGTCGCGGTGATGTTGGGCGCCGCCGTCACCGTCAGTGTCACCGGCAGCAACAACGGGCTGTTGGCCGCCCCCGCGGCCGTCACCGTGATCGTTCCGCTGTAAACGTTCGGACTCAGACCCGTCGGGTTCACTGAAACGGTCTCGGTGGTGGAGCCGGTCGTGCCGCCGCCCGGAGAAACCGAGAGCCAGTTCCCCCCCGAGGATGTAGAGACGCCGATCGAGTAGGCCAAGGGACCGGAGTTGATCGCGCTGATTGTCAGGCCCTGGCTGGGCGGGGGGCTGGCAAGCTGCTGGTGCGAGAAGGTGAAGGTCGAGGGGCTGGCCGAGATCGAGGGCGCCGGCGGGTTGACGGTCAGCGTCACGGGAACATTGATGGGGCTGTTCTTCGCCTGGCTGGAGGAGAACCTCACATTGCCGTTGTAGACGCCGGCCGTCAGAGAGGCCAGGACCACGGAGACTGTGAATGTCGCCGGGGTCGGGCCGCTGGCCGGTGTAACTTGCAGCCAGGCGCCTCCGGAACTGGTCGAAGCGAAGGCAGTAACGGTGACCACGGATCCACTGCTGCTGACGGTAGTAGTCTTCGATGACGGCAACGCTCCGCCCTGCTGCATGCTGAATGTCAGGGACGTCGGCGACGCGGAAATATTGGGGGCGGTTGTAGTCGCGCTCACCGTGCCGCTGATGTTCAGCGTGGTGGGAGTGTCGCCATAGGTGGCCGTGCTTCCAGCCTGTATGGCCGCCGAACCGAACTCAAACGGCGCAGACGTGGTGAGCGTCCCAGGCGGGAGCTTGGCCGTGGCCGAGAACGGAACCGTGATGATCACGACAGTCACGTTGCCGGAGACCGTGATCTGAGAGTTCAAGGGGTCGATGGTGACGCAGCCGCTAGTAATATTGAGCGGCGAGCCGCCGGCAATGCTGATCTTTAGCGTGCTGGTGCTGTAGCCCTTACCCGCGTTGCAGCTCGGACTGGCTGTCGTACTGAGCGATCCCGTGATCTGGAATGACTTCCCCGAAAGGCTCAACGGGTCTGCGCCGCTGATCACGCTTCCGAAGCTCCCGTTGACAACGTAGTCCACCGTATACGCCTGCATGCTGGCGGCCGAGACAGCCAGCAACAGCAACAATGGAACGAGCAGCGCGGCACGGCGAGCGCGTTGCTCACTCGCCGCCAAATCCCGTCGCGCGTGACCAACGACACGAGGACCGTCCACAAGCCTTTTCATGAATGTCATGTTTGTTTCTTCTTTCCGATTCAAGACCAGTCCACCACTCCCAACATGCCCAGGCCCTGCGCGTAGCCCCGGAACTTCAAGTCGGCAGGAAACTTTTTCCATAGTAGCAAATGCATCGAAAACGGCGAAGAATCGGGGTACCGGTACCTTTCGTCAGGTTGAGGTCCCCCGTCTTCCACACGCGAGTTCCGTCAGAAGCCCGGCAGCCTTCCGGGGTCCTCCATACGCGGCCAGAGCACCGGCGAGCCGTTGAGCATGGGTCCGAAATGACGAATCGGACAGCACCTGTTCCACGGCTCGTCTCAGACTCTTCGGCGTGCAGAGCGCTTCGGCCAGTCGCACACCGGCGCCGCTGTCTTCGACGCGACGCGCCATCTCATCCTGATCGATCGTCGAGGGAACAACGACCAGTGGGATGCCCCGGCTCAGAGCGAACATCACCGAATCCGTGTTGCCGGTGGTCACGAAAACCTCAAAGGGGCCCGCCAGGAGGGCCGGTGCTTGCCACGGCTGGAGGTTGACGTTCCCCGGCGGATTGTCCACACCCAGGCCGGACAAGTCGCGTCCCTTCCCCGCCAGAACCGTTGCCTCCACCGGCAGACCCCCCAAACCGTGAACAGCGGCGCGCAGAAGCTTCAGCTCGGGAGGAAAGAGCGTTCCCTCGTCGACCAGAATCGACGGGGGTTGTCCAACCGCTCGAGAGGAAGGAAGTTCGCCGGCGATCGGAGGCCAGAGGCAGGGGCCGACATACCGGACTGAGTCTGGGAGATCCTTGTAGTAGTAGTCGAGCTCGACGGCGCCCGGAACCAGAAACAGCGGCATCCTGGCGATCATTTCCACAATGCGAACCCGGCCCGGCGGGAGACCATGCAGGAGACGCAGCCTGCCGACACGGCCGGGAACGTCCACCGTCAGCAGGTCGGCGATCTTCCGCGCCAGGCCCCGGAGTGAGGAAAACATCAGGCCTCTCGGTTTCAGCCCGGTCGCGCCGCGCCCGGCGTGTTCGGAGCCGCGCAGAATGGTATGGCCCAGGTGAGAGAGAACGGCAACAGGAACGCCTCGAGCCTCGTGCAGTACCAGGATAGGGGCCAGCATCGAGATGTCACACACGATCGCCTCCGGGGTCCACTCGCGAAGAACGGTTTCCAAATCCGACAGTTGCGCGGGAACCGTGCCCAGGAGGAATTCCTTCCAGTACGTCCACATGCGCCAGGGGTGCCTCCGCTGGGCCAGAACCGCGCTGACCAGCCGTTCCGCGTGGTCCTGGCTTACGGCTCGGAACGGGAAAATCCTCAACCCCTCGGCTTCGAGCACGCCGCGCGCACGAGACGCCGTGTAGAAGGCGACGTTGTGACCCTGATCCCGCAACGCTCCGGCGACCGCCAGATGGGGATGAAGGTGGGTCTCAAACGGCCAGACGGTGTGGAGGAATTTCGCCAGACAGTCTCCGCGAGGGCGCTCGTTCGGCTAGACGATCGGAACTGGAGACGAGTCCAGATGCCGGTGCACGAATTCGGCCAATTGGCTGATTGAGAGGTCGCGGCGCTGCTCGCCCAACTCTGCGAACAACTCGGCGAACGGCATCGGCCGGCGGTAGTGTTCCTGAATTGCGGTGCACAAGACAACGGCATCGAGAGATTCCAGTCCCAACTCGGTAAACAGCAGGGAGCCAGGTCCCATCGGCCGCGAGTACTCCCAATCGTTCGACAGCTCTTCCAGCTTCTTGAGAACGTATTCCTGGATCTCCAGTGGGCTCGGCGTCATTCTTGTTTGGCTGTTGCTTGTTTGGCTGATGCGCTGACCTCAACGCACCCAGATCCCGTTCATTGTACCGTACCATGCAGGCTTTGGCAGGATGGTTTGGTACCGGTGCTGGTTCTTCCGTCAGCGCCTGTGGAAATCCGTATCGTGTCCGGCTCTTCAACACTCGCGAGCGGCTATCCCTTACTCCCTGTTTCGAACGCCAGCCGCACTGGTCCTTCCGCGGACCGCCGCTCGGTTCCCTGCAAATAATCCTGGAAGAGCCCGGTCAGCAACTCGGGCTGCTCAAGAGGACCGAAGTGCTCGCCTCCGGGCAGCAGCGCCCACCGGCAATTCGGCAGCGCATCGCGGAGATACTCGAAGGAACCCAGGAAGTGAGACTTCTCGCCGTAAATCAGAAAGACCGGCGTGCGAATCTCGCGAATGGCGTCCCGCGTGAGCACCCCCACCACCTCGTAGTCCTGCATCAGCGTCGTCTCATTGAGGAGCCTCAGCAGCGGCGCGCGGTTGCGGGGCAAACCACGGGCCGGTCCGAAGAGCTTCTTGGTCTCCAGCGTCAGGTTCAAGAGGTAGTTCACGTCGGACCGCTTATCGGGAGGCACGGAAAGCCCGGCTTCCTCCAGCTTCGCGACCCAGTAACTCCATCCAATCCAGTCCTTGTCCTTTCGCTGCTCGACCAAAGCAGCCAGACCGGGCTCCAGGGCAATCACCCGGTCGACCCGGGCGGGAAACATGTGGGAGAAATACAGGCAAACATCGGCTCCGTAGCTGTGTCCGACCAGGATGGGCTTCTGGATGCCGAGCTCATCCAAGAGGCCCTTCAAGTCCAGGGCCATGTTCTCCGAAGTGTACCCCTCCCGAGTCATTTCACTATAGCCGTGCCCGCGGAGATCGTAACTGGTCAGGCGGAAATCCCGCCTCAGGTTGGGAACGATGTTGAGATGCCACACTGCCTGGTTGCCGAGAAAGCCGTGAAGCATCACTACATCCGGACCGTGACCAACGGAGAGATAGTGAACAGTGATATCTCTAACTTTGATTTTTGGCATTCGAGGCTCTACGCTTCTCCACTACTCCGTGCGGACGGTCATGCCGCGCTTCCGGCGACCGCTGATGCCGCCCGTCCCGGGCGGGGACGGGGATGTTCCGCTTGCATCGCCCACGGCCCGTCACCCAGCGCCACCACCGGTTCGGACCTGCTCCCGGCCTGAATCTCCAGAGCAGCCGCCACAACCCCGCTTTCCGGGGCAATCAAGTGGATTCCCCGTTCGAGGAATTGCGAGCGGACGCCGGCCGACGCCATTCCCATCTTATCCCATGGACCCCAGTTCAGAGCGACCACCCGTCCGGGCCAGTGAGCCGAAAGGAGCGTCGACAGGCCGTTCAGCACCCCGTTGGCGGCCGCGTAATCGCATTGGCCGCGGTTGCCGAAGGTCGCCGTGATCGAAGACATGAAAATGAGGGCTTTCAGCCCCCCCGGGCGCAGCTTGCGGACCAGCGTGAAGGCGCTATCCACCTTCGTTTGCAGCACCCGGTCGAACGAGTCGGGCGTCTTGTCGCGGAGCAGCTTGTCCTCGATGATCCCGGCCCCGTGAATCACCATGTCGAGCCGCCCGTGGCTCCGGTAAATGTGATCCAGAACTGCCGCCATCGCCTGCTCGTCTCGAACGTCGAGCTGGTGGTACTCGACGCGGGCCCCCGCCGACCGCAATTTCTCGAGATTCCGCGTGATCTCCCTGTCTCGCAGAAGACGCTGGTACTTCGCCTCGACTTCAGCAGGACACGGGCTGGCGGCGGGGCCCATGCTGCTCAACAGTGCGGCTTTGATTTCCTTGGGATCGGTTAGCCCGGCTGTCGCCAGAGACTCCTGGGCTTGGGGAAGAGGCGATAGACCCGCCAGAATTAATGTCGGCAGGTAGTGCGCCGCCAGGAAGCCGGCGATCTCGGCGGTAATGCCCCGCGCGCCGCCGGTGAGCAGCACAACCGATTCGCGGTCCAGCATTAGCCCCGCGGGTCCATTGTTGAGCTGCGCGACCCTGGGGACGAGCGTGATCCTGCGATCGCCGGCGTAGCCGACTTCCAGCGTCTCGTCGTCCGATGACACTTCCGCCATCAGTTTCTCCGCCAAGGCGGGCGAGGGTTGGGACCCGTCGACGTCAATCGCCTTGCAGACGATCTCCGGCACCTCCAGCGAAAAGGTCTTCAGAAAGCCTGCCACCCCGGCCTGAATCGGAGAAATCTCCGGCTTCGGTTCGGTGGCGAACGTGCCGCCCATTGCCGTCACGACGCAGAACCGCGCACCACCGGTCTTAGCTCGCGCAACCAGGTCACTCTGGCCGAACCGCGCCAGCGCGTACAGGCTCTTGATTTCCAATTGGACACGGTCGCGCCAATCCCCGAGGCTCATTTGCCAGAAGCCGGGCCCTTTCCTCAGCGGCAGCAGATGAACCACGGCCCCAATGGGACCGTGCTTGCCGCGAATGCTCTCGAGCGCCTTCTCCACTCCTTCGGGACGCCTGAGGTCGGCGAAATAGACATTGTCCTTGGGTTTGACCGCCCGGTCCCGATGCTGAAGCAGGACTGCGCGTTCCCCGCTCTCCCGGAGCCCTCCGGCCAAGGCGGCGGCAATGCCGGATTCCTCATCGCTGATCACCCACAGCCGATCCCGATGCCTCCGCTTCGATGAGGCGGCTAGCGGCGCTTCGACCGCCTTCATCACGAAACGCGGCACCGCAGTCGGTTTGCCGTTCGCCGGGACTTCGGCAGCGCCCGGAACGAGGCCCTTTTCGTTCTTTTCCACCCGTGCAGGGGACAGCGAACCGTTCAGGGAGGCCGACAGCACGTCAACGATTTCACGCAGCGTCTTCCGGCTGTTCAGCCGGTCCATCGCCGCCTGGATCTTCTCCTGCTGCTCGGGCGGAAACGCTTTCTGGAACACGGTCAGGATTTCGACCCTCTTGATGGAATCGATGCCGAGGTCCGCCTCGATGTTGACGTCAAGGCCGAGCATCTCCGTGGGATAGCCGGTCCTGGCGCTGGCGATCTCGAGGAGTTCGGCGGCGATGTCTCGCCTGGCCTCGCTCGCCGGCGGAACGGAGACCGCCGAAGCTGCCGCCGGCAGTGGGGACTGTCCCAGCGCCTCCCCAAGAGTCTGCGCGATCTCCCGCAGGGTCTTCCGGCTGTTCAGGCGGTCCATCACAGACTGGATTCTCGCTTGCTCGTGAGCCGGACAGCCTTTCTGGAAGGCGGTCAGAATCTCCACCCGCTTGATGGAGTCGATACCCAGGTCCGCTTCGATGTTGACGTCCAGGCCGAGCATGTCCGCCGGATACCCGGTTCGGGCGCTGGCGATCTCGAGCAGCGCGGCCGCGATGTCTCGCTTGCCCGCGCTTGCCGGCGGGCGGGAGTCCGCCGAAGCGTCCGCGGGCTGCGCGGCCGATCCGAGCGCCTCCGCAAGAATCTCCGCGATCTCCCGGAGCGTCTTCCGGTTGTTCAGCCGGTCCATGACCGCCTGGATCTTCTCTTGCTGCGCGGCCGGACAAGATTTCTGGAACAGCGATAAGATCTCAATCCGTTTGATGGAGTCAATGCCCAGATCCGCTTCAATGTTCACATCCAGGCCCAGCATCTCCGCCGGATACCCGGTCCGGGCGCTGGCGATGTCGAGCAGCTCGGCGGCGATGTCCCGCCGATTGCTCTCGGGGGCGGTCGGGCTCACCTGTGCAGCGCTGCCGATGGAAGCGCCGTTCTGGGCGACCGCCTCGGGCGGCGGGGAAGCAGTGGCCGTCCGGAGCGGCGCGACCGCCGGTGCGGCCGGCGTTGCCTCGAGGCTGCGTGGTACTCGGGGCGTTTCCGCCACGGGCAGGCCAGCGCCACCTTGCAAGTACGCCGTCATTACGGACGCCTGTACTTCGAGAAACTGACGCATGACATCCTGAAACTGCGCCATCACTCCGTCCGACTCCGGGGACGATATCGTCACCACCTGGAGATCGGTGGGCGGCGGCGAAACGGCCCGGATCGGCCCGTTGGGAATAGAATCTTTCGCGTCGAACATGTGAGTGAGAGTTGGAGCGGCTGGAGATTGTGAAACATCCGTTCCCGAGGTCATTTTTGGAGCGGGCGGTTCTTCGCGGAGCGGGAGGGATTTCGGCTCAAACGGTTTCACGGGGGTCGCCCGGAGCCGGCAGCGCCCGCCGTTGACCACCCAGGCGGAGACCGGCGCCGCCGCCTCCACCAGGTCGCCCGGCAGCACCCGGGCGGATCGGCCTTCAAACAACGCCGCAGCGTCCACAGGAAAGCCAAGAACGGCGAGGCGGCCCAAGGCGTGGAGCAACTGTGTGATTCCGTGGCCGTCTCCACCATCAAGAGAAATCACCGTGGCCTCCTTCCCCGCGAGGATTTGCCGGACTAGGCCGGTCAGCACGGCCTTCGGGCCCACTTCCAAGAAGACCCTAGCGCCGCGCTCGTACATCGCCCGGATCTCACCCTCGAAATCCACCGGGCGAACAAGGTGCTCACGGAGAATGGCGGCAATCTCCCCGGTCTCTTCGGGAAAGGGAGCGGCGGTGGTGTTGGAGAAGACCTCGGCGGCCGGTTTTGCGAATGACAGGCCGGCCAACCTCTCGGCCAGCCGGTCCTTGGCCCCGGCCATCAACGGGGTGTGGAAGGCGCAGGCTACCGGGATGGGGCGGCTGCTCAGCCCCTTCTCCGCCAGCCTCGCCGTGGCTTTCTCCAGGTTGCCCGCCGGCCCGGCAATAATCGTCTGCTGGGGCGCGTTGAAATTGGCCAGCCAGATACCCTCGAGGCCGCGAAGCGCTTCGCCCACGACTTCTCTGGACCCTCTCACCGCCAGCATCGTGCCGGCTGCTTCGCCCACCGACTCCTTGATGTAGCGGCCGCGGGCGGCGGAGACCTCCATCAGGGCCTCATCCGGGAGAACACCGGCTGCCCAGAGGGCCACATACTCGCCGTAGCTGTGCCCCGCGGTCATGTCGGCCCGAATGCCGAGACGGGTCAGCAAACGCGTCAGGCCCATCTCGACGGCGCCAAGGGCTGGCTGCGCGACGGCGGTATCGGTGAGAGCCGCCATCCTCGTGGCCTCTTCCTCCGGCGTGAAGGCAGGCGGAGGGAACACGTAGGAACTCAGTGGCCGCGGCAGACTCCCGGCTAGCACACGGTTGGCGCACGCCAGACTCTGTGTGACCTCCGGGAAATGCAGGGTCAGATCCCGCAACATGTGCACATATTGCGATCCCTGACCGGGGAACAGGAGAGCGAGCTTGGGCGGGGCCGGCTGGCCCACCGAGAGATAGATCCCGCGAGCGTCCGAGAGCTGATTCGCCTCGCCAGCGCCCAGCGATCTTCGAGCCTCGCCGATCTTCGCCGCCAAATCGTCCACGGAGGAAGCGACGATCGAAAGCCTTGCGCCAGCCGCCGAAGAGCTGGAAGCCCACGTCGTCAGCGCCAGATCCCGGAGGCGAGGTCTCGACCGCGCCAGCGATCCCTCGAGCGTCGCGAGCGACGTCTCGAGTTCGGCGGCCGATGCCGCCGTCCAATAGAACAACTCGCCGGGCCATTCCGCCTGAGTGGCGGTCTTGGCCTGACCACGCGAGCCGCTCCGGTACTCTTCGACGACCGCGTGAAAATTGGTGCCCCCAAAGCCGAACGAGCTGACCCCCGCCCGGCGGCGCGTCTCGGGGGACGGCACAACCCACGGCAACGCCTCCGTGTTCACGAAGAAGGGATTGTCCGGCTCACGGAGCCTGGGGTTCGGATTCGACACGTGCAACGTGGGCGGGAGGACTTTGTGATGAAGGGCGAGAGCCACCTTCATCAAACCAGTGACGCCCGCCGCCGACTTGGTATGGCCGATCATCGACTTGACCGAACCGAGGGCGCAACTTCCGGGAGCGGCGCCCGCGCCCTGGAACACGTCGCACAACGAGGCCACTTCCGCCGCATCTCCGGCCACCGTGCCCGTGCCGTGAGCTTCCACCAACCCCACGGTCGCCGGCGACAGTTGGGCTTGTTCGTAAGCTCTCTGGAGCGCGAGCACCTGCCCTTCGGGCCGCGGAGCTGTCAAGCTCCGCCCCTTGCCGTCGCTTGAACCGGCCACCCCTTTGATGACGGCATAAATACGGTCGCCGTCACGCTCGGCGTCTTCCAGCCTCTTCAGGACCAGCACCGCCAGGCCTTCGCTGATGACGATGCCGTCGGCGCTCGCGTCAAAGGTCCGGCAGCGCCCGGTCGGCGACAGGGCCTGCGAGGAACTGAAACAAAGGTAGCCAAACGGGCTCTGCGTCGTGTCCACTCCGCCGACGATCGCCACGTCGCTGGCGCCGCTGTCCAGTTCCCGGGTGGCAAGGTAGACGGCGGCCAGCGAAGAGGCGCAGGCCGCGTCCACCGTATAGTTTACGCCGCCAAAGCCGAAGCGATTCGCCACACGGCCGGCGGCTACGTTCAGAAGCAAGCCGGCAAACGAGTCCTCCGTCCACTCCGGAAGGTGCTCGCTGAGTTCTGGCGGGATGCCTCCGGGGCAGGTGGGAAGAAGCGACCGGACGCCATAATTGAGGCCGAGGTCGCCCAAGCCGCCGCTGATTCCCAGAATAACCGCCGTGCGATCTTTCGGAAAGTCCTTCTTCAGGTAGTCGGCATCCTCCAAAGCCTGGTGCACAACCTCGACTGCCAGCAACTGAAACGGATCGATGGAAGAAAGGGCCGCCGGCGGGATCCCATAGCGCATGGGGTCGAACTCGATCTCCTCCAGGAACCCGCCCCACTTGGAGTAGATTCGATCGCGCGCCTTCCTGTCCTTATCGAAGTACAGGTTATAGTCGAAACGCTCGGCGGGGATCTCCTGGATGAAATCCACCTTGGCGAGCAGGTTCCGCCAGAACGTGGGCACGTCCCGGGCGCCCGGCAGCAGGCAACCCATGCCTACGATGGCGATGTCACACGGCTGGGAGGACAGTCTCCGGCGAAGCGGCGCGGCGGCGCGAGAGTCGGGCGAAGGATGACTTCCGTGACCGGATGGCATGGCCTTGGTCCTCGGTTTTACCTCTACGCCGCTCCCGCCGACCGCATGGCCTGCGGCTCGAAGGCGCCAACTGACGGAAGATACTCGTTCTCGTAGTACTCACGCACCCATTTCCTGTTGATCTCTTCGCCGGACAATAACGCGGTTTCCTGGCCGCACTGCTTGCACTTCATTCGAAACGCGACCGACGCTTCGAGACCCGCCCCGCACTGCGGGCATGCCGCGGGCGTGAACTCCATCAAGCCCTGGATCATTCGCACCCACGTGCTCACGCGCATAAACAGGTGGTTCAGGTCCTTGACGGTAACTTCCCGTTCGAGAAAGGAAGGGTCCAGATCCGGCATGCGCCGGCGGAGGAGGTCTTTCCCCGCCTCCGTCAGCACGCCGTTTTGCTGCAAGACACCCGGTCCGAAGACCTCTTCGGCCGTGTGCAGGATGGTCTTTTCCGAAATCCACACATTAAACTCGGATTCCGTTTCCATGCTGATTTCGATCAGGTCGAGGGATTCCGCGCCAAGCTCCTCAAGGTACGCGTCTGGGGTCACCCGCGCCGGATCGATGTGGAGGCTCTTGGCCACGATGCCTGCGAATCTCCTAAAGATCTCGGACTCTGATATGTTGCCGTTGTGCATCCCGCTCTCCTCCATACTTTCAGTACTCCGCTGCTCGTTCACCCATAGGCCTTCACCGCCAGGACCGCGTTCTGGCCGCCAAACGCAAACGAGTTGGCAAGCGCCGCTCTCACCTGCGCCTGGCGGCTTAGGTTGGGAACGTAGTCCAGGTCGCACTCGGGGTCGGCATTGCTGTAATGCATGGTGGGCGGCACGCAGCCGCTCTCGATGGCCTTGACCGCAAAAATCAGGTTGCAGGCAGCCGCCCCCGAGAGCGTATGCCCGATCTGCCCTTTACAAGATGAAACCATCAATTTCTTAGCATGTTCTCCGAATGCTCTCTTGATGGCCAGGGTTTCGGTCGCGTCGTTCTTGGGTGTCGAGGTGCCGTGAGCGGCGATGTAGTCTATGTGCTCCGGTGACAACGATGCGTCCTGAAGCGCCAGCTCCATGGTGCGGGCTTCGTCGGCGCCATTTGGGGACGGATCGGTCAGATTATGCCCGTTCATCGAGCTTCCATAACCGGCCAGTTCGGCGTAGATCCGGGCTCCGCGAGCGCGGGCGTGATCCAGGTCCTCCAAGACGACTGCGCCCCCGCCTTCACCCATCACAAAGCCGTCCCGGTCGCGGTCGAAGGGCCGGGAGGCCAGTTTCGGATCGGGGTTGCGGCTGAGCGCTCCCAGCACTGCGAAGTACAGCACGGTCAGCGGGCCGACCAGGGCCGCCGCCCCTCCGGCCAGCATCGCTTTCACCCGCCCGCGCTGCACCATCCGGAACGCCTGCCCGATGGCGTGGCCGCTCGCCGCGCAGGCGGTGTCGATGACCATCACCGGGCCCCCGATTCCCAGCTTCTTCGCCGGCAGAACGGCCATCAGGTCCCCGATCCGCCGGTAGAAGTTATTCTTCGGCAAGGCGCCCTCGGCAACGAACCGTCTCATGTCCAGCTCGCGGCCATCCGGGCTCCGCATTCGAAAGAAGCGAGAAGCCACATCCATGTCGAAGTACGCTACGCTGCCGCCCGCAGCAATCCCGATGCTGGCGGGGTGGGCCTCCACCTCGCCGAGCCCGGAATCCTCGTAGGCCTCCGTGGCCGCCTTCAGAAACAGCCGCGCTCCTCTCCGACAATAGTCGCCTGGAATCGACTGAAGCCCTGTTTCGTCCCCGTAGTTATCCCACTCCGTCGGGCGATTCCCATCTATCTCCCGAACCTCAGCCGCCACCTTGCAACCGTACTCAGAGACATCAAAAGACCCGATTCTCGTAATCCCATTCACCCCGCCCAGCAAACGGGACCAAGTAGTTGAGAGATTCTCTCCCAAGGCAGTCACCGCCCCCAGCCCAGTAATGACAACTCGTCCCATTGTATTCTCTTAGGTCCGGCTTACACCAACGGAACTGAATGGTCCGCAACTAGGGCAGCCTGTGAACCCAAGCGCTTGGAAAACTCCCATCGATCCCAAGTCACCGCCTGAGAGCGAAACCCTCAGGCACATCCCTTTCCCGCATAGATTCACTTTCTTCAGGGTAGGGTCTGCGTAGAGAAAAGTCAATGGATACCATGGTTTGCAGACCTCTAGTACTCTTGGGAACTCATAGGAAGATATAGTACTTGGTACCCTCCAACAGCGAGCCACAGGCGTCAGCCACACGAAGGGCATGCCTGGAGGTGAGGCCAAGGAGTGCGTCAGGGCGACGAGAAGGGCCGTCGCGAAGGAGGATTCATACTATCGCTTAAAGCGATAGCTTAAAACATATATCCCTGTCTTCGCACTCAACTTAACTCGTGACCAAGGTCTCCGACCGTTGGGAAGCATTTCGCTACCCTGGCAATTGGCGTTTTGCTGGTTAGGATACTCGCGTCTCAGGCCTGGGACGCGCTGAGCGCCTGGTCCAGGTCCCAGAGGATGTCGTCGATGTCCTCCAGTCCGATGGAGACGCGCACCATGTCCGGACTGACGCCGGCCGCCTCCTGTTCGACCAGACTCAACTGCTGGTGCGTGGTGGAGGAGGGGTGGATCACCAGGCTGCGCGCGTCGCCGACGTTGGCCAGGTGCGAAAACAACTTGACGCTGTCGATGAACTTCTTGCCGGCGTCGTAGCCGCCCTTGATGCCGAAGGAAAACACCGAGCCGGCGCCCTTAGGGCAATACTTCTGCGCCATCGGGTAGTACGGGCTCGACTCGAGCGAGGGATACTTCACCCAGGTCACCAGCTTGTGGCTTTCTAGGAACTTCGCCGCCGACAGCGCGTTGGCGACGTGCCGGTCCATGCGCATGCCGAGCGTCTCGATGCCTTGCAGGAACAGGAAGGCGTTGAACGGGCTCATGCAGGTGCCCATGTCGCGCAGGCCTTCGACGCGCGCCTTGATGATGTAGGCGATATTGCCGAACGTCTGGGTGAACACCATGCCGTGGTAGGCGCGCGCCGGCTCGTTCAACTGCGGGAAGTCGCCCTTGCTCCAGTCGAACTTGCCGCCGTCGACGATGATGCCGCCGATGCTGTTGCCGTGGCCGCCCATGAACTTGGTGAGCGAGTGGACCACAATGTCGCAGCCGAAGTCGATCGGTCGGCAGAGATACGGGGTGGCGAAGGTGTTGTCGATCACCAGCGGGATATTGTGCTCGTGGGCGATGTTGGCCACGGCCTCGATGTCGAGCACGTTGCCGCGGGGATTGGAGATCGTCTCGCCGTACAGGCACTTCGTCTTCGGCGTGATGGCCCGGCGGAAGTTCTCCGGGTCGTCCGGCTCGACGAACTTCACGTTGAAGCCCAGCTTGCGGAAGCTGACGTCGAACTGGGTGTACGTGCCGCCGTACAGCGTGCCGGAGCTGACCATTTCATCGCCGGCCTGCATGAGGCTGCTGATGGCGATGAACTGCGCCGCCTGCCCGCTCGACATCGCCAGCGCCGCCGCGCCGTTCTCGAGCGACGCCACGCGCTCCTCGAGCACGGCCGTCGTCGGATTCATGATCCGCGTGTAGATATTGCCGAACTGCTGCAAGGCGAACAGCGCCGCCGCGTGCGCGGAATCTTCGAAGACGTAGGATGTCGTCTGGTAGATGGGCACCGCTCGCGCTCCGGTCGTCGGGTCGGGCTTATAGCCCGCGTGGAGCGAGCGCGTGTTGAAACCATAGATGCGTTCCTGCTGTTTCTCGTCTGCCATGTGTCTTTGTTTTCAGCTCCTATCGAAGCCATTCGTCCAGGTGCTCGCGGACGAACGCGTCGTCATTCAAGTCTGGGTAAGCATTGTAGATCCGGTCGATCTCTTCCAGTTGCCCCGGGGAAAGCTCTTCGTGGGGATTCAGGCACCACCGCCCTTCGAGCAGGCCCTGCCTTCTGAGAACCTCGTGAATTCCCGGGATACAGCCGTGAAACTCATGAGCGGGATCGAAAATCGCCGCGTTGCTGTCGGTGACCTCGGCCGCCAGCTTGAAGAAATCTCCGCACAGCGGGTGCGCTTCCAGGTGGCGGGTCACGGAGTGGATGCACTCCAGCATTTCGACCGCGCGGCGTGTCCAGACCGCCCAGTGGCCGAGCAATCCTCCGACGATGCGGACCGTCCGCCCGGCGAACCGGAACTCGGTCAGCAAGTCATAGACGATGGTGTCGTCGTTGCCGGTGTAGAGGGCGATCTCATCCGCGCGGCCGGATTCGGCCACCGCGCGCACGACGTCGATGGTCTGATAGCGATTGAACGGCGCGATCTTGATCGCCACGACGTTTTCGATTTCGGCGAAGCCTCTCCAGAACTCGTAGGGCAGGAGGCGTCCGCCGACGGCTGGCTGGAGGTAGAAGCCGAACACCGGAATCATCGACGCCACCGCGCGCGCGTGGTCCAGCAGCTCGGCGGTTGTGGCGTGGCGCATCGCCCCGAGGCTGAGCAGGCCGGCGTCGTAGCCGCAGCCGGCGGCGAATTCCGCCTCGGCGGCGGCCTGCGCGGTCTGCCCGCAGATGCCGGCGACCTTGACTGCGTCCTTGCCTCCCAGTTCTTCCATGGCGAGCTGGAGCACCGGCCGGAACAGGCCGATGTTCGGGTCGCGGATCTCGAACTGGGTGGTGTGGACGCCGATGGCGACTCCGCCGGCTCCGGCGGCGAGGTAGTAGCGGGTCAGGGCACGCTGGCGGCGCTCATCCAGCTTCCGGCCGGCGGTGAGCGCGAGCGGGTGCGCGGGAATCACGACTCCGTGCCTGAGCTTCTCGCGCCAGTTCATCAGAACCGCCCGTCCCGAACCTCGAAGTAAGTGGGCTTGTCCAGCGTCGGCCCGCCCATGCCGATCCACTTCGCCACCCACTCGATCATCTCCTCCGCGGTGACGCTCGGGTAGCCGAACAGCCGGTGGCAGCGGGCGGCGTTGCTCAACAGCGCCGTGTCCGACTCGGCGCCGCGAAAGGAAGGCTCGATACCGAAAATCTCGCCGAACCGCGAGGCGATCCAGCGCACCGACAGCGTCTCCGGTCCGGTCAGGTTCAGGATCTCCGGGGGGCTGTTGGCGATGGCGAAGGATCGCAGGCAGACGGAATTCGCATCGCCCTGCCAGATGACGTTGACGTGCCCCATGTGCAGGTCGATGGGACGGCGCTCGAAAACCTTCGTGCCGATATCGAGCAGCACGCCGTAGCGCAGGTCGATGGCGTAGTTCAGGCGCAGCAGGGTAACCGGTGTGTCGTGCAGCCCGGAGAAATAGTGGAACATCCGCTCGCGTCCGAGCGCGGTGATGCCGTACTCGCCCACGGGATCCGGCGGGGTCTTTTCAGTAGCGCCGCCGGAGCCGACGGGCACCAGCGGGTACACGTTGCCGGTGGAGAAGGCGACAATGCGCGCATGCCGGTACCGCTCGGCGACGCGTCCCGGCAGGTAGGTGTTCATGGCCCAGGTAAGCGGCTCGTCGCCGGTGGAGCCAAACTTCCGCGCGGCCATGTAGACGACGTTGGGCACGTCGGGCAGCGCCGCCAGTTGCCGGGGATCGAGCAGGTCGGCGGCGACGGCTTCGACACCCCAGCTCTCAAGTTGCTCCCGCAGACCCGGAGTCGAGAAACGCGCCGCGCCGATGATCCGCTTGCTTACGCCCGCCTCGTCGGCCGCGCGGCGCGCCCGCCGGGCGAGGCTCGGTCCCATCTTGCCGGCGACGCCGAGGATCAGCAGATCGCCCTCGAGCGCGCGTAGTGCGGCCCGATCCGCCTCGCTCGGGCGGGACAGGACATCCTCGAGCTCTGCCTCGTTGCTGATGATCACCGCTTGTAGCCGATCCTGCGCAGGAATGCGAGACGGGCCTGGACGTCCGCCTCGGTTTCGACGCCTTTGGGCGAGGAGCCGTCGATGACGCCGAGCACGCCTCTGCCTTGTTCGGTCTCCGCCACGATCACCTCCACCGGGTTGGCCGTGGCGCAGTAGATGGAGCAGACCTCCGGCGCGTCTTTGATCCGGCCGAGCACGTTGATCGGGTAGCCGTCGCGCATGGCGATGACGAAGGTGTGGCCGGCGCCGACGGCGCCGGCGTTGCGGGCGGCGATCGCCTTGAGCGCTTCATCGTTGCCGTCCACGCGGGTCAGGCACGGGCCGGAGGCTTCGTTGAACGCGATGCCGAATCTCATCTGCGGCACGCTGGTGACGAGGGCCTCGTAGAGGTCCTCGACAGTCTTGATGAAATGCGTTTGTCCGAAGACGACGTTGCCGCCTTCGGGAATTTCCAGAGGAATTGCTTTGAGTTCCATGGAGATCGATGGAATCACTATAGGATACTATGCGGCCATCCGGCCGACCATCCCTGTGGGTTCCGCTCCGACTCAGCCCGCGGCGCCACTTTCGCGCATGGCCTGCTCCAACAGTTCGTCCACACGAAGGTGGCTCGCCCAAAGCCGAAGGCAGCCGAGGTCCAGCGCGCCCTTCTGCACGGCCAGCACATCCTGCCACTGCCGGTCGGAAATCCGGTGTCCGACCTCGTACCAGGCGAGTATCGAGAGGATCGTGTCCTCCGGCGTCGCGACCGGCAACGCAAGCGGCTCGCCGAACTGCGACGTCGCTTGGATCCGCCGGCGCTCGAACTGGGAGCGGCGGAACGGGTCGGCGGTCAGAGGGAACAGGTCAAACTTGTAGCCGCTGGCGATGTGGCGGAATGCCGTGAATCGAGCTTGCCAGCGAACCGCCCGCCAGGCAAGCGATGCCGAGACCGTCGAGGGCCTTGAGCAACCGCGAGAATCCAGCGGCGGGCGTCGAAGTCACGAGGGATTCTCCGGATCCCAGCCGTAGGCGCGGATCATCGTGTCACGGTCGAGCCGCCTGGCGGCGCGCAGAAAGATTTCGCGGTCGCTTGCTTCGGGATGAACCCGCCGTTCGTCTTCCTCGGAAAGCCGGATCACGGTCTCGGTCATCTGGAAAACGAGAGCGATCTTCCAGTCCGCGCTCATCCTGCGCTGGAGATCGAGGAACACCTCCAGAGCGCGAGGATCTGTGTCCGAAAACCAGTCGGAGCGCGGCATCCGGCTTCATCGTAGCAATTCGGCGGTCTTCCGCTTACGATGGCCGGCGATCGACATGACCCGATTGCTGCCGCGGCTGTCACTCGCGGAAGTCATCCACCAGCATGATGTCCGTGTCGCTCTGGTCCACCTGCGTGTATAGGATCCACTTCCCATCGGGGGAAATCGAAAGGCCGGAGTTGAAGGGGCGTTTCGGCATGCGCATGATCAGCCGGTCCTGACCGCTCTCCAGATCGAGACGCCGCAGGTAATATCGGATTCCTTCCGCTTCGGTTTCGCCGCGGTCCAGGTAGAAGAGGCGTTGGCCTGACAACGTCCAGTAGGCCCAGAAGCCGCCACGCAGCGATTCAAGGACCGGCTCCTCCCGGCCGCCCGAGGCGGGCACACGCCACAAGCCGGGATCGACGGTTGATTTCGCGTAGTACAGGTACTTCCCGTCCGGAGATTCAAACCCATGAAACCCGCCGTGCCGGGTCACCTGGATAGCGGCGCCCCCTTGGGCGGGCGCTTTCCACACCTCGAACCGCCCGCTCCGATTCGAGGCAAAGTAGATCGACTTGCCGTCCCGCGACCAACTGGGCACCACGTCCTGCGAAGGCTCGGTCGTAATCCGTCGCGGCGCCCCGCCTTGCGTGCTGACCACATAGATGTCCGGATTACCGTTCGGACGGGAGTCAAACACGATTTCGCGGCCGTCCGGCGACCAGAACGGGCTTCCGGTCGCAGGACCATCGAACGAAGTGAGTTGGACCGCGTTGGCGCCTTCGCCGTCACCGAGCCAGATCTCCGGCGAACCACCGCGGTTGGAGGCAAATGTAATTCGCTCGCCGTCGGGAGAGAACTTGGGTCCTTGTTCGAGGCGGGTCGAGGAAACCAGGCGTACCGGGTCCTGCCCCTCGGCGCCTGTCCCGGGCATCGGATAGCGCCAGATGTTCGTATCAAAAAGAATGCGCGAGTACGCCAGCCGGTCGCCGGCTCTGCTGATCGCCAGGAACGCAGCACTCTCCCCGAATCCCCCGGCCAGCCGTTGGGGCTCGCCCCCAGCCGGGGAAATGCTCCAGATCCGCGCCCCGGCGCTACGACCGGAGGAGAACAGGATGCGGTTGTTGCGGGGATTCCACGTCAGGCCGAAGATCCGGAGGTTGTCCGAGGTCAGCCGCGCCGGCTCGCCGCCCGCCACCGACATCACATAGATGTCCTGCACGGCCACGCCAAGAGTGCGGACAAAAGCGAGCCGCCTGCCGTCGGGAGAGAGCACCGGGCAGCTATCGCCAATCGACCCGGCCGGCGGGTTGGTCAGCGTCCGGCGTTGCCCGGTGGCCAGGTGCAGCCGTAACAGGCGCATCGGTTCGTCGGGATGGGTCTTGTCGGCGATTAACAGTTCCTTGGAATCCGCAAGCCAGTTCACATAAGGGCTGTCGACGCCGATCCGCTGCGAGCTCGCGCCAGCGACCTTCCGCTCGATCCCTCCAAGAGCCGGGACCAAGTAGAAGGCCGATTCAGTCTCGGATTGTCGCAGGAACGCGATGTACTGCCCGTCCGGCGACCACGCCGGGCTGATGTCCGCCGCCGGGTTCTTCGTCAGCCGTAGTGGCGTGCCCGCGCCCACAACGCTGACATAGATATCCCAATCCTCTTCCGAATCACCGTTCCACGAGAATGCGACTTGATTCCCATCCGGCGAGAAACTGGGCTGGCTCTCGCTTCCGGGATGGCTGGTGAGCGGGATGGCCTGAAGCGTCCGCTCGCCGGATCGCCTGCGCTCGTTCTGGAACCAGAACCAGAATCCGGCCGCCGCCAGCCAGATCGCCAGCAACACTAGCCACAACCTCGGAATGCGGCGCGAAGCGATACCCACGGCGGCAGCGGCTCGTCCGGATTCGATGTCGCGGCGGACCCGGCTCAGATCCGCGCGCAGGTCCGCCGCCGTCTGGTAGCGGAGTTCGCGATCCTTCTCGAGCGCCTTGTGGAGGATGCGCTCCAGCTCTTCGGGAAGGTCCGGATTCAAGCTCCGTGGCGACGCCGGCGTGCGGTTCAGGATTGCGTCAAACACCGCCGCCGAGGTGTTGCCGGGAAACGCGCGTTCTCCGGTCGCCATCTCGTAGAGAACCGCGCCGAGGCTGAAGATGTCGCTGCGATGGTCAACGTCCTCCGCCAGCGCCTGCTCCGGGCTCATGTACTGCACGGTGCCGACCACCACGCCGGTGGTGGTGATCGGTTGCGTGGGGACTTCCTTCGGATCCTCCGCCACGAACACTTTCACCCGCGGCGGCTTGACTTTGGCCAGCCCGAAGTCGAGCACCTTTAGCTTGCCGCCCGTGCTGACCATGATGTTCGCCGGCTTGATGTCACGGTGCGTGATTCCGCTGGAATGCGCTTCCTGAAGCGCGTCGGCGATCTGAATACCAATGTCGAGGATCCGCGGGGGACTGAAAGGCGCCTCCCGCAATAACTCCAAGAGCGTCTGCCCTTCGGCGCGTTCCATGGCCAGGTAGCGCACACCGCCGGCTTCGCCGATCTCGTAAATGTGAGCGATGTTCGGGTGGCTGAGCGAAGCCGCCGTCCGGGCCTCCTGCTCGAAACGTCGCACCTGCTCGTCGCCGCCGCCGCTCGCCGGTGGCAGAATCTTCAACGCGACGCAACGGTCGAGCTGCGTGTCTTGGGCAAGATAGACCGTTCCCATTCCCCCCGCACCCAGACGGGAGACGATGCGGTACTTGGAAACCATCGTCCCAGAAGACAGGTCCACAGCAGGTCACACTCGGCCCGGGTTGTTACCCGAGCAGCCTCTCGAGCTTCGAACCTGGCACGAGAATCGTTTGCCGGCGCTCTGGCCCGGTGGAAACGCAGCCTGCTTCGACGCCGGTGCGCGCCTCCAGGAACTTCAGGTATTCGATCGCGCGCGGGGGCAGATCCTCATATCTCGAGATGCCGGAGGTCGGCGATTGCCAGCCCTTCATGTGCGCGTACACCGGCTCGACCGCGCCCATGGCGCGATGGGTCGCCGGCATCTCGCAAGTCTCCAGGCCGTTCAGCCTGTAGCTGACGGCCACCGGGATCGTCTCGAGGTGGTCGAGCACATCGAGCTTGGTGATCACCAGGCTGTCGAAGCCGTTCAGAGCAGCCGAATAGCGCATCTGCACCGCGTCGAACCAGCCGCACCGGCGGGGCCGCCCGGTGACGGCGCCGAACTCGTTTCCGATCTCGCGGAGCCTGTCGCCGGCGGCGTCCAGCGCCTCCGTCGGGAACGGGCCGCCGCCGACCCGGGTGCAGTAAGCCTTCGACACGCCGACGATGGCGCCGAGTTTCGTCGGCGGGACACCGGCGCCGGTAGACGCACCTCCGGCCGCGGCGCTCGAGGAAGTGACGAACGGGTAGGTGCCGTGGTCGATGTCGAGCATCGTCCCCTGCGCGCCTTCGAACAACACGCGCTTGCCGGCAGCCATGGCCTGGTTCAGCAGCAGCGCCGTGTCTCGCACCATCGGCGCGAGGCGCTCCGCGAACTGCTCGTACTGCTCGAGGATGTTGTCGACGTCGATTGGCTCGCGCACACCGAAGGCGTGCGCCAGCGTCTGCTTGTCCTCCGCCAGGGACCGGTAGAGGTCGCGGAAGCCGTCGCGGTCCACCAGGTCGGCGACGCGGATGCCGCGCCGGCCGATCTTGTCCTCGTAGCAGGGGCCGATGCCGCGCGAGGTGGTGCCGATCGCCACCCTGTCGGCCCGCGCTTCCGAGATTTTCTCCACCATCCGGTGGAAGGGGAAGATCACGTGAGCGCGGTTGCTGATGACAAGCTGCGAGCGCACGTCGATCCCCGCCGCCTCCAGGACTCCGATCTCATCCAGCAGCGCCGCCGGATCGATCACCACGCCGTTGCCGATCAATGCCTGCTTGCCGGGCCGCAGAATGCCCGTTGGGATCAGCTTGAGGATGAACCGTCGGTCCCCGATCCGGACCGTGTGGCCGGCGTTGTGGCCGCCCTGATAGCGCGCGACGATGTCGAATCGTTCGGAAAAAATGTCGACAATCTTCCCTTTTCCTTCGTCGCCCCACTGCGCGCCGAGGACCACCAGGTTGCTCATAGGTTGGCTTGGCAAACCGTTCATTCTATCGCAGCGGGTTGTCCGGTAAGTTGCCGGGCAGCACGCTCACCGGCGCGGCGGGAGCGATCGGCCGGAGCGGTTGCGGGAGTTCCCCGCGTGTTGCTAAGATTGAGGTTTCATTTCGCAAGGAGATCCCCCCGTCATGGCGAGAGTATGCGAGATTTGCGGCCGCGGACCGACGTTCGGCCACCGGATCAGTCACGCGCACAACGTGACCTCGCGGCGCTGGAACATCAACCTGCAAAACGTCCGCGCCGCGGTGAACGGCGGGTCGCGGAGGATGCGCGTCTGCACGAAGTGCATCCGCGACGGGAAGGTCCGGAAAGCCGCCTGAGCGCCGGCGTTTGCCGCACGCAGGATTGCAGCCCCCTTCTCAAGCCGCCTTTGCCACCGGCAGGCTCTTCGTTCTCGCCAGCCGCAGCGTTTCCAGCAACCGGATCACCGGCCAGGCGGGATCGATCTCCCAACCCCGAAACGAGAACTTCGCCGAGGTCGGGTGCTCGTGGTGATTGTTGTGCAGTCCCTCGCCCCCCGTCAGGAATGCCACCCACTGAAGATTCGTCGCCGTATTGTCGAAGTTGCGGTAGCCGGAGTAGTGGCAGAGACCGTTGATCGACGCGCTCAGCAGCACGTAGAGAACCGCGTGCGCACCCATCGCGGCTGCGCCCCACAGCGGCCCGAACATCCACATGAATAGACCCAGGCCCAGCAGGATTCCCCAGTGGGACTTGGGAATCCGGTCGATCAGATCCGGTTTGTAGTCCGGCGTGTACTTGGTCACGGTCGCCGTGTTGGCGGCTTCCCGACGGTAGTAGAAGTAGTTGCCGAGCATCACCTTCCAGATCCCGAGCAGGTAGGGGCTGTGGGGGTCGCCCTCTTTGTCGGAGAACTGGTGGTGCTTGCGGTGAACCGCGACCCACTCCCTGGGGACCAGTCCGGCGAACACGACCAGGTGAAGGTGCATCAGCAGCGAGACCGAAGGGTGCAGCGTGAGGCCGCGATGAGTGAGCGAGCGGTGCAGATAGATGGTTGTGAAGAACACCGTCATCTGGAGGATTCCCAGAGTGATGGCGCACATCCAGAAGAGATTCATCGAGCCTCCATGTGCCGATTGATGGTCGGAGATTACCCAGCCAGTCTGGGGCGGGCGGACAAAACTGGACAGCCGGGCAGTCTTGAACGCGCTTCTACATACTATCAGATTCGGCATGCTGCCGCGGCGATTCAACCCCGATGCTACAATCGCCCATCGGAGGAAGACAGAAATGAAGCTCGTGACTTACCGGGCCGGCGGCGGCGTTCCGGAGCCGGGCGTCCTGGTCGAGCAGACCGTCGTCAGCCTCTCCGGCGCCGGATTCGCGGACATGCTGAGCGTAATTGCCGGCGGCGAGGAGGCACGGGGCAGGATCGATGCCTGGCTGGCGAACCCGCCCGCTGACGCGATCGCCGACCTGGCATCGGTGAAGCTGATGGCGCCGGTCCCGCGGCCGCCCAAGCTCATCTGCGTCGGGCTGAACTGGGTGGACCATGCCATCGAGTCGAACATGACCATCCCGGAAGTGCCGACGATCTTCTCGAAGTTCTCGACGGCGGTGATCGGGCCGGGCGACCGGATCGTGCTGCCCCGGTCGTCGACGAAGCCGGACTACGAAGCCGAGTTCGCCTTCGTCATCGGCAAAGGCGGGCGGTACATCCCCGCGTTTCGCTGGCGCGAGCACGTGTTCGGTTACACGTGCCTGAACGACGTCAGCGCGCGCGACTACCAGATGGCGACGTCGCAGTGGATCATCGGCAAGTCATTCGACACGTTCGCGCCGATGGGGCCCTGGCTGGTGACGGCGGACGAAATCCCCGACCCGCACGACCTGAACATCTCGCTCGAAATCAACGGCGAGGTGCTGCAAAGCTCCAACACGCGCCACCTGATTTTCCGCATCCCCGATCTGATCACGTACCTGTCGAGCGTGTTCACGCTGGAGCCGGGCGACGTGGTCTCGACGGGCACGCCGGCCGGGGTCGGATTCGCGCGCAAGCCGCCCCGTTTCCTGCGGCCGGGCGACGAAGTGGTGGTGAGGGTGAACGGCCTGGGAGAGCTTCGGAACCCGGTGGCGTCGGAAACGGCCTGAACCTTGCGGAGCACGCGCGGGCCGCACCCGATATAATGTCGGCTTACCCCAGAATCTCATAGGAGCTCGGAATGAATACTCCCTGGAAGACCGACCGCTGGTTCACCAGCCCGTGGAATTATCTGCCGGAAGTGAGGGAAAGCCTGAATTTCCCGGAACAGGTCAGACTGCATGACGTCACGCTGCGCGACGGCGAGCAGCAGACCGGCATCGTCTACCGGCGCCACGAGAAAGTGGCCATCGCCAAGAAGCTGGCCGCCGCCGGCGTGCATCGCATCGAGGCGGGAATGCCGGCGGTGTCGGCGGAAGACGAGGCGGCCATCCGCGATATCGTCGCGCTGGGGCTTCCCTCGGAGATCTTTTCCTTCGCCCGCTGCATGCCGATGGACGTCAAGCTCGCCAAGGACTGCGGCGTGAAGGGGATCATCACCGAGATCCCGTCGAGCGACCACATCATCAAGAACGCCTACGGCAAGACCATGGACTGGGCGATCAAGTCGTCGGTCGAGACGACCCTGGCCGCGAAAGAGGCGGGCCTGTACACCGTGTTCTTCACCATCGACAGCACGCGGTCGGACCTCGATCGCTACATGGACCTGGTCGAACGGGTGGCCACCGAAGGTCATATGGACGCGATGACGCTGGCCGATTCCTTTGGCGGCTGCACTCCGCAGGCGGTGGGCGCGGTAGTGCGCAAGCTCCGCGCGAGGTTCAAACAGCCGATCGAGATCCACTGCCACGAGGATTTCGGCCTGGGAGTGGCCAACACGATCGCGGCGCTGGCCGCCGGCGCTTCGGTGGCGCACGTCACCGTGTCGGCCATCGGCGAGCGCGCTGGAAACGTGCCGCTGGAAGACACGGTGATGGCGCTGCACGCCCTCTACGGTGTGGACACCGGCATTCGCACGGAGGAGTTCTACGGCCTCTCGAAGTTGATTCAGGAGTTGAGCGGCTTCAAGCTGCCGCCGAACCGGCCGATCGTTGGCGATTCCCTGTACCACATTGAAAGCGGCATCGTGACGATGTTCCACCGCCGGTGCCGGAGCGTCGAGCCGCTCGAGTACATCCCGTTCGCGCCGGAGGTGGTCGGGCGGCCGGGGATCGACGTGGCGCTCGGCAAGGGCAGCGGCCTGGCCAACATCGAGGAGCACCTGGAGCGCCGCGGGCTGAGTGCGACGCCGGAGCAGTCCAACGAGATCCTTTCGCGGGTCAAGCAGACTTCCATCGACAAGAAAGGGCTGCTGACCGGTGAAGAGTTCGACGCCATCGCCGGCGCCGTGCTGAATGGGTGACACTGTGTTCCGCAGCCTGGACGCCCTGGTAGACGCCGCCCGGCGCAAAGGCCCGGTGAAGATCGCCGTCGCGGCCGGTCACGACCCGGACGTGATCGAGGCTCTCAAGCAGGCCCGCGAGATGAGCCTGGCCGACGGCATCTTCGTCGGCAACGCCGAGAAGATCCGGGCCATGGCCAAGTCGGTGTGGCTGGACATTCCCGATTCGCAGATCATTCACGAACCGGACGACGCGGCCGCGGCGCGCAAGGCGATCGGCCTGGTGCGTGACGGGCAGGCGCGCCTCTTGATGAAAGGCAAAGTGAGCACCGCCACCCTGGTGCGCGCGGTGCTCGACAAGGAGGCCGGCCTGCGAACCGGGCGCCTCCTCAGCCAGGTGATCGTGTTCCAGGTCCCGGGCGAGTACCGCCTGCGGATCATGACCGACGCGGCCATCAACATCGCCCCGACGCTGGACCAAAAGGCGGATCTCTGCCGCAACGCCATCGAAGTGGCTCACGCCATCGGGATCGAGAAACCAAACGTCGCGCTGCTGTGCGCCCTCGAGTTCGTCAACGCGGAAATGCCGGCAACAGTGGACGCGGCAGGCCTCACGATGATGAACCGCCGCGGGCAGATCACCGGCGCGTATCTGGAAGGACCGGTCGCGCTCGACGTCCCGCTGAGCAAGTTCGCCGCTGATCGCAAGGGGATCGACAGCCCGCTGGTGGAGAACACCGATGTATTCATCGCCCCCGACATCGAGGCGGCCAACATCCTGTATCGCGCGATTACCTACTTCGCCAAGGGCGAATCCGGCGGGATCGTGGTGGGCGCCAAGGTTCCCCTGATCCTGTTGTCCCGCGCGGAAACCCCCGAGACGAAGATCCGGTCGATCGCCATCGCTATACTGACGGCGGCCGCGCAGATGTAGTCAGCCGGATCGCATGGTTGTTCAACGAAGTACTCGGTTCAGGCACGGGCAGTGTATCCTGAAGAGAGGGAATCTCAGGCGTCCCCCGTCACGCCCGGCTATCATTCATCTCCCGAGGAGCCTACTTTGAGACGTTTTTCCCAGGCGATCCGCGCTTTCTTCGCCATCCTGTTTCACGGCGCTCTCTCCGCGGAGCTGGCCGCCGCGCTTGGACTTCAGAAGAAAACAGCCGCGCCGGCGACGCCGCCCTCCGCCCGGCCGGAGCGCGCCTCCGACGGCGCGCTGCAATTGCTCGCCATCCTCCAACGCGACGCGCGTCTCGTCGATTTCCTCATGGAGGACATCTCGGCGTACTCCGATGAGCAGGTCGGCGCCGCCGTCCGCGACGTTCACAGCCAGTGCCGGCAGGCGCTCTCGCGCCACTTGCGTCTGGCGCCGGTCATCGACGGCGTCGAGGGCGCGTTCACCCGGCTCGATCCCGCCGGCGCGAACGCCGCGCGGGTGAAGTTGCTCGGCAACGTGCCGGCCAAGGGGCTGCCGCCCGGCGGAACTTTGCGTCACAAAGGCTGGCGCGCGGAGA
>CAZACK010000040.1:28517-43080 GCA_964483455.1 uncultured Solibacteraceae bacterium
CCGATCCCGGCTTCGTCGTCGGAGTCCTGGCGCAGAAGCGCGGTGCGGAAAATGCCCGCCGTCTGGTGGTTTCCGCCAAGTCCTGGCTCTGTCACGCCGCCGTGGACCGCACGGCGCCGATCCTGCCCGCCGGCGCCGCCGACGGCATCCCCAAAGTCTCTCCGGTTGAGGCGTCGCGGCGCTACCTCGATCATCTTCGCTCGGCCTGGGACGCGCAGCGCCCCGACGCTCCGTTCACTGGGCAGCACGTCTTGGTCACCGTGCCCGCTTCCTTCGACGCCGTGGCCCGCGAGTTGACGCAGCGCGCGGCCGAAGAGGCTGGCTACCGCAACGTCACCTTGCTCGAGGAGCCGCAGGCCGCCTTCTACGCCTGGATCGAGCGGCATCCCGACTGGCGGGACCGCGTGCGGGTCGGCGACCTGATCCTGGTCGTCGACATCGGCGGCGGCACCACCGACTTCACGCTCATCGCCGTCACCGAACGCAACGGCGAGCTTCAGCTCGAGCGCATCGCCGTCGGCGACCACATCCTCCTGGGCGGGGACAACATGGACCTGGCGCTCGCGCGGTTCCTCGAACAGGAACTCGCCGCGGGCGGCCGGAAGCTCGATTGGCTGCAACTTCACGCGCTGTGGCAGAACTGCCGCGCGGCGAAGGAGAAGCTGCTCGAGGAAGGAACGAAGGCGGAACACCATCCGGTGACGATTCTCGGCAAAGGCACGGGCGTCGTCGGCGGAACCATCAAGACCAAGCTGCGGCGATCCGACATGGAGCGCATTCTGCTCGACGGCTTTTTCCCGCAAGTGGCCAGCGACGACATGCCCCAGCGCCAGCGCCGCGTCGCGCTTCAGGAGATCGGGCTCCCGTACGCCGCCGACGCGGCGGTGACGCGGCACCTGGCGCGCTTCCTGCGGCAGCACGCCTCAGCCGCCGAACACGGCGCGGTCCGCCGAGGCCCGAGCGGGCTGGCCGCGCCGACCCACGTGCTCTTCAACGGCGGGGTGCTTCGCGCAAGCCTCATCCGGGAACGCCTCCAGGCGACGCTCGATGCCTGGCTCGAGGCGGAGGGCTTGCCGGCCGTCGAACCGCTCTACGGCGAGGATCTCATGCACGCCGTGGCCCGCGGCGCGGCGTACTACGGCCTGGTCCGCCTCGGCCGCGGCGTCCGCATCCGCGGCGGCGTCGCTCGCTCGTACTACGTCGGGATCGAGACGGCAATGCCCGCGGTCCCGGGCATGCCGGCGCCCCTCAAGGCCCTCACCGTCGCACCCTACGGCATGGAGGAAGGCACCGACACCTCGATTCCGGATCGCGAGTTCGGTCTCGTCGTGGGAGAGCCGGCGGAGTTCCGGTTCTTCAGCTCCTCCGCCCGCAAGGACGATCCGGCCGGCTCGCTGCTCGAAGAGGTGAGCGAGGAACTCGAAGAGCTGTCGCCGGTCGAGGTGACGCTGCCGGCCGGCGGCGAGCCCGGCGCATCGGTTCCGGTGACGCTGGAGACGGTGGTCACGGAAACCGGCGTGCTGCAACTCTGGTGCGTGGCCCGCGACGGGCGGCGGTGGAAGCTGGAGTTCAACGTCCGGCAGCGCGTGGGCACATGAACGTCGGCATCGACCTCGGCACCACGAATTCCGCCCTCGCCTTCATCGACCCGGAAGAGGCCGCGGGCGCCGACTTCCCGCCAGTGCACTACTTCGATGTGCCCCAGCACGTCGATCAATCGGCGGTCGAGGCGCGCCGCACGCTGCCGTCGTTCCTGTTTCTGGGCGATCGGAACTACATTGGCGTCTACGCACGGGAGCAGGGCGCGCTGGTACCCACGCGGGTCGTGCACTCCGCCAAGTCCTGGCTGTCGAATCCGGAAGTGGACCGGACCGGGAAGATCCTCCCCTGGGACGCGCGGGAGGACGGGCGCGAACTTTCGCCGGTCGAGGTATCCTCGCGGTTCCTCGGCTGCTTTCGCGAGGCCTGGGACCGCGCGCAGGCGGCGCCGCTTTCCGAGCAGCAGGTGGTGCTCACCGTTCCGGCGTCCTTCGACGAAGAGGCGCGGGAGCTGACCGTGGCCGCCGCCGAGCACGCGGGCATCAAGCTGCTCACCCTCTTGGAGGAGCCGGCGGCGGCGTTCTACTCCTGGATCGCGAATCACCTCGCGCAGTCGCGCAAGAGCTTGTTTGACGGCCAGCTCGTGCTGGTGTGCGACGTCGGCGGCGGCACCTCCGACTTCACGCTGATCCGGGTGGCCCGCGACGGCGACCGCATCGACTTCACGCGCACCGCCGTCGGCAAGCACCTGCTGCTCGGCGGCGACAACCTCGACCTGACGCTGGCCTGGCTGGTGGAAACCAAGCTCGGCGCGCAGCTCTCGGTGCGGCAGCGCAGCGCGCTGCGGCGCCAGTGCGCCGCCGCCAAGGAGAGGCTGCTGTCGCATCCGGCGCCGGCGAGCGTCGAGATCACGGTGCTCGGCGCCGGCTCGTCGCTTATCGGCGGGACGCTACGAACGGAAATCCTACGGGAGGAAGCGCTCGAGCTCGCCCTGGAAGGCTTCCTCCCGTCCTGCTCGCTGGCCGACCGTCCGGCGCAGGAAAAGCGCAGCCTGTTCCGCGAGCTGGGCCTGCCGTACGAAACCGATCCTGCGGTCACCAGGCACCTGGCGGCGTTTCTGGCGAGCGCCGGCGCCGAGGCGTCGGGCGGACCCGACGCGATTCTGTTCAACGGCGGCTTCTTCATTCCGGATACTTGCCGGGAGCGCGTCGCCGATGTGGTCGGAAGCTGGTACGGCCGCCGCCCGGCGATCCTGGAGAACCGCGACCTCGACCTCGCCGTCGCCGCCGGCGCCGCGTACTACTCGTATGTCCGGTCGACCGGTAGCGGCTTGCTCGTTCGGGGCGGCTTGCCGCGGACGTATTATCTCGGCGTCGGCGGGGCGGAGGGGAAAATCCGAACAGTGTGCTTGGTGCCGCGCGGCACGGAGGACGGCACGTCGGTCGAACTCGACCGCGAGGACCTGCAACTGGTCGCCAACCGGCCGGTTTCATTCCGCCTGTACAGCTCGCTGACGCGCACCGGGGACGCGCTCGGCGACGTGGTGGAGTTCGAGGAAGCGCAGCTTGCGGATGAGGTCCACCGGCACGCGCCGCTCCACGCGGTGATCCGGTTCGGCAAGCGCGCCGGCGACCGGCTGATTCCCGTGCGCCTCGCCGCGCGCCTGACGGAGGTGGGAACGCTCGAGATCTGGTGCGAATCGAAGGTCAGCGAGCACCGCTGGCGGCTGCAATTCGAGCTTCGCAAGCCGGCACCTTCCGAACCGGCGAAACCGGCGCGCCCGGTGGCGGTGGTGAGCGAGGAGGCCGTCGCGCAAGCTGTCGCGCTTCTCCGCGACGCCTTCGGCCCGGCAGAGCCGCCGCTCGCGCCGGAAGAACTCCCCGGACGTCTCGAGCAGATTCTCGGGCTTGGCCGGAATTCGTGGCCGGTGGGCGCGATCCGCAAGCTGGCCGACGCGATGCTTGAACTGGCGGGCGGTCGCGCGCGTTCGCCCGCCTGGGAATCGCGGTGGCTCAATCTCTGCGGGTTCTGCCTGCGCCCCGGATTCGGCTACCCCGGCGACGACTGGCGCATCGAGCAGGCGCGCCGCGTGTATGCGGCCGGCCTCCAGTTCGACAACCAGGTGCAGAACCAGATCGAGTGGTGGATCTTCTGGGGCCGGCTGGCCGGCGGGCTGAATCGCAACCAGCAGATCGATCTCTACCAGCGCCTGTCGCCGGTGCTGCTTCCGCGCGGCGGCAAGCGTCCGCGCGTCAACACGAGCCTTCAGCGGGAAATGTGGCGGGCGGCGGCGAGCCTGGAGCTGCTGCCGCTTCAGACCAAGACTGATCTCGGAGAAGAGCTGCTGCGGCAAGTGCGCGCCGGCCAGTATCGCGAGAGTGAGCTGTGGTGCCTGGCGCGGCTCGGCGCACGAGAGCTGCTCTACGGTCCGATCAACCAGGTACTGCCTCCGGCCACCGCCACCCGCTGGATCGAGGCGCTGCTGGCCGTCGCGGCGGCGCGCGAGTACGCTGTCCTCATCGGGCAGCAGACAGGCGACGCGACCCGCGATCTCGCGCCGGCGTCTTTAGAGCTTGTCCGCCGGGCGCTTCAGGACGCCCCCGACCGCGACCGCCTGCTGGCGATGCTCGAAGGCGAGGCGCCGCGCGAGGAACGCGACTTTAGCAGAATCTTCGGGGAAGAACTCCCGAGTGGCCTGGTTTTCTCGAGCGCCGGTCAGCCGGATGCATGAAGGTACCCGACCTGAAGGGCGCCGGCCTGATCGCGGCGCTGGCGGTGTCGCCGTGGTTCAGGCGGCGTACCGGATGACTTCGAGTTCGGCGGACGGGTCGACTGCGTCGTGACCCCGGCAGTCGAAAAGTCGGCGACTTCAGATCATAGCTGGCGGAATCACGACCGCGACTACCGCCTTTGGCCACAGGGTCTGGCAGCGCACTTGAGGACGCGCCTCCACCTGCGGACCTTGACTTTAGTAGAATCCTCGGCGTAGAAGCGCCCTTCCGATGAATGAAATCGAAACCATCGAACGGCTCCGCCGCAAGGTTCCGAGCCTGAAGGGCGCCGGCGTGGTTCTCGGCATAGGCGACGATTGCGCCATCTACCGCATGCGCGGGGCGCGCGAGGACCTGCTGCTTACCACCGACCTGGTCCTGGAAGACGTGCATTTCCGGCGCGACTCGCATCGCGCTTCGGCGCTCGGGCACAAGGCACTGGCTCGCGGGCTGAGCGACATCGCCGCCATGGGCGGAGAGCCCCGGTTTTGCCTGGTGTCGCTCGCGCTCGGGGAATGGTGCGACCGGAAGTGGCTCGACTCGTTCTATCGCGGCCTGCTGAAGCTGGCGCGGCGCACCGGGACGTTGCTCGCCGGCGGCGATCTCGCCACATCGGAGAAAGTCGCCTGCGACATCGTCGTCTGCGGCGGCGTTCCGAGGGGCACGGCGCTGCGGCGCGATGGAGCGCGGGCGGGCGATCCCATCTATGTGTCGGGAAGCCTCGGCGCGAGCGCGCTCGGCCTCGACACCCGCCGGGGCGCGGCCTGGAAGCGGCACCTCCAGCCGGAGCCGCGGCTCGCGCTCGGCCGCTTCCTGCGCACCCGCCTCCGCGCCACGGCTTGCATGGACTTGAGCGACGGGCTTTCGATCGACCTGCACCGCCTGTGCCTGGCTTCCGGCGCCGGCGCCGCGCTCGACGATGTGTTGCCCGTGTTTCCCGGCGCGGAACTCGTGCACGCGCTCCACGGGGGCGAGGATTACGAACTGCTCTTCACGGTACGATCCGGCACGCGCGTACCCGCAAGCCACGCCGGCATCCCGCTGACCCGGATCGGAGTCATCGCCGCCGGCAACCCCGGAGACGTGACCCTCTTCGGCAAGTACCTGCCGCCGCTCGGCTGGGACCATTTCCGCAAGCCATGAGCCTGCCGCCTCCCGCCAAAGTCGCCGTGCTGCTCGAAGCCTTCCGGCAGTCGAAGACGATGTTCGCCGCTGTGGCGCTGGCGATCTTCGACCGGCTACACGGCCGGCCGGCGGAGGTGAAGGCGCTGGCGGGCGAACTCGGGGCCAATGAAGGCGCGCTCGAGCGGTTGCTGGACGCCTGCGTCGCTCTGGGCTTCCTCGAGAAGAGGGAAGGCGTGTACGCCAACTCGCGCGTGGCGGATACATATCTCTGCCGGTCGAGCCCGCACACCCTCGCCGGCTACATCCTGTATTCCAACAACGTGCTGTACAAGCTTTGGGGCAACCTCGAGGACGCCGTTCGCGAAGGCACGCACCGCTGGAAGCAGACCTTCGGGTTCGACGGCCCGATTTTCTCGCACTTCTTCCAGACCGAGGAGGCGAAGCGCGACTTCCTCCTGGGCATGCACGGCGTGGGCCTGCTCAGCTCGGCGGCGGTGGTTGCGGCCTTCGACCTGAGCCGCTTCCGGCGTATGGTGGACTTGGGCGGCGCCACCGGCCACCTGGCGGCCGCCGCGATCGAGCGCTACCCGCGGCTGAGCGCGGCGGTGTTCGACCTGCCGCAGGTTATCGAGTTTGCCAGGCCGCTCGCGGCGGCTCGCATCGAACTAATCCCGGGCGATTTCTTCGCCGATCCTCTCCCGGAGGCCGATCTGTTCAGCATGGGACAAATCCTCCACGATTGGAGCGAGGAGAAGATCGGGCGGCTGCTCCGCAAGATCCGCGACCGCCTTCCTGACGGCGGCGCACTGCTTATCGCCGAGAAACTGCTCGAGGAGGACAAGAGCGGCCCCGTGTCCGCGACCATGCAGTCCCTGAACATGCTGGTTTGCACCGAAGGCCTGGAGCGGTCACTGTCCGAATATGCCGCTTTGCTGAATGCCGCGGGCTTCACGCGCGTTGAAGGGAAGCGGACCGGCGCTCCGCTCGACGCGGTGCTGGCCATGTGAATGGGGTCAGCCTGCCCAGGCGCCGAGATGAGTCTCGGCGCGGCAGACACGAGTGTCTGCGCCACGTGACCTTTCATGCTACTGTCCGCAGTGTCCGGCGCTGTTCCATGGCCGCCAGAATGCGCCGAAGCCCGCGATCCCAGTCCGGGAACATGTCCACATAGTGGAATGACTGCTGGATGGGCAAGGGAATGCGGCACTCGTCGAGCCGCAGCGGGATCAGGAAGATCTCGTCGAGCGGCATGCGCCGAGCGCAATCGAGAGCGTAGCGGAGCTCCGACTGAAACTGCCCGCGTTTGTTCACCGCGCTCCGGGAGAAGCAGGCGACGAAGAAATCGCTCACCTCGATGGCACGCTCGATGGCGCGGGGCCAGTTCTGGCCCGGCAGCAGCTTCCGCTTGTCCAGCCACGGATCCAGGCCGAACGCGAGAAGGTCCTTGTACAAGCGCTCCGCCGACGAACCATCTTCGAAGACATACGCAATAAACACTCGCGGGGCGGTGCGCGGCACAAACTCGTAGCCGCCGCGCGCCGCGGGACGGAACACACCGAGCCCGTCGATATCCACCGTGCGGCCCTCTTGAAGGCACTGCCGGAGGAGGACGGCGAGTTGCTCAGCGCTTCTTTCCACCGCGCGCTCCTTCGCGGGAAAGCTCCGCCAGAAACTCGAAAACGGGCTTCGCGCCTGGCTTGAATGTTCCGAGGCCCGGCAAAGACACTGCCTTCCCCTTGCGGAGGTTCTTCAGGATTCGGTGCACGACGCGGTCAAGCTGGTCGGCGGCCGCCGCCCGCGACAGGTTCGACCGCCGGGCGATTCGCCGCGTGATGTCGATCTTCTTCATGCCGCAGTCATCGTACAGCCGCGCCGCCGCGCGGCCTGGCGCGCACGACGGGCACTCCGGAATACGAGGCGTGTCGAACCACAAGTGTTTGCTATCAGTTGTGAGCCACACGCGGCCGCGATCGAAAGTTCGACTTGGCTTGTGAACGCCCGATGGCTGCTCATCATAATGGAGACATGCACGGACCCACACGCAGGTCTGTCCTCTTCTCATCCGCCGCGCCGCTGGCGGCTGCGATTCACACCCAGCAGCGGCGCAACATCCTCCTGTTGATCGCCGACGACCTCGGCCTGCACACCGGCGCCTACGGCGATCACGCGGCGCGAACGCCGAACCTCGACCGGCTGGCCACGGAAGGCGTGCGTTTCACAAACGCCTTTTGCACCACCGCCTCGTGCAGCCCGTGCCGCTCGGTGATCCTCAGCGGGCTGCACAATCACGCCAACGGCCAGTACGGACTGGCGCACGCGGCGCACAACCAGGGCTACCGGGAGTTTGTTCGCCCGCTGCCGCAAGTGTTGAAAGACACCGGCTTCCGCACGGGGCTGATCGGAAAGCTGCACGTGAACCCCGCCTCGGCGTTTCCCTGGGATTATCAGCCGCCGGTCAACACGCGCAACGTGCTCGAGATGGCCGGGAAGGCGCGCGATTTCTTCCGTGCAGCCGCCGGGAGGCCGTGGTATCTGCACGTTGGATTCGGCGACCCCCATCGCGCCCAGCAGGGCTTCGCCAACCGCGACTATCCGGGCGTCACCCGGCTCCGGTTCGAGGCGTCGAAAGTGCCGGTCCCCTCATTTCTTCCCGACAAGCCGGAGACCCGTGCCGAACTGGCGGAATACTATGAGTCCGCGAACCGCATGGATCAAGGCGCCGGCTTCATACTGGAGGCGCTGCGGGAAGCCGGGCAGGTCGAAAACACGCTGGTCCTGTTCGTGAGCGACAACGGGATCGCCTTCCCAAACGCCAAGACCAATGTCTACGACTCGGGCACCCACCTGCCCATGATCGTCCGCTCGCCGGCGCAGCGAACGCGCGGCCTCGTGAACCACGCGATGGCAAGCTTCACGGACATCTTCCCGACGCTAGTTGACTGGGCCGGCGTTCGCCCCCCGGACTACCCGCTGCACGGGCGGAGCCTGCTGCCCGTGCTCGAGGAGAGCGATCCGTCCGGATGGGATCGCGTCTACTTCTCGCACACGTTCCACGAGATCACCATGCTCTATCCGATGCGCGGTGTGCGCACGCGGCGATACAAGTACATCCGGAACCTCTTTCCGGAGCTGGAGTATCCGCATGCCTCCGATCTGTGGGCGTCGGCAACCTGGCAGGCCGTGTTGCGGCAGGGAGCGGAGGCGAAACTCGGACAACGGCCGGTCTCGGCGTACCTTCGCCGGCCGGCGGAGGAGCTTTATGAATTTGCCGTCGATCCCGACGAGGTGCGCAACCTGGCCGACCGGGGCGAGTTCCGGCAGGCGCTGCTGAGCCTGCGCGCCGAGGTGCAAGAGTGGAGGACGAGAACGAACGATCCGTGGCTGATCCTGGACCAGTATCGAAGCCCGCTGCCATGAATGGCCCCGACCTCCGTCCGCGGGACTTGGAGCCACTCCTGCGCCGTCGCCGCTCCATAGAAGCAATCCACCACAAGGGCCGGCGCGCGCACGGCAGGGGCGACTGGATGCTCCGGCACGACCGCGTGCTGGCGGTGGTGCTGCGGTTCGGGCTTCGCCTCGTCGGGCTGTACGGGCGAGGAGTCGCCAATGCGCTCCGGCCGGCGATCCGCCGGGCCAAGCTGGAGTGGCCCGCGCTGCCCGTGCCCTTTGACGGATTCCGGATTCTGCACCTCGCCGACTTCCACATCGACGGCATGGACGGCCTGGCGGAAGTCCTGGCGGCGGAGACGGCGCGGCAGCCGTGCGACCTGTGCGTCCTGACGGGCGACTATCGCTTCGAGGTATATGGCCCGTGCGAGGAAGTGTACGTGCATCTGCGCCGGGCGTTGTCGGGTGTGCGGGCGAAGCACGGGATCATGGCCGTCCTCGGGAATCACGACGCGGCGGAGATGGCGCCGGCTCTCGAGCGGCTTGGTGTCCGCCTGCTGCTCAACGAGGCGGTCGAGGTGCGGAAAGAGGGCGCCGGCATTTGGGTGGCCGGCGTAGACGATCCGCACTACTATGGCTGCGACGACTTGCCGGAGGCGCTCCGCGCCGTTCCACCGGATGCGTTCAAGATCCTGCTCGCGCATTCGCCGGAGATCTACGCGGAGGCCGCGGCCGCCGGCATTCATCTCTGTTTCTGCGGGCACACGCACGCCGGGCAGATCGGACTGCCGTGGATCGGGGCGCCGCTGGTGAACGCCCGTTGTCCCCGCGCTTACACGCACGGGGTTTGGCGGCACGGGGGGATGATCGGGATCACCAGCGCGGGAGTGGGGTGCTCCATGCTTCCGGTCCGGTACAATTGCCCGCCGGAGATTGTACTGGTGGAGTTGAGCCGGGCCCGCGGCGAATCCTCCGCAGCCGGAACCTGTCCATAGGTCAGTATCCGGACCGTTCCTCCGGCTTCAGCAAGCGAAGCTTGGTTTTCGGATGCAGCAGGCTTGCTTCGTCGCCGATGAGGAACAACTCGAATACCCGCTCGAGCACCGACCCTTCGTTCAGGATCAAGGCGGGCCTCTCGATATCTTTCGGCAGGTCGAACACCATGGTGGTTCGCCAGGAACCGCGCGCCACCTGGAGCGCAGGGTCTTGGCTGGCGAGAATCGCCCGCTCGCCGTTCGCCGACCGGCCGAATTCGCGGCCCAGGTCATCTACCACAACACCCGTCAGAGCGGGCAACGTCCCCTGGTCCTGGGAAATGCCCAGTACCCTTACCGTCACAAGGTAGAACATGCCATCGGCGATCAACTCATTCGGCGGGTTCCCCACCGTCTTGACGTAGTCGATTTGAGTCACCGAAGCGGAAAGTGCGCAATCCGGGTCGATACCGCAGAAGCGTGCTTCACCTCCAGTGGCGTCCTTATTCGGAGTCACCAGCGAGACAGCAACCAAGGTTGCCAGGTATGCCGCCCATATCGCCAGGCCCCACCGAACGATGAGCATCCCCTCCTGGAACCGGCGGCGGTTCCAGGCGTGAACGACGAAGAAGGCGCCGGTCACGGTTCCGATCAGGAGAATCCCTAGCAGTGCGAGTCCCAATGCCGCCTCCTCATGTGGACGGCCCGATTGCAGCAGGCAAGCTATGAGCTTACCGCAGAAAGCTCCATCGGGGCGCCGAAGCGTATGTCCTCGAGCGGCTGGGTTGAGGTTTCCTGCCCGGAAATGAGATAGTCATCGAAGCCGCGGCAGCGCCGCGCGCGGCCGTTTCCTAGGAGGCTGACTCAATGACCAGACGAACCTTTCTGGCCCCGTCCTTGCTGCCGGGAGCCGGCGGCCTGCTTGGTTCTTTCCAACCGCAACAGGGCCGTGTCGCGCTCGGCAACGCGAACCACAAGCTCGAATTCGACCCGGCGACGGCGCGCCTGGTGTCGCTGCGCGCTTTGCCGTCAGATCAGGAGTTCATTCAAGGGAACGATGCCGACCCCGCATTCGTCATCCAGTACCTCGACAAGCAGCGATTCCGGCAAGTTTCCTCGACGCAAGCGACGAACGCCTCCGTCGAGACCAAGCCCGGCTTGCTCACCGCCCGGTTCCAGCGCCTGGGCGGGATGGACTTGGACGCCGCGATTACCGTCCGCGTCGAGGAGCCGATCAGCCGCTGGTCGATTTCCGTGCGCAACGGCGCCGGCATCGCGATCACCGACGTTCAGTTCCCGTTCCTGGTGGCGCGCTACCGGCTTGGCGGCGCGCCGGGATCGGAAGCGGTTCTGCGGCCGTTCATCAGCGGGCAGCTTCTTCGCTCTCCGAAGCCGGAGGATCTGGAGCCGGACAGCCCGCACGCCTGGCAGTTCCGCCCCGAAAATCATGATACCTGGCACTATCCCGGCCTGATCTTCGCCCAGTTTCTTGCGTATTACAACGACCGGGCGGGCCTGTACGTCGCCTGCGAGGACGCCTCCGGCGCAATCAAGCTCATCAAGGCGGTGCATCACGGTGACGGCCTGCGCCTGGGATTTGCGCACGTGGGCGACTGGCCGCCGAGCGGCAGCCGCGACCTCGGATACGACGTGGTCGTGCGCTCGTTCACCGGCGACTGGTACGCCGCGGCCGAACTCTATCGCGAGTGGAGCCTGAAGCAACCGTGGGCGCGTGCCCCGCTGCACCTTCGCAAGGACGTTCCTGACTGGCTGCTCGACTCGCCGCCGCATATCGTGGTCCGCATCCAGGGCGAGATCGACGGCGGCCCCACCGCTCCGAACAGGGAGTTCCTTCCGTACCGCAAGATCGTGCCGCTGGTGGAGAAGGTGGCCGACCGCATCGGCTCGCGCGTGGTGCCGGTGATCATGTCCTGGGAGCGGCCCGGCCCGTGGATTTATCCGGACTGCTTTCCGCCGGCGGGCGGCGAGGAGTCCCTCCGAGAGTTCACCCGCCTGGCGCGGGACCGTGGCTGGCACATCGGCACGTTCTGCAACGGGACTCGCTGGGTGACGCACCACTTCTGGAGCGGCTACAACGGCGAGGACTATTACGCCGAACGTGGCGGCGCCAAGAGCGTCTGCCGCACCCACGAGCAACAGCCCTGGCCGGAAAGCTGGGACGGCTCCTGGCGGCCCAGCTACGCCTGCTGCCTGGGGGTGCCGATGACCAAGGAGATCGCCGTCGACTTCGTTCGGCGAGTGCTCGGCTGCGGGCTCGACTGGGTCCAGTTCCTCGATCAGAACGTCGGCTGCGCGACCTTCCCGTGCTACGCGGCCGATCACGGGCACCCGCCCGCTCCGGGCAAGTGGATGACCGCCGGCATGCGGGAACTGCTGGGTGCTTTTCGGGAACTGGCGCGCGGGCCGGAGGCCGAGGGCAGGCGAGTGGCGTTCTCCGTCGAGTCTCCGCCGAACGAGTACTTCATGCCCGAGTTCGCCATCTGCGACATCCGCGTCATCCCGCCGGGGCATACGAACTACGAACGCTGGTTCCTGCCGCTGTTCCATTTCCTCTATCACGAGTTCATCCTGATCCAGGGGGGCTTCGGGATGGCGCCGGAGCCGTACCACATGCCGATCCGCAACGCTTATAACCTGGTGATCGGCGAAATCCCGGGCGGCGTACTGACGCCGGATGGGCTGCTCCTGAACCGGGACACGAACAATTGGGCGCCGTGGCGCCCGCCGGTGGGTGACAACGAGGACTCGCTCGAAATGCTCCGGGTGACCACCGCTCTGCGCCGCGGCAAGGGGATGCTGTTCCTGGTCTACGGGAGGATGGAGCGTCCCGCGGACGTCGCCGGTGTGCGCACGGTCACCTGGATCGACGGCGGCCGCCAGCACCGTATCCCGGCAGTGTTTCACGCTGCCTGGCGCACCCCGGATCGCCGCTTCGGCATTGTCCTGGCGAACTGGACCAAGGAGGAGCAGGCGGTATCGGTAGCCGACTCGCGCCTCGGTGGCGAGTGCATCGAGACGATCGTTTCAAAGACCATCGTTTCGCGCACTCGCCGCGTTGAGCGAGGCAAGCTGTCGCTTCCACCTCTGAGCTCTGCGTTGTTGGAGGCGGAATGACCTCGATCAGACGAAATCATCGCCGATTTGGTCGATGGCCGCGTCATCCGGCCGGCGGAGGAGTATGAAAGGAATTCATGAGCCGCCGATGAACGCCGATGGACGCCGATGGCAAAGGAAGGACTTATCCGCGTTCATCGGCGTTATTCGGCGGCCAACGAATGATTTGTTCACTTGGAGGCAGCGCTCCCATGTTGCGCTTATTCGTGCAACGAGGCTAGTCCAGATGAAACACCATCGGAACGGGCGCGATCCCTTCATCAGGCCGCCGGCCCTCCAGGCTCTCGAAGAACGGCGCCATCTCCTGCTGCCAGCGCTCATTCACTTCCAGCGACGCCATGCCCTTCAGCGCCCGCTTGAGGCTCGGGGTCTCGAAGTAGCCGATCAGCAAGCCGTCGTCCCGGAGGAACAGCGAGTAGTTGCGCCAGCCCGTCTTGCGGAGCGCGTCGAGCATCTCCGGCCAGACGGCCTGGTGTCGCTCCTTGTACTCGCGCAGCCGGTTGCGCCGGACTTTCAGTAGAAAGCAAATTCGTTCCATGCAGTGCCCTCGAATCGGAAGCCACCGATCCTATCACGTGCTGCAATCCCCGTGCTGATGGCCAAGCGAAGAGGCCCGCCAAGAGGTATGAATCGCAGGCAATTCACCGCGCTCGCGCCGGCTGCACTGGCCGCGCGGCGCATTGCGGCCGGTTCCCGCCTGCTGGTCTGAGACGGAAGCGAGGCCTCGCCAGATCCTTGACCGCGTGAACGAATTCGAGTCCATCGCTAGAATGGAGTAAGACCCACAGCATTCCTCGCCAGAGTCCGGCGACGGTGGCGAAAACTGGAAACGTCATCGCCGGTTCGCAAGTTCGGGGCCGGGGACGCGAATCTGAGAAAGGAACGAGGGGATGAGCAAAGTACGAGTACTGGTTGGCACACGCAAAGGTGCGTTCGTCCTGGAGTCGGATGGAGAACGCGAACGGTGGGACATCAGCGGGCCCCATTTCGCGGGCTGGGAAGTCTACCACGTCAAGGGTTCGCCGGCTGAGCCGAACCGGCTTTATGCTTCGCAGTCGAGCGGCTGGTTCGGACAACAGATCCAACGCTCCGACGACGGGGGCAAGACTTGGGCGCCGGTGGGGAACAAGTTCGTGTACGACGGTGTTCCGGGCACCCATCAGCATTTCGACGGCACGTCTCGACCCTGGGAGTTCAAGCGAGTCTGGCATCTGGAGCCGTCGCAAACCGATCCGGACATGGTGTACGCCGGGGTTGAGGATGCCGCGTTGTTCCGCTCAAGCGATGGCGGGCAGACGTGGCAGGAACTCGCCGGTTTGCGCGGCCACGACACAGGATCGTCCTGGCAGCCGGGGGCCGGCGGGCTGTGCCTGCACACGATCCTCTTGGATCCGAGCGGCACCGGGCGCATTTACATCGCCATCTCGGCGGCGGGCGCGTTCCGCACCGACGACGGCGGCGCGACGTGGCGCCCGATCAACCGCGGCCTCAAGTCTCAATACATCCCGGACCCGGACGCCGAGGTCGGGCACTGCATCCATCGCATCGCGATGCACCGGTCACACCCGAACGTACTGTTCATGCAGAAGCACTGGGACGTCATGCGCAGCGACGACGCCGGCGAGTCGTGGC
>CAZACK010000041.1:0-23811 GCA_964483455.1 uncultured Solibacteraceae bacterium
GCATGCCGAGGTAGCCGAGGATGAACTGCGGGAAGAACGTCAGGTTGAAGCCGACGAACAGGATCAGCGCCGAAAAGCGGGCCCAGCCTTCCGGATACATACGCCCGCTGATCTTCGGCCACCAATAGTGTATCCCGCCAAGGTACCCCATGATCGCACCGCCGACCATGATGTAGTGGAAGTGCGCCACCACAAAGTAGGTGTCGTGCAGGTGGACGTCGACGCCGAGATTGGCCAGGAACAGGCCGGTCAGCCCGCCGATGGTGAACAGGCCGATGAAGCCGAAAGCGTACAGCATCGGCGTCTGATAGACGATCGAGCCCTTGTACAGAGTCGCCGTCCAGTTAAACACTTTGATGGCCGACGGGATCGCCACCAGGTAACTTAACACCGAGAACACCATGCCGGCGTACACCGACTGGCCGCTGACAAACATGTGATGGCCCCATACTAGAAAGCCGAGGACGGCGATCGCCAGGCTCGACATGGCGATGAAGCTGTACCCGAAGATCTTCTTTCGCGAGAAGCAGGTTATCAGCTCGCTGATCACCCCCATGCTGGGGAGGATCATGATATATACCGCCGGGTGGGAGTAGAACCAGAACATGTGCTGGAACAGCACGGGATCGCCGCCGAGCTTGGGATCGAAGATGCCGATGTGGAACAGACGTTCCAGGCCGACGAGCACGATGGCGATGGCGACCACCGGCGTCCCGAGGATCTGGATCATGCTGGTGGCGTAATGCGCCCAGACGAACAGCGGCAGCCGGAACCAGGTCAGCCCCGGCGCGCGCATCTTGTGAATAGTGACGATGAAGTTGAGGCCGGTGAGGATCGACGAGAAGCCAACGATGAACACGCCCACGGCGGTGGCGACGACGTGCGAATTCGAGTAAGTGCTGCTGTACGGCGTGTAGAAAGTCCAGCCGGTGTCCACCCCTCCAGCGGCGACGGCGTACAGGGAAAAGAGTCCGCCGATGGTGTAGATGTACCAACTGAGCAGGTTGATCCTCGGAAACGCCAGGTCGCGGGCGCCGATCATCAGCGGGATCAGGAAGTTCCCCAGCACGGCCGGAATGGAGGGGATGAGGAAGAAAAAGATCATCATCACCCCATGCATGGTGAACATCTTGTTGTACGTCTCGGACTGCATCATGTCGCCGGCCGGCGTGATCAGCTCCATGCGGATCAGGACGGCGAAGAAGCCGCCGATCGCGAAGAACAGCGTGATGGACGCCAGGTACAGCAGCGCGATGCGTTTGTGGTCCTTGGTCAGCAGCCAGGACTTGATCCCGTAGTTCTCGTTCAGGTAGTTGGTTTGGGATTCGGCGAGCGGGGTGGTGGTCATGGCCGTTTATCAACCCTTTCCTTCGGTCCGAGGGACTTGATATAAGCGATGATCTCCAGCAAACCCTCCTCGGTGATCTGGCCCTGGAACGTCGGCATCTGGGTGCGGAAACCGGCCACAATCCTGGCGCTGGGACGCAGGATCGACTCGCGGATGTAGGACTCGTCGACGATGACCTTGCGGCCATCCTGCAACACCACCGTGGACCCGAACACCCCTTCGAGCACCGGCCCGCGTCCCGGGGCGTCCGAGCGGTGGCAACTGTGGCAGCCCATCCGCTCAAACAGCCGTTGGCCGGCCTGAACGATGGTTTCGCCAGCGGCTCGGCCGCTGAGCCAGTTTTCGTAATCCACCTGTTCCATCACATACACCCATCCCTTCATGCCGGAGTGCTGCGTGCCGCAATACTCGGCGCAGAACAGGTGATACTTGCCCACTTTGGTCGGTGTAAACCACAGCGACGTGTAGCGGCCGGGGACGACGTCGTTCTTGACGCGGAACGCCGGAATGTAGAAGCTGTGGATGACGTCTTCGGTGGCCATGGTGAGCTTCACCGGCCGGCCCACGGGAACGTGCAGCTCGTTGATCTCCCGCTGGCCCTCGGGGTGCTGCAACTTCCACATCCACTGTTTGCCGACGACGTACATCTCGGTGGCGCCCTCGGGCGGATCAGAGTTACGGAAGTAGATGTAGGTGCCCCAGCCGAACAACGCCAGGGCAATCACCCCGGGAGTAACCGACCAGAACAATTCCAGCCTCATCGAACCGAGGATCGGCCGCGGGATCTCGTCGGGCCGTTGCCGCCGGTACTTGATTGCGAAATAGAAGATCAGCGCGAAGATGAGCGTCGAGAAAAACACGGTGACGGCCATAAGGACCCAGAACAGCAGGTCTACGCCGTCGGAGATGCTCGACGCGCTCTCAGGAAACAGCGGAAAATCCGTCCACATTCTTGTTCAATCTCTTCCGCCGGTCGCGGCGGAACATGACAATCAGAAAAGTCGCCAGGACCAGCACGGTGGCCGAGCCCGCCGCGCGGATCACGTTCATGATCAGCAGGCTGTACTTACCCGTGCTCGGGTCGTAATGGAAGCAGTAGAGCAGGATCTTGTCCACGGGGTTGCCGATCCTGCCGGCGGAGGCCTCCACCAGCGCCAGCCGCAGATCCCGGGCCGAATATTCGATCCCGTAAAGGTAGCGGGCCAGGCGGCCGTCCGGAGTCAGCACCATGATCCCGCTGGCGTGGACGTACTGATCCCGCGCCGCGTCGTACCTGTAGCGGAAGCCGGCGGCCTCCGTCAGCCTGCGAATGTTACGCTCGTCTCCGGTCAGGAAGTGCCAGCCTTCTTTGGCGCCCGGCCGCTGATACCGCTCCAGGTAGCTCTGTTTCTTGGCCGCGGCCAAATCGGGTGTTTCTTTGGGATCGAAACTCACGGTCAGGATCTCGAAGTCCTTGCCGGCATCGAGCTTCAACGCCCGCAGGCTCCGCAGCATGCCGTTCAGGACCATCGTGCAAAGCATGGGGCACTCGTAATAGACCAGCGAGAGCACCACCGGCTTGCGTCCGAAGTACCGGCGCAGCTCTACCTGCTTGCCGGACTCGTTTTTGAAGACGAGGTCGAGCGGCACCTGCTCGTTGAGGCGCTGATCGATGCCGACGTCCTTCAACGCCGCGGGCAATCCCTCCTGCGCTCCGGCGAAGCCGGCGCCAAGCCAGCCGCAAACAATGATTCCCGCCAAACAACGTAACATCGCTTTCTACTTTCTCCCTTGGGCGAGTGGTTGCCGGTACGGCAGCCCGCGTTCGGCCGCCAGATCGATCGCCCGGTCGATCGGGATTCGCACGACATTCGCTTTCTTGTCCACCCAGCCGTAACTGCTCAGTATCTCGGCCTCCACCGCCCGTACCTCTGTCAGGTTGCCTCCGGCCGCGGTTTGCAGGCGCGGTGCAGGCGGCAGTTCGCGTTCCTTGGCCACCGGCGACCTCGGCGGGCCCGGCTTGTCGTGCTTCGCCAGATAGGAGAACATCCAGCCCATGGCCGCCAGCGAAACGGCCAGGAGCAGGAACAAGCCGGCGATCGAAACCACCAAGCTCCGGATGTTGGCATCGGTTCGCTCGTAGCCGCTCATGACAACGCCTCCGCCGGAAGAAGCGGATGCTTCTTCAGGTTCCCGAGAAAAACAGCCAGCCAAACACCACCCACGCCGACTGGGGCCAACAGGTCCATCCAATGCAAGTGAAGCTGTTTGCCGTGGAAGGCCGGCGTCACGATCCAGTACAGGTCCACGAGGCGCATGACGATCATCCCGCCGGCGATCGCCGCCAGCATACCGAGGCGGCGCTTGTTGGCCCTGGCGAGCAGCAAGAGAAACGGCAAGGCGAAGTGGAGCACGATGAGGGCGCCGGCGAACCAGCCCCAGCCGCCCCTCAGTCGCTTCACGTACCACGGCAGTTCCTCCGGCAGATTGCCGGACCAGATGATCAGGTACTGCGAGAAGGCGACATACGCCCACAGCATCACGAACGCCAGCATCAAGTTACCGAGGTCATGGAAATGCGATGGCTTGAGCGCGCCGGCCATCGGTTCGGTACGCGCCAGCATCATCAGGACTACGATCAAAAACGCCAGCGACGCCAGCGCCTGGCCAACGATGAAGATCACTCCATAGATGGTCGAGAACCAGTGCGGCTCGAGCGACATCACCCAATCCACCGAGGCGAACGTCACCGTGAGCCCGTACACCAAGATTCCGGGACCGCTTAGCGATTTCGCCCTGCCCTGTGGCAGACCGTTGTCTGACCACTTATTCAGCAAGTAGGACAACAACAGCCAGACGGCGAAATAAAAAGCCGTCCGCCCGAGGAAAAACGGAACATTCAGGTAGGGGCTCTTGTGCTGTAGGAGTTCGTCGCCAGCTACTACTTCCGGCCGGGCCCAGAGGTACAAGTACCTGAGCCCAAACAGCAGCGGGACGACCAGCGCCGCCATTAGCGGCAGCGTCTTCGTGCCCGATTCGAGCAGGCGGCGGATTACCATCCCCCAACCTCCGCCGACCAGGTTGTGGAGCATCACAATGGCGAAACAGCCGAGCGCGATCCCCACCCAGAACAGGTAGGCGACCAGGTACGACTGGAAGAACTGCGCCGGGCTCGCCATGGCGCCGAGGACGCAGGCGGCCAGCGCGATCCCGCCGACGGCCAGGGCCGTCCGCTGCGCCTTGCTGACGCTGTGGAATGTGTATTCCGTCCCGTTCATGGCGTCGTCTCCAGCGACTGGCGTCTCTCGGCGGGCACGTCTTCCGGCGAGGCGTGCTGGCTAAGCTGCAGCGCGCGCACGTAAGCCACGATCGCCCAGCGGTCTGTCGGGTTGATCCTCGACGCGTAACTCGGCATCGCGCCAAACCCGTTCGTCACGGCATCGTAGAAGTGGCCGGCGGGCGCCTCCCGGAGCCGGTCGATGTGGAAGGAGGGCGGCGGACGAAAGCCTCTCTGTACGACCATTCCCTGCCCGTCGCCAACCTGGCCGTGGCACGGGGCGCAGAAGATGTTGAATCGTTCGCGACCGCGCAGGAGGATCTCCTTGGTGACAGGAAATGGGAAGGTCGTCAACAGCTCTGTTCCTTGCCGTCCTTCGTAAAACGCCTGGTCCATCTTGAGCTGCCCGCGTGCCACCGTTCCCGCCACCAGCGGGCGGGCCGCGCGGCCGTCGTCGAAGAAGGTGGTTGCGGCCAGCGGCTTGTACTTCGGCTGGTCGTGCATGTCCTGGCGGCAGGAGGAGCTGATGATAGCCGCAGAGACGCAGAGAACGCAGAGAATTCTCTTTCGAATTCTCTCTGCGCCCTGCGCGACTCTGCGGTGATAATCTTTCTCAACGTTCAACTTCGCTCACCTCCCGGGAGTGCAGCCCCTCCAGGAACGCGCGGGTGGCGCTGATCTCGAATTGCGGGTCGCGGGCCTCGATGCACAGGAAGAACCGGTCGTGGCTGGCCAGCGCGAATCGCGGCGCGTTGAAGACCGGGTGATACGGCTGAGGCAGCCCGTTCAGCGCCAGCATGCCGAATACGGCCGACAACGCGGCGAACAAAATCGTCGTCTCAAAGGTGATCGGGATGAACGCCGGCCAGCTATAGAACGGACGGCCGCCGACGTTCAGCGGATAGATGTACTCCTCGATGACATACAGCATCGTGAAGGCGGCGAAGCAGCCGAACAGCCCGCCAATCAGCACCAGCAGGGGAACCTTGGTGGAATGCGCCCCGAGCGCCTCCGCGAGGCCGTGCACCGGCATCGGCGAGTAGGCGTCCATCTTCCGGTAGCCCGCCGAGTGGGCGGCATGAGCGGCCGCCACCAGGTCGTGTGGGTTGTCGAACTCGGCCATCAGGCCGTACAGACGATCCGCTTGCATCGCCTAATGCCTCGCCTTGCCGGCCTTCCCTTCCGGCTGCGGGACGATGGTCCGCATCTCGAAGATGGAGATCATCGGCAGGAATCGGATGAATAGAAACATCAGCGCGAAGAAGAAGCCGATGGTCCCCAGATACATGCTCCAGTCGTACTTCGTCGGGTAGTACATGCCCCAGGACGACGGCAGGAAGTCGCGGTGCAGACTCATCACGACGATCACGAACCGCTCGAGCCACATGCCGACGCTCACCACCAGGCTGACGACAAACAAGGCGAGCGTGCTCCGGCGGAGTCTTGCCGACCACAGGAACTGCGGCGCGAGCACGTTGCAGGCGATCAGCGCCCAGTACAGAACCTTGTAAGGCCCGTGGAGGCGGTTGATCATCATGTGGTGCTCGAACTGGCTACCGCTGTACCACGCCATGAACGATTCCATGAGATAGCCGTAAGCGACGATCAGCCCCGTGGCCAGCAGCAGCTTGCCCATGTTGTCGAGGTGCTTCATGGTGATGAAGTCGTCGAGCTTGTAATAGGCCCGGATCGGGATCGCCAGCGCCAGCACCATGGCGAAGCCTGCGAAGATCGCGCCGGCCACAAAATAGGGCGGGAAGATCGTGGCGTGCCAGCCCGGAATGATGCCGATGGCGAAGTCGAAGCTGACGACTGTATGCACGGATATCACCAGCGGAGTGGATAACCCGGCCAGCAGCAGATATGCGATCTCGTACCGTTGCCAGTGCAGCGCCGAACCGCGCCAGCCCATGGCCAGCATCCCGTAGATGATCTTGGCCGGCTTGTTCTTGGCCCGGTCGCGCAAAGAGCCGAGATCAGGGATCAGGCCAATGAACCAGAACATCAGCGACACGGTGGCGTAGGTGCTGACCGCGAAGACGTCCCAGACGAGCGGGCTCCGCGGCTGCGGCCAGGTTCCCATCGTGTTCGGATAGGGCAGCAGCCAGTAGGCGAGCCAGGGCCGGCCCATGTGCAGCAGGGGATAAAGGCCGGCGCAGGCCACCGCGAACAGCGTCATCGCCTCGGCGAACCGGTTGATCGAGGTGCGCCACTGCTGGCGCAGCAGCAGCAGGATGGCGGAAATCAGCGTGCCCGCGTGTCCGATGCCGATCCACCAGACAAAGTTGATGATGTCGAAACCCCAGCCGACCGGGATGTTGATGCCCCAGATCCCGACTCCCCGAAGCAGCAGTGACGCGATAGTGTAGAACAGCACCATGGCGCCGACGAAACTGATGCCGAAGCCGATCAGCCACGCCCGCGGGGTCCTCTCCGTAAGGACGATGCTGCTGATCTTGTCAGTGACAGTCGCGTAAGTGTGTCCCGGACCGATGACCGGGACTTCCTCTTCAACCGTCGTGGCGCCGGCAGGGGCGCTGTTCAGCCGCGGATCGTCCATGTCGCTACCCTTGCTCCAATTCCGGGTTGGGATTGCGCACCCGCGCCAGGTAGGTGGTCCGCGGACGCGTGTTGAGTTCCGTCAGGATGCCGTAGTTCAGCGGACTCTTCTTCAATCTCGCGGCGCGGCTGTTGGGATCGTTCATGTCTCCGAAGACAATCGCCTGGGCCGGGCAGACCGCCTGGCAAGCCGTCACAACCTCGCCGTCGCGGATCTTCCGGTCTTCCTTTTCCGCCTCGATGCGAGCGTGGTTGATGCGCTGCACGCAGTAGGTGCACTTCTCCATGACTCCGCGGCTGCGCACGGAGACATCGGGATTGCGCATCGGCTTGAGGCTTTCCGTATCCCAGTCGGCGAAGCGGAAGAAGTTAAAACGTCGTACCTTGTACGGGCAGTTATTCGAGCAGTAGCGCGTACCGACACAGCGGTTGTAAGCCATCTGGTTCAGGCCTTCTTCGCTGTGGGTGGTGGCGCCGACCGGGCAGACGACTTCGCACGGAGCGTTGTCGCAGTGCATACAAGTCAGCGGCTGCTGGTGGATGTCCGGATCGTCCAGGCCGCCCTCGAAGTAGCGGTCGATCCGGATCCAGTGCATCTCGCGGCCGCGGATCACCTGCTCTTTGCCGACCACCGAGATGTTGTTCTCGGCCTGGCAGGCGACGACGCATGCGCCGCAGCCCGTGCAGGCGCCCAAGTCGATGGTCATGCCCCACGAGTAACCTTTGTACTCGAAGCCCGGATACAACGACAGTCCAGGCTCGGGCTCGTGCGCGCCGTGGTGGGCGAAATGGTGGTCCTTCTCGTACTCCCCCAGCGTGCCGGCCCGAGCAAGGTTTCTGCCTTCCATGCTGTGGTGATCCTGCGTGCAGGCCAGCTCGCGCCTTCGACCGGTCTTGCGAATCTCCAGCCCCGGACCGCCCCACGGCTCATCAGTGGCGCGCAGCCCATAAGCGTTGACTCCCGCGCCGTCGGCGATCCGCCCGCCGCGGCTGCGTCCGTAACCGAAGTGCAACGTCACCGTGTTTTCGGCCTGCCCCGGGAGGATCCAGGCCGGCGCCTCGACGATCCGCCCTCCGACGCACAACTCGACGACGTCGCCGTTTTCCAGTTTCATCCGCTCGGCAAGCTTCGGGCTGACCAGGGCGGCGTTGTCCCAGGTGAGCTTGGTCAGCGGCTTGGGGAGTTCCTGCAACCAGCCGTTATTGGCGAAGCGCCCGTCCCAGACCGTCGGATCCGGGCGAAGGCAGAGCTCCACGCCCTGCGCGGACTCCGGCGCGGGCAGTGAAGTAGCGAAATCCTTGCGCAGTGTGACGGCGCGAGCGGGGAACAAACTGCCGGCGATCAGGCCGTCGTGCAACGCCGTCCGCCACCACGACTCAAAGTCCGCTCCCCCGCGGCGGGACTGCCAGTGAGCCTTGACAATGTCGTGACTCGAGCGGTCCGGTTCACCGGCGAAGACACTCAGGACTTCGTGAGCCGACTTGCCGCCGTAGAGCGGCGCGATGAGCGGTTGTTGGATGCTGACTGTGCCGTCGTAGGCGCGGGCGTCGCTCCACGTTTCAAGGAAATGCGTCTCCGGGATGTGCCAGTGGCACAGTTCCGCGGTTTCATCGTCGTACAGGCCGACGTGCATCCGGCGCGCGACCCTCCGGAGATTCTCCCCGAACTGAAGATCGGCCGGCGCGTTGAAAACCGGATTGGCCCCGAGAATCAGCAGCGTGTGGACGCGTCCGGCTTTCATGTCCTCGACAAGGGCTCGCAGAGACGCCGTTTGGTCCACGGGCTCGGCCTCGATGGGGTCGGTGTAGACCACAGTCTTGCCGGCGTTGCCGAGCGCTTCGTTCATGGCGTGCGCCAGCCCATGAACAGCCGCAGGCTGCTCGTCGCCGGCGACAACGAGCCCCGCGCCCCGGTGCTTCTGAAGGTCGGCGGCGACCGCCTTCACCCAGGTCTCGGGCGCCGAGGTTGAGGCGCCGGGGACGACGACCCCGAAGGCGGAAGCCAGCGTCCGGGCGAGGTTTTCGATCTCGCTTCCCGCCAGCGCGAGGCGATGGTCGGCTGCGGCACCTGTCAAAGAGGGTGTGGCCTCGACCACGTACAGCCGGTTCATTCTCGCTCCTGCGTGAGGCCTCCGCCTGGCCGAGAAGTCCCGCGCGTACCGCACGGCGGCGGGGCCTGTGGCTAGGAAGTCCGATCCGAGCGACAGAATCACATCCGCGGCGTCCAGGCGATAAACGGGATTCACGGGCTGCCCGAAAGCGAGCAGAGCGCCGGCGCGCGCGGCATCGCGGTTCACCGGCTCGTACTGGTGCCACCGCGCTTCCGGAAACTGCGCGAGCAGGCCGCGAAGCTGCGCCGCCAGCGTCGGCGACGTGACGGTTTCCGTCAGAATCCGGAAGCCCGCTCCCTTTTCCACCAGAAGCGTTCCCCGAATGGCCGCCACCGCAGCCTCGAAGGCGACCCACGTGCTGATCCGGCCTTCCTTCACGACCGCCTGCGACCGGTCCGGATCGTACATCGTCAACAGCGAGGCCTGCGCGATCGCGTCCGTGGCTCCGAGACTGGCGGGATGATCCGGATTGCCTTCGATCTTCGTCGGTCGCCCGGTGTGGCTCTCGACCAGCACTCCCGTTGCGACGCCCCCCATCGTGTGCGCGGTGGCAAAGAACAACGGTTTCCCCGGAACCACGTCCTCCGGTGTCTGGACGTAGGGAACGATCTTCTCTTCGGGCTGCTTGGTGCAAGCCGTCAAGCCGGCGAGCCCGAGCGAGGCTCCCAGCAACTTCAAGACCTGACGCCGCTCGAGAGGGTTGCTCCACTCCGACGTACCCGGCGTGAACTCGTTGTGCAGGAACTCGCGGAACTCCGGCGTCTCGGCGACTTCCTCCAGGCTTCGCCACAACTCGCGACCCTTCGCGTTCGCCAGGCGCGCGCGAATCGCGGCCAGGTCGAGCCTGCCTTGGTTCGTATGAATCCGAATCATCGATGGCAAATCGAACAGTCAGTGAGCTTGCGGACTTTGTATTCCCGGACGAGCTGTTTGCCGAGGGCGGCCTGGTCCGGGGGCGCCTGGTAAGCCATGTTGAACACCTCGGCGCGGGGCCGGATGTACTTCTCCGGCTGCCGGTGGCATTCCAGGCACCACTCCATGTTCAGGGTGTTTACCTTCCACATCAGAGGCATTTGGTCAACTCGCCCGTGGCAGGTGGCACAGCCGATGCCTTTCCGCAGATGGATGCTGTGGTTGAAATAGACAAAACCAGGGAGATCGTGGACGCGGACCCACTCCAGGGACCGGTTGGTCGCGAAACTGTCCCGCACCGGCTCGAGCATCGGGCTGTCCGCCCAGATCTGCGAATGACAGCTCATGCAGGTTTCCGTCGCCGGCATGCCTGCGAACGCCGTCTCCTCGACGGAAGTGTGACAGTAGCGGCAGTCAATCCCCACGCCAGTCACATGGTGCTTGTGGCTGAACGGCACGGGCTGCGACTTCGCCACGCTCACATCCGTCACGTAGCTGGAACGCCCGAGCTCATTCACCAGCCAGCCGCCGCCGGCAAGGAAGAACACCGCACCGAAGATGCTGACTTTGGATATGGTATTGGTGCTCGGATGGAAGATCTGGCTCAAGTTGACGGACCCAGTCCCGGAGCAGGTATCGCCCCCTCTGAGGCTACCCGGGGACCAAATAGCTAGTATATTTTCTTGTCTTACCGGATGTCAAAACGAGATCCGCGGTGGAAGACAGATCTGTGAAGCCGGCCGACCGGCCGGTCAGCTCAGGCTCACGTGAAACGCCCGCGGCCTCCGCTTCCAGCACCGCACCCGGCCATAGCGAACGCCGACAGCAAGCGCTCAATTTCCTCGGAGTCGCACTCCGGGCACTGGATGCCATGGTCGGCCTCGGAGATGCTCCGGCGTTTTTCGAAGATCTGCCCGCAACTTTCGCAACGGTATTCGTAGATCGGCATCGTACTTCTTCCATTGTAACGATGCAGCGAGTGGTGTGAGGTGACAGCCCGACCCGATCCGAATGGGGATAGGGACAACGTAGCCTGTCACCGAATTCCGCAGTACCCTAGGAGGCTATGCGGACTTCTCTCAGGATCCTATTCGCATTAACATCTCTGACCGGGCTGGGCCACGGCCAGGCTCGATACGAGTTCTGGCCAGGGACCGTCTACGATGCCTCCATCCCCACGTTTCAAAAGGTGCTGGGCCACGAGCCCGGAGAGCAAATCACCTCGCACGCCGACATCGTCCGGTACCTCGAAACGCTGGCCAAGGCGGCCCCCGCGCGGATGAAGGTCTTCGATTATGCGAAAAGCTGGGAGGGGCGCCGGTTGGTTTACGCGGCGGTGGGCTCGGAGCCGCACATCCGTCGGCTGGCGGAGATCGGCGCGTCGATGCGGAAGCTCGCCGATCCACGAACGACGCCGGAGGTGGAAGCGCGCAGCCTGATGGCGTCGCTGCCTGCTGTTGTCTGGCTGGGCTACGGAATCCACGGCAATGAAATCTCCTCGCCGGAAGCGGCCATGCTTACCGCCTACCACCTGCTGGCGGCCCGAAACGACAAAATGGTGGATGGGATCCTGGCGAACACGCTGGTTCTCATCGATCCCTGCCAGAATCCGGACGGCCGCGAGCGGTTCGTCCACCACTTCGTTCAGTCGCTCGGCCTCGAGCCGGACGCGAGCCCGCTCGCCGGCGAGCACAACGAGCCTTGGCCCGGTGGCCGGGGAAGCCACTACTTCTTCGACCTCAACCGGGACTGGTTCGCGTTGACGCATCCGGAGACGCGCGGTCGCGTCAAAGCTCTGCTCGAATGGCGCCCGCTGGTCTTCGTCGATGCCCACGAGATGGGCTCGGACTCCACCTACTATTTCGCTCCCGGCGCCCCTCCTTACAACCCGCACATGACTCGGGAACAGAGAGAAGGGCTGGAGCTGTTCGGCAAGAACAACGCCCGCTGGTTCGATCGGTTCGGCTTCAGCTACTTCACCCGGGAGATCTTCGACGAGTTCTATCCGGGCTACGGCGCGAGCTGGCCGTATTTCCACGGCGCTATTTCGATGACCTACGAGCAAGCGTCCACGCGTGGCCTGCTGGTGCGGCGGATCGACGACACCGTGCTGCACTTCCGCGACACTGTAAGGCAGCATTTCGTCGCTTCCATCGCCACCGCGGAGGCGGCGGCGGCCAACCGCCAGAAACTTCTGGCGGATTTCTACAAACACCGCCAGACCGCCATCGAGGAAGGCTCGAAGGAGCCGATCCGCGAGTACATCCTGCCGCGCCGTGGCGACACCTCGGCGGTGGACAAGCTGGCCGCCCTTCTCGTGGAGCAGGGTATCGAGGTGAAGCGCGCAAAGACCCCATTCCGGTCTGGAGGTAACGAGTACCCGGCGGGCAGCTACGTAGTGCCGCTGGCGCAACCCGCCAAGCGACTCGTACGGACCCTGCTGGATACCCAAGTACCCATGGAGGAGAAGTTCGTCAAGGAGCAGGAGCGCCGCCGCGCCAAGAGACTGCCGGACGAGATCTACGACGTCACCGCGTGGTCGCTGCCGCTGCTGTTCAACGTCGAGGCCGTCGCTGGCGCGGAAACTTCGGCGGCAGAATTCGAACCGGCTTCGCCCGCGCGCGTGATTCCGAGCCGGCTGGCGTCGTCCAAGGCGCCCGTCGCCTACCTGGCGCCATGGGGAACCGCAGCGGCCGGGCGTTTTCTCACGGCGTCCCTCCGCGCAGGACTGCGCCTGCACAGCGCCGACAAATCGTTCACCCAGAACGGGCGCAAGTACCCCCCAGGCACACTGATTTTCAAGCCGAAAGAGAATCCGCCCTCCTTGGCGGAGACGCTCGCGAAACTCGCAGCCGCGAGCGGAGCCGAAGTCGTCGCAACCGACTCAGGATGGGTGGAGGAGGGTGTGAGCCTCGGCAGCAACGAAGTGGTGTCGATGCGCAAGCCGGCGATTGCGCTGGCTTGGGATTTCCCCGTCTCCTCACTTTCGGCCGGCTGGGCACGGTTCGTGCTGGAACGCCAGTTCGGATACCCGGTCACGACCATCCGCACCCGCCAGCTCGCGAACGCCGATCTCAGCCGCTTCCAAGTGCTGATTCTGCCTTCCGGAGATTACGAACCGGCGCCGGGCTCAGCCTGGGCCGGCAAACTGAAGCAGTGGGTCTCGGGAGGCGGCACTTTGATCGGCATCGGCGGCGCTGTTTCCTGGCTGGCCAATCCGAAAGTCGGCCTTCTGGCTGTTTCGCAGGAGAACCGGCCCGGCGCCGAGCCGGAGAAGAAGACGGAAAAACCGGCGGAGCCCGCCAGACCGGAGGCTGCCGCGCCGGAGCTGCGTGTCGCCGGCAAGCTGCTGCCGACCGAGGAAGACTACCGCAAAGCGATCCAGGCGGAGAAAGAACTGCCCGATGCGGCCGCCGGGGTCCTCGTGAGGGCAAAGACGGACCCGGACCACTGGCTCGCCGCCGGCGCCGCCGAATCCGTCTGCGCGCTCATCGAGGGCCGGTCGATCTTTACGCCAATTAAGCTCGACAAGGGCGTGAATGTCGCTGTCTTCGCCGGCCCGGAACAGCTTGTGGCGAGCGGCTACCTGTGGGAGGAAACTCGCAAGCAGCTTGCCTACAAACCGCTGGTGATCGCGCAACCGGAGGGCCGCGGTGTGGTGATCGCCTTCACCGCCGATCCGAATTTCCGCGCGTATCTTGACGGCATGAACGTGCTGTTCTTGAACGCCGTCTTTCGCGGTCCAGCGCACGCCCGGCCGCGTGCGGAGGAGTAAGCACTCTCGTGCCGGCCTTCTCTGCCCTGTGGTGTCTTGCGCTGGGCCTGACGGCGGGATGGGATCTGCCCGTTGCCGTCCGCGCCGGGCTTGACGCGGCTTACCCGGGCTGGCGCCCGGGGGCGCGGCGGCCCAAATCCGCGAGTGGTTCGCGCAATCCAGGTTCGGCCACGAGCCGGACTTCATCACTGCGGATTTTGACAGCGACGGCGCCATCGACTATACGCTGCGAATCCTGTCGCCGGCCGGCCGGCACATCACCCTGGTCTTTCTCAGCCGCCGCAGCCGTTACGCGCGGCGAGTGCTCGCCGAGGACCCGCCGGACCCGTTCGTCTACCTGCTGCTGTTCCGCAAAGGCACTCCGGACTTCGACTTTGAGACGATGAAGCCGTTCCGCTACGCCAGGGACGCGGTGGCGGTCATGTACTTCGACCGCACGCCGCTGGTCTTTGGCTATTCGAGGGGATCGTTCCGGAAAAAAGACCTGTTGAGTGATGAAGGGCGTTGAACAAGCCGAGAGGCAAAAGACAGAAATCAAAAATCAAAAGGCAAAAATCAAAAGGCAAGAATATCTTGGGGCGCCTTGCGGGGGCTTTAGAAGCCTTCGAGCAGGTGGCCCAGCTTCTCCTTCTTCACCCGGAGGTAGGCCTCGGTGGAGTCGAGCGGCGTCACCACGCAAGGCACCCGCTCGACGATTTCGATCCCGGCCCGTTCGAGCGCCTGGAGCTTCTCGGGGTTGTTGGAGAGAATCCGCACCCGGCTCAACGAAAAATGCCGCAGGATGTCGGCCGGAAGCTCGTAATTTCGGAGGTCGGCCTCGAAGCCAAGCTGCTGGTTGGCTTCCACCGTGTCCGCGCCGGCGTCTTGCAGTTCATAGGCCCGGAGCTTGTTGAGCAGGCCGATTCCCCGGCCTTCCTTGTGCTCGTAAATCAGCAGCCCCCGCCCTTCCTCGGCGATGTGCTCCAGTGACAGCTCGAGCTGGGCGCGGCAGTCGCAACGGAGGCTGTGGAAGACGTCGCCCGTCAAACACTCCGAATGGATACGAACCAGGGGCGGCTTGCCTTGGAGGTTCCCCATTCGGAGGACGACAGCTTCCTCCGTGCGCCCTCCGTACACACCCTCGAAGCCATAAATGCAGAAACGGCCGAAACGGGTGGGGAAGTCCGCCTCGGCCACCTTTTGGAGGCGAGGTGTTGTCAGGACTGGGTTCATTTACGATGGAAAAACGGCGGCTGACAGCCGATGCCTATTCACATTCTATAATGTTCGGCGAAGCCGCATGCTGGAACAACATCTGATCCGGCTGCTGGTGAAGATCGGAGTTGTCGCCTCCCTTGCCAGCATTCTGGTGCGCTCCAACGCCTTCAAGCGGATGCTGATGCGCGAGCAGCGTACTCTAAACCAACGGCTGCTCCTGGCGCTGAGCTTCGCCAGCATTTTCGGAACTGGGGTGGCCGTGCGCGTGGTCACGCGCTCCTACACGGCGGTGGATCTCGGACTCGAGGGCAGCCTCCTCAGCGGTATTCTCGGAGGCTATGTCACAGGCCTGGTGTCCGGCGTCCTGATTTCGATCCCCGGCATGATCCAGGGCGAGTACCTGACGATGGCTCTGTTTGCCGGCATCGGCGTCCTCGGTGGTCTGCTTCGGGATTGCGCGCCGGACACGGACGAGATCTGGCGCTTCTCGCCTTTCTTCGACCTGAGTCTCTACCGGCTGTTCAGGCGAGGACACGACCACCGGCGCACCGCCTTTCAGCTCTTCTTCTTGCTGGCCATCCTGTTCGCCGAATTCCTGCGGTTGACGCTGGCCCACTTCTTCAGCAAGTCGGTTTTTCACCTCTACCCCGAGTGGAAGTCGCCGCACCCGGCGGCGGTGGTAGTGGTGTACGTCGCCACGCTGTTCGCGGTGACGCTGCCGCTGAAGATCTGGAACAACACGCGCAACGAGATCAAGCTCGAGGACCAGCAGCGGCTTCTGATGCAGGCCCGCCTGGAGGCGCTGGCCAGCCAGATCAACCCGCACTTCCTGTTCAACACGCTGAACTCGGTCTCGTCTCTGATTCGCATCGAGCCCGAGCAGGCGCGGGCGGTCGTCTACAAGCTGTCGAGCATCTTACGGCGTCTGCTGCGGAAGCACGAGAACTTCACCCCTCTGCGCGAGGAGCTGAATTTCATCGACGACTACCTCGCCATCGAGATGGTGCGCTTTGGCGAGAAGCTGCGGTTCGAGAAGGAGGTCGCGCCGGAGACGCTCGACAAGCTGGTTCCGAGCATGCTGCTTCAGCCGCTGGTGGAAAATTCGATCCGCCATGGGCTCAGCGGCAAGGTGGACGGCGGTATGATCCGCATCCGGAGCCGCATAACCGGCGAGCGGCTGTCGATCGTGGTGGAGGACGACGGCGTCGGCATCCCGGAGGCGAAGCTTGCCCGGCTGCTGGAACAGGGCATCGGCGTCAGCAACGTCAACGAGCGGCTGAAGGTGTTCTTCGGCAACGATTACCGGATGTACGTGGACAGCCAGCCGGGCGCAGGGACCCGGATCGAGATCGACATTCCGGAAGTGCAGGCTACCATGGCTGCGGCCGGATAGGCCGAGCCGCCCGGTGCTCCGTGCGCTAGAGCCGCTTCTCGGCGAGCTTCTCGTCCTGCAACGCTCGCACCTGGCTCTCGAGCTGCTCGATCCGCTTGGCGAGTTCCTCGATCGCCTGGGCTTCGGGGTCTGGCAGCTTGCCGTGTTCGAGGACGTCATCCTCCTCGGGGGTGGCTCCATGCTGGCGCACCACCCGCCCCGGAACCCCGACCACGGTCGAGAAATCGGGGACAGGATGAATCACCACCGAGCCGGCCCCGATCTTCACGTGATTGCCGATTCGGATGTTGCCCAGAACCTTGGCGCCCGTGCCGATCACCACGTTGTTGCCAATGGTCGGGTGGCGCTTGCCCTTCTCCTTGCCCGTCCCGCCCAAAGTCACGCCCTGATAGAGCAGTACGTCGTCGCCGATTTCCGTCGTCTCGCCGATGACGACCCCCATGCCGTGGTCGATGAAGAACCGCCGGCCGATCTTCGCCCCGGGGTGAATCTCGATTCCCGTGAGCGCCCGGCTGAGCTGAGAGAGGAATCGCGGCAGAAGCGGGACGCCCAGCTTGTAAAGCTCGTGAGCCAGCCGGTGCGCCAGGATCGCGTGAAAGCCCGGGTAGCAGAGAAAGATCTCGAGGACGCTCTTGGCCGCCGGATCTTCACGGAAGATCGTGTCGAACTGCTCCTTGATGGCCCGGAACATTGCTGGTTTCATTATCGCCGAAAGGCGACGCATGCAAGAATCGCGGCGGGGCTGCTATGGCCTCGGCGGCCGGCCGGAGCCGCCGGATGCCCGGCAAGGGACACGTCAGCGTCAGCGCAAGGACGTCACCCTGGACTGCAAGCAGCAATCCAATATCCAACGCATCTGGACGGCCTCAAAAGGCGCCGCGCAATAGTCGGCGGCCCCGTCCTCCAGAGCATCGAGCCACTCCGTCACCTGGGCGTGCCGGCTGACCACAACCACCGGAAGCCCGCGCTCCGACCCCCGGGCGGCTTCCAGCAGGATGCGGTAATTCTTTCCCTCGGCCGGGCAGAAGACCAGATCCGCGCCGAGGCTGGCAATCACCCGCCGGCATTCGGATACCGAACCCAGCGGCTCGCTGATCAGGACCCGAGAAGGGTGGCCAAGCGCGCATTTCAGCTCGCCGGCCAGAGGCTCGTCCAAGCCGAACAGGACAATACTGGTTCGGGATTCCAGTTCTTCTGCCACGAAACCTCCGTCCTTTCCGCTACAGTAGTGTGCCTCAGTCGTCGAAACTCTCTTGCTTCTTTGGGCTGGATGCGGGACCAAGCCGAGGTCCATCGGCGCACCCAGGCAGGTGGACAATTCCGTGGTTGGAGACGCGCGGCGCCCTGTGCTAGCATCGAGTAGCGATCCATCCAAGCCGCGGAGAGGTGGCTGAGTGGTCGAAAGCAGCGGTTTGCTAAACCGTCGTAGGGGCCTAAACCTCTACCGGGGGTTCGAATCCCCCCCTCTCCGCCATACCCGGCGCGCTCTTGCACAACGAAGAACATTAAGGACACGCGTCTTATCGTAACTACGAAGGTGCGTCGCCATAGTAGCCGTCCGCCTGTGGACGGGCGCTTTCCTGCCACCACTGCCTTACCACCCAGGCCTCGACCTGCGGCTGCACGCCGTCGGGCAGAAAGGCATGCACCGCGAACTTCAGCGACTGTCCCGACTGCCGCGCCGAAAGCGGAACCTTGTAGAGCACCCACGAGCAGCCCGCGCTCTGCGTATTGCCGAACTGTCGTGCGTCGGGCACCGGCACGAGTTGCACCACGCGCCCGCCGATGCTCGCGCGAAGCTGCACGATTTCGGCTACGACGGGCGCGTGGCGGTACTCCTCGTCGCCTCGCCGCAGCCGGACCGGCACGGCGAGAACGTGCCTGCCGCCGGCGAGCGCCGGCAGCTTCGCCGAGAAGCACTTGACCCTCTTGCTCTTCCCTGTCTTCTCGAGGCGAGCGGCGTCGGCAAAGCGCAGATCCATCCACGGCTCTTGTTCCGCCGGAGCCAGGTCGAGCGGCACGCCGTACGACCGGGCGTCTCGCGAGGTGAACTCGCGGGCCGGCCACTTCGCCGCCTGCCGCTTCGCCGGCCCGACCTCCAGCATGAGCAGTTCGAACGGCCGAAGCCAGATCTCCGCCGGAGTTCCCGCCCCCGGAACACGAGCCTTTTCCGGGAACCAGGAGACAACCTCCCGCGGCGTGCCCGGCGCCGTCGGAAGCGGAAGCACGAGCCTCCGCGCCTCGAAGTGCATGTTGTTGGCGAACACGAATCCGCGCCCGCCGTCGAAGAACGTGTACCCGTAGATCTCGTTCTTCCACGAATCGCCGAACGTCCTCCGGGGTGACGAGAATACCGCCAGGTTCGCTCGCACCAGCGAGATCATCTCCGCCAGAAACCGGACATCGGCGTCGCTCAACAGGTACGGGTCGCCCCAAAGCTGCGGGAACATCAGGTTCCCGCGCCCGAGGTCCATCACCAGAGCTTCCCGCCAGCGCTCCTTGCCCATGAAGTTGCCCCATCGGATCTGCGACAGCCAGACCCCGAGGCTGTCCTTGTTCATCGGCGGGATCAGCTTCGCAAACTGCGTGTTCTGGTCGAGCGACAGCGTGACGGAATCGCGATAGTGGAGCGCCGGGTACCACGATGTCCCCGACCCTTCCATGAACAGGCCCGATTCGAAAATCGCGTCGCCGTGCAGCGCCCAGAACGGCGACCCCAGTCCCCAGTACCAGATGACAAAAACACCCGGCGCGGCCGCGCGGGCGGCATTCGCGACCTCGATCAGCCGCTCGTACATCGCCTCGACGGAGTACTTGCCGGGGAGGTGCTCGTGGGCCGTGCTGTTGCAGTAGTAGTTCCCGGAGTCGAACTTCACCAGCCGCGCCTTGTTGTTGCGGACGTGATGCACTACGGCGTCGCGGAACACACGGAAGTACGGTTCCGAGGCGATGCAGAGCTGCCTGCCGATGCCCCCGCTCGTCGGATAGCCGTTGCGATAGGTCCCGACGGGAGGATCGACGGGCGGGTCTCCCGTGCTGCCGGGATCGGGAAGCGTGCTGGCCTGAATGGCCGGATTCGAGCCGCACGACCAGCCGCCCCAACTCACCGAAAACCACAGCCCGAACTTCATCCCCAGCCGGTCCACGCCTTCGAGGATCTTGCCCGGCCCGTCGGGATAGCAGGTGGGAGTGAACTCCTTGAGGTCGCCGCCGTTGTCCGGCCAGCCGGTGTCCATCGTGAAATAGTCCAGCCGCAGACCGTTCGCCTGCCAGCGCTTCACCACATCCTGCACGTCCAGGATCTCGGTGTCGCTCAACGTCGGGCACGCCCCCCACTGGTTGTTCAGGCCGAAGGTGGTGAAGATGGAAATCGCCTTCTTCGCGGTCCGCGGGCTGCGCTCGCGCAGGTAGGCATGGAACTGCTCGAGGGCAGTGCCGGCCGGGGCCGCGCCCACGATCGCCGCCCGCGTGCGCAGGGTCGCTCCCGGCGGGAGCCTGTGTCCGGGGCAATGCCAGAGCCTGACGCTGTCCGGCCGTCCCTCGTTGATCCCGGCGGGATGCTCGACGGCGCAGAACGCATCGCCGGCCCAGAAAACCGGCTCGCCCTGGCCTCCTTCCGACAGACCGCCGGGCGCGCGGAAGTTGTCGAGTTCCACGTCGAGCAGCAGCCGCTCCATCCCGCCGTCGTTGCGCACCTCCAGCACTTTTCTTCGGATGAACCCGTCGAGTTCGTAGTGCGCGGTGACGCCGATGCCGTGCTCCGCGTTCCGAAGCTTAAAACGCAGCTTGTCCGGTGAAATCTGTTTCGCGTCGTCAATCGCGAAATCCCCGATCCTCAGGTACGGCCGCCCGATGCAGACGAACTGATCCATCAGGAACGGGCGGAACACGTAACGCGGAAGGGCCAGCTCGGAGATCCCCTCGAAGCGCAGGTCATACCCGCGGCCTCGCACCGCCAGCAGGTTCGTCCGGCCGAACTGAAGCAGCGAGTACGCCGCGTCGACTGGCCGCAGAGCGAACTGGGCGGGTGTCCGCCACCGCCCGCTTGCGGCCTGGTGTCCGATCTCGGTGCCGTTGAGGTAGACCCAGCGCTCGAGCCAGTCCTGCTGGTCGTAGCCGCCGAGAACGAACACGATCTCTTCACCCTTGGCGTCCTCCGGCAGCGTGAACGCCTGGCGAAACCACCCGTAACCGGCATAGACCCGCCCTCCCCCGCGTCCGGCGAGATTGTGCACTTTCGCCCACGGGCCGGCATCGAGGTCCGGCCGGTGAAAACCCTCCCGCAGCCCGCGTTCGTTTCCGGGCGCCGCCGGCCCCGTGTCCCCGGTGTGGAAATGCCACCACGGGATCTCGAGCCGCTGCCGCGAAGCCGAGAACACAAGCGCAAGCTCCGTGGACGCGCCAAGTTCGACCCGGCGGCCCGACAGCTTGTTATGGAACGCCGTGCTTCGGATGCCAGCCGAACTGGTTTCCACTTGCCAGGCCAGGAACTTGTTCTCCAGCGCGAACCTTCGCGCCTCCGCCGCGGCCGAGCCGAGCGCCGTGGCGCAAAGGGCGCCCTCGTTCAGAAATGTTCTCCGATCCAAGGGCGTTCTCCTGGCAGAAGAATATCAGGGTTGGTTGGCCCGTGTCGGCGGACGCCTGCGGGTGTTCTCCGGGAGGGATTCAGAGGAGGTCGCCTCCCGATCATGTCTTTGCTGCTAACCTAAAGCCCGCCCCGACAACCGGCAGGAATCATTCCCCGAACCCTCCCTGGCGGGCGCTACACATGATTGCACTCGCCCGGCGGCGGAGCGTATCACATTCCAGTCGCCCGGCAACAAGAAGTGGGCCGGGCTCCAACGTCTATTCGATCCACTCGTCTGAAGGATCGAACTTCGGAATCACAAGGATCAGGACCTTCATCCGCCCGACGGCCCGGTGCCGCACGCCCGGCGGGATCAGGATGCACATGCCCGGCCGGACCGCGACCAGTTCGTCATCAAGTTGCATCCTTGCGTCCGGTCCGCAGTCGAGGAAGTAGTAAGTCTCCGTCAACTGCTTGTGATAATGCGCCTGCGCATCGGCCGAGATGTCCGTGACGTGGACGGTCGCGGGGAAGCCGGCGATGTCGGCGAAAGCCCGGTGTGCGGTTCCGCACGGGCACTCCACCCCCGGCACCTGCGCGAAATCGACGATGCGGTATCTGCGCGCGGCGGCTGGGTCGCTCATAGAGGCTTCAACCGGATATCCCGAAACTCAACCTGCATCGGCTCACCGGCATGCAACTGGAACGCAATGACGCCGTCCGAGGCCTTGTCGTCTGTGGCGTCGATCGTGGTCAGGCCGTTCAACCGCAGGCGGATTCGATTGCCCTGGGCGAGGATCTCATATTCGTTCCAGTCTCCGCTCCGAACGACGCTCCGCGCCGTCCGCCATCCTTCGTCGGGCGTTCTCATCACGCCGCGGCCCCGGCCTCGTTCCTCATAGAAGTTGCCCCAAGCCGAGCGGTCGCCCGCGTCGGACAAATCCGCCTGGTAGCCGGCCACCACCCAACCCGGCCCGGGCAGCCCCGTGCTGCGGAACTGAATCCCGCTGTTGCCGTTGCGCAACCGCACCTTGAGCTTCAGGATGAAATTCGAGTACGGCTTCCGGTGGATGAGGAAGCTGTTCTGTTGGATCGGACGGCCGTCAGTTGAACCGATGATTGATCCATCTCGCACCGTCCACAACCGCGGATCTCCATCCCAGCCGGTCAGAGTCTTCCCGTCGAACAAATCGATGAAACCGTATTCCGCGGCGGCAGCCTGTTCGAACCGCACCGGGCCCGAGGCGCGCCGGCACAATTCACGATAGAAGCTCAACTCCTCGGCGGTCACCCGGCGGCGCTTCATGCGGATGCGGTCGTAGCGAAAGTTGCCGGGAATCTGCGCACCGTAGTTGAGATAGATCCAGGTTTCGTCGCGCTCCTCCACCACAAGCGCTTCCGGCACGTGATTCGCCTGCCGATCAGGATCCCGCTCGATGTAGCCGAGCAGCACCCAATCCCGGCCGTTCAGGGACACCGCCTCGCAGATCTTGCGGCGCGACCACATGTCCGCTTCCGCCGGTGTGACCGCGACGTCCCCGCCGGTCGCCCGCTCGCCAAGGTCCTGCGCGCTGGGTTTCCCGGCCTTCGCCGCGTCAACTCCAATGCCCTGGTACCCGCCCGGATCGGCGTAGGCGAAATAGAGGTCGCCGATCTTGACCACGTCGGGGTTGGGGAACTCCTGGATCAACGGCTCGTCCATTCCGCGGACGATCCGCCAGTCGTCCGGATCCATGAAATCGCCCCGGTTCTCGGCGTGGATCATGGTGAAGTGCTCGCCGTCGTAGGAGTCGCACCAGATCTTGTAGACTCCGCCCTCCCGCAAGAGCGAGGGACGGTGGTACAGACCCCTCGGGTGCATGTAGCCGCCGGGCTCTTTCGGCGCCTGGCCGATGTTCGGCTTGTAGACCAGAATCGGCTCGCGTGTGGTCTCCCAGTGAAGGCCGTCGCGGGAGAAAGCGCCCATCACGCAACTGATGTCGGAGTCCGTGTCCCCGGGCTTGCCGTAGGGGATCCCGTCTTTGTTGAACCCGGTGGCGCTGTATGCCATGTAGTATCCGCCCTTCGCCCGGATCACCGAGGGATCGCCGTTGTGCCAGTTGTTGAAGAAGTGCGGTCCGCCCGCGATGACGGGAACCCAACGGCGCGGGTCCATCGCCGTGTCCCAGACAGGCTTTCCCTCCTGATCGCCCGAGTACACTTCCCAAGGTCCCGTCAACTTCGGCGCCCGGGCGGCGTAGATGGCGTCGCAGCCGGCATAGCCCGGATTGCAGTCCTTCACCGCCCACCCGAAGAACCAGCCCTTGAACGGATAGTTGCTGTCCTCGACCTCGGGGACGATGTGCAGGTTGTACATGTTGTCGAAGCCCCAAAGGAGATCGCCCTTCAGGTTCTCCCACAGGGCGGTGCGGTCTGCGTAGCGCCCATGCTCGCGCCACGGCGCACTCCCTTCGGCAGCCACGGCCATGCACAGCGCACAAAGTGCCGTTCGAGGGATTTTCATACCTTCTACTCCTGGCGCCGTCAGTATATCCCGGATTCGGTAGTCTTGCGAAACGGCGAGGCCGGCGGGACACTGGTGCCATGCGTGCGATTGGCATACTCTGCGTGCCTGTCCTTCGGATGGAAGCAGGGGCCGCGGTGTACGAAGTTGACTCGGGACACGATTCCTTCGTTTCGGAGATGTGACATGC
>CAZACK010000041.1:23821-41965 GCA_964483455.1 uncultured Solibacteraceae bacterium
ATGCTGCCACGACGAACATTCCTTGGCGCCGCCGCGGCTGGGCTTGCCGCCGGCCAACTCCGCGTTGCGCCTCGTCAAATCATCGACACGCACACGCACTTCTACGATCCCGCCCGGCCGGAAGGCGTGCCCTGGCCGCCCAAGGACGACAAGATCCTCTACCGGACGGTGCTGCCGGGGGAGTTTGTGAAGCTGACGAAGCCGTTCGGGGTCTCCGGCACGATTGTCGTCGAAGCCAGCCCCTGGCTCGAGGACAACCAGTGGGTGCTCGACGTGGCAAAGAACCACCCGGCCATTGTCGGCGTGGTCGGGCATCTCGAGCCGGGCCAGCCGGAGTTTCCCAAGCACCTGGAGCGCTTTGTCAAGAATCCGCTGTTTCGGGGAATCCGCCTGAACCGGTTTAAGGTCACCTCGATCGCCGACGGTGTCGGAAATCCCCGGTTCGTCGCCGACCTCAAGCGCATGGCGGCCGCGGGCTGGGAGGCAGACGTCGGCAGCGGACCGGCCTCACTGGGCGACGTGGTTCGCCTGAGCGACGCAGCCCCCGACCTCCGCCTCGTCATCAACCACATGCCGTTCGACCACCCGTCCGGCCCGCACGCCGACTCCAGGTTCAAGGCCGGCATGCGGGAAGTCGCTCGAAGGCCTCAAGTGTTCGTGAAGGTCTCCCACGTGCTGCGCCGGCGCGGAGAAACAGTGCCGCTGGAACCGGCAGCCTACAAAGCAGCGTTGGACGAACTCTGGGACATCTTCGGGCCCGACCGCCTGGTCTACGGAAGCAACTGGCCGGTCAGCGATCTCCTTGCGCCATACGGAAACATCTTCGGCGTGGTGTACGACTTCTTCACCGCCAAGGGACAAGAAGCATCCGACAAGTATTTCTGGAAGAACTCCATCGCAGCGTATCTCTGGACTCCGCGCGCTGCGGGATAGGGGACACTGGCTCTTGCCCGACGCTTGCCGTACTTTGTGCCTTTGTGTCTTTGTGGTTAATTCCGCCTCTCCCCGCAGGCTATAATTCCCTTGGGAGGCGCGGTCATGAATCTGCGACTTGCGATCGTGAGCGTTGTTTCCGTAGGGCTGTGCCTGGGCGCCGGCAAGAAGACCCCAACCGGGCAAGCCTCCAACGAAGGCCTGTCGGTCTCCGCGACGCTGTACAACGACAAAGAGTCGGTGCGGCAGGTCGTCGGCTCGGACCTCGGCGGCTACATCGTCGTGGTGGACGTGAAGCTGGCGCCCAAAGGCGATCAACCGCTCGCCGTGTCTCTCGACAATTTCATCCTCCGCTCCGACAAGGATGGCCAGCGGTCGCGGCCGTTTCAGCCGTCCCAAATCGCCGGGCGCGACGTGCTGGTCGTCTCAGAGAGAGGTAGCGGAGCGGGCATCATGTCCGAAGATCAAGGCCCGGTGTTCGGAGGCGGTTACCCCGGCACGCGCCCGGAGAGGCTGGGCGGCCAGTCCGCCTCGTTGGGCAATACCGGGCAAAGCTCGGCCGCGGCCGCTTCGATGGAGAGCGGTAAGGGCAAGGATGATCCGCTGCTGGCCACGCTCAAGGAGAAGGTGCTAGTCGAAAAGGAGACGAACGGGCCGGTCTCCGGGCTGCTGTATTTTCTCATGGATGGCAAGCACAAGACGAAGCAGTTGGAGCTCATGTACGGCGGGCCGGCGGGAAAGCTGTCGTTGCGATTTCAGGATTAGGGAAGTCTGTCAGGTGGGCATAACCACCCGAAGGGTTCAAGGAGGCTGCTGCTAGCCGTCGAGCTGTCGCCTCAGAGCGCCAATAGCCGCATGCACATCTCCGAACTGGAAACACCGGCGTTGATCGTCAACCTCGACACCATGGAGCGCAACCTGCTCCGCGTGGCCGATTACGCGGCCGCGCACCGCCTGCGGTTACGCCCGCACACCAAGACGCACAAGATCCCGGCGCTCGGACGCCGGCAGATCGAGCTGGGCGCGGCGGGGCTTACCGTGGCCAAAGTGGGCGAGGCGGAGGTGATGCTCTCGGCCGAGCCGCCCGAGCTGCTCGTCGCTTACCCGGTGATCGGCGACACCAAATTGAAGCGCTTGGCGGACGTGGCCCGAAGGACGCGCCTGACGGTGGCGCTGGACAGCGAGTACGCCGCCCGCTTGCTCTCGGAGGCGGCCGGCGCCGCCTGCGTGGACATTGGCGTGCTGGCGGAAGTGGACGCAGGTTTCGGCCGTGTCGGGGTATCGCCCGGCGAGGAGCTGATCGGCCTGATCCGATCCATCCAGCGGCTGCCGCGGCTATCCTACCAAGGCGTCGCCTTCTACCCTGGACATATCCGCAACCTCAACGGCAAGGACGATGGGGAGTTCGCGAGAATCGGCGCGCAGTTGCGCTCGATGCTGGAGGATCTCGAGCGCCACGGGATGTCCCCCCGCATCGTCAGCGGCGGCTCGACGCCGAGCCTGTTCCATTCGCACGAGCTGGGAGGCCTCAACGAGATCCGGCCCGGCACTTACATCTTTAACGACATCAATACCATGCTCTCCAAAGCATGCGCCCTCGAGGACTGCGCCGCGTCGATGCTGGTGACGGTGGTGTCCACCGCCCGGCCGGGCCAGATGATCATCGACGGCGGGTCCAAGACCTTTTCCTCCGACGGGCTGATCGGCGGCAAGCCCGGATTCGGGCACGTGGTGGAAGACCCGCGGGCGGTGTTCCACAAAATGAACGAGGAACACGGCTACGTGGACATTCGCGAGTGCGAGCGAAAGTTCTCGAACGGCGACAGGCTACGGGTGATTCCGAACCACATCTGCACGGCGGTGAACCTGCATGAGCGGGTTTACGGAATCCGCGGGGAGCGGGTAGAAGAGATCTGGAAGGTGGAAGGGAGAGGCAAGCTACAATAGCCCCTCCCTTTTCGATTCCTGCACAAGACGGGGAAACGTGCAAAGCGCTTCCCGGCGAACTACATCTTGACGGTGTCGATCTTCAGCGTGTCGCCGTCCAGCGAGCCGGTAACGGTGACCTTGTGCCCGAGGTGCTCCATGACCTTCTCCTTGGAGCCCTCGTCGATCTTGAGTACCTTCTTGTCCGCGGTGACGAACACAGGCGCCGCGCCTCCCTTCACGCAGCCCTTGACGCAGTTAATGGATTTCTCGGAGCCGTCGCTATGAGCGGCGCCGCACTTGGAATCCGAGATGTGGCCGGTCCATTCGCCCGCCATCGCGTTCAGGCTGAGCAAACACAGGGCCAGGACAAAAACAACCGCGACTTTCTTCATTCGTTTCCTCCTCTGAGAGTGGGAGCTTTCCGCCAACCCCGACCGGAGCCAGCCCCCTCCTGCTATTCTCGGGCAAAGCCCACGCGGGCGCAACACCGGCTAACCAGCCCTGGGACCACCTGGCCCGCGTCCGGCGTCTCGTGAAGACCACAAAGGAGTTGTCATGTACAGGCTTCAGATGCTGCTGTTGCTGCTGGCCGCCCTCGCCTCGGCCGAACCGCGCGGACTGGCGAGCCAGGACTACTTCCGGCTACAGTCCATCGGTGAGGCGGCCATCTCGCCCGACGGGACTCGAATCGCTTACACGATAACGAGCCACGAAAGGCCCGGCCGCCCCTTCTCGCGGCTGTGGATCATGGCCGTCGCCGGCCGGAACAGTACGCCGCTCAGCAAGGACTCCGAGGCATCCTCCGGCGCGGTGTGGTCGCCGGACGGCCGCTGGATCGCCTACGAAAAGACCGAGGGGGATCGCACCGGGCTGTACGTGGCTGGGGCCGACGGCAGCGGCGGGCGGCGGCTGGCGGACCTCCAGTGGACCAACAGCCCTATCCAGGATCCCGGACACAAACTCGCCTGGTCGCCCGATTCGCGCCGGATCGCGTTTGTCTCCGCCGCCCCAGGCCCAGAGGCCGAGGAGGCCGGCGGAGATCCGGTGGTCATCCGGCGCTACGCCTACAAGCCCGACTACGCGGAAGGACTGACCCGCCTCAACGACAACCGGCGGCTACACCTCTTCGTCGTCGACGCGGCCGGAGGCGAGCCGAGGCCACTGACCGAAGGCGTCTGGTCGGAGCACTCCATCGACTGGTCGCCGGACTCGAGCGAGGTCCTCTTCGTGTCCAACCGCGAACCGGATCCGGACCGGTTCCTCAACCACGATCTGTTCGCCGTGCGTGTCTCCGACAGAACCGTGAGGCGGATCATGGCCACGGAGAGCTCCGAGTATCATCCGCGCTGGTCCCCCGATGGCAAGTCGATCGCCTACCTCGGCACGCGTCGCGGCCTGACCGACCTGGAAACCACGATCGAGGACACACATGTGTGGATTTCCGGCGCCGATGGAGGCGGCAGGCGCGAGCTTGGGGCGTCCATCGACAACCGCCAGGGCGCCCCGGCCTGGTCTCGGGACGGGAACTACCTTTACTGCGCCGTCCAGGAGAGGGGGAACGTGCGGCTGTACCGCCTGCCGGTGGATGGAGCCAAGCCCGAGGCCGTCCTGGCGGACCGCGGGAGCATCGGCGCATGGTCACTGGCGGCGGATGGCACAATCGCTTACGCGTTTCGGAGCCCTTCGGATACAGAACAGCTCTACCTGAAAAGACCGGGAAGCCCGGCGCAGAAGCTCACCGATCTGAACAATCCGGTGCTGGCCGCGAAACAGCTCGCGGAAGTCGAGAGCCTGACGTTTACGAGCAACGATTTCAAGTACGACGTGGAAGCCTTCCTGACGAAGCCTCCCAGCGTGACGGAGGGCTCCCGCCACCCGCTGATCACGATCATTCACGGCGGCCCGCACGCGCAGCAGGGGCCGGAGTTCAATTTCCGGAGCCAGGTGTACGCCGGGCGCGGATGGGCCACCCTGTTGGTGAACTATCGCGGCTCCACCGGCTACGGGCAGAGGTTCGCCGACGCCGTGTTCGGCGATCCGAACGGCAATGAGGCTCAGGATGTCCTGTACGGCATCAATGCCGCCCTGCGCCGCTACCCGTGGATCGACCGCAACCGGCTGGGCGTCGAAGGCGTGAGCTACGGTGGCCAGCTCAGCGCCTGGCTCCTCACGCAAACGCACATCTTCCGGGCGGCCATCCCCATGGCGCCGGTCATCAACTTAGTGAGCTTCAATTACACCGCCTACTACAACCGGTATCTGGAAATGGAATTCGGCATGGCCCCTCACCAGGGTAACCTGATGGACGCGCTCTGGGAGCGCTCGGCGCTCCGGCATGTGGCCAAGGTGAGGACACCGGTCCTGCTGCTGCACGGGGAAAACGACAACGACGTCCCGATCGGTGAGTCCGAGCAGTTCTACATCGCGCTGAAGGACGTCGGCGTGGAAACGGTAATGGTCCGCTATCCGCGGGAAGGCCACGGGCTGCGCGAGTCAAGACACGTGGTGGATTCGATCGACCGGTCGACGGCGTGGTACGAGAAGCACTTTCCGAAGTAGCTGCGAACACGGACGCGAACCGCGCGACCGTACAGCCGGACAACCTGTCCAACCGAACAACCTCTATTCGCAGGTGCTACACTAAGAAGCCGGTTATGGCCATCAGCAAGGACCTCCTGGAGATTCTGGTCTGCCCGCTCTGCAAGGCACCCGTCGAGCTGTTGCAGGATCAAAATGGCTTGAAATGCCCGCAATGCAAGCGGGTCTACCCCATCCGCGACGACATTCCCGTGATGCTGGTGGACGAGGCCAGGATCGAGGAGTAGGACCTCTGCCCGAATGAGTTCTGCCCTCCAGCGCCTGCCCGATGGCGCGCGGGTGGCGGTAATTCGCCTGCGTTCCCTCGGGGACTGTGTCCTGACCACACCTGCCCTGCGCATCCTCAAGCAAAGCCGCCCGGACCTGAGTGTCGCCGTCGTGGTGGAGGAGCGTTTCGCCGCGATTTTCGACGGTAATCCCGATGTCGACGCCGTTCTGCGGCCGGATCTGGCAAGCCTGCGACAGTGGGAACCGCGGCTCTGCCTGAACCTGCATGGCGGCACGCGAAGCCTCTGGCTGACGCTGGCCTCCGGCGCGCCGGTCCGAGCTGGTTTCGGGCACTTTCGCGCTGCCTTCGCCTACAACGTACGCATCCCCAGCGCCCAGGAGATCTTCGGCGTCGATCGAACGGTGCACACGGTGGAGCACCTGGCATCAGCGATGTTCCATCTTGGGGCCGCGCGTTGCGAGATTCCGCGCGCGTGGCTGTTCGCGGAGGCCCGGGTCGCCGAGCGTCCTTATGCAATCGTTCATCCTTTCGCTACCGGTCCGGGTAAGGCTTGGACTTCCTCGGGCTTTCTGGCGATCGCCGCACACCTGCGAAGCGCCTTCGAACTGGAGCCGGTATTCATCGGCTCGGCGAGCGACGATCTTGCGCCATACCGGGAGTACTGCTGTGTGAGCGGAGCGCCGCTGGCGGAGGTCAAATCACTGCTGGCCGGCGCGTCGCTGTTCGCCGGCAACGACTCCGGCCCGGCGCACATGGCCGCCGCGTTCGGCACTCCCGCGCTGGTCATCTTCGGCGCGACCGACCCGAGGATCTGGGGACCGTGGAAATCCGCTTCGCAGACTGTCGTGGCCCGCGGATCGATCTATTCCATCGAGGTTACAGCAGTGATCGAGGCGCTCGACCGCCTGAAGGTGGCCGCATGAGGGAATGGCTGCGGCTGCTGCGCTACGTCAAGCCGTACATTCCCGCGCTGCTGCTGTCGGTGGCGCTGCTGGCGGCGGTGGGCGCGCTTCACGCGATGGTCCCGCTGTTGATCAAGCCGGTGTTCGATCGCGTCCTGGAGCCCTCCTCCGTCGATGCCCCGGTGAAGCTCTTCACCGTGCCGGTGTTCAACACCGAGGTATACCTCGAGCAGCTCGTACCCGCCTGGATTCACAACGTCTGGACGATGATCGCGTTCGCGATCCTGGCGGTGTTTCTGCTGCGGGGCGTCTGCGACTATCTCGGCAATTACCTGATCAACTACGTCGGACTGTCAGCGATTACGGACCTCCGCCAGCACGTCTTCGACAAGGTTCTTCGCCACGGCGCCGAGTTCTTCGAATCGCACTCCACCGGCCGGCTGATGTCGTCGATCATGAACGACATCGAGAAGATTCAGGTGGCGGTTTCGCACATCCTCGCCGACTTGCTCCGGCAGTCGTTCATGGTGGCGGGGCTGCTGTACGTGCTGCTGGCGATGGACTGGAAGCTGGCGTTGGTCAGCCTGACGCTGCTGCCGTTCGTGCTGTACCCGACGGCGCGGATCGGCAAGCGCATCCGCCGCACCACCCGCCGGGCGCAGGACGACATGGCGAACCTCAGCCAGATCCTGCAAGAGACGCTGAGCGGCCACGCGGTGGTGCGATCCTTCGGCGCCGAAGCGTACGAGTCACGCCGGTTTCGGGAGGCGGCCCGTCGGTTGCGCTCGAGCAACCTCCGGTACGTTCTCCAACAGGCGATCGCGTCCCCCCTGATCGAGTTTTTCGCGGCGGTGACTATCGTCGGTCTTCTAACATACGCCCGGACGCAGATTAAGGCCGAGGCGATGACGCCGGGCGCGTTCACCGCATTCGTCATGGCGCTGCTCCTGCTCTACGAGCCGGTGAAGCGTCTCACCGGAATCCACAACATCTTCCAGCAGGCGCTGGGCGCCTCCCAGCGCGTTTACGAATACCTCGACCGGCCGGTATCGATCCGCGAGAAGCCCGGCGCGATCCGGCTGCGGCGGTTCGAGAAATCGATCGTATTCGACCGCGTCAGCTTTCGGTACCCGAGTTCGCCGAACGGCTTCCTGCTGCATGCGATCGACCTTGAAGTCCAGGCCGGCGAGGTGGTGGCGCTGGTGGGACCGAGCGGGGCCGGCAAGTCCACCATGGTCAGCCTCCTGCCGCGCTTCTACGACGTCTCGAGTGGCGCCGTCCTGATTGACGGTTTCGACGTGCGCGACCTGCAACTGGCATCGCTGCGGCGGAACATCGGAATCGTCCCGCAAGAAACGTTCCTGTTCAACGACACGGTGGCCAACAACATCCGCTACGGCAAGCCGGAGGCTGACCTGGACTCCATTCAGACGGCGGCCCGCAACGCGCTGGCCGAGGAATTCGTCCTGAGTCTTCCCGGCGGCTATGACAGCATCATCGGGGAGCGCGGATTGAAGCTGAGCGGCGGACAGCGCCAGCGGATCGCCATCGCGCGGGCGCTGTTGGAGAACGCCCCAATCCTCATCCTCGATGAGGCGACCTCCCATCTCGACACCGAATCGGAGATGCTGGTGCAGCGGGCTCTGGCCAACCTGATGGCCGGGCGGACGGTGATCGTCATCGCCCACCGGCTGTCGACCATCCGCCGCGCCGACAAGATTATCGTGCTGGACCAGGGGCGCATCTGCGAGACCGGCCGCCATGAACAGCTCGTCTCGGCGGGGGGAATCTACCAGCGCCTGTACGAGCTGCAATTCGCCGTGGATGATCGGGTGGTGGACCTGTGAGCGTTCGCAGCATGACCGGATTTGCCCGCCTGCGCCGGACCGGTGCGGCCGGCGAGGTGGTGGTCAGCGTGAAAAGCGTCAACCACCGCGGCCTGGACATGCACTTCCACTTGCCGGACGAGTTCGATCCGTTCGAGCAGGACCTGCGGGCCGCGGTGAAACGCCGTGCGATTCGGGGACATTTTCAGATCGAAGTGACCTTCAGCCCCGCCCGATCGACGGCCGGGCCAGCCCTCAACCGCCCGCTGCTCGCTTCGTACCTGGCTGCCTTCCGGCAGGCTCAGGAGGAACTCGGACTGTCCGGGGAACCGGATCTGAATGCGGCGCTGACTTTGCCGGGGATGTTCCGCGATTCGATCGGCTCCGAGCCGGGTGAGGATCTTCGCCAGCTCCTGCTCGGCGCCTTCGAGCAGGCGATGGACTCGTTGAACGAGTTCCGCGAGCGGGAAGGTGGGCAGATCGCCGCCGAGATGCGCGCCCGCGCCGCTGCTGTGGGCGAGCTTGCCGTCAGGATGGAAGAGATGCGAGGGCGCGCCATTCCCGCGTTCCAGGCGCGGCTCTCCGAGCGGTTGAACCAGTTGCTGGAAGGCGCGCCGGTCGAGCCGCAGCGGCTGGCGCAGGAGGTCGCCATCCTCGTTGACCGGAGCGACATCGGCGAGGAACTGTCCCGGCTGAAGATCCATGCCGCCGAGGTGGAGCAACTGCTGGCCGGCGGCGGGGAGGTCGGCAAGAAGCTGGATTTCCTGATGCAGGAAATGAACCGCGAAACCAACACCGTCCTCTCGAAGACCAACGGTGCGGGTGCGCTGGGGTTGAGCATCACCAGCCTGGCCCTGGCGGCCAGGGCGGAGATCGAGAAGATCCGCGAGCAGTCCCTGAACCTCGAATGAGCATCGTCTTCATCGTCTCGGCGCCGTCCGGATCCGGCAAGTCCACGTTGGTGGGCAGGCTGCTGGAACAAATGCCTGGATTGATGTTTTCGATTTCCTACACTACCCGGTCTCCCCGCGGCAACGAGGTTCCCGGGCACAACTACCATTACATTTCCCGGGAGGAGTTCCAGCAACGGATCGCCGCCAGCGAGTTCCTGGAATACGCCGAGGTGTTCGGCCACTATTACGGTACCCACCGGGGCGTGGTCGACCGGGCCCGGGCGGGCGGCCTGGACGTGGTGCTCGACATTGACGTGCAAGGTGCGCGACAATTAAAGAGACGCATCCCGGATGCGGTCAGCATTTTTATTCTTGCTCCCTCGCGCGACGTGCTCGAGCAGCGTTTGCGCGCGCGGTCGGAAGACCCGGAAGACGTCATCCAACGACGGTTGCGCGAAGCCGCGGAGGAGATTCGGAACTACAGCGCGTACGACTACATCATTGTGAACAGGGAGGTGGAGCGCTCGGTCGACACCCTGGCCGCGATCGTCAAGGCGGAACGCCGCCGGCGGTCGCGGGTAGAAGAGGAAATCGGACCGATTCTGGCCACCTTCGGGAACACATTGATCCCAGGAAACCAATAGCGAGATGTCCAGAAACACCATGTACACGATTCCGGACGATCCGGAACAGAGCACTTACCGCTGGATCATCGTGGCGGCGAAGCGGGCGCGCCAGCTCCAGGGAGGAGCGCGTCCCTTTCTGCCGACCACGTCCAAGAAGTCCACGATGATCGCCATGGAGGAGGTCCGGCGGGGCCTCGTCAAGTACGAGGATCCGGCCCTTGCCCCGACGCTGGAGGATCCGGAGCCGGAGGCCGAGGCGGAGGCCTAGTGCTCTTTCCAATACATCTTTTTTCTGTTCTTGCAGCCGCCGATGCACGCCGATGGACGCTGATAACGTCGGTTGGCCTTCTTCCATCGGCGTTTATCCGCGTTCATCGGCGGCTGAATAGGCGCGTTCCGGTGCGTGGAACGGCAGACTAGCCATGCGTTGCGTGCTCGGCGTGGGCGGGGGCATCGCGGCATACAAGGCCGCTGAACTGACCCGCCACCTCGCCGAGCGCGGCGCCGAAGTCCAGGTCGTCATGACCCGGGCGGCCCAGGAATTCGTGCGGCCGCTCACGTTCGCGGCTCTCACCGGGCGCAAGGTCATCACGGACCTGTTCGCCTCCGGCGGCGCGGAGGACACGCTGGCCAGCGCCGTCGAGCACATCCGCGTCGCGCAGGAGAACGACCTGCTGGTAGTGGCGCCGGCCACGGCCGACCTGCTGGCGCAGTTCGCGCATGGCCTGGCCGGCGACTTCCTCACGACCCTCTACCTGGCATTTACCCGCCCGGTGGTTCTCGCGCCGGCGATGAACGCCAACATGTGGAACCACCCGGCCACGCGGGAGAACCTGGAGATTCTGCGCGGTCGCGGCCACACCATCGTCGAGCCGGAGGAAGGGTGGCTCGCCTGCGGCATGATCGGACCTGGACGCCTGGCCGATCCGGAGAAGATCGCCGAGACGTCCCTGGGCTTGTTGCGCGTGCGGCAGGACCTGGAAGGGGAGGTGGTGCTCATCACCGCCGGCCCGACCCAGGAACCGTTAGATCCGGTCCGCTTCATCTCCAACCGTTCCAGCGGCAGGATGGGATACGCGCTGGCCGAAGCCGCCGCCGCCCGCGGCGCGCGTGTGATTCTCGTCTCCGGTCCCGTCCAGCTTCCCGCGCCGTCCGGGGTCGAAGTTATGCGGGTGAGGACGGCGCTCGAAATGCGCGAGGCTGTTTTCGCGAATCTTGGGCCGGCGACCATCATCGTCAAGTCGGCGGCCGTGGCGGACTATCATGTCGCGCAGGTGCCGCGGCAGAAGGTCAAGAAGACGATGGCGCGGATTTCGGTCGAGCTCGATCCAACGCCCGACATTCTCGCGGAACTCGGCCAGCGGAAAGGGGACCGCCTGCTGATCGGGTTCGCGGCCGAGACAGAGAACCTCCGGCAAGAGGTCCGCCGCAAGCTGCAATCCAAGAATTGCGACATGGTCGTCGGCAACCTGGTCGGCAAGGAGGGGATCGGCTTCGAGTCCGACGCCAACGAGGTGGTCCTCGGTCTGGCGACCGGCGAGATGATCGCGGTTCCGAAAGCCTCGAAGCGCGAGGTGGCGGACCGCATCTTCGACGAAGTGCTGCGGCTCCGGCTGGCTCTGCACGCCGCGCAATGAACCCGGAGATCCTGCGCCGGTACCTCGAGTTCTACCAGGACCTCGGCATCCGCGCGATCCACCGGCGCGCCCGCCAAGCCGCGCCGTCGGCTACCGCCGAGCTTCCGCAAGTCACCGCCGAGGAACCGCAAGCGCCAAGCCTGTTCGAGGAAGCAGCGCCGGCAGGGGATACGCTCGCGAAGATCCTGGAAGACATCGGCGACTGCCGCCGCTGCCGCCTGTGCGAGGGCCGCACGAAGATCGTGTTCGGAGATGGCAACCAGCGGGCGAAGCTGGCGTTCGTCGGGGAAGGGCCGGGTGCCGACGAGGACGCGCAGGGACTCCCGTTCGTGGGCCGGGCCGGCCAGTTGCTGACGCAGATGATCGAGAACACCGCGCGCAAGGAGGGCATCCCGCTGCTGCGCAAGGACGTCTACATCTGCAACGTCGTCAAGTGCCGGCCGCCGGATAACCGCACGCCGCTGCCGGACGAAATGGAGATCTGCGGGCAATTCCTGTTCCGGCAGCTTGCGGTCATCCGGCCGAAGGCGATCTGCGTGCTCGGAGCGACCGCCGTCCGGGGCTTGTTGAACCGCAAGGAGGGAGTTACTAAGCTGCGCGGAAACTGGTTCCGCTGGCGCGACATCCCGGTGATGGTCACTTACCATCCGTCATTTCTGCTGCGTTCGGTCAGCCCGGCGGCCAAGCGCGAGGCCTGGGAGGACCTGAAGAAGGTGCTGCACTATGTGTACGACTGAGGCTGGCAGGGCTGGCATCTTCATCACCTTCGAGGGCATGGACGGCAGCGGCAAGTCCACCCAGATGAAGCGCCTGGCCGAGCGGCTGCGAGCCGAGGGCCGGGAAGTGCTGGAGAACTATGAGCCCGGCGGCACGCCGATCGGCGGCCAGATCCGCCGCATCCTGCTCGACTCGGCGAACCAGGAACTGTGCCCCACCACGGAACTGCTTCTTTACTTCGCCTGCCGGGCGCAGAACGTCGAGCAATCGATCCTCCCTGCCCTGCGCCGCGGCGCGATCGTCCTCTCGGACCGCTTCACCGATTCCACCCTCGCCTACCAGGGCATGGGCCGCGGTTTGGGCGCGCAGGTGGTTCGCGATCTCGACCGCATTTCCTGCCACGGCCTCGTCCCCGACCTCACCATCCTGATTGACATCGACCTCGAGACGAGCCTGGAACGGGCGCAGACTCGCAACCGGGCGACCACCGACTCCCAGACGCGCATGGACGACCAGGCCGTCGAGTTCCACCGCCGCGTTCATGACGCCTATGCGCGGATGGCGGCGGAAGAGCCGCGGCGGTTCGTCGTCGTCGACGGCCGGGCCGATGTCGAGGCAGTCGCCCGCGCGGTCTGGCAAGCGGTGCGGTCGAGGATCGAGGCGCTCGATGTTTGAAGATTTCTTCGGCAACGAGCGCGTGCAGACCACCCTCGAGCGGATGATCGCCGGAGGCCGCATCCCGCACACCATCCTGCTGGCCGGAGCCGAAGGCGTCGGCAAAGCCACGCTCGCCCGCCGCTTCGCCGCGCGGCTGCTGGGTGACCGGGAGAAGATCGAGCGGGACGACCTGAGCCTTCCTCACAACCAGGAACTGTTGGCCGACAGGGAGAAGTGGCCTGGCGACCGGCGCGTCGAGGAGCCGCTGCTGTTTGCTTCACACCCCGACTTCGTCACCTTTCCGCCGGATGGCCCGCTGCGCCAGATCTCGATCCAGCAAATGCGCCTCCTCAAGGACCGCGCGCGCTTCAAGCCGTTGCGCGGCGATCGGAGGGTCTTCCTCATCGACCGCATCGACCAGGCCAACGAACAAGCCGCCAACTCGCTGCTGAAGACTCTCGAGGAGCCGCCCGAGCACCTGGTTCTGGTCCTGACCGCCGAGAACCCATACGACCTGCTGCCGACCATCCGGTCGAGAGCCGTGCCGCTGTATCTGACCTCGCTGCCGGCGGAGACGATGCGGGAGTTCTGTACGTCCCGTCAGCTTGATGACGCCGAGAGGCGGATGGCCTTGGCCGCCGGCTCGCCGGGAGTGGCGGTGACGCTGGATCTCGCGCTGTACGACCGCCGCCGCGCGGCAATGCTCGGCCTGCTCCAGGCGGCCTCCGGAGCCGCGAACTTCGGCGCTTGGCTGCGCTACGCCGACGAGATCGCCGCCGCGCGCTCGGAGAAGCTCGACCACTACCTGAAGGTGCTCTACGGCCTGCTCCGCGACCTGCTCGTGCTCCAGCAAGGGGGAGATGAGCTGCGCAACATCGACAAGCGCGCCGAGTTGGCGCAACTCGCAGCCCGCGTGTCGTTCCAGTGGCTGCGGGCGGCAACTCGAAAGGTCGACGAGCTGTCCAACCTCGTCCGCCGCAACATCCAAAAGAGCATCGCCCTGGACGCGCTGATCCTCGATCTGCGAACCACGATGGGGTGAGGAGCAATGAATGTTCCCAGGCGGTTGGGCGCAGCCGGGGCGAAACTATGTTAAAGTGTACAGTGAGTACACAATCTATGGAAACAGTGAAGATCGGCATCCGCGAGTTTCGCGAAAACCTCGCGGGTTATCTCGAGTCGGGCAGGCCTCTCGCCATCACGCGTCATGGCCGGACGCTCGGATTCTACCTCCCGGCGCAAAAGCGCAGCCGGAAGGCTGCACTCGATGCCATGCGCGCGGCGGCGAAGGCCCTGGACGCGATGATCGCATCGTGGGGTGCAACGGAAGACGAACTGATGGAGGAGTACAAACAGATCCGTCGCGCCGCCCGCGAGAAGAAATGCAATGCCGGCTAAGGCCCTCGTGGCGGATGCCAACATCCTGGTGAGGGCCCTCCTTGGCAAGAGAGTGCGCCAGGTGATCGAGGCTAGCGCTGAGGCGGTGTCATTCTACGTTCCGGAAGTTGCCTACGCGGAAGCGGAGGAACACGTGGCTGCGCTGGCGATCAAGCGCGGCGCCGATCCGGAGGCGGTGCTCGCATTCCTTCGGGCCTTGAGCCGTCTGATGGATCTGGTTGGCGCCGATGTTTACGGCGAGTTCGAAGACGAGGCTCGAGAGCGGCTGGGAAATCGCGATCCCGAAGACTGGCCGATTCTGGCCACTGCGCTGGCGCTCGGATGCCCCATTTGGACAGAAGATGCTGTTTTTTTTGGATGCGGTGTGGCTACGTGGACTTCCAATCGCGTCCAGGTGTTCTTGCGCACTTGAGGCAGGAGGCCAAAGTAGACAGCGCGTACTCCAGCTCGCCGGAACGTTACGCGACGATCGAGCCTGGGTCGGAGTCGTGACGGCAAACACGCCGTCACGTCTTAGATCAACGCGAGGCCGGCATAGCAAAGAGCCAGACCTTTCGAGCAACCGCCGCGGCGGCGAATCAAAGCAGGGTGGCCGGTCTCATGAAGACAGGATACAGGAAGGGGAGTACGGCAGCATGCGGAGCCGTTGTCAGAAGTAAGCCTGCCCGCGTTTGCGGCCGCTTGGCCGCCCCGGCTTCGCCTCCACGGCGGTAACACCCCGACCTCGTCCGCCGCAACATCCAAAAGAGCATCGCCCTGGACGCGCTGATCCTCGATCTGCGGGCGACAGGGCGAGGCTGAAACCGTCAGCCGGGCGTAACATCCTGCCGTTCGCCCCATTTCCGTTTCCACCCGTGTTTCCTCTCGCCGGGCCGACGGGACGCCGTCAAGGTCCGATCCCGGGGGCCTTGACAGCGGCCTCGTTCTTGGAGTAGATTATAAATGAATGAGTCATTCAGTATTTTATGCCCAGACACCGTCCTCCCCGCCGGCTGCATGAACTCGTCCAGGCCGCCGGCCGCGTCTTCCTCGTTAAGGGCTACCGGCAAGCTCAGATTGCCGACGTCGCCCGCGCCATGCGTATCGCCCCCGGCACAGTCTACCTCTACGCCGAAAGCAAAGAGGCCCTCTTCGACCTCGTGGTCCGGTCCAGCCTGGATTCCGGCTTCCTGGACGGCAATTGGGAGCTTCCGGTGAAGACCCCGTTCGCGGGCAGCACCTTGGAGTTCATCAAGGCCTCAATGCGAACGGAAGCGAAGTTCCCTGCCCTGGAACGCGCGCTCCGCTCGCCGGCGTCCGATCCGGTCCGGGAACTGGGAGACCTCGTCCGCGAACTCTTCCGGAAGACCTCCTCGCGATGGCTGGCCCTCAAGCTCCTGGAACGGTGTGCGTTGGACTGGCCGGAGCTTGCCGGGCTGTGGTTCGCGGATCGCCGGCTGCGGCTGATGAAGCAATTGGCGCGATACCTGGCGAGCAGGATGTCGGCCGGGAAGCTCCGCCAGGCGCCCGACATCGCCGCCGCGGCGCGTCTGATCCTCGAAATGGTGGCGGCCCTGGCGATGCACTGCCGGACGGACCCGTATGCGACGGCGATCGACCAGTCCGTGGCCGAAGAGGTCGTTGTGGACGCCGTCGTCCACGCTTACAAGCTGGCGAAGACTCGACCGCCCATGTCGTTCAGAGGAGGCTAGAACCATGAAGTTGAGGCATTTCTACCCGCTGTTGGGATTCGCCCTGCCGGCGCTGGTGATCGGCTGCGGGTTCGTCATACCCAGGAGCTGCATCGCCGGCGTCAACGAGCTGAGCCTCGGTTTTGGCACGACCGTGCTGGGTGCGTGCCTGACCTACCTGGCCGGCATTCGCGCGGCGCTCCGGTCAACCGGCCGGCCGAGGGGGAAGAGCCATGCGGCGTCCTGAGTTCCTCGCGCGCCACGGCCGGCGGCCGGAGGGATGGTTCGGGCGTCTTCTGGCCACCTGGATGGCCTGGGAGACAAGCAAGGAGAATGACGCGGCGCTCGCCCTGCTGGAGATCCGGCCAGCGGATTGCGTGCTCGAGATCGGATTCGGCCACGGACGCTCCATCGCCGCCGTTGCGAAGCTGACGCGCGGCGGGTTGGTCGCCGGTGTTGACTTCTCACCCGACATGGTCGCTATGGCCAGGCGCCGCAACTGCGCGCTGGTAGACCAGGGGCTCGTTGACCTCCGGCAAGCAGACAGCCTGCGTCTTCCTCTTGCGGACAATTCCTTTGATCGAGCGTGGTCGGTCCACACTGTGTACTTCTGGGACGAGCCAGTCGCCCACATGAAAGAAGTGCGGCGCGTTCTCAAAGAGGGTGGACGATTCGTTCTGGGGTTCCGGCCCGCGAGCGAGGAGATGCGGCGGGCCTTCCCTGCATCCGTGTACACGTTTCGTCCGGCGGACCAGATCCGTCAGATGCTGCTGGCAGCTGGCTTTCACGATGTCCGTCTTGTGGGGCGGGGGACCTCAGCCCGAGGGGCCATCTTCGCCGTCGCGTCGACGAAGCAGAACCCGGCCATCAGTGATCCTGCAAGCAGCGCCTGCCGGCGCGAGACATCGCCCGAAGAATCTCGACCCCAAGCTGGTGCGTACCTTTGTCGAACTGGGCTTCCGACGAGTGGTCGATGCCGTTGGTGACGTGGGCGACCACGCCGCATCGCACTCCGCGTGCGGCCCCGAACGCAAACAGGGACGCTGCCTGCATCTCTACCGCGAGGATGCCGCGTGCCGCGTGCCGCTCCAACTGCTCAAAGGTCTCCCGGTACGGTGCGTCCGTAGTCCAGACGGGCCCGGTAACAACCGGCAAACCGAGTCCGCGAAGCTCCTCCTGCAAGGCGGCCGCGAGGCCCACATCGCCTTCCACGTATTCCGCGGCGGGCAGGTAGTGGTACGACGTTCCTTCATCCCGGAGGGCTCTCGCCGAAACCACAAGGCTCGGTATCGTCAAGCCAGGCGATACCTGCCCCGCCGAGGTCAGCCCAAGAATGACGAGGGCGCCAGAGGCCACCAGTTGTTCCGCAACGAGGACCGCGTATGGGCCGCCGATCGTGCGTGCGATCAGCCCGAGGCAGTTGCCGTCCACTTCCACTGCCTCCATCGAGGTATGAAAGCAGGCCCACGACCACCATCGTTTGGCACGTCCGGTCGCGACCAGCCAGTCGGTCAGGTCCCCGTCGAATTCCAGGACGCACACGTCGGGCACCGGATCCGCCGGCAGCTTTCGCTCGGCTCGGACTGCCTCGATCAGACTCTCGGGCCTGAACGCGCTCGGTGCGTCCAGAGCGTGATCAAACAGCGGGGGATACTTCTTTTCGTTGGGCATCTTCTAGTCTGTCACCAGTAATGCTCTCAGATTCAAATACTTGCATCAAGGAAGCACAAGCCTCTTGACATTGGCGCAGTACTTCAATAGATTTTAAAGTACTGAAGGAGTCATGGCGAACCGAAACCGCCGTTTCAAAACCGCCATCTACGAGCAGTTCGCTCGCATCGGCAAGGCCATCTCGAACCCCAGTCGGCTGGAACTGCTGGACCTCCTCTGCCAAGGCCCGCGGACCGTGGAAGCCCTCGCCAAGGAAGCCGGCCTGGGGCTGGCCAACACCTCCCAACATCTAAAGGCGCTTCGCGAGGCTCGACTGGTGGAGGGGGAAAAGGCCGGTCTGTATGTGACCTACCGTCTGGCCGACGAGCAGGTGTGCCAGTTCTTCCGGTCCCTTCGATCTTTGGCTGAGGCACGCCTCGCCGAGGTCGGGGAGATCACTCGCCGCTTCCTGGAAGCCC
>CAZACK010000042.1:0-28678 GCA_964483455.1 uncultured Solibacteraceae bacterium
AGGCGCTGGACATGCTCCAGGCCATGAACACGGGTCACGACGGCTCGCTGACCACCATCCACGCCAACAGCCCGCGCGACGCGATCAGCCGGCTGGAGGTGATGGTCGGCATGGCCAACGCCAATATGGGAGTCCGCTCCATCCGCCAGCAGGTCAGCTCGGCGATCGATCTGTTCATCCAGATCGCGAGGCTGAGCGACGGCAGCCGCCGGATCACCCATTTGACGGAATGCGTCGGCATGGAAGGCGACCAGGTCACGACGCAGGAGATTTTCCTGTTCGAGAAGACCGGATTGGGGGAGAACGGGCGCGTCAAAGGCCGGTTCCGGGCGACCGGCATCCGTCCAAGGTTTTACGAGCGCCTGGTATCCTCCGGCATCAGCTTGCCGGCCTCGATGTTCCAGACGGTGGTCGAGCTTCGCTAGGAGCAGCCTATGACTGTGTTGATCATCAGCTTCCTGGTCATCTTCGCGCTGGTGCTGATTGCCGTCAGCGTGGGGTGGGGATTCCTGGAAGCGCAGAGGAAGAAGAAGGTCGTGGGCATGCTCCAGACGGTTGCCGGCGAGACCGTTGTCACGGAGACCACGATTCTTAGGGAGGCCGGGGAAGGCGATGAGGATCCGATCGCCCGCTTCATCAAAAAGTTCAACTTCACGCAGAAGCTACAGGCCTGCATCCAACAGGCAGGCTTGGACTGGACGGTGAACAAGCTGCTGATCCTGACCGCCGTCGGGGTAGTGGTTGGGGCGCTGCTCGGGCTGAGATTCCGGCTTCTCATGTTCCAGACGACCAGTTCGATCGGTCTGGCCATTCTGTTCGGCGCCATGCCCTACCTCTACGTGCTGCGCAAACGGGCCAAGCGGCTGGCGCAGTTTGAGGAGCAGTTCCCGGAGGCGCTGGACTTTCTGGCCCGGGCTATGAGAGCCGGCCACGCGTTTTCGGTGAGCCTGGAGATGCTGGCCGACGAATCCTCCGAGCCTCTCAGCCGCGAATTCCGCCAGGTCTTCAACGAGCAGAACCTGGGCGCTCCGATCGAACAGGCGCTCCAGAGCCTGGCCAAGCGCGTACCGCTGCTCGATGTCAGTTTCTTCGTTTCGGCGGTCATGTTGCAGAAGGAAACGGGCGGCAATCTCGCCGAAATCCTGACCAAGCTGGCGTACGTCATTCGCGAGCGCTTCCGATTGAAGGGGCAGGTCAAGGCCGCCAGCGCCCACGGCCGCATCACCGGGCTGGTGCTGACGATCATGCCCGTTGTCCTGATGTTCGCGCTGCTGATCGTCGCTCCGGGGTATCTGCAAAGCATGGCGAAAGACCCGGATGGGAAGTGGATCATTTTCGGAGCGGTAGTCGGTCAGTTTCTGGGTTACTACTTCATCCGGCGCATCGTCAACATTAAGGTATGAGGAGCTGAACAATGTTGGTTGCGGGGATTATCGCGGTTGTCCTGTTCTCCTTCCTGATGGTGGCGATCTCCGTCTACGGCTACCGGAGATACGCCAAGCCAGGCCGGTTCTACGACCAGTTGGGCGGAACCATTTCGACTTCGGACTCCGAGCTGGTGGCGCTTTCCGGGCAGCCGCAGGAGAACGTTTTTGTCCGGATCACGCAGCAGATCGGCGACAAGATACCGATCTCGCCGCAAGACGCCTCCGTGGCCCGCAGGTATCTGGCCGCCGCCGGATACCGCTCGGAGACGGCGCTTAAGTTTTACTACGGCCTGAAGCTGGTCCTTTGCCTGACGATGCTGGTGGTGGCCTTATTGTTTCGCGACCTGGTCACCGCGAACTCAGTTCTGCGAATCGTCCTGGTCATCGCCGCCGGACTGGCGGGCTACTTCGGCCCCACGTTCTTCCTGGAGCATCTGGTGAGCGCCCGGCAGCAGAAGATCCGGCTGTCCCTGCCCGACGCGCTTGACCTGATGGTGGTTTGCGTGGAAGCCGGACTGGGTCTTGACCAGGCGGTCCGCTCCGTCAGCGAGGAGCTGCGGATTACACACCCGGAAATCAGCGAGGAACTGGGGCTGGTCAACCTCGAGATGCGAGCCGGCAAACGCCGCGCCGACGCGTTACGAAACCTGGCGGACCGCACCGGCGAGCCGGAGTTAAGGAAGCTGGTCGCCATCCTGATTCAGGCCGACCGCTTCGGCACGAGCATTGCGGAGTCGCTGCGCACGCACTCCGACTTCATGCGCGTTCGACGCCGGCAGGACGCGGAAGAACGAGCCGGAAAGGTCGGCGTCAAGCTGGTGTTCCCGATTTTCTTCTTCATTTTGCCGTCCATGCTGGTTGTGGCGGCTGGCCCAGGGTTGCTGCAAGTCTTCAAGTACCTGTTCCCACTCATGAAATCTTTTGGAGCAAAGTAAGACTAACAAAGGAGCATAAACAATGGACAACACGACACTGTCGGCGATTTTGTGGATAGCGGCTGGAGGGGTGCTGGCGCTCTATCTGTTGAGGCGTCGCAAGCGGAAAGCGATCGGAGGCAGGTAAGGAGAACCCCGCGGCCGGCTGCGTTGCCGTGCAGCCGGCGCCAACGGCCGCCGGCCGCTGGAACTACCCCGATGGCCGAATCGGCATCCGGTCTGCCGGAGATCCTTCTCGCCGCACAGAACCAGGATGGAGGCTGGGGATATCGCTGCGGCGGGCCATCGTGGTGTGAACCAACCGTCTATTCCCTGCTGGCGCTGCGGGCGGCGGCTTGCGAGGATGACGCCATCCGCAGGGCCGAAGATTGGCTGGGGCGCATGCAGCGGCCGGACGGCGGCTGGCCCCCGCAGGCTTCGGTCGCGCAAAGCACGTGGGTCACGGCCCTTGTCTTGTTGCTTCGGTCCGAGGAGCCACCCAGCCCATCCCTGGCCAGAGCGGTCGAATGGCTGCTGCGAGTCACCGGACGCGAATCCACGTTCTGGCGAAGGGCCCGCCAGCGGCTTCTCGGCATCCAGCCGGAGCGAGACGCCGACTCCGCCGGCTGGCCTTGGTTTCCAAACACCGCCGCCTGGGTCCACCCGACGGCGGTGAGTATCCTCGCTCTGACGAAGCTAAACACACGAAGCCGGCGGCCCGAGTACCAGGAACGGATTCGAATGGGGCACCGGTTTCTGCTGGACAAGCAGTGCCAGGACGGGGGGTGGAATCACGGCTCCTCGCGAGCCTTGGGCTACGAGGGCTCCTCGTATCCGGAAACCACGGGCGCGGCGCTGCTCGCGCTGCATGCGAACCGTTCGGAGAAAGTGACGCTTGGCATCGCCGCCGCCGAGCGCCACCTGCGCACCTGCAAGTCGGAGGAAGGACAAAGCTGGCTTCGTCTCGGCTTGCTGGCGCATTCACGGCCGCTCACGGGCAGTTGGCCGCCCCGGCCCTTCCCCCGGACCATCGTTGAAACCTCCCTTCGAGTCATCGCGGATGCAGCCGCGGCGGGGCGCAACGTGCTTCTGAGGTGATTTCATGCCCGATGTCATCACCCGCCGGAAGATGATTAGCGGCTCCCTGGCGGCCGGCGGCCTGGCGAGTTGCTCGCGGCAGCCGGGTGGGCCGCCTCCGATGGTTTCGATCGTCCGCGCGGCCGGCTACCAGGACCAGCTTGCCGACAAAGTGCGGCGAATCCTCGCTGAGCACAAGCTCGCCGTGGCGGGCAAGCGCGTGGTCCTCAAGCCGAACCTGGTTGAATTCGATCCAGGGGCGTCCATCAACACGAATCCGGCGCTGATGCTGGCGGCCTACGAGGCGTTCCGGTCGATGGGGGCGGCGGAGGTGCGGATCGCGGAAGGTCCGGGCCACCGGCGGCCCACTCTGGATCTGGCGGAGGCGGCCGGCTACTTCCAGGCCTTTCCGGATTTCGAGAATCTCTTCACCGATCTGAATGTGGATGATGTGGTCCGGGTGGATCTGATCCGGCGGGTATCCAAGCTGGAGAGCCTCTATCTGCCGCGCACGGCGCTGAGGTGTGACCTGCTGGTCTCGATGCCCAAGCTGAAGACTCATCACTGGGTCGGCGCCACCCTGTCCATGAAGAATTTCTTTGGGCTCGTTCCCGGCGCGATCTACGGCTGGCCAAAGAACATCCTCCATTGGGCAGGAATCCACGAATGCATCGTGGAAGTGCACGCGATGCTTCCTCGAGTGTTTGCCATCGTCGACGGCATCGAGGGGATGGAAGGGAACGGGCCGATCCAGGGCAAAGCGAAGTTCGCAGGAGTCATCGTGGCCGGACGAGACTTGGCGGCCGTGGACGCGACGTGCTGCCGGATCATGGGCATTGATCCGCGGAAGGTCCGCTACCTCAAGCTGGCCGAGGACCGCGGCCAGACCGCCGAAGCGAACGTACGGCAGATCGGCGAACCAATTGCTGGCGTCCGGACGAGGTTCGAACTGATTCCGGAATTCGCGGCGATCCGCCTGGCTGGGACGTGAACGGGCCAATCAGGCGCATCGCCGTGAAGATTGCGATCCTCGCTCTTGCAAGCGCAGCTTTGCTTGTTCCTTGTCTTTGGCAGCCGCTAATTCAAGCCGGCGACTTCTCCAGCCATGTCTACAATGCCTGGCTGGTGGAACAGATCGAGTCGGGCAAAGTCCAGGGGCTCAGGGTTGCCTCGCAGTGGACGAACGTGCTGTTCGACCTGCTGTTGACAGCTCTGGTGCGCACGGCGGGATTCGATCTCGGCCAGAAGATCGCAGCCTGTCTGCTGGTGGTTATTTTCGCGTGGGGCGCCTTTGTTCTCGCCTCGGTCGAGGCCGGGCGGCCGGTCTGGTGGCTACTGGCCCCGATTGCTATTTTTACCTACGGGTGGGTATTCCACGCCGGCTTCGCGAATTTCTACCTATCACTCGGGCTGGCTCTGTGGGCGCTGGCGTTGGTGTGGAAGAGGTGGAGCCCGGCGCGGGTCGCCGTCGCCGCAGCTCTGCTCGCGCCTGCGGCGGTCGCACACATGCTGCCGGTGGCGTGGGCCGTGGGCGCGGCGATTTACGGATGGATGTGGAGAAGGTTGCACGATCGCGGGCGGATTGCGCTGGGCGCGGCGGTCATTGCCGCCATCTTGGCGCTGCGATTCCTGCTGATGAGCCGGTTCCGGACCCTTTGGGCTCTGGAGCAGGCCTTTGGGGCGACTGGAGCGGACCAGGCATGGATTTACGGAGCCAAGTACTTTCTCGTCTCGGTGCTGCTGCTGCTGCTCTGGACGTTCCTGGTGGTTCGGCGCGTTGATGCCGCCGGCGGACGGTCGGTGCTGCTCAGTCCCGCCTTCCAGATATATTTGTTCACCGCGGCGGCGGTCGTGCTGATTCCCACGCGCGTGGAACTGCCCGGCTACAAGGCGGCGCTTGTGTATATCTCCCATCGAATGTCGCTGCCGGCGGCCATCATGATTTGCGTCTGTTTGGCAGGCGCGAGGCCGACGCGGCGGCAGGTGGCGGGATCCGCCGTGGCGGCGGCGCTGTTCTTCTCCTTTGTATTCGTCGACGCGCGAGCGCTGAACCAACTGGAAGGGCGCCTGAACGCAGTAGCCGGCGGGCTACCTCCACATCAGAGAGCGGTGAGCGCCCTGTGCGAACCGGGTAGTCGCTTCGATCCCCTAGGTCACATGCTGGACCGGGTCTGCGCCGGACGCTGCTTCAGCTACGCCAACTACGAACCGTCCACAGACGCGTTCCGAGTGCGCGCTTCGCCGGCTAACGGCGTGGTGGTTGCCGAGTATGGGGACTCCTACGCCCTGCAAACCGGTGCCTACACGGTCCGGGAGCAGGACCTTCCTCTGTACGAAGTGTATTTCTGCCGCGAGGACAGCAAGGAGGTGTGCATCCGGGCGCTTCGCGCGGGCGATGGCAGCGGCCGGACCTGTCGAAAGGTGACGCCGATCCTGTGGTAGACATTCCCCAGGCGGGTTCACCCGCAGCCGGCGGCCTTGCGATCCGCTCGCGGCGCTGCGCCGGCGGGCCGCCCCTGACGGTCTCGATCCTCGGCGCGACCGGCTACCAGGACCAACTGGCCGACAACGTGAGACGAATTCCAGCCGAACACAAGGCCACGGCGACAGGGAAACGCCTGGTCCTCAAACCGAACCTCGACGAATTCGACCGCGGGACGTCCATCAACACGAATCCCTCGCTGGCGCTGGCAGCCTGCGAATCGATCTCCAAAGTCCGGACGAGGCTCGCATCAACTCCCGAATTCGATTCGATCCGTTTGGCAGGTGCGTGATCGGACCATGAAAGCCATCGGCGCGAGAGTCGCAGTCATCATCCTGGTCAGCGCCGCGTTTCTCCTGCCCTGTCTCTGGCAGCCGCTAATTCAAGCCGGCGACTTCTCCAGCCATGTCTACAATGCCTGGCTGGTGGAACAGATCGAGTCGGGCAAAGTCCAGGGGCTCAGGGTTGCCTCGCAGTGGACGAACGTGCTGTTCGACCTGCTGTTGACAGCTCTGGTGCGCACGGCGGGATTCGATCTCGGCCAGAAGATCGCAGCCTGTCTGCTGGTGGTTATTTTCGCGTGGGGCGCCTTTGTTCTCGCCTCGGTCGAGGCCGGGCGGCCGGTCTGGTGGCTACTGGCCCCGATTGCCATCCTTGCGTATGGATGGGTGTTCCACATGGGATTCGCTAATTTCTACCTGGCGTTGGGCCTCTCGTTGTGGACGCTGGCCCTCGTGTGGAAGACGTGGAGTTCAGCGCGAGTCGCTGCGGGCGCCGCTCTGCTTGCGCTGGCCGCGACCGCGCACATGCTCCCGGTCGCCTGGGCCGCTGGCGCCCTGGTCTACGGCCGGATATCGAGATCGCTGAACGACCGATGGCGGATGCTGCTGGGAGCCGCGGTCATTGCTTCGTTCTCCATTCTCCGAGTAATCCTGATGGGCCGGTTCAAGAGCCTCTGGGCCTTCGAGCAGGTGTTCAGCGCGACGGGGGCGGATCAGGCCTGGGTCTACGGAACAAAATACTTTTCAATTGCTTTGTTGCTCCTGTCCGCCTGGATGTTGCTCCTGTTTGACCGAGTTCAAAACGAAGGTGTCCGGCATGTTCTGTTAAGCCCCGCCTTCCAAATCTACTTGTTGACCACGGCGGCAGTCGTGCTCACCCCCACCGCCGTACACCTGCCCGGTTACAAGCACGCTCTGATGTATATCTCCCACCGCATGTCGCTGCCGGCGGGGATCATGGTCTGCGTCTGTCTGGCTCCCAGGATGCCGGCCCGCTGGCACGTCGCCGGATTCACCGCGGTGGCCGCCCTTTTCTTCTCCTTCCTGTTCGCAGACACGAGAGCCTTCAACCGTCTCGAGCGCCGTCTGGAAACGGTGGTTGGTCAACTGCCTCCCGACGCCAGGGTGGTCAGCGCGCTCTGCGCGCCGGCCAGGAGTTTCGATGCTCTGGCTCACATGTTGGATCGGGTCTGCATCGGCCGCTGTTTCAGCTATGCCAACTACGAGGCCCCCAGCGCCGCGTTCCGAGTACGCGCTCTTCCACACAATGGTGTGGTCGTTTCCTGTGACGCCGACTCCTCCGCGCTTCAGCTCGGCTATTACCTGGTCCAGGAGCAGGACCTGCCCTTGTACGAGGTGTACTTCTGCCGCGAGGACAGCCTGGATTTGTGCGTCCGCTCCCTCAAAGCGGGCGACTTGAGCGGCCGGACCTGCCGCCAAGTCACTCCGAGACTATGGTAGGGATGCTGGCGGGCACGTGACCCGGGTTCGCCATTCGAAAAACAGGGCCGGGTTGCACACTCGAGCCGCAGCGGCTACGCTACCGGCGCGGCGATCAGGATCAGGCTGATGTTCCACACCACCAGCCCGGCGTACCAGTAGTTGATGGCGCGCACCAGGTGCTGCTTATTGAGCCACAGGCAGATGCCTCCGAGCGCAATGGCCAGCAGCTTGGAGGCGGCCAGGCCCAGCGCCGGGCCGAGTTGCATCAGCCAGTGGATGAAGGGGCTCGCCTCCCCGAGGCCCAGCTTCAAGCCGACCATCGTCGTCAGGAAGTCCAGAAGTTGCAGGTAGATGAACACCTGTACATGCATCGTTTGTCACTCGCCCAGCCCGCACCGCCAGTCCCCCTTTCATCAGAATCACCTTGGCGCCCAAATCGCCGCTGCGATCAGGAACGCGACCGAACCCAGCGTGATCATGACCCCGTGCGGAAGGGTCGCTGCTTTCGGGTTCTTCACATCCAACTCCTCCCTTTTCATATAAGGAGCTCGAAAGAACGCCAATTCCTTGAGCATGTAGCCAAGGTTGCTCAGGGTGGTGCGCAGCCTGCCTTTGGACAAGACCAGGATCAAGGCGACGATTCCGCCGAGCAGGTTGGTCAGCACGAAGATGCCGAACCAGTTGGCCGCTCCGGCCAGGGCTCCGACGGCGGCCATGAGCTTCACGTCGCCGGCGCCCATCCCTCGCAAGAGATAGAGGGGAAAATAGATAACGAAAGCCAGTCCAAGTCCCTTCAAGGCGCGGAGCAAGCCAAAGCCGGCCTCGGGGCCCAGTTGGGATCCGACCCACCAGTTGAGGCCCAGCCCGAGGAGGACGCCGGACAGCGTCAACCAGTTCGGGACTTTCCGGTATCGAATGTCGTACACAGCCGCGATCACCACCACCAAGACCAGCACAACCTGTAGAACGGGAGGCAGATAGCTCATCGCCACATTCTACACTGCCAACGAGTATACGGACCCGTCAGGCCACGAACTACAAATCTTTCGGACAACTCCCTTGCACGCTCCATTAGCCGAACGGTCAGCCCGCTGGTCGAATCGGTTGCCGCAGAAGGACTTATCGGATATAACGAGGGGTCTTTCCGCCGTTTCCGGCAGGTTGGCTATCTTTCGATCAACCTGGTGACCGGCTGTTCGCATGCCTGCCGGCTTACGCCAGCCGCAGCGCCTGGCGATCGAAGGCAACCCGCTTTCCGGTTTCCAAAGCCTGGGCCGCCATCGAGCAGGCGACGGCGTGGGAGAAGCCGGCCTCGACACTCGCCCGTGGGGTGCGGCGGCTGCGCACGCACTCCAGGAAGTTGCGCATGTGCGAGGTGGTGGCCTCCGGCTCGATGCGGATCTCCTGCTCCAGCCGGTCAGTGGCCTTGCTGCCTTCGCCGCTGATGCGCCAGGCGTTGGCGTCGAGAGTGCCGCGGATTCCGAGCCAGAGATTCCGATTGCCGGCGGCGTTGGTGAGGCTCATGGCGAAGCTCACCAGGAATCCTTTCGGATAGTCGAGCAGGGCGTGGAACACGTCGGAAGTTTCGCGCCCGTCTTTCCAGAGGAAGACGCCTCCGTTGGCGACGGCTCCGGCAGGGTAGGGGTCGTCGAGCCACCAGTGGACGAGGTCGATGAAGTGGCACATCCAGAGGCCGGCGATGCCGTTGGTGTAATCGCGGAAGAGCTGCCATTCGCGGAGGCGGCGGGCGTCGAAGGGACGTTTCGGGCGGTTGAACAGGAACTGGTCCCAGGCCACGTCCTTCTCGGTGACGTGCGCGTGATCGCGGCGCCAGCGCGGCTCGTGGAAGTTCACCGAGATGTCGACGCGGGTTACTTTGCCGAGGATGCCGGATTGCAGCAGCCTGGCGGCGGCCAGGCAGTGCCCGTCGCTGCGGCGCTGGGTGCCGATCTGGACCACCTGCTTGCTGCTCTTGACCGCGAGATACGCCGCCTTGGCCTCCTCGAAGTCGACGCCCATCGGCTTCTCGCAGTAGGCGTCTTTGCCGGCCTCGACGGCTTCCTGCAAGATGCGGCTGTGCCCGAAGTCGGGTGTGGCGATGGTGACCGCGTCGATGTCGCCTCGATGCAGCAGGCCGCGGAAATCGGTGGTTTGAAACGGGGCCGCGCCCCAGGTTTTGCCGGCATCGGCGGCGGCGCGCTCGAGGTTCGGACGATAGACGTCGCAAACCGCGGTGACGGCCACGTTCAGGTCCTTGCACTGTTCGATCTCTTCCAGCAGATCGCGGCCGCGCCCGCCACAGCCGATCATTCCGATGGACAGGCGGTCGTTGGCGCCGCGGACGGGAAGGGCGGCGGAAGCGGCCGCTCCGAGGAACGCGCGTCGAGTCGTGTTCATGGTGTGAGTGCCTCCATGGATGGACACTCCATTATGTATCAGCGCCTGCCGCTCTCCGCTGGAGATGGCGAGCCGAGGAAGCCGTCCGCGTAGAACACCGGCCGGTAGCCGCGCTCGGTGACCCATCGGACAGCCCGCTCCACCCGCTCGCGGAAGTCGGGCTGATAGGCGCGGTAGTCGGGATAGAAGTACTGCTCGTGGATCATCAGCTCCATCATCTCGGACTGGTGCGGGTCAGCCGCGACGCGCTTGAGGTGCGGCACAATTTGGTCGAGGGCGACGGTGTTGATGACCAGGTCGTGGCGAACAAACAGCAGGTCCGCCTCGTTGTCCTTCCAGTAGTCCCGTTTCATCAGGTGGAGGAACTGAGGCAATGTGACGTAGTATGAGACCCGCGGCGACTCGTCGCGTTCCTCGAAGTAACCGACGAGTCCGAGGACTCCCTCGGCCCGGAGCGCTCGCGCCGCGGCCCGGGTGGTCTCGCCCCAGTGAACGGTGGTGATCGGGCTGGTAAGTTCTTTGCCCGCGAAGCGCTCGATTTCGCGGGTCACGAGCCGGTAGTCCTCCACCAGCTTCTGGGGCGGCGCGTGGATGTAAGGGCGGTCGGGATCGTTGGCGCGGGCGTGGAAGGTGAGCCGGATCCAGTCGCGATTGGCTTGCCACTCGGGGCGGAAACGATCCGGCATCTGGGAGAGATCAAACCCCTCGGTCTCGTAATAGATGTTGAAGTGGACCTTCGCGCCATACTTCTTGTGGATCTGAAGCCAGAAAGCGAGGTAAGGGTTGTCGAAGATCGACTGGTAGCGGTACTGGTTGCGGGCGATGTCCCGCAGGAACCAGATGTTGTCGTCCGTGGAGAGCCGGTAGCGGGGGAAGGAGCGCCGGTCCCAGAGGACGGTGATTGCGTCACGCAGGCTCCGGCGCCCCTCGGCGACGATCTTCGTTTGGCGCTCGCGCAGGAGAACCGGGGCTTCGAAGCGGCCATCGCGAACCGGCACGCTCAGGCCGTTGACACGGACGGATTTCGCGGAGCGGCAATACCCCTTGACGGTGACGGTCAGGCCGGCGGCGGTAACTTCGCCGTCGTGACGATTGAAGATTGCTCCGTCGAGCGGCTCGGTGATGCGCAACTCGGTGTCCGGCTCCCACGGGCGCCGCTGCGCCCTGTGGCTCATGCGAGCGCGGTAGATCGAGCCGGTGGATGCCTGCGCAATGAAAAGCGTTCGCCAATCGAGACCTCCGAACGCGAGCGATGTGACGGCGGGTCCTGGAATCCGGATCGACTCCAGTTGCGTGCCTTGCGGGCTGATCACCAGCACCCGGCCTGAGTCGCGACCGGCGACATACAGGTTGCCCGCCTCGTCGAGAGCCATGGCCGACACCTCGCCGTCGCGGATACCGGCAGGCAGGGCGCGCCCCGCGGCCTGTGCCGCGATCTGCGCGATCCCGCCGCCGGCGGTTGACGCGACGGTCCGCCGTCCTTGTGGGTCGAACCGGTAGACTCGCGATGCGCCGGAGTCCGAGGCGAAGATCTGCCCGTCGGGGCTCATGGCGACGGCCTCGACAGCGCGGAATCCGCCGGCGAACTCGCTGATTTCGCCCCACGGAGTTACTTTCAGGATGGCGTTCCGCTTGCGGTCGGCGACGAAGAGGTCTCCGGCGGCGTCGAAAGCGAGGCTGGACGGGGCGCCTCCAGTTTCCGCGAGAGGCAGCACTCCGTCGCGTCCGAGGACGCGCACGATTTGCCCGTTGCGGGCCGGCAAGGCGGCGAAAAGGATTCCCTGCGGGCCTACGGCCAGGGCGCCGACGGAGGGAAGACCGGAGAGATAGAGCTCGGCCTCCCGCGGTTCCTGTCCGGCCAAGCCGGCTGCCAGGACTAACGACGGGAGAACGAACGAGACACTCTTCATGGGGTCCTCGCCGCATCGCCGCCCGCCGCGTAGCGGATGCGTTCAGGCGCCGAGTAGACGTTCATCCGGCGGCCGCGCAGAAAGCCGACCAGCGTCTGGTCGCTCTCCCGCGCGAATCGGACCGCGAGGTTCGACGGCGCCGACACGGCTGCGACCACCGGAATGCCGCCGGCGAGCGCCTTCTGCATGATCTCGAACGAGGCGCGGCCGCTCACCAGCAGAATGTGCGCGGAAAGCGGCAGCAGGCCCTTCAGCAGCGCGTATCCGAGCGCCTTGTCCACGGCGTTATGCCGGCCCACGTCCTCGCGCAGGACCACCATCTCGCCGCGCGCATCGAAGATCACCGCCGCATGCAGGCCGCCGGTGCGGTTGAACTTCTCCTGCCCGCGCCGCAACTGTTTCGGCAAGCTCAGCAGTACGTCCGCTTCGACCACAACGGAAGACGACACCGGCGGGAACTGCTGGTGGATCGCGTCGATGCTCGCCTTCCCGCACAGGCCGCAACTGGTCGAGGCGAACACGTGCCTGGTCAGGCGCTTGAAATCGACGGCCAGACCCGGCGCAAGGTGGACGTTCATGACGTTGGAGCCGGCGCCATCCCGATGGGCCAGCTCCACCAGCGCGCGCCGCTGGGCGATCGGCTCGATCCGGAGGATGTCCTCGGGCCGCTTGACCAGGCCCTCGGTGAACAAGAAGCCCGCCGACAACTCGTCGTCATGGCCCGGCGTTCGCATGGTGACGCTGACCGGCCGGAGGCCCACGCGGATTTCCATCGGCTCCTCGATGGCCAGTTCGTCGGCTTCCGGCCGGGGATTGGAGCCGCGCGCCCACTTCAGAATATGGTCACGCGATGCGCCGCTCATTTGTGAGCAGACGATACCGTCTGCCCCACCTCAGCCCTTGGCCGCCATCTCGTGGACGCAGGTCTTGATCCCCAGCTTCTTCAGGAACGTCATCATCGGGCACCAGTTGGTGAACGCCGACTGGAACAGGTTCAGCCCGACGAACGCGGTGAACAGGTACCAGTAGGGATTCACCCAGGCGCCCAGCGCCAGGCTGGCGAGGACAAATGCGCCGGCGATCATGCGCAAGTATCGGTCCAGGGTCATGCGTGTTGCCTCCTGTTGTTAACAATGTAGTACACAATCGGAACGGTCATCCGCGACAAAGCCAGCGAAGCGATCTCGCCCGCCATCAGCGCGATGGCCAGTCCCTGAAAGATCGGGTCGAACAGAATCACGGCGCTGCCCACCACCACCGCCGCCGCGGTCAGCATCATCGGACGGAAGCGCACCGCGCCGGCGTCGATCACGGCCTCATCGAGCGGCATCCCTTCCTTCAGCCGCAACTCGACGAAATCCACCAGGATGATCGAGTTCCGCACGACGATGCCCGCCCCGGCGATGAAGCCGATCATCGACGTGGCGGTGAAGAACGCGTTCAGCAGCCCGTGCGCCGGCAGAATGCCGACCAGCGAGAACGGGATCGCCGCCATGATCACCAGCGGCGTAATGAAGCTCTGGAACCAGCCGACCACCAGCACGTAGATCAGCACCAGCACGGCGGCGAAGGCCAACCCGAGGTCGCGGAACACTTCGTAAGTGATGTGCCATTCGCCGTCCCACTTCATCGAGTACTTCGAGTCCTCGAACGGCTGCCGCGCGGTGTACTGCTCGATCGAGTACCCTTCGGGGATCTTGATCTTGCCGATCTCCGGGCCGACCGCCAGGATGGCGTAGACGGGGCTCTCCATCGCGCCCGCCACGTCCGCCGTCACGTAGGTCACCGGCATCAGGTTCTTGTGGTAGATGCTCTTGTCGGCCAGCGTCCGCTCGATGCGCACCAGCTCGCGCAGCGGAACCAGGCCCCCGTTCCGCGCCTGGAGGCGCAGGTCCGCCACCCGCTCGATGTCCGATCGCGCCGCGCGGTCGAGCCGGAGCGTGATCGGCACATCCTCCTTCTCCGAATCGACGTGCAGCAGCCCCGCCGACTCGCCCGCCGCGGCGATGCGGATGGTCCGCGCGATATCGTCGTCGGAGATGCCGTGGAGCGCCGCCTTCTCGCGATCGGGGACCAGCCGGTACTTCGGCTGGTCGTCCTCGACGTACCAGTCCACGTCGACGATGCCGTTGGTCTTCTCGAAAATGTCGCGAACCTGGCGCCCCAGCCGTATCCGGCCGTCCTCCGCCGGTCCGTAAACCTCGGCGACCATCGTTTGCAGCACCGGCGGACCGGGCGGCACCTCCGCCACCTTGATCCGCGCGCCGTGCTCCAGCGCCACCGGCGCGAGACGCTCGCGCACGCGCTTGGCGATGTCGTGGCTCTGGTCGTCGCGCTCGCCCTTCCCGAGCAGGTTCACCTGGATGTCGGCGACGTTCGAGCCGCGCCGCAGGAAGTAGTGCCGCACCAGCCCGTTGAAGTTATATGGCGCGGCGGTGCCCGCATACGTCTGGACGTTCACCACCTCGGGCTGCGTCATCACCGTCTCGGCCAGCCGCCGGGTGACGCGGGCGGTCTCTTCGAGCGTGGTTCCCTCCGGCATGTCCACGATCACCTGGAACTCGCTCTTGTTGTCGAACGGCAGCATCTTCACCTGCACGAACTTCACGTAGACCAGTGCGCAGGAGCCGAGCAGCAGCATCGTCACCATCCCGAGGAAGCTCCACCGGAGAACGGGCCGGTGCAGCAGTGGGTCCATGATGCGGCGATACAGGCGGGTGAAGAAGTCCTCTCCCTCGCCGTGGGCGTGGCCGCCGCCGACCTTGAGCAGGCGGATCGCCGCCCAGGGCGTCACCAGGAACGCCACGATCAGCGAGAACACCATCGCCGCCGACGCGCCCACCGGGATCGGCCGCATGTACGGCCCCATCAGGCCGCCGACAAACGCCATCGGCAGAATGGCGGCGATGACGGCCAGGGTCGCCAGAATGGTCGGGTTGCCGACTTCGTCCACCGCCTCGACCGCTACCTGCGCCAGCGGCCGGCCGGCATTGGCCGGCATGCGCGCGTGGCGGACGATGTTTTCCACCACCACGATGGCGTCGTCCACCAAAATACCAATCGAGAAAATGAGGGCGAACAGCGTGATCCGGTTGAGCGTGTAGCCGTACAGATAGAAGACGGTCAGCGTGAGCGCCAGCGTCACCGGAATCGCGGTGAACACGATGAGCGACTCGCGCAGCCCGAGCGTGATCCAGATCAGGATGCTGACCGAAACCACCGCGATCATCATGTGCAGGAGCAGCTCGTTGGATTTCTCGGCCGCCGTCTCGCCGTAATGGCGGGTGATGGTCATCTCCACATCGGAGGGGATCACGGTCCCCTTCAGCGCCTCCACCCGCCGCAGCACGTCGTGGGCGACGTCGATCGCGTTCGTCGCCTTGCGCTTGGCGATCGACAGGGTTACCGCCGGATCGAACGAGCCGCCGGAGGTGAACTGCACGTACTGCGACGGCTCCTCGCCGCCGTCCCGCACCACGGCGACGTCGCGGACGTACACCGGCTTGTCGTTGGCCACGCCCACGACTACGTTGCGCACGTCGTCCGCCGTCCGGAGGACGTCGCCGGTTTCGACAACGAACTCGCGGTTGCCGGCGGCGAAGCTGCCCGACGCCAGCCGGCGGTTGGCGGCCCCCAGCGCGCCGTAAACCTGCATCGGCGCCAGGGAATAGGCGGCCAGCTTGCCGTCGTCGAGGGTGACGCGAATCTCGCGCCGCTCGCCGCCGATGATGGTGACCGCCGAAACGTCCGTCACCTGCTTCACTGCGTCGTGAACTTGCGCCGCCACCCGGCGCAGCTCGTACGAGCCGTACCGCTTGCTATGGAACGTCAGCGCCAGGATCGGCACGTCGTCGATGGAGCGCGGCTTCACCAGCGGCTGCGAGGCGCCCGGCGGGATCAGGTCGAAGTTGGCGTACATCTTCTGGTTCAGCTTGACGATGCTGTCCTCTTCGTCCTCGCCGACATAGAAACGCACCACCGCCAGGGCCATGCCCGGGCTCGAGGTCGAGTAAATGTACTCGACGCCCGGGATCTCCCACAGCAGCTTCTCCATCGGCTTGGTCACGCGTTCCTCGACTTCCCGGGCGGAGGCGCCCGGCATGGTCACGAACACGTCGATCATCGGAACGATGATCTGCGGCTCTTCCTCGCGCGGGAGTTTCCAGACGGCGAACGCGCCGAGGGCCAGCGAAGCGACGACCACCAGCGGCGTCAGCTTGGACTGGATGAACGCGCCGGCCATCCTGCCGGCCATGCCCAACGGCGCCTGCTCGCTCACGGGCGGACCTCCACGCGCGCGCCGTCCGCCAGCCCGGCCGGAACCGGCACGATCACCTTCTCGCCGGCCTTCAGGCCGGAGAGCACTTCCCGCCGGCCGCCGGCCGCCGGGCCGAGCGTCACCAGCCGCGCGCGCGCCACGCCCGCGTCCGCCACCAGGACGGATTGAAGCTGCCCCCGCTCGACCACCGCTCCCTCGGGCACCGCGAGGGCCTGGCGCGTCCCCAGCCGGAACACCGCCCGCCCAAACATGCCCGATCGCAACTGCCCGAGCGCCGGCAGGTCGATCTTGACGATGTACGCGCGCGAGGCGGCGTCCACCGCCGGGACGATCTCGGACACGCGGGCGTCGAGGGTTTTGTCGAGCGCTTCGAGCGACACGCTCACCGGCTGGCCGGAGCGAATCTGGGGCAGCCTTGACTCAGCCACCGACGCCTCCAGCCGGAAGGCGCCCGCGCGTTCAATGGTCACCAGCGGAGCCCCCGGCGTGGCCAGGTCCCCGGGGTCAGCCCGCTTCTCGGTCACCGTGCCGTCGAAAGGCGCCGCGATGTCCGCGTAGCTCCGGATGATCCCGGCGGCCTGCACGGCTTCCTCCGCTTGCCGGATCTTCGCCTGAAGCTGCTCGCGCTTCGACTTCGCCATCTCGTGGCCTGCCTGCGCCGCCTTGAGCCGCGTGGACGCCTCGTCGAACTCCTGGCTGGAAATCGACTTCTTGTCGAACAGGTCTTTCATCCGCCGGAGCGTGACTTCGGCCAGCTCGAGATTGGCTTTCGCCGCCGCCACCGCGTTCTCAACCTCGGGCACGGCGCTGCGCGCCTCGTTCCGCGCCGCCTCCGCCTGCCGGACTTGCGCGTCCAGGTCGCGCGAATCGATCACGACCAGCGGCTGTCCCTGGCGGACGTGATCGCCCGCTTGTACTTTCACCTCGCGCACGTAGCCCATGACTTGGCTCGAAATGACGGCGACCGTCCGCGCGCGGACGGTCCCGGTCGCTTCGTAGGTTTCCGGCCACTCGACTTCAGTCGCGGCAACCGCCTGGACCGCCACCGGCGCGGCGGCGGTCGTGTCCCGCGCACGTTTCTCTTCGCCGCAGCCCGCCAGCAGGAGAAGGGAGGCGACCATATAGAATTTCTGAGCCGCCGATGAACGCCGATGAACGCCGATGGCGGGTTCGCCGGTTCCTCGGTTGTTCGGTTGTTCGGTTGTCCGGTTCGCATGTGACCGGCCAACCGCATAACCATCCGACCGAATAACCGCCGACCTATTCCTTGTGCAATGAGGCTGTTCTCGCATTAGTTCAATACCTCCGAGTCCGCGTTCAGCGTTCCCGCGGCCAACTCCAGCGACGCGGCCGCCAGCCGTTGATCGTGAATCGCCGCCAGCCGGCGGACCCGTGTCTCCATGAGCGCAGTTTCGCTCCGTAATAGCTCCGTAACGTTCGTCAAGCCGGCTTCATAGCGGTTCTTGACGATGCGCAGGTTCTCCTCAGCCATCGCCACGGCGGCTGCCGCGACCTCGAGGCGCTCCTGCGCCGCGTTCAGGTCGCTCCAGGCACGGCGGACCTGCAACCGGACGGCCCCGTCCGTCTGCCGCTCCTGCGCCTTGGCGCGGGCCGCCAGTTCCCGCATCTCGTCGATGCGCGCCTTGTCGGCGTACCCGTTGAACACGTTCCAGCGCACGAAGGCCCCCGCGAACCAGTTCGCGCCGCCTTGATTGACGAACTGCCGGCGGTCCGCCTCGAACGCGACGCGAAAAAACACCTGCGGCCAAAGCGCCGCCCGGGAGGCCTCCGATTGAGTTTCGGCGAGCGAGGAGGCCAGCCGGTTCTGCCGCACTTCCGGCCGGTTCTGCCGGGCGCTTTCCTCGCGCTGGGAAACCTCGGCGTCCGCCAGCTTCGCCACCGCGAGTGGGGTGCTCAAATCGTGCGGCGTATCCAGCGCCAGCCCGAGCGCTTCGTTGAGCGCCGCCCGCGCCACGTCCAGCTCGTTGCGCCGCCGGATCTCCTGCTCGCGGACCGCGGCCAGGTGCACGTGGATGGCCAGCACGTCGGCGTCGGTCGCCATGCCGGCAGCCCGCACTGCCTCCGCCCGCGACAGGTCGGCTTCCGCCGATCGCACCGCTTCCTTGGCCACGTTCAGGTTCTCCTGGCTCAATGCCGCTCCGAAATAGGCGCGGATCACCGACGCGATGACGTCCATCTGCGCGCGCCGCTGGTCCTCGCCCGCCATGTCCCGGCCAAGCTCGGCCGAGCGGATCTGGCTCCGCGTCTGTCGCCCGTCCCAGAGCACCTGGTCCAGCGTCATCTGCGACTGGAAATTGTTGATCGCGTCCGGGCGGTTCAGCGGGCCGATGGCAAAGTTGCGCTCAGTGAACTGGTGCTGCGTGAGCAGCGAGCTGAAGACGAACACCGGGTTATCGCTGCGCTGCCACGATTCCTGGTAGTTGAGTTTCGGCAAGTAGCCGCTCCGCGCCTGCCGCACGCGGGTCTGAACGGCGCGCGCCTGCGCCTTGGCCGCTTCCATCGACGGATGCTTGTCAAGCGCCACCCGCACCGCCTCCTTCAGCGACAACGGCCCCTGCGCCCCGGCGGGCCAGGACAGTAGTACGACGATCGCGATTCTCATTCTCTCAGAGGCTCCGTTTTGGCCTATACATGGACTGGATGCAAACCGGTGCGCCGGGTAACGGCGGGGACCGGCGGGCCGGTCCAAACCGCCGGCCCGCCCATATTTGACCACACTCTCTGCCCGCCCTTCCCGCTACAATCAACGGGAAGGGCGTCACTTTCCAGGCTCGAATGGCATCTTTGGACAGGCAGGCGGAAGTCGCGTTGGCGCGCGAGCTCATGACCGGCAGCGAAGGCGCTTTCGACCGCTTTGTCGAATCGTTCCGCGCCAGGGTCTTCCAATACAGCCTGATGATGTGCGGGCATCGGGAGGACGCCGAAGAAGTGGCCCAGGACACGCTGTTCAAAGTCTTCGAGAACTTCGATCAGCTTCGCGAGCCGGAGCGCATCCGTCCCTGGGTCTTCCGGATCGCCAAGAATGCCTGCTTGATGAAACGCCGCAAGAGCGTGTTTGCGCCCACGCAGGAATTGTCGCTCGATGAGTTAATGCCGGCAGGGGATCACCACAGCGGCGAGCGCCGGATCGAGATCGCCGACTGGTCCGCGCTGCCGGTCGACCAGGTCCTCCGGTCCGAGCTGAAGCAAGTCATGGCGGACGCAATCCAGGAGCTGCCGGAAATCTATCGCTCCGTCGTTCTCCTGCGCGACATGGAGGAGCTGTCCACGGAAGAAACGGCGGAGATTCTGGAGGTGAGCGCCGACGTCGTGAAAACTCGCCTCCACCGCGCGCGGCTGTCCATTCGCCAGAAGCTGGACGCGTACCTGAGGAATCACGGGAACTGAAGGCGCCATGGAAGAAGGCAAGACGAACCACTACCGAAGCTGCCGGGAGGTCTTCGCCGAGCTGTCGGCCTGGCTTGACGCGGAGCTTCCGGACGACGCCTGCCGGGAAATCGAGGAGCACATCGCCGGTTGCCCCCCGTGCGTCGAGTTCGTCGAGAGCCTTCGCAAGACGGTGGAGATCTGCCGCCGCTACGAGCCCGGCGTGCTGCCGGAGGCCATCTCATCCCGCGCTCGCGAGCAGCTCTTCGCCGCCTGGCAAAGAACTTTGAAGGTTCGCGGCCGAACCGCCACATGACCGGCCGGCTCCTGTGGCCGAGAGAGCACGGCGCCTGGGCCATGCTGCTTCTGCCCTTCCTCAGCGGGCTTGTAGTCGCCGGCTCGGCGCGCTGGGAATCGCTGGCCGCCGGCGTGACCATCCTCGGAGTGTTTCTCGCGCTGGAACCGCTGACCGTACTGTTGCGCCAGCGGTTCCAGTGGCGCGACCGGCGGGAAGCGTCGGAGCGGGCGGCCGGCACGCTCCGCATCGTCCTGCCCCCGGCCGTCGTCGCGGGCCTCATTCTCGTGTGGCGACTTCCCTGGCGGCCGTTGGTCGTGCTTGCGGGAGTCACGGCGATCCTGATGGCCTGGCGCATCGCCTTCACGCTCTCGAACAAGCAGCGGTTTGTTGTACTCCAGATCCTCGAAGCGGCGGGTCTCTCCGCAACCGCCCTGCTGGGTTACCTCTCGTCCCGAGGGGACTGGAGCCGTGCGGCCTTCCTGCTGTGGGGAGCTTTCTCGCTGCACCAGGCGGCCGCCCTGTTCGTGATCCGGGCGCGGCTGGAGGCGATTGTCGGCGCCAAAGCGGGAGGCAGCGCACCGCGGCGCTTTCGCCTCACCGCCTGGTACGCCCAAGCGGCTCTGGGCGGAATCGGCATTTGGGCCTTGCTGGCCGGGTATCCGCGTCTTGCGCTCGCTTTCGCCGTTCCGTTCGCGCTGCATTCGCGCGACCTGCTGCTGCTCGGCAGGCCGTGGTTCCTGAAGATCCCGCTGACGCGAGTGGGCTGGCGTGAAGTTCTGATTTCGGCGGCGTTCGCTGCGATTCTCGTGTCAGCTCTACCGGCTGGGTAATCGGCCCGGAAGGTCCACCGCCTCACTTGAGCATCGGAAACAGGCGACGCACCTCGTCGTCGTTCGGCTGGCGGCCGTACTCGGTGATCTCGAACGACTCGGCCTGCTCCACCTTCGCGGCCCGCTCCCGGCCGTACCACTTCTCGAGCGAAGCGCGGACCGCCGGCGGAATCTCGCGCTCCCTCCATTCGTACAGCCACTTCTTCCGCTCCGCCGGGTCCTTCGGGACCTTGTCGAGATTGCCGTCCACCCATGGCAGCCACTCGTAAAACTGCGACACGTGGGCGTCGAGCGCGTCGATCTTCTTGTCGAACACCGCGGTGATATCCACGACAATGTCCGGGCGGAACGGCGTGGGCTTGGTGAACCGGTCCTGGAAATAGAGGAACACCGGGTTCTTCCGGAGCGGGGGCGTGTCGGGACAGATGTTCGGCACCACCACCATGTAGGCCGAGTCCTGGACCACCACGCCGGTGTAGCGGTGATCGGGATGATAGTCGTTGGGACGCGGGCTGATGACCACGTCGGCGTTCCACTCGCGGATCTTGCGGATGACCTGGTGGCGCACCTCGAGCGTCGGCAGCAGCTCGCCGTCGTGGTTGTCCAGCACGTCGTACTGGAATCCGAAACGCCTCCCGGCCTCCTGCGCTTCCGCACGGCGCCGCTTGGCGAGCGCGCCGCCGCCCATGCTCTGATGTCCCGCGTCGCCGTTGGTGAGCGCCACGCACTTGAAGGCGTGGCCCATGGAGGCGAACAGCGCCCCGGTGCCGCCGGCCCCGAGATCGCAGTCGTCGGGATGGGCGCCGAACACGATCACGCGGATCTGGCCGGTTTGGGCAAGCGCGGAGCCCACGCCGAACGCAACCAGCATCCCAACCGGCGCGAGGCGGCTAAACACCGAACTCTCCCAGCCAGGTCACCTCGCGGCCGGAGTAGATGGCGGTTCGGCCGAGGATGGCGATCAGGGTGCTCTGCGCGGACCGCTCGGCCACGTTCTCCACGTTGCCGCTGAGAATCATGCCCAGGAAAGCCTCGACCGCGTCAATGGTGATGTCGCGCTTGGAGTTGATCCGTTCGGAATCCTTCGGACTGCGGATGTGAACCATGCTGCCGCGCGAGGTCGTGATGGCGGCCTTCGTGCCGGTGAATTCCTCGCCGATCTTGTAGAAGCCAGGCGGCGAGAGCTGATTGGCTTCGTAGTTCACGTGGATGCCGTTGGGCCATTCGTAGGACAGCGAGAGGTGGTCGAGGATCTCCATCGTGGTCCGCACCTTCCGGCCGCCGTAGCCCACCGCCCGGGCCGGCAAGCCTCCCAGGAACCAGTGCAGCACGTCGAAGTTGTGGCAATCCTGCTCGACGATGAAGTCGCCGGAGAAATCGCGGTAGCAGAACCAGTTCCGCAGCTTCTCCTCCTTGGGGTCGCTGTAGGGCTTGCGCTGGAACGGGTCGCTGCCGATCCAATAGCCCCGGGCGTTGGCAAGCTCGCCGATCTGACCGTCCTGGATGCGCTTGAACGCCTCGAGGTAAACCGGCCCGTAGCGCTGCTGGAAACCGACCGAGATGCACTTGTTTGGGTCGGCGCGCCGCCCGGCGGCGATCACCCGTTTGCAGCCCTCCACGTCCACGCCCATCGGCTTTTCGCAGTAAATGTGCTTGCGCGCGTCGACGGCGGCCTCGAGCATCCGCGGATGCTCGAACGGCGGCGTGGCGATGAGCACCGCATCGATATTCGACGCGAGCAGTTTCTCAAAATCCTTGTAGACGGCGGGCTTGTCAAGTTTCAGCTTCTGGATGCCCATTTCGACGCGGTCGTCGAAGGCGTCGCACAGGGCGGTCACCTGCGCCCGAGGGTCGGCGTGGAAAATGCCGGCGTCGTAAACGCCCCGGTTGCCCGTGCCGAGCAAGCCGACAGAGATCTTAGAGTTTGCCTGCGAGCCGCGGACGGACTCCGGCCTGACAATCATGAAAGCGCCTGTGCCGGCCGCGCCGCCGTGCAGGAAGCGGCGGCGGGACACCGCGGGTTGATTCCGATGCATGCGTTCCTCCTCGGGGGAATTATATGTCAACGACGGTTTTGGGATTCCGCCGCCGCGGCTGCGGGCGTCTCGATGTACTTTTGCGCTTCGCTCTGCAAGTCCCGGATTCTCATGCCGGTGATGGCGACCGCGACCAGCCCGCCGAGCCACAGCGGCGCCGTAACCACCACGAACATCAGCGTGGCGAAGCCCGTCGCCGTCGCCTTCTCGACGCCGAACAAAGCCAGCCCGACTACCGTGAAGAACTGAAAAGCCCCGATGTTGCCGGGCGCCTGGGGCAGGATCGTGCCGAGACGCAGAATGACCAGAACAACGCCCGCCGCCGCGACGGACAGGTCGAGCCCGTAACCCTTCATGAGGGCATAGATGGGAATCACCTGGATGGCGAGGTAGAGCAGGCTGACGGCAGCGGCGGCGACGAACCACAAAGAGTTGCCCATCGCATGAAGGCCCTCCACCACGTGCCACAGCATCTCCGACCACCGGCTCTGGGACACGGCGGCGTGGGCGTGATGCTTGCGAAACATGACGATCGCCATCAGCGTCGCCACTCCCGCGAGGATGCCGGTCAGCACCTGGCTGGCGTTCACCAGGTAGCCCGGCAGATCCACGAAGAACGTGACAGAGTAAAAGCCCAGCACCAGCCAGATGCCATCGAACAGCCGCTCGATCACCGCCGACGACAGCGAAACGGAGAATGGGACGTGGGTCCAGCGGGCCATGACGTAGCTGCGGATCAGCTCGCCGCTGCGAAACGGCAAGACTTCGTTGGCGAACAGGCCGATGTACACCGCCTGCACCGCCTTCAGAAAACGCGCCGGAGCGACCGGCTGAAGCAGCAGGCTCCATCGCCAGCCCTGGCAGACATACACGGCAAGGTCGGCGACGACCGAGAGCGTGACCCAGCGCCAGTCCGCCGCGGCCAGCTTGGGCAGCTCGGTCTTCCAGTCGAATCCCCAATACACCCACACCAGGCAGGCGACGGAGATGCCGTAGCCGAGCGCGGGAATAAGCCAGGATGGAAGTTTGCGCCGGCGCGCCTGCCCGGCCACGGAACCCATAGGTGCTGGAAACCATCATAGCGAAGGGTCAGGATGCGCTGCTCATCGGCAGTCCGTGACGGCGCCGCAGGTTTCGCGGTTCTCGTCGAGAGCCGTCCCGGCCGTAGCGAGCCTCACGAATCGGCTATGATGAAGGCTTCGTCCCGGAGATCGCTTGAACAGCGCTGCAACCGCCTCCCGGCGGGAACCTCAGTCGTTCCACTTCTCGAAGCGGCAGTCCATCGCGCTGGTGTTCTGCTGCACGATTTTTGGCGCCGCCGGACAGATCCTGATCAAGAGCGGCGCCAACACGCTGGCGAGCCCGAGTCCGCTGGCGATGGTGACGAACCTGCCGCTGATGGCGGGTTACAGCCTTTACGGCATCAGCGCGGCGCTGCTGGTGCTGGCGCTGCGTGACGGCGAGCTGTCGATCCTCTATCCGGTCATCTCGCTGACGTATGTTTGGGTGACCTTCCTTTCCCTCGTCTTCTTCCGGGAAACGCTGAACGTGTTCAAGCTCGTCGGCGTGGCGGTGATTGTGGCCGGAGTGGCGATTCTCGGCCGGAACGGAAAGCCAGGAGCATGAAGACGCCTGTCTCTTCGATGCTGCTGGTATTCCTGGCGTCGTTCATCGGCTCCTTCGGCGCTGTGTTCCTCAAGTCCGGCGCGGGCCGGCTGCACCGCCATCTAGGGACGCTGATCCGCAACTGGCGGCTGGCGCTCGGCGTGGCGCTCTTTCTGCTTTCGTCCTTCTTCTTCATCCTGGGGGTGCGCCGGGGCGAACTGAGCATCCTGTACCCGATGGTTTCGCTCGGCTACATCTGGACGCTCGTCTGGAGCCGGCTGTTCTTCGGCGAGCCGTTCACGCGCAACAAGTTTCTGGGCATCGGGTTGATCCTGCTTGGGATTGTGGTGCTGAACCTGGGCAACCGGTAAGGCTTCCCGGCCGGCTGCCGCCTACCGCGCTCCTGACCCGCGGCCGATAGTCCCTTGAGGGACTCGTGCGCCCGTCGCTGTCCGATTTCCTGCTGGCATCGCTGGTGGTCTGGCTGTTCGTCGCCGGCAGCGGGTGGGAGAACCTGCTGGCCGACGGCGACACCGGCTGGCACATCCGGACCGGGGAGTATATTCTCGATACGCGAAGCGTTCCCACGCGCGACCTGTTCTCGTTCTCGAAGCCGGGCGAGCCGTGGTTCGCCTGGGAATGGCTGGCGGACGTGATATTTGCGCTGCTTCACCGCCAGTGGGGGCTTGCGGGGGTGGTCGCTTTTTCCGGAATCGCGCTCTGCGTTGCGGCGCTCGCGGTGTTTCGCCACATGCTGTGGCGCGGGGCGAACGCGCTGGTCGCCCTGCCGGTCACCCTGCTGTGCGCGGGGGCAAGTTCCATCCATTTCCTGGCCCGGCCGCACGTGTTCACCATGCTGTTGCTGGCGGTCTCGCTCTGGGTGGTGGAACGGGACCGGCGCCGCGCGGACGGACGGATCTGGCTGCTGGTTCCGCTGGCGGCGCTGTGGACGAATCTCCACGGAGGGTTTCTGGCGCTGCCGGCGTGCCTGGCGGCGATGGCCGCCGGAACCGCGCTCGAGTCCGGCTGGAGGGCGGGGCGCCGCTACGGCGGGTTGCTCGCGGCGTGCGGCGCGGCGTCGCTGGTGAACCCGTACGGGATCCGGCTTCACCTCCACGTCGCGCAGTACTTGCGCTCGGACTGGATCCGGCAGGCGGTGGACGAATTCCAGTCGCCGCGGTTCCGCTCGGAGAGCCTGTTTCAGTTCGAGCTGCTGCTGTTCGCCGGGCTGCTTCTTGCGGGGATCTTGCTGGCAAGAAGACGGTTCGCCGACGCGCTGCTCATTCTGCTCTGGGCCCACCTGGCGCTGGTTTCCGTGAGGCATGTCCCGGTGTTTGCGATCGGCGCCGCGCCGGTGATCGCCTCGGAAGCCGCCTGGTTGTTGGACCGGCGCGCGTCGTCTCGGTCGCCGAAGTCAGTGGCCGGCGTGCTGGCCGCGGTCGCGCGGGACCTTACGCCGGCTTTTCGCTGGAACACCGTCTGGGCTCCGGTCTTCGTGGCTGCGGCGGTGTGGCTGACTCCGGGCGCGAAATGGCCGGCCGACTTTCCGGCGGCGAAGTTTCCGGTGGCGATGGTGCGGGCGCATCCGGAGCTGCGAGACGGCGCCCGGGTGTTTGCCTCGGATGAATGGGGCGATTACCTGATCTATCACGGCTGGCCGCGGGCGAGAGTGTTCATCGACGGGCGCAGCGACTTCCATGGGGAGCGGATCGGCAAGGAGTACCTGAAGCTGATCGAGGGCCGGGAGGGCTGGCGCAACCTGCTCGCGGGCCACGGGTTCGACGCGGTGCTGATCCCTCCGGACGGGGCGCTGGCGCAGTTGCTGGCGCGAGAGGAAGGTTGGCGGGAGGCGGCGCGCGATCGCCGGGCGGTAGTCTTCCTCCGCGCCGGTTTCTTGCCGCCAGCGCCTAATCAAACCACTCCTCTTCTCCGATAGGAGACAGGGAGGCCCCGCGCAGGTGAACTCAAAGCCCGTCCACGGTGTTCGGCGCATGGGGGTAGTGCGCCGGGGCTGGCGCCGCCGTGCGTCGCCGGCGGGTTTCGGGCTGGGCGAGTTTGCGCTGCGGTTCGGCCTGGTGGCGGAAAGGCTGCTGGCGGGCAAGTCCGGCCGGGGCCGGGCGGCGGCGCGAAATGACAGGAGTGAACGATGGACCGTAGGTTTCTGACCGTCCTTGGCATCAGCCTGCTGTTTGCGCTGGTCGTTTCGACGATCTTCTATCAAATGACCGGGCGGCTGCGGCGGGCGCCGCAGAAGGTGAAACAGGAGACGCAAGACCTGGTGGTGGCGGCCTCGGTCCTGCCGGTGGGCGCGCCGATCCGGCCGGCGGACGTGCGGGTCGTCAAAGTGCCGAAGGAGCAGTTCCCGAAGGGCGCCTTCGGCCGGATCGAGGAAGTCACCGGCCGGCCGGTGATCAGCAAGATCCTGGCGGAGGAGGCGGTGCTGGAGGGGCGGCTGGCGGAGCGCGGCAGCGGGCTCGGACTCGCGCCGGTGATTCCGGTCGGGATGCGGGCGGTATCGGTGAAGGTGAACGACGTGGTGGGCGTAGCCGGGTTCGTGCTGCCTGGGGTGCGGGTGGACGTGCTGGTGACGGTCAAGCCGCCGGGAGACGCCGGCGCCCGCACCACCACCGTCCTCCAGAACATCATGGTGCTCTCCGCCGGCCAGCACATCGAGGCGGACGCCCGCGGCCAGGCGATCAACGTTCCGGTGGTCACGCTGCTGGTCTCGCCCGAGCAGGCGGAACTGCTGACGCTGGCGGGCACGGAGGGCAAGGTCCAACTGGTGTTGCGGAACGCCACCGACCAGGGCATGGAGAAGACGCCCGGCCGGCAGGTGACCGAGCTGTATGGCATGGCCAGGCGCGGGCCGCCCGAGCGGCCGCCACGGCCGAGACCCCAGCAGGTGGCGGCGGCTCCTCCGCCGGCCCTGCCGGAGGAGATCGTGGTGATTCGCGGAACGCAGAAGAGCGTCGAGGTGATCGGTGCGAACCGGATTCAGTAGCTTCGTTTTCCGTTGCGTCCTCCGCTGGGCTTGGCTGGCGGCGCTGGGGCTGCCGGCCGCCGCGACGGACCAGGAAAGGCTCGAACTGACGGTCGGCGCGAGCGCCGCCATCGACTCCCCCTCCGACATCAGCCGGATTTCGACCAGCGCGCCGGAGGTGGTGGACGCGGTGGCGGTGAGCCGGCGCGAGGTCTTGTTGCAGGCCAAAGGGGCGGGATTCTCGACCGTCGTCATCTGGTCGAACTCCGGCGAGCGGCGATTCTACGCCGTCACCGTGTCGCAGAACCTCGAGCCGGTGCGGAAACTGCTTCGGGAGACGTTCCCCGGCGAGCAGATCGACGTGCAGGCGGCGCGCGACGCGCTGTCGCTCACCGGCCGGGTGAGCACGCAATCGGTCGCCGAGCGGGCTTCGGCGCTGGTGGCACCGCTGGCCAAGAGCGTCGTCAACAACCTCGAGGTGGCCGGCCCCGGGGCCGATCCGCAGATCCTGCTCCGGGTGCGCTTCGCCGAGCTGGACCGCACGGTGGCCAGCTCGCTCGGGTTCAACCTGATTTCGACCGGCGCCTTCAACACGCCGGCGCGGACGACCACCGGGCAGTTTCCGGCGCCGTTCCCCATCCAGATGAACACCCCCTACGACGACAAGAAGGGGCTGAGTGGGATCATCCCGGGCGGCAACTCCGGATACTTCTCGAACTTCTCGATCAGCGACGCGCTGAACGTGTTCGCCTTCCGCCCGGACCTGAACGTGGGCGCGTTCATCCAGGCGCTGAGAACGCAGGGAGTGCTACAAATCCTGGCCGAGCCGAACCTGGTGGCCACCGACGGCAAGGAGGCGAGCTTCCTGGTGGGCGGCGAGTTTCCGGTGCCGGTGGTGCAAGGGGGCGCGGGGGTGGGCGCGGTGACCGTCATGTTTCGCGAGTTCGGCATCCGCCTGACGTTCACGCCGCGGATCACCGGGCATAAGACCATCAAGATGCACGTCCGGCCGGAAGTCTCGACGCTCGACCCGGCGGCGGGTGTGGTGCTGAGCGGGTTCACCATTCCGGGCCTGGCGACGCGGCGGATGGAGACGCACGTGGAGCTGGCCGAAGGGCAGAGCTTCGTGATCGCCGGCCTGATCGACGACCGGGCCACCGAGAACCTGGCGAAGGTGCCGGGGCTGGCCAACATTCCGATTTTGGGCGCGCTGTTCCGCAGCCGGCAGGAGAACAAGACCAAGACCGAGCTGGTAGTGATGGTGACGCCGGAGATCACCCGGCCGGTGGCCACCGCGGAGATCAAGGCCGGGCCGGTGATGCCGAACGCGTT
>CAZACK010000042.1:28778-41833 GCA_964483455.1 uncultured Solibacteraceae bacterium
GCAGCCGGCGGGGAAGAAGCCATGACCGCGGAGCGGGAAGCCGGACAGGCCGAGTTGACGGCGGTGCTCGTTTCGAGCGACGCCGAGCTGGCGCGGCAATTCGCCGCCGCCGCCCGCGAAAGCCGCGCCTTCCTGATCACGCGCGAGTACCGGCCATATCCGGACGCGCCGGCGCTGGAGAGCCGCATCCGGCTGGAGAGGCCGGACGTGGTGTTTCTGGATTATTCTGCCGCCGAGCCGGCCGCGAGCATGACCAGCCGGCTGACGGCGTTGCGGCCGGCGGTGTGCGTGGTGGGGCTTGGCCGGTCGCGCGACTCCCAGGTGATGCTCGACGCGCTCGGGCTTGGCGCGAGCGAGTTTCTGCACGCTCCGTTTGAGGCCTCGGCGCTGCGCGACGCGGCGGCCGGCCTGCTGCGGCATCGAAAACCGGAGCGCGAGGCGCGCGGCGAGCCGGGCAAGGTGCTGGTGTTCTCGAGCGCCAAGCCGGGATCGGGCGCCTCGACGCTGGCCTGCCAGTCGGCGTTCGCGCTCGGAAGGATCACCGGGCGTCGCGTTCTGCTGGCGGATCTGAACCTGGCCGGCGGAACGCTCGGATTTTCGCTCCGGTTGAAGCCTTCGCGGTCGACTCTGGACGCGCTCGAGCAGGCGGCGGGGCCGGACGCGCTTTCGCTCGAGGGGCTCGCGGCGCAGCACAAGGGGATCGAGGTGCTGACGGCGCCCGAAAGGCCATACGACGGGGCGGTCCAGCCGGGCGCTCTGCAACGGTTCCTCGACGAGGCCAGGCGCATGTATGACTGGGTGGTGGCGGATCTTCCGGTCGCCTTTCACCGCCTCAGCCTCCAGGCGTTCTGGGAATCGGACCGAATCTACCTGGTCGCCACCGCCGAGCTGCCCGGACTGTACCTGGCGCGCAAGGCGGTGAACCTGTTGGGACAACTCGGCCTGGGCAGGGACCGGGTGGAGGTTCTCCTGAACCGCACCTGCCGCCGGGACGGCGTTGGCCGCGGGGACCTGAAGAATGTCTTCGACCAGCGAATCGACGCGGGATTCCCGTGGGACCTGGCCGCGCTCAACCGGGCCGTGACCTTGGGCGAGCCACTGGAGGAAGCCTCCGAGCTGGGGCGCGCCGTTGGGGATTTTGCCGCCAAGCTGGCGGGCGGCGCGCCGGCCGAGCGGCGCCGGACCGGCTTGTTCTGGGAAGCCAGCCCGGTGCTGTCGGGCACGTAGAAACCTGAGGCCCATACCACCATGCCGACGATTACGGCCGAGCCCGCTTCCGCCGGAGAGCTCACCTGGGAGATGCGCCTGTTGCGCAACGCGGCCCGCCCGCGGGCGCCGCTGAAGGAGGAGTACCAGGAGCTCAAGTTCACGCTCCACCGCAAGCTGCTGGAGCGCATCAACCTCGACGCGCTGGCGTCGATCGACAACCAGCGGGTGCGCGCCGAAGTGCGGCAGGCGCTGATCTCGCTGATGGAGGGCGAGCCGACGCTGCTCAGCTCGCTCGAGCGCAAGCAGATCTGCGACGAGGTGCTGGACGAGGTGTTCGGGCTGGGGCCGCTCGAGCCGCTGCTGGAGGACCCGACGATATCCGACATCCTGGTCAACACGCACCGGTCGGTCTACGTGGAACGCAAGGGGATGCTGGACCTGACCAACGTGGTGTTCCGGGACGACGCGCATCTGATGCACATCATCGACAAGATCGTCAGCCAGGTCGGGCGGCGGATCGACGAATCGACGCCGATGGTGGACGCGCGGTTGAGCGACGGCTCGCGGGTGAACGCGATCATTCCGCCGCTGGCGGTGGACGGGCCGCTGCTGTCGATCCGGCGGTTCAGCGTGGACCGGCTGATGCCGCCGCACCTGGTGGAGCGCAAGACGATGACGCCGGGGATGATGGAGCTGCTGGAGGCGGCGGTGCGGGCGCGGCTGAACATCATCATCGCGGGCGGCACGGGCGCGGGCAAGACGACGCTGCTCAACGCGCTGTCGGCGTTCATCTCGCCGCGGGAGCGGATCGTCACCATCGAGGACGCCGCCGAGCTGCAACTCAAGCAGCCACACGTGGCGCGGCTGGAAACGCGGCCGCCGAACCTGGAGGGGCAGGGCGCGGTGCGCCAGCGCGAGCTGCTGGTCAACAGCCTGCGCATGCGTCCGGACCGGATCGTGGTCGGCGAGGTGCGCGGCGAAGAGGCGCTCGACATGCTTCAGGCGATGAACACCGGCCACGACGGGTCGCTGACGACCGTTCACGCCAACAGCCCGCGGGACGCCATCAGCCGGCTGGAGGTGATGGTGTCGCTCGCCAACGCCAACATGCACCTGGTGTCGATCCGCCAGCAGATCGCCAGCGCGGTGCACCTGTTCGTGCAGGCGGCGCGGCTGAGCGACGGGTCCCGGCGGGTGGTGAACGTCTCGGAGGTGACCGGCATGGAGGGGGAGGTGATCACGCTGCAAGACCTGTTCGTGCTCGAGAAGCGCGGGCTGACGCCGGACGGCAAAGTGTTGGGGCGGTTTGCGGCCACCGGCATCCGGCCGAAGTTCTACGAGCGGCTGCTGGCGGCGGGCATCACGCTGCGCCCGGAGCTGTTCGACGAAACGGTGGAGATTTGAAAGGGCCATGGGACTGTTCTGGCTGCTGCTGATCGCCTCCTGGCTGGTGGCGATGGTCTGCTGGGTGGCGGCGACGAAGGTGCTGCGCGCCTCCGACCGCAGCCGGTTCCGCAACCGGCTCGCGGGGGGCGCGGCGGCCAAGCCGAAGAAGGAGGCCGCCCGGCCGGACCTGCTCTCGAAGACCAACACGGACAAGGGTCGGATCGTTCTGAGCGTGCTCGAGCGGTTCCGTTTGCAGTCGCGGATGCACGACTGGATCGAGCAGGCGGGCCTGAAGTGGCACGCCGGGCGGCTGATGCACGGCTGCATGACGCTGTTTCTGGCGGCGTACGCCGCCTGGTGGTACTTCGCGCCGCCGGCCTGGGAGCGGCTGGCGGTTGAGGCCGGGGCGGCGGCGGGATCGGTGCCGTTGGTGGTGGTCTCCCGCAAGCGCAGCCGGCGGCTGCGGCGGTTCGAGGAGCAGTTTCCGGAGAGCCTGGAGTTCGTGTCGCGATCCATGCGCGCCGGCCACGCCTTCTCGGTGTCGCTCGAAATGCTGCATCGCGAGTTCCAGGAGCCGCTGGCCGGGGAGTTCCGCCGGACCTTCGACGAGCACAACCTCGGCATGCCGCTCGACCTGGCGCTCGAAAAGCTGGCGCGGCGGGTGCCGCTGATGGATGTGCACTTCTTCGTATCGGCGGTCACCCTCCAGAAGCGGACCGGCGGCAACCTGGCGGAGCTGCTCGACAAGCTGGCCTACCTGATCCGCGAGCGGTTCAAGCTGCGGGGCAGGATTCGCGCGGTCAGCGCCCATGGACGGATGACCGGGATGGCGCTGTCGATCATTCCGCTGGTGGTGGCGCTGATGATGTTCTGGGTCAACCGCGAGTACGCGACGTTCTTCGTGGCCGATCCCACCGGGATCAAGATGGCGGCCTGCGCGGTGGGCCTCCAGGTGATCGGCTACGGGGTGATCAAGAAGATCGTGAAGATCGAGGCTTGAGCGATGGAGCTGGCGCTGTCGGCGACGCTGTTCGTGCTGATCGCCGCCGCGATGGCGGTGGCGGGGGTGCGGCTGTGGGCGCGGCCGAAGGCGGCCATCGAAAGGGTGACGGGGACGGTGGTCGAGGCGGACAAGCACGTCCCGGTGCATCCGAGCCTCGTCTTCCAGAACCTGGTGAAGCGGATCGGGATGGCGCTGCCGGTATCCCCCAGCGAGACCGGCGTGCTTCAGAAGAGGCTCATCCGCGCCGGATACCGCAACCCGAGCGCGCCGCGGATGTTTCGCGGGGCGAAGGTGCTGCTGGCGGCGGTGCTGCCGCTTGCCGCCTGGCTGGCGGCGCTCGGATGGGTGAGCGATTCCGGGACGCTGTGGATGGTGGTGGCGGGTGCGGCCGGGCTGGGCTACAGCGCCCCGGGTTACTGGCTCGGCTGGATGGTGCGCCGTCGGCAGCGGCGCATCCGCCGCGGCCTGGCCGACGCGCTGGACCTGCTGGTGATCTGCGTCGAGTCGGGCTTGGGATTGGACCAGGCGCTGATGCAGTCGGCCAAGGAGCTGGAACTTGCGCACCCGGCGATCTGCGAGGAGTTCGCGCTGGTGAACCTGGAGATGAAAGCGGGCAAGCGGCGGGTGGAGGCGCTGCGGAACCTCGGCGAGCGGACGGCGGTGGACGAGTTGAAGAAGCTGGTGGCGGTGCTGATCCAGGCCGACCGCTTCGGCACCAGCGTCGCCCAGACCCTGCGCACGCACTCCGACTTCATGCGGGTGCAGGCGCGCCAGCGGGCCGAGGAGAAGGCGGCCAAGTTGGGCGTGAAGCTGGTGTTTCCGATTTTCTTTTGTATCCTGCCGACGCTGTTCGTGGTGACGGTGGGGCCGATGGTGGTGCGCATCATGCGCGAGCTGCTGCCGATGATGCATGATCTATGAGCCAAACGACGGAAACGTTCGGGAAAGGAGAACGACGATGGATGCGACGGTGATTCGAATTGTCTGCGCGGCGCTGGCGCTGGTGCTGCTGGCGATCATCGTGGTGCGCCGCAAGCGGCGGGCGGAGTAAGAGTGGCGCGGGCTCGAGCCCGCGAGGCAGGCGGAAGCGCCTGCCCCACCGGAAGTGGAGGAGTGTCTTATGAGGAGAGCAGGCAGCATCTGGAAACTGGCGGCCGGCCTCGGGCTGGCGGCGGCGGCGCTGGCCGGAACCGCGGGCCGCGTGGTGGCGCTCGGGGGCCACGCCTCCGACGTGGCGCTGGACGAGCGGCGGGGTGTGGCCTACGTCGCCAACTTCACGGCCAACCGCATCGAAGTGGTTTCGCTCGCCGATGAGCAGGTGAACACGTCGATCAACGTGGGGCCGCAGCCCGCCTCGCTGGCGCTGTCGCCGGACGGACGCTTCCTGGTAGCCAGCCATTTCTCGAACTTCCAGCCGCCAGCCACCGCCTTCAACGGCATTACGCTCGTCGACCTTCAGACGGGAGGCAAGGCTGCCTTTCCGCTCAACGCGCCGACCTTCGGCGTTGCCTTCGGCGCCGACGGCCTGGCGCTGGTGGTGACCAACAAGGAATTCGTGCTGTTCGATCCGGTCGCGGAATCGTTTCGTGTCCTCAGCACCATCGAGGAGGTAGGGGCCAACGGCCTGCCGGCGCCGCCGGCCAACTTTCCGCTGGAGATCGTCGCCGCCTCGGTGGCCGCCTCCGCCGACGGCCTGTCGATTTACGGGCTGACCGACACCTTCCGCTTCCGTTACGACCTGGTCAAAGGGATGATTCTCGGCTACTGGTACACGGCCGAGCCGCCGCTCGGGCCGCGGGTGGTCAGCGTAAGCGCCGATGGCTCGTACTACGCCGCCGGCTGGGGCATGTTCGACCAGGCGGGCACGCTGGTGGCCCAGTTCCCCGGTCCCGCAGGCCTGCTGCACATCGGCGGTCACGCCATCGACTCCGAGCGCGGGCTGATCTACGCGCAAATCCCCCGGCGGGCCGGCGAGCCGCCGGAGTTGATGGTCGCCGATGCCGACAATCTCACAGTTCGCGAGCGGCTGCGGCTCTCGGAGAACCTCGCCGGGCGGGGCGTTCTCTCCTCCGATGGCGCGACGATGTACGCCGTCTCCGAAAGCGGGCTCATGATTGTGCCGGTCGGCGGCAGCCTGCCACGCATCGTCGTATCCGAGGAGGAGGTTCTGTTCCAGCCGAATGCCTGCGACACGCGGTCGCTCAGCCGGGAGATCCGCATCGAAGATCCCAGCGGCGCCGCCACCGACTTCACCATCACGTCCTCGCACCCGGGCGTCGTCGTCTCGCCCGATGTCGGCCGGACGCCGGCGATCATTCAGGTCACCGCCGAGCCAGGCGCTTTCGGGAGCCGCCGCGGAACAGCCGAAGTGTGGCTGACCATTGAATCCGGCCTGGCGGTCAACATACCGGCGCCGGTTCGGGTTCTGGTGAACCTGCGGGATCCCGACCAGCGCGGGACGGTGATCCACGTACCGGGCGTGCTGGTGGACATCGCGGCTGACCCGGCCCGCAACCGCTTCTATGTGCTCCGCCAGGATCGCAACCAGGTGCTCGCCTACGACGCCTCCACCAACGAGTTGCTGGCCACGTTGCGAACGGGCAATACGCCGACCCGGATGGCCGTCACCCACGATCGCCGGTATCTGCTCGTCGGCAACGACAACTCGCAGATCGCCAACGTCTATGAGCTGGAGACGCTGCGGGCGGTCGAGCCCATCCGTTTTCCGCCGGGCCATTATCCACGGTCGCTGGCGAGCTCGGCGCAAGCGACGCTGGCCGCCTGCCGCGTGTCCGGCGGCGATCCGAAAATCGACCAGGTGGATGTCTACTACAGCCGGACGGCCGTGGAATTGCCGTCGCTCGGCGTCTACGAGAACAAAGTCCACGAGAACACCATGCTGGTGGCCAGCACGAACGGCGCGTCGATCCTGGCTGCCCAGCCTGACGGCAACGTGCTGCTGTACAACGCCTCGGCCAACACCTTCACGGTTTCCCGGAAAGATTTCGAGTCGCTTGAAGGCGCTTATGCCGCCTCGGCCTACAACAACTTCGTGGTGGACAACGTCCTGCTGAACGCGTCACTGGTTCCGATCGGGCGGATTGAGAAAGGCTCGGCAAGCACGACAGGGTTCACGTTCTCGGAAGACAACGGCTTTCTGGCGACCGTCCCCGCCGACGGCGGTCCGGGCGTGTTGCAGCGCGTCAATCTGACAACTGCGGCCACGATCCGTCCGACGCGTCTGGCGGAAACGCCGCCGGCGTCGGCGAACGGCGACGTGCTGCGGCGGACGGTGGCCGCGCTCGCCGGCCGCCAGGGAATTGTCGCTCTCGGGGCCGCCGGCGTGACGATTCTCGGTTGGGATTACGATGCGCGGACGGCGCCGCCGCGGATCTCCGGCATCGTCAGCGCAGCGGATTTCCTGCCGAACATCGCGCCGGGCAGCCTGATCTCGGTATTCGGCGAGAACCTGAGTCCGGGTGTGCAGGCCGCGGGCGCGGCGCCGCTGCCGACCGGTCTCGGAGAAAGCTGCCTGACGGTGAATGGGCAGGCGGTGCCAGTCCTGTTCGTCTCGCCCGGCCAGGTCAACGCGCAGATGCCGTTCGAGGCCGAAGGCGCAGCGACGCTCGTGCTGCGCACGGCCGGCGGGATCAGCGACAACTACTACCTCACGGTTTCCCCCGCGGCACCCAGCGTGTTTCGCAGCGGGACCGCCGGTCCCGTGCAGAACATTCCAACGGTGGTCCGGGCGGCCAATGACCTGCTGGTGACTTCGGCCAATCCCATTCACCCCGGCGAGGCGATCGTCATTTACCTGACGGGATTGGGGCATACGTGGCCGGCGGTCGCAACCGGCGCACCCGCGCCGCTGAATCCGCTGGCCCTGGCGGTGATCCCGCCCGAGGTATCGCTGGGAGGGGCCGGTCTGGCGGTCTCCTATGCCGGCATGTCTCCGGGGCTGGTCGGGGTCTATCAGATCAACGCCACCGTGCCGCACTGGGCGCCCGCCGGGATGGAAGTGCCGCTGACGATCTCTCAAGGAGGGCATTCCACGACGCTTCCCGTTCGTGTGATCGATTGACGCAATGCGCAGACTTCTACCGCTGTTCGTCCTCGCGTTCGCCGGCGTCGTCCAGGCGCAAACGTGGGAAATCGGAGGGGCCGGCGGCGCCGGCTTCGCGGGCGGCCTTTCGGTTTCCGGTCCCGCCGGACAGGCAGGCGCCGGTCTCACCCATTCGCCCGCCGCCGGCGGCCATCTCAGCCAGGTACTGAACCGCCGGTGGACCGGCGAAATCCGCTACACGTTTCGCCTGAGCGACCTCGCTCTCTCGACTGGCGGCGCTCGAACCACCTTCGGGGGCAACTCACACGCCGTCCATTACGACATGCTGTACCACACGCGCGACGATGGCTCGCCGGTCCGGCCGTTCCTCGCTGGCGGCGCAGGAATCCGTTTGTATCGCGGCACCGGCGAAGAAGCCGCGTATCAGCCGTTGCAGGAATTCGCCCTGCTCACGAAGACCCAGGAATGGAAGCCGCTGCTGAACTTCGGCGCCGGAGTCAAGTACAGGCTTTCGGGGCCGCTCGTCCTGCGAATCGAGGCCCGCTACTACGTGACGCCGTTCCCCACGAAGGTGATCACGCCGGCTCTCGGCGCAACCCACAGCGGCTGGGTTCACGAAGTCGTGCCGTTGGTGGGGATCAGTTACCTCCTCGAGTAGCGTAGCGAGTGTTCTCTCGATCGTGGCGCACGCACTCGTGCGTGCCGCGTCCACACTCATGTGGACGCGAGATTGCTCGCCCGCCCGACCTGGCAGACACGGCTCACCGGTGCACAAGCCGACAGGAGTGTCGGCTCGGCACGCAGAAGTGCCTGCGCCATCAGGGGCATTGTCCCACTTTGCACCGGCAAACGTTGAGGAAAGGCCGCCGGAATATTAGCAATTGTTTCGCCCAAATTTCCCTATAGTGGGAAAAGTGCGTCTCCTGGGCCCGCTACCTTTTTTCCTGGTCCTCTGCCCACTAGCCGCGAGAGCGCAGAGTCCCGCCGCGACGCAGGACTTCGTCGGCAGCGCTGTCTGCAAGACGTGCCACCCGAACGTCTGGCTCAATTTCTACAAGAACCCGCACTACAAAGGCCTCGCCGCCGGCGACCTGCCGCCGGAACGCACGGGTTGCGAGGGCTGCCACGGGCCAGGCAAGGCACACGTCGAAGCCCGCGGCGGCACGACGACCATCCCGCGCGCGTTTTCCCTCATGCAGCCTCGTGACATCCTGAACGCGTGCCTCGCCTGCCACTCGGGGAACATCACCAAGGCGCAAATCGAGCGGTCCTCCCACACCCTTTCCGATGTCGTCTGTTCGAACTGCCACTCGATCCACCAATCGCCGGTTCCGAAGTTCCTGCTCGCGAAGACGCAACGGGAGGTTTGCTACGCGTGTCACGCGAACGTGCGGAGCCAGTTCTCCATGCCGTTCAAGCATCGCGTGAACGAGGGCGTCGTCGAGTGCACGGACTGCCATAACCCACACGGCGCCGCCGTCGGCACGTGGCGGATGGGTCTTCGCCCGCGCATGGTCGAGCCGTCGGCGGCCGGCGAAGAGCCGTGCCTGAAGTGCCACACCGACAAGCGCGGCCCGTTCGTCTTCGAGCACCCGTCCGTCCGCGTGGACGGCTGCGAAACCTGCCACAATCCGCACGGCTCGATGAACGCGCGACTTCTACGCCGGCCGGTCGTCTTCACGCTTTGTCTGGAGTGCCACAATGGCGCGACCGGCTTCGGCCCGCGCGGAGAAGGCATCCCGGCGCAGTCGGCGACGCACGACATGACGATCCCTCGCTACCAGAACTGCACGACGTGCCACTTGAGGATTCACGGGTCGAACGCCGACCCGCTTTTTTTGCGATGAGGAGACGGGCGGCCATGCGAATCCTGGAACTCGGCCTCGCGGCGGCGCTCCTGGCGGCCGCGCAGCAGACGGTGGCCCCCACGCCGGAGCGAGCCGGAACCCCGCGCGGCGACAACATCGATGGTTGCAACGCCGTGAACTGGTTCGAGGCCGGCTACCGGTTCCACGCCGTCGGAGGCGACGACGCCAGGTACCGCAGCGATGTCAACTACCGCAACGGCGTACGCCTGTTGTCCAGCTACCTCACGTTGCACTCGAAGGAAGGGCAAGGCGGGCTGTTCGACGAGATCGCGCTCTCCACGCAGGGGCTGGGCAACGATCCGTACCAGTTCTCCTCGCTGCGCATCCAGAAGAACAAGCTCTACCGCTACGACTTCGTCTGGCGGCTCAACGAATACTACAACCCGGCGCTGGCGATCTCCCGGGGGCGGCATTTCACGGACACCAGCCGCCGCTGGCAGGACCACGATTTCACGCTGTTGCCGCAGTCCAGGTTCCGCCTCTTCCTCGGCTACAGCCGCAACAAGCAGGACGGCCCGTCGTTCGCCACCGTGCAGCAATTCGATCCGCTGGGCGACGAGTTCCCGCTGTTCGCGAATGTCCGTCGCGGGCGCAACGAGTACCGGCTCGGCGGCCAGCTTGGTTTCGGGGCCTTCCGGCTCAACTTCCTGCGCGGCTGGGAATACTTCAAGGAAGACACCGCCTCGCCGGCGGGCGGTGGTCCCGGTGCAAATCCCGAGGATTTGACGGCCCTCAGCAGCTTCCGGCGCGACGAGCCTTACCACGGCTCGTCGCCCTACTGGCGCGTGAACCTGTTCACCGAAGGCAGGAACTGGTATACCGTGAACGGCCGCTTCAGCCACGCCACCAGCCGCCGAAACTTCCTGTTCGACGAGCTGGCCGCCGGCACCGACCGCTTCGGCGACGCGCGGAACCGGCAGGTTCTGGTAACGGGCGACGGCCGGCGTCCGGTCACCACCGCGAGCCTAACTCTGAGCCTCTTTCCGGCCGGGCGCGTGACCGTGTCCAACCACACCGGCTTCCACCACACGCGCATGGAGGGCGACTCGGCCTACCGCGAGGTGAACAACGCCACGCTGCGGGGCACGCTGCTGTTCTTCCGCTGCCTGGGCATCCGGACTTTCACCAACACCACGGACCTCACGCTTCGCGCCTCGAAGCAGGTTGCTTTCTATGGCGGCTACCACTACTCGACGCGCCGCATCCGCTCCGTCGAGCAAATCGCCGTCCGAGACATCCTGGAGAGACTCCCGGGCGAGCAGGAGAACCGCGTCCACAGCGGGCTTGCGGGCGTCCGCTTCCAGCCGGCGAAGCCGCTCACCATCCGGCTCGACGGCGAGATCGGACGCGCGGACCGGACGTTCTTCCCGATCGGCGAAAAGAACTACCACGCCCTCGGCGCGCGCGTTCAGTACAAGGCGAAGTCGATCTTCCTGTCGGCGGCCGCGCACTCGAATTACAACTTCAACTCCGCCGCGCTGGCGAGCCACAGCTCGGAATCGCGCAACTATTCCTTTGATGGTTCGTGGACGCCGGCGGGCTGGTTGGCCGTCGATGCGGGTTATTCGAAGCTGCACCTGGATACCCTCTCCGGCATCGCCTACTTCGCGGCCTTTCATCTCGTCGAAGGAGACCGTTCCATCTACGTCAGCAATCTCCACGCGGCCAATCTCGGCGCGCGCATCGGCCTGAAGAATCGCGCCAGTCTGTACTTCGGCTACAGCCACGTCGAGGACACCGGCGACGGCAGACGCACGGCGGAGTCCGGCGGGGGGGCCGAACTTCCCGCCTTCCTCATCGCCCAGACGTTCCCCGTCGCCTACCGCTCGCCGCTGGCGCGGCTGTCCGTCCGCCTGCACACCAACCTTCGCTGGAATTTCGGATATCAGTATTACGGCTACCGGGAGGACTTTCTCCCGAGGCTCGGATACCGGGCGCACACCGGCTACACCAGCGTGCTATGGTCGTTCTGAGTCACTCAAGGGTGGGGCAGACGATTTCGTCTGCCATGGCAGGCTGAAGGCCTGCCCCACCAGAGACACGTATGGACTTTCGGCTCACACTCTTCAACAGCATCACGCTCCTGATCATGGCCGTCACGCTTGTGACCGGCCTGGGGTTCGTTTGCAAGAAGATCAGCCGCAACTGGCCGTTCCTCTATTACCCGCTCATTCTGGCTTATTGGAAGGCGTTCGACGGCGCGCTCAACACGTGGTGGGTCCTGACGGGACTTGGCTGCGCGTTGCTGCTGCGGTTCGTGCGGCGCGAAGGTGCTTTCACCCGGCTCGTCTGGTGGGTCGAGCTGGCGGCACTCGCCTACGTACTGCTCCGCGGCCTGGACCTCCTGCTCGGCGGAGTGCTGTTCTACTACTTTTCTATCGGTAGGTTCGCCGCCTGATACGCGCGCCAGCCGCCTTCGAGCGACAGGACGTTCTCGTAGCCCATGCGCTGCAATGAATCGGCGGACAGCGCCGAGCGATAGCCGCCCCCGCAGTAGAGCACCATCCCCGTCGCTTTGTCCGGCACTTTCGTTTCGATGTCACGCTCGAGGATGCCGCGCCCGAGATGCATGGCCCCGGCGGCGTGGCCCGCCGCCCATTCGCTTTCCTCCCGGATATCGATCAGCAGGTGAGAATCGCCGTTCGAGCGTAGCTTCTGGAACTCCTCCAGGTTGATTTGCCGGATGCGCGTCTTGGCGTCGTTGACCAGGGCGAGAAACCCGGGGCTATGCTTGTGCTCGCTCATTGGCTCTTGACGCGGCGGATCGTGGCGCCCACCGCTCCCAGCTTTTTCTCGATTTTCTCATACCCCCGGTCGATGTGATAGACGCGGTCGATGACCGTCTCCCCGCTGGCGACGAGGGCGGCCAGCACCAGCGATGCGCTGGCGCGCAGATCCGACGCCAGGACCTCGGCGCCGCTCAACGAACGTGGGCCGGCGACAATGGCCTGTCTCCCCTCGACACGGATGTTCGCCCCCATGCGCATCAGCTCGAGCGCGTGCATGAAGCGGTTCTCGAAGATGGTTTCGGTGATGAAGGAGATCCCCTCGGCCTGGGTCATCAAGGCCATGTACTGCGCCTGGAGGTCGGTGGCGAAGCCGGGGTACTCCTCGGTGGTCGCGTCCACCGAGCGCAGCCGCTTCGGCCCTTTGACGCGAATTTCACCGGGACCGGGCTCGGTCACCTCCGCGCCGGCCTGCCGCAGCTTCGCGATCAGTGCGCTCACGTGCTCGGGCACGCACCCGGTCACCAGGAGATCGCCGCCGGAAAACGCCCCGGCGATCAGAAACGTGCCCGCCTCGATGCGGTCGGGGATGATCGTGTGCTCGGCGCCATGCAGACGATCCACGCCGCGCACGCAAATGGTCGAGCTTCCGGCGCCTTGAATGCGCGCGCCCATCTTGGTAAGAAGGTCCGCCAGGTCGGCCACTTCCGGCTCGCGGGCGGCGTTCTCGAGCACCGTTTCGCCGTCGGCCAGCACCGCCGCCATCAGCAGGTCCTCGGTGCCGGTGACGGTGATGCGGT
>CAZACK010000043.1:0-30857 GCA_964483455.1 uncultured Solibacteraceae bacterium
GTTTTCCTCCATCGCCTGCCGGTAGGCGTCGTGGCGCGTCTTGTACCAGGGCAGAGCGATGTCGCCCATGTACCAGATGTGGCGGTGACCGAGATGTATCAAGTACTCGGTCGCCTCATAAGCGCCCTGGAAGTCGTCAAAGCGCACCTGGTCGGCGGCGGACCTCGCCTTCTTGCTGATCAGCGTGTTCGCCAGGACCACGTAGGGCACGCCCAGGTCCTCGATCGCCTCCAGAAAATTGTCGTAATTCGCGCCCGCCAGGATGAAGCAATCGGCGATCCCATGGCTCTGGAGCACGCGCGGCAAGCGCAACTGCGATGGCCTGACGTCGGGGCTGTACTGGAACTTCGTGAACAGCGAAAAATACCCCGCCTCTTCGCAGTATTCCCCGACTCCGTGGAAGATCTGCGAGTGGATGGGGAGCAGGAAACTGCGATTGCTGAGGATGTAGCAGAGGATGGGCGAGGAATCGCGCACGAAGCTCTGCGCGCGGGCGTTGGGCCGGTAATTCAGTTCCCGGATGGCCTTTTCGACGCGCTGGCGGAGACTCGGGCTGACGTCGGGAAAGCCGTTGATGACGCGGGAAACCGTTCCCAGCGCGACGCCGGCCCGGCTTGCCACATCTTTGATTGTCGCTGCCACCGTTTCCTTGCTGTTCGGGGCGCCTGCATTTTGTGCTTGACAGCCGACCCGATGAAATGTTTCATAGAAAACGATAGGTCCGATCCCCGAAAATGTCAAGTGCGCCCGCCAAACCCCGGAAGCAAACCCAGCAGGACGAGCGGGAACAGTCCGTTCATCTCGCCCGGCTCGCCGCCGACCGCCTGTTGTCCTATCCATGGAAACTCTGGTTCTGGGGCGATTCCATCGGCCTGGAGGGTCTGCTCGACGCCACCGAGCTGACCGGCGATCCGCGCTACGCCGGCTTTGTGTACGGGCTCCTGAAGGGTTGGCTGGCCCGGGAGAGCCGCCGGAGCGAGTTCGACTATACGGCGGCCGGCGTCGCGTTGCTGCGGGTCTACGAACAAACCGGGGACCCTGCGCTTCTTCAGGCGGCGGAACGGCATGCTGACTACATGGCCCGCTTCCGCCGGACGGATGGAGGCGCCTTCGTCCGGTATGAGCGGGCCGCCCTGGAACTGCCTCCGGTTCTGCCGCCGGATCATCCGGACCGCGAGTACGCAAGGAAGCAGGCCGCGCGCGTCACCGACGGAGGCCCGTGCGTGTTCGTCGATTCGGTGCATTTCGACGGCCCGTTTTTCGCCAAGCTCCACCAGGTCACGGGAGAGGATCGCTACCGGCGGCTCGCGCTGGAGAACATTCTCCCCCAGGTCGAACTGCTGTTTGACGACCAGCAATGCCTCTTCCACCATTTCTGGATCGAGCGGACACGATCGAAGAACGGTGTGCTGTGGGGCCGCGGCAATGGATGGGGATTGCTTGGCCTGGTTCACACCTTGGAACACCTGCCGGAGCGTGACCGCGGAGCCCAACAACTGCTGGTGGTCCTTCGCAAGCTCGCGGGCCGGCTGGCGAGCTTGCAGGATGAAACGGGCGGATGGCGCACGGTGCTGGACGATGCCGAATCGTACGTGGAGACCTCCATCGCCGCCTTCGTCGTTGACGGCTTCGCTCACTCCATCCGGCGCGGATGGCTGAGCGCGGAAGCCTATCGGCCCATTGTGGAATCTGCGATGGGCTTTGTTCTGGGCAGCACTCGCGCGGACGGCGTCCTCGATGGGGTTTCCTATGAAACGTTTCCCAGCACACGCCTCGAGCACTATCGCCGCATCCCGCGCGACGCCGTGGTCCCCTGGGGGCAAGGCCCGCTGCTGACTGCCCTTCGTTCGTTCTCGCTGTTGCCGGAGCTTTCGTAGGTCTCTGACCGCGTGGAACAGTCCCGTCCGCGCCGTCGTGGGACAGGGCCTTCCGCGCGTGCGCGCCCGCCAGCAGCGCTCCGCGTTTACAGCTTCCCGACCGGAGAAAGCTGCCGGCTGGTGATCACCCGGTCGATCATGCCGTAGTCCAGCGCCTGGTTCGGTTCCATGATGTAGTCGCGGTCCACGTCGCGCGCCACTTTATCCACCGGCTGGCCGGTGGCGTCGGAGAGAATCTGGTTCAGGTTCTCCCGCATTCGCAGGATTTCCTTGGCGTAGATGTCGATGTCGGCAGCCTGGCCGGCCAGCCCGCTCATCGACGGCTGGTGGATCAGGATGCGCGAGTGCGGCAGGCTGAATCGCTTGCCCTTGGTCCCGCAGGCCAGCAGCACCGCCCCCATCGACGCCGCCTGGCCGACGCAGATCGTCACGATGTCCGGCTCGACGAACCGCATCGTATCCAGAATCGCCAGCCCGGCGGTGATCGACCCGCCCGGCGAATTGATGTAGAGCGAGATGTCCTTCTCCGGGTCCTCAGCGGCCAGAAACAGCATCTGGGCGATCACCAGGTTCGCAACGTTGTCCTCGATCGGGGTTCCCAGAAAGATGATGTTCTCTTTAAGCAGGCGTGAGTAAATGTCGTAGGCTCGCTCGCCCCGCGAGGTCTGTTCCACCACCATGGGGACCAATACGCCCATGCTTCATCCTCCATTGGTCCCCGGCAGGGACCGCGATTACTTCTTGCTTTTCGCCGACGACTTCCGGCCCCGGCGAGATTTGTCGAGCGCTTTCCTCTTCTGCTCGAGCGCCGCCGCTACGTCGGCGATCGAGGTCTTCTCCAAATAGTCTATGATACGCGACCGCAGCGCCTTCCACGAATCGTGCATGCCGCACGGCTGGTCGTCATTGCATTCGGCGAGCCCGCTGGCGCACTTGTTGTAGTCGGTGAGGCCGTCGAGCGCTTCCACGAGGTTCAGCAGGGAGACGTCGCCGGCCGGCACCCGGAGGCTGAAGCCGCCGGTCGGCCCCTTGCTCGAACGGAGCAGGCCTTTGCGCGCCAACTGCTGTAGGATTTTCGCCAGGAAATGCGAGGGGATATCCTCGGTTTCGGCGATTTGCTTCACCATCGCGTACTTGCCTTCCGGCACCTGCGCCAGGTGCACAAACGCCCGGATCGCGTACTCCGCGGATCGAGAGTAGATCATCCTTTTGCCCCCAGGGGACAGAGTTGAATACTCAAATATCTTAAAGAACTTGGGCTCCCCGGCGCAACGTGTTTCCGAGAAAAGGCTACCGGGGCAGGCTCAAGAGGTCCGCCCAGCGTCCGAACACCTGGCTGGAGAGCTCCCGCAGCCGGGCGGCGTTGTAGTACGGATCCAGCGGTTCCGCCAGTTCCCGAACATCCCCTTCGTTGGCGTCCTGCCGCACCCAGTCGGCGATCATTTCCGGCGTCACCTCAAGGTGGAACTGGAAGCCGTACACGTTGTCGCCCAACCGGAAGGCCTGGTTCCGGCAGGCCTCGGACGCCGCCAGCCACACGGCGCCGGCGGGCAGGTCGAACGTCTCGCCGTGCCAGTGGAAAACGGTCTCGGGCTTCGTCAAACCGGCCAGCAGTGGATCCTGACGCGCCGCCTCCGTCCATCCGACGGGGAACCAGCCGATCTCCTTGACCGGGTTGCGATAGACCCGCCCGCCCAGCGCCTTGGCGATGAGCTGGGCGCCCAGGCAGACGCCTAGCACCGGCTTGCCCTCGGCAGTCGCCTGGCGGATCAGGTCGAGTTCCCGGCGGATGTTCGCCAGCTCGTCGTTGGCCGACATCGGGCCGCCCATGAAGATCAGCCCGTCGATTCCGCCGAGAGGAACGGAGCGGGCCTGGTCTTCGTGGAAGTCCGCGTATTCGAACTCGATCCCCCTTGCCTCGAGCACGGGAGCGATCAGGCCCAGATGCTCGAAAGGCACGTGACGGAACGCCAGAACCCGCATGGCGCCTACGGTGCCTTCTTCTCGGCCACCTGGAAATGGCTGAGCGAAGCGGCGTAATCGGAGACGCCATCGAAGAGCGCCTCGGCAAGGCGCCGGCGGTGGGCGGCGCGGCGGAGCAGGCGTTCTTCCCCGGAGTTGGTGACGAAGCCGATCTCGGCCAGGATCGACGGCATCGAGGCGCCGATGAGGACCACGAACGGCGCCTGTCGCACGCCGCGGTCCTTGGCCGAGGCGTTCACCTTTCGGGCGGCGGCGGCCAGCGCCGATTGGACCCGGGCGGCGAACTCTCGGGATTCCTCGATCTTGTCCGTCAGCGCGATCTTCTGGAGCACGTCCTTCAGCTCGTGGATGGTCTTCTCCGAACTGGCATTCTCGCGGGCGGCGACATCCAGTGCTTCCCGCGAGCTGGTGAAGTTCAGGTAATACGTCTCGGGGCCGGCCGCGGAGCGCGTGCCGGAATTGGCGTGGATGGACAGGAACAGGTCGGCCGCCTGCGCGTTGGCGAAGGCGGTGCGGTCCTCGAGGGGAACGAACGTGTCGTCGCGACGGGTGAAGACGACTTCGGCGCCGAGCCGTTCTTCGATCAGCTTGCCGAGGTGAAGGGCGACCTCGAGCACCAGGTCCTTTTCCTTCAGCCCGCCACGGCCGATGGTCCCGGTGTCGTGGCCGCCGTGGCCCGGGTCGATTACGACGCGGGCGAGCTTGAGACCGAGCGCGCGGACCAGAGAGCGCTTGCCGGTCTGGTCGCGCCGGGCCGGGCGCGGGAGTGCGTGATCTTGCTGGACCGGCTTGGGCTGGCCTGCCGCGGGCGGAAGCGCCGGCGCCACCTCGGTCGCCGGCTCGGATGGGGGCAAACGTGGCCCGTGGGGCCGCCCCACTGCGGTCGGAGGGACATTGGGCTTGGGCTGGCCTGGCGCGGGCGGAAGCGCCTGCCCCGCCTCCGGCGGCTTGAGCTCGATCATCAGGCGGTCTGGATTGGCGAGTTGAGCCGCAGTGAATTCCGCCGGCGCGGCGAGGTCGAGGACGATGCGCGTCCCGCCGGGCGGCCACGGCGCCGCGCGAATCTGCCTCAGCAGCTTGTCGCCGACCCGAATCGTGTGCGCCGCCTCTCCGGACAGGCGCAGCTTCACCCCGGGCAGGTCGAAGTAGATGCGGTCCGGGTCCGACAGGCGCCCCGTCTGGTAGGAAAGCTCGGCGCTGCTTTCCACGGCGATGCGCGTCGCGCCGTCAAGAGACCAGAAGCGGATCGCGGTGACCACCGCCGGCTCTTCCGTCTGCGCCGGCGACAACACGCTCGCCATGCCCGCGAGGACGATCCCGCGGCTCAGGTGTCGAACCAGCCCGGCTGTTCGCCGACCCAGCATGCGCCTCTTATCGCGTGCGAACGTACCAGTTCCCGCGCTCGTCGATATAGACCGTGACGGGCGCATACGACTCTTCCGCCGAAGCCGCCTCTTGCGCCGGGGCAGGCGGAACTGCCTGCGCCACCAACGGGGCGCTCGATCCTGCTTGAGCTGGCGCGCTGGCAGCCGGCTGCGCCGCGGCGGCTCTGTATTTCGCGCTGACCAGCCGCACGTAGTTCTGCGTCTCGGGATACGGCGGAACGCCGCCGTAGCGCAGCACCGCGTTCTCCCCGGCGTTGTAAGCAGCGACGGCCAGCTTCTGGTCCTTGAACAAGTCGAGCAGGTAGCGCAGATAACGCACTCCGCCCGAGACGTTTTCCCGCGAGTCGAAGCTGTTGGCGACGCCGAACCGGCGGGCGGTGGCCGGGATGAGCTGCATCAAGCCCTCAGCGCCTTTGCCGGAGACGGCAAACGGGTTCCAGTTGCTCTCGACTTCGATCATCGAGTGGATCAGCCGCGGATCGATATTGTGCTCCTTGGCGGTATCCTCGGCAACCGACCGGATTTCGGTTTGGCGGGCATTCCCTTCCGCCTTGGGGGCGACCACCGTGCGGACCAGGCGTCCCGTGCGCCGATCCATTCGCACCACCGACGTCGCCTTCTCCGGCGCGCTGGCTGCGTACAATATCCCCGCGCCAGCCAACACCCCGAGAAAACTGAAACAAAACCGCCTCATCCTGTTTTACCGAATTATAGCCGCAAATTCAATTGTAGCCAATCGGCGAATTGCGGAAGGGATGGTCCGGCCTGCTACCATCAAAGCATGAAGTACGCCGGCTTTGTCCTCGTCGGCGGCAACAGCTCGAGGATGGGTCGCGACAAGGCGCTGCTCGACTGCCGGGGCCGGCCGCTGGCGGCGCGCGTCGCGAGCGAGGTCCGGGAAGCGGCAGGCTCGGTTCGGCTCGTCGGTCCGCCGGAGCGCTACGCGCGTCTCGGCTTCGAGGTGGTTTCGGACATCGAGCCCGGCCGCGGACCGCTCGGGGGAATTCGAACGGCGCTGCGCGTCTCCGAAGCCGATTGGAACCTCGTGGTGGCGTGCGACATGCCGTCGCTCACCTCGGAATTCCTCCGCAAGCTGCTTGCGGAGGCGGAGCGGTCGGAGGCGGACGCTCTGATGCCTGTCTCGCCCGCCGGCCTGCCCGAACCCCTCTGCGCCGTCTATCGGAGAGACTGCTTGCCTGCCGTCGAGACGGCGCTGCGAGAGGGACGGCTGAAAACAAGCGACGCCTTCCTGTCCGCGCGCATCGTCCGCCTCGACGTCGGCGAGGGCGACTGGTTCGCGAACATGAACACCCCGGAGGAGTGGGCCGGCCACCTCAACCGCCATGGCTGAACGATTTCCGTACTACATCGAGTTTCAGCATGTCTATAAGACGTTCGACACCCCCGTTTTGGACGATGTGACTTTCCACGTCAAACCCGGCGAAACGGTGGCGATCATCGGCCGAAGCGGGGTGGGCAAGTCGGTGACGCTGGCCCACGTCATGGGCTTCCTCAAGCCGGATAGCGGTCGTGTGATCGTCGCCCACGAGGACATCACGGCTTTCGCCGAAGCCGAGCTGCGGCGGATCCACAAGAAAGTGACGATGGTGTTTCAGTCCGGAGCGTTGTTCGACTCGCTTACCGTCGCGGAGAACATCCTGTTTTCCCTGGAATTGCGAGAGGACTACGACGCCGCCAACAAGGAGGACGTCGTCAACGGCCTTCTCGGGATGGTCGACCTGGTCGAATACAAGGATGTCTACCCAGCGGACCTCTCGACCGGCTTCAAACGGGCGGTGGCGATCGCCCGCGCCCTTGCTGCGCAACCGGAATGCATCTTGTACGACGAGCCGACCACCATGGTCGATCCGATCATGTCGACCCATCTGACCAACCTCATGCTCCGGCTGAAGCGGCAGTTGAGCCTGACCTCGGTGGTGGTGACCCACGATCTCGAACTCATGCGCAACGTGGCCGATCGGGTGGTCTTTCTGCACGAGGGCCGTGTAATCTATTTCGGCCCGGTGGAGCGGATGGAGGAAGACCCGCATCCTCACATCCAGGAGTTCCTGGCGCTGGACAGGGTGGCCTGAGGGCCACGGTTGTTCGGTTGGGCGGTCTTTTGGTTGTTCGGTTGTTTGGTTGGGCGGTTGTCCGGTTACCTGGGGCGTACCTGGCGCGAGTAGGTTTCGCCGCCGAGAACCGCCTCTATCGCCCGCTCCGTCGATTCGGCTTTCATTTTCCGAACCTGGGCGAACTCGGCTTCCGCCTCGGCCTGACGTCCGGCATCGGCCAGGGCGCGGGCGAGGCGGTATCGAGCCTCGGATTTGCCTGGGGATCTCCGCACAGCTTCCTGGTACATCTCGAGGGCCTCGGACCTTCGGTTCTGCTGTTCCAAAACGGTGCCCAGCCCGAGGTAGGCGTCGGCGAAATCGGGGCTGCACCTCAGGGTCTCGCGGTAGCGCTTCTCGGCGGCCTGCGGCCGGTCCCTCTTGCGATCGATTTCCGCCAGGCCGTAGTGGGCCGGTGCGTAGCAGGGCTGAAGGCTGAGCTCTTTTTCCAACCAGGGCCTGGCCTCGTCGAACTTCTGCTGGCGCAGGTAGACGAACCCGAGGGCGAAGCGAATTTCGGGCATGTCCGGCGCCACCCGGAGCGCCGCTTCGAACTCCTGGATGGCCTCGGCATACCGCTGCTGTGAATCGTAGGCCATGCCGAGGAGCTTGTGCAGAAGCGCGGAGTCGGGGAAGCGGCTGATGAACTCCGAGAAGCTGGCCTTGGCCTGTTCGGCCATTCCCGAGCGGCGGTAGCTTTCCGTGAGCAGGTACAGAGCGTTCTCGGCGTACTTGCCGCTGGTCTTCAGCGGCTCCAGAACCCGCGCGCTCTCCCTTAGTTGTCCGAGATGATAGAGGGCAACGCCGCGCAGGTAGCCGGCCTCGTCTTTCAGGTCAGGAGCGCCGGAAGCCTTTTCAAAGGGCTTCAGAGCCTCCTGATAACGGCCCATCCGAAACAGGGTGAGGCCGATGTTGAACTGGATGGCCGGATCGGCGGGCTTGCGTTTCTCGGCGCTTCGGAAGCGAGCAATGGCAGCCGGAAAATCGCCCTTAACGAGAAGCTCGCCGCCAGCCTGCATGAGCTGCGCCGCATCCGGAGAAACCTGGTGATCGGCTGAACCGAGACCGGAGGCCAGCGCCAGCGTATAAGTCGCCGCCAGCCGGCGCCGGCTACTCCAGTTCACAATGTCACCCAACAACCGCCCAACCGAATAACCGAACAACCGCCCAACCGAACAACCAGTCCACCGCCCTAGAAGTATAGCTTCAGGCCGAGCTGAATGCTGCGAGCGTCGCGGGCGGCAGTTGCGTTGCCGAAGCCGGTGGACGCGAACTGGCTCCGCAACGAAGTCCACTGCGTGTGGTTGAAAGCGTTGTAGAACTCCGTCCGGAATTGGAGGCTCGTCGATTCCTTGCCGAGAACGCCGGGGAAGTTCTTGAAAATCGAAATGTCCCAGTTGTTGGTGCCCGGTCCGGCGGCCGCGTTGCGCGCCGAGTTACCAAACTCGCCGCGTGCAGGCTGGGCGAATGCCGCTGGATTGAAGAAGCCGATCCTGCCCTTGGTACCGGTATTGGGGTCTCCGACCCGGTCGGGGCGATAGGGACCGCCGCCGATGCCGGCGTTATCGCCCGGGAGGGTGATATTCACCGGCAGGCCGGTCTGGAAGGTGGTGATGCCGGACAGAGTCCAGCCGCCGAGAACATACTTCAGCCCCTTGCCCATGTTGGCGGGCATCGGGATCTCGTAAATGTAGTTGAAGATCGCGATGTGCCGGCGATCGAAGTCGGCGCTGGCCCGCTCCAGTCTCCAGTTGTAGCTGTCCTGGTGGCGCGTGCCGCCCACGTCGCCGCTGGCGTAGTCGATGGCGTGGCCGTAAGTGTATGAGGACTGCAACGACAGCCCGTGCCAGTTGTCGGTCCGGAGGCTCGCCTGCAACGAGTGGAAGTTGGAATTGGTTCCGTTGTCGTACAGGTTGATCGCCGCGTAGCCGCGGAACGGCCGCACCTGGTTCACGTTCGCCGTGCCGGCCAACACCTGTGCGGCCTGATCCGGAGTCGGCTGGTTGATGTTACGAACCGTTTGCAGGTAGGCGCTGGCCGTGCCGACATAACCGACGCTGGCCACCACGCCGGGCCGCAGTTCCCGCTGAATGTTGAAGTTCCACTGCTGGATCTGCGGGATCTTGTACACCGGGTCGTACGTCGTCACCCCCCGCGGAAAGATGGCGCCCGTGCCTCCGCCTGGGTTGCTGAGCAGCGTGTCGAAGATGACCGACGTGGCGGCGAACGGCGGGTTCGGCGCGACATTGTAGATGTCGTTGCCCTGAATGCGCTCGTGGAACAGGCCGTAACCAACCCGGAACACGGTGGTCTCGCCAAACGGCCGCCAGGCAATCCCGATCCGCGGCTGGAACAGCCGCCAGTGGTTCTTGACCAGCCCGCGCGGCACGCCCCCCTGGCCCGCGATCCCCATGCCGTTGGCGAGCTCCCCCGAGCCCGGCACGATCCTGCCGTCGCGGTCAACGATGGGCGCAGCGGCGGGATTGAAACGGTCCATGTAGAAGGCGGCCACGCGGTCGCGTTCCTCGTACGCGTGCGGGTGGGCGTCCCACCGCAGCCCGAGGTTGACGGTGAGGCTCGGGTTCACGCGCCAGCCGTCGTTGAAGTAGAAGCCGCCGCTCTTGGTGATGTACGTCGGGCCGTATTGCTCGGAAAGCTCGGAATACTGAAAGGCGCGGCCGAGCAGCATGTCCGCGAAGTCGACGCCCGTGTACTTTCCATTGAACACGAAGGAGCCGTGGGTCGGACCGAACAAGTCCTGCTGCTTGACGAAATGCATGAACGTGCCGCCGAAGGTGAACGTGTGTGTGCCGCGCGTCCAGATGACGTTGTCGCGGTAGAAGAAAGTGTTCGAGACGTTGTCCCAGGGCCAGGAGCCGATGCTGGTGTTCACGTTGAAGAACCCGGAAAGATTGATGTCCGGCACGCGGTTGGAGCGGTTGTCCGGGAACAACTCGGGGATATTCAGGTTCGAAGGCCGCTGGAAGGCGCCGATCGGGACCAGCGACAACGGCTGCCGCGCGTAGCTCACGGAGGCTTCATTGACCATGGTCGGGCTGACGGTGGCCGTGTACTGGAGCAGGAAAACTTTCGGCGGGTTCAAGAACACGTTGCTCAGCGTCGGATAGCTCGAACCGGTCCACTGCGTGGTCGGGAACGTCTGGTCAATCGTGTCCAGCACGAACCGGAAGAACACCTGGTGCTTTTCGGAGAAGTTATGGTCCAGCCGGAGGATCTCCTCGCGCACGTTGACGGGCGCTGAAACGGATTGCGCAAACGTCTTGCCGTCGGCCGTTGTGGGCAGCGGGAACAACTGGTTCGCCAGGATCACGGCGTTCGGGTCAATCATGCTGCCGGGAATCTGGTTGCCCTCAAAGGGAAGCCCGGTGGTCGGGTCGGTGATGGTCTTCGAGATGGAGCTGAAGTCGCCGTTACGCATCGCCTGGGAGATGGCGGGAACGAAGAACTGCCGGCCCTGCCGCAAGCGGCGCCATTCCTGCGACCAGAAAAAGAAGGTCTTGTTCCTGTCGGCGTTGTACCTGCCGGGTATGTAGATCGGTCCGCCGAAGTTGTAGCCGAAGTTGTGGAAGCGCAGGTGCGGCTTGCGCGAACCGCCCAAGTTCGCGAAGAAGTTGTTCGCGTCCAGCTTGTCGTTCCGCAGAAACTCGTAGAGGGTTCCATGGAAGTCCCGCGTTCCGGACTTGATGGAGATATTGATCTGCCCGGCGGCGCCGAACCCGGTGTCCACGTCGGTGTTGGCGGTGCCGACCTTGAACTCGGAGATGGCGTCCACCGACGGCAGCACCGTGATGCAGCCGCCGCAGCCCCGGTCGTAATTCTCCTGGCCGTCCACGCGCCACACATTATGGTTGATTCGGGTTCCGTTGAAGGAGAGGCCGACGTTGGAGGAAACGCCGACCGGTATGTTGAACGCCGGCTGCGTCGAGGAGACCCCCGGAACCAGCGACGCCAGTTGGGTGAAGTTCCTCGCGTTGATCGAAATGTTCATGACCTGGCTGCCCGTGACAACATCCTCCACCACCGCGTTCTCGGTCTGTAGCCGGACGATCTGCTCGACCACTTCCACCGTCTCAGTGACGGCGCCCAACTCAAGTTGCACGTCCACACGGATGTTGTCGCGCAGGTTCAAAACCACATCGGTCCGGCGGAAGGCTTTGAAGCCCTGCGCGGATACCTCGACCGTGTACGTTCCCGCCGCCAGGGCGGGAGCCACATAGTTCCCGGCCTCGTTCGTCTGGAACGTTCGGGTAAGATTCGTTTCCTGCTGCGTAACTTTGACGTTCGCAGCCGCCACCACCGCGCCGGATGCGTCGGTCACCAGGCCGACGATCGACCCAAGATTCTGCGCGCGGGCGGGAGCGAGTAGAACAAGGAGACATGCGCCGGGAAGCACCACCCGGAGCAATGACGATCGACATCCTTTCATTGGCCCCCCCTAACTTTCGTTCCCAGACGGGTGACCCATGCATCCAGGCCACTCGCTGATAACTCAATTAGAGACCCAGTTCCGACAACGTGTCAAGACAACTCTTTGGCCGGTGTGCTCGCGGCCTGGACGCGCTTACACAATCACGGGAAAAATGCCTGCGATACAGAAATGTGTTGCCGCTACTCCAACCGTCCAACCGAACAGCCAAATCAGCTGTTCCGGAGCGCGCGCTCCACCAGTTCCACCGGCGCTACTCCAACCGTCCAACCGAACAGCCAAATCAGCCGCACAACCGATCCACTTCACTTCGGCCCGCCAGGAATACTCGACGAGGGGCGGGGTGCGGTACGCGTCGGGGCTGCGACCAGCCTCCGTGGCGTGCCCCACGGAGTCCAACCGCAGAAAGCAGCGCAGCGTCTTCCAAACTTAAGTACTATACGTATTAAACGTTCTTTTTCCTATACCCTCATATGAGGGTATGCAATCCACCTGGGTACTCTACCACCTAAGTCCCGCTGACTGTAAGTTCTAGTCCAGAAAGAATGATACGATAGTACTATAAATACTGAACCGTTTGCTGCTCTGGTACTGCCCACGAGGGTGTTGGTACGCATACCTTCAACAAGGGAAATGGTTTATCGAAGCCACTTCCCGTAAAATCGACGGCGGAAGTCAAGAAAGGTAGGTGATTGCCAGTGGCTGCGACATTGAGTTTAGTACCAGAGGTACTTGATCCGCCTGCGGATCATGGGTCCGGAGAGGAGCACTTGTTTCCACCAGCCCAGCGTGGTTCCACAGAGTGGTCCAATCTGAAGATCCGGATCCACGGCCGGCTGTTGGAGGAGGTCAAGATCGAGCGGCTGTTCGACAACTCCGAGCGAGCCCGCTCCGACCTTCGCGGAGAGGTTCTTAGAATTCTGGCGGAAGGCAACGGCCATTTTTCATGGGTGAACAAGCAGGCGCTGGCGGAGGAGGTTGTTGAGGAGTTGGCCGGCCTCGGTCCGCTCGAGCCGCTGATGGAGGATCCGGCTGTCTCCGACATCCTGGTGACGACGCCTGACATGGTTTACGTGGAGAGGGCGGGACGCCTGTTCGAAACCGGGGTCAGGTTCAAGAACGATGATCACCTTCTGCGGATCATCGAGAAGATCGTGTCCAGGGTAGGAAGGCGCATTGATGAGACTTCGCCGCTGGTGGATGCCCGCCTTCCGGATGGGTCTCGCGTCAATGCGGTAGTCTCCCCCGTGGCCGTGGATGGGCCGCTCCTGTCGATTCGGCGATTCGGCAAAGACAAGCTGACTCCGGAACAGCTCACAAAGAACCTCACCCTCACGGAGGGCATGCTGGAGCTCCTTCAAGCTTGTGTGAAGGCCCGCCTGAACATCCTGGTCTCGGGCGGCACAGGCGCCGGCAAGACCACCTTGCTCAACATCCTGTCCGGCTACATCCCGGAGAGCGAGCGGATCGTAACGATCGAGGATGCGGCCGAGTTGCAGCTTCGCCAGCGGCACGTCGCGCGCCTGGAGACCCGCCCGCCGAACATGGACGGACAGGGGGCCATCCGCATCCGGCAACTGGTCATCAACGCCTTGCGCATGAGGCCGGACCGGATCATCGTCGGCGAGGTCCGCGGGGAGGAAGCCCTCGACATGTTGCAGGCGATGAATACCGGCCACGACGGGTCGTTGACCACCGTGCATGCGAACGCTCCGCGGGATCTGCTCGCCCGGCTCGAGGTCATGGTGGGGATGGCGAACGCCAACATGCCGCTACGCGCCATCCGGCAGCAGATGAGTTCCGCCTTGGACCTGATTGTGCAGATCTCGCGGCTCACCGACGGCACCCGAAAGGTGACCCACATCACCGAGGTCTGCGGCATGGAAGGGGAACTCGTGACCACCCAGGACCTGTTCGTGTTCGAGAAGAGCGGAATCGGCGACAACGGGCGCGTTCGGGGCCGGTTCCGCGCAACCGGCATCCGGCCGAAATTCAGCGAACGGCTGGAGACGGCCGGTGTCCAGCTTGCGCCGTCCCTGTTCCAGACCGTTCTCGAGCTGCGGTAGCGCCAGGCAAGGCGGAGAACGCATGCCAGCGCTGACAACAAGGTCAAGAAAGAAAGGAGGATGTGATGGACAACCAAACACTGTCGGCGATTCTGTGGGTAGCGGCCATGGCTTTCCTGGCGCTCTACCTGCTGCGACGCAAGACAAGGAAGCTCACACAACAGAAGTAGATCACGGCAATCCAACGCGACATCCACCCAGAGACACACTCTCCATCCATCAGACGCCAGTGAACGCAAGCCCGGTGAGGAGTCGGACCATCCGGGCTTGCGGAAGCTGGCGGCGGCTCGCAGGAAGTCCATTCAGAGCGAGGAATTCGCAAGCGAGGAAGACCCCGTGAAGAGACCGAAAGGCCAGATTCTGTTCATGTGTACTGTTACGGTCATGGCGATGTGCGGGATTGTCGGACTCGCCGTCGACCTTGGCTGGTCCCATTTCAAGAAGAAGGCGGCTCAAGCCGCGGCAGACGCGGCTGCCCTTTCCGCCGCAAGCCTCGTACTTGAGTCCGTCGGCGAGGAGGGACCGTGGGATTGCAGCTCACCGATGAACTGCCAGGAGATCACCCAGTGCCCCAACAATCTCCCCAATCGTCCTGTCACCGGCACGGACCTGGCTTGTCTATACGCCAAGAGGAACGGTTACCAGACCGGCGGCAACGGCGGCCGCCAGAACGTCACCGTGGCCGGCGGTGTTCTCGGCCCCCCGCCAACGGCTCCGGGCGTTCATGCGAATTATTGGGTGACGGTGCGTGCGGTCGAGACCATCCCGCAGCTATTCTCTTCGGTGTTCTCCAACATGCAAGGGATGTCAGCCGCCCGGGCCACCGCCGCGGTCATCGATTCGGTTGTCCCCGGTTCGCTGATCCTCCTGAACCGGGAGAGCGAGTGTCTTCCCATGGACAGCGGAAACTCCAGCGTCTGCGGGATCAACGCTCTGATTCAGGCCAACGACAACCAGGGGCTGGACGCGCTACAGGCCGAGGGCGGCATCATGATGGCCTCTCAGAAACACGGCGCGGACGGTGACGGAAGGTTCGCCGGCGAGAATACGGGCGGCGGCACCGTTTCAGCACCGTTCACTTATATTCGAGGATCCGGCGACTACATTCTTGGCGGGAGCGCCACCTGGGTCGCCACTCCGGTGAACAACAAGCGTGAAAGCGGCTATTTCAAGGACCCACTGCGAGGGAAGGGGCAGCCGCCCCCTCCAAGGGGATTGACCGACCGGCCGGTGCCGGGCGGGCTGATTCAAGGCAGCAACGACGAAGCCACACCCCTGGTTCTTTACCCGGGAGACTATTTCGCGACCGCTGTCGACAACCAAGGCGCTGTTTACGCCACTGGGGAGCCCATCCGAATATCCGGGCACGTGTACTTCTCCGACAACGGTTCCGGGTTTGGCAATTACGTCTTCTACGGTGGAATCACCAACCAGTCGGCGGGAACGTCGGTGAAGTTCGGACCTGGCAGATATGTGTTTGCAGGTGTGAAGCCGCAGGGCAACACGCCGCAGCCATTGTTTGACATCCGCGTGAACATGGTTGTCAAAGACAACACCACCGGCTATGACGCCCCGGTTGACGCCGGCGAGATATTCATCTTCACGAATGCCAACTATCGCGGAGGCACGGACGCCGACGTGCCGCTGGAGATCCCCAACCTGGTGCAGAGCATTCAGTCCCAGCTCAAGTTCGGCATGTCGGGCTTTCAGACCGGCAACACTTCCTCGACTTACATCAACCTGCACGGTTTGAATCGGGACCATCCGGCCCTTCCGCCGGAACTGAAGCCGTTCGCGCCGATCATCATCTGGCAGGACCAGGGCAACTCGATCATAAAATACACGCCCAGGGGTCAAATTGACACAAGCTGCGGCCAGCCTCAGTGCCCGAACACGGCTCTCATGAGCCCCAAATCGACCGAACTCATCTTCCAGGCGTCGCCGAACCTTCACCTGTGGGGCGTCTCGTATCAGCCGCGCGGATCCTGGACGTCGATGCTCGGCGGGGGTGGATACGACGCGCCGCTGCAACTGATCACCGGTTCCATCCGAGTCCACGCCAACTCCAACGTGCACTTGCGCCCGCTCAACCTGCCGCTGGTGCGCACGGTGGTTGGACTGGTGGAGTAAATCGTGAGCTCACATTTTCTCTCGATCGACCGCCAAGGAGCGCCGCGGTGACAACCTATTACCCGACGGCTGTCGCCTTGTTGGAGTGCTTCCTGGCGGTGTTCTTCTCCGTTCTCCTCCTCTGCGCCTGGAGTCGTCTTGGGAATGTCGACGTCGCGTTGTGGGCGCTCTCCTGGTGCGCGCGGCTGGGGGCTTCTCTGACCGGATCGCGGCAGTAACTCCATTCTCCGCCCGCGCTTTCGACCTACCTCGCGCTCCAGGCGTGTTCGGCGCTTGCCCTGACGTTCATTTTCCTCCGTACGGTGCTGAAGGCGTCGAAGGAGGAAAGTGCGGAAGAACCTGCCTTGCAGGCCGCCGGGGGGAGGGGCCCGGAGCCAACGATGAGGCGGAGGTGAAACCTTGCGCCGCTTGGTTTGCGCCTGATCAGGCCGTCCGGGTGACGTTGCTGGAGCCCAAGAAAGTCCACCTCATGGCGGTCATCGCCGATCTCTCCTCCAAGGAAGTCGGGCTGCTGATCGAGCGAAGCGTGCCGCCGGGTGCGCCGGTGTGCGAGACCATGATGCTGGCTGGCGCGGTTCAGTATTGCCGCCCCGAAGGTCCGGGCTTCTTCGCCGGATTGGTTCTTGAGCCCGAGCGGGCAAGCGACGGGGAACTCAATACCCTGGTCCAAGCCGAACCCCGCCTGGACTGTGCGGGTTGATTCCGATGATCCGATTCACCATCCTTCAGATCATGGACGCTGTTCTGACACTGGCCGGGCTCCAGTTCGGGGCTCAGGAGGTCGGTCCGCTTGCGAGGCTCCTGATGCAGGTTGGATCTCCGCTGACAGCTCTCCTGCTGGTGAAAGCCGCGGCCTTCGGCCTCTTTCTTCTGGGCGCCAGGCTTCGGCCGTCGGTGTTGCCCAAGTTCAACCTCTTCTTCACCGGGCTCGTGGTCTGGAACTAAGGGCTGGCCTGCTGAGTCTCGGCTATCTCAACGCCTCACCTTCCTTGTCGCCTGGTCAGGCGTGCGCTGGGCGTGGCGTCGGCCTTGAGATCGCCGAGCGCGTACTGGATGCCCGCCAGGAAGTACTCGACGAGGGGCGGAGTCCAGAACGCGTCGGGGTTATGGCCCAGCGCGCAGTAGAAGACGCGGCCCTTGCCGTACTCGCGGATCCAACTGATGGCGTAGTCGTTGTCCTGGCGAACGCAGGCATCGCAGGCGGTGCCCTGATTCATGTCGGTCTTTTCGACATCGAAGCTGAACAGGATGTGCAGCTTGTCGCGCGAGTAAGGAGCGGTGGGAAATCGGAAATACTCGTCCACGAAGGTGAACGGCTGACCCTTGAACGCCGCGCTGACGGGGCTGGCCGGGTCGTCGAGCTTCACCGTGACCTTCTCGTTCGCGTCGCGATGCGGGCCGTTCCTCGCGCCGATCAGCTCGGCGAACTGGGGCCAGTCCAGGGAGGCGTGCGAGGAGCCGTGGTGGCCGGCCAGGCCGCCGCCTTCGGAGACAAAGCGGAGGAGGTTCTCCCGGATCTCGGGCGAGTTGAACAGCGGGCCCACGGTGTTGTTGAGATATATGCCGTCGAACTGCCGTAGCTTTTCCCACCGGAGGTTCGCGAAGTCATTGCTGAAAGTCGGGACGAAAGCGCCGGTCTTGTTCCCCATCAGCTCGAGGGCCAGATTGGCATGGGGAATCGAACGGTGGCCGCCATAAGCGACCTGCATGTCGATGACAAGCAGCTTTCTCGGCTTGCTTGGCTTGGCGGGCGCGGCGGCGGGAATCGCGGCCGCGACCTTTGCCGCGTCCTCGGGACTGAGCTTTCGGCGGATCTCCGTCGTGCGCGACATGGCTTCCACTCGCTCGGCGATCAATCTCCGGAGCGCCTTCTCCATGAATTCGGCCGATTGCGAGACGCCGGGCAGGGGATTGTCCGGGTTCGATGAGTATTCGATGCTGAGGGCGAGCTTGAGGTTCAGGCGGTACGCCTCGTTGAGGAGGTCTTCCAGTTTCGCCACGCCGGTTCCCAGCGGGACGTCAGGGCTCTCGGCCCCGGCCCGGCCGGGGTCCTTCAGGTGCACCACCAGGATCCGGTCTTTCACCAGTCGCAGCGACTCGATGGGGTCCAGTCCTTCCTGAATCCAGAAGCCGACGTCGGCGGCGACGCCGATGCGCGGGCTGCGGCCTTCGAGAATGCGCATCGTGTTCTTCGGATCCCAGTAGTCGGGCGAGGTGTCGCGCGAGTGGTTGTGGATGGCAACATTGACGCCGTATTCCTGCGCGAACTTGTCGATCGCCGGCAGCCCGTCGGGATCCGGCTCGCCGACGATGGTGTCAATGCCGAGGTCCTTGGCCAACTGGAAAACGCGGCGGCAGCTTTCCTCGGTGCCCGGGAACTTGTGGTGGTACCAACTGGCCAGGGAGACGCCCGAGGAACGCAGCTTTTCGCGGAGCGCGGCCCGCTCCTCGGCGGTCAGGTCGGGGTTCAGACGCTTGGGAATCTGCGCGCTGACCTTTTGGCCGTCGAAGCCTTCGACGCTGCGAATCCCGGCGGCACGCGCCATGTCGATGGCCTCGAAGAGCGTGAAGTTCCGGAAGCTATAGGCGGTTGCGATCAAGCGCCATCCGAGAACCGGGCGCGCCGTGGGTGCGCGCTCCGGCGCCGGTTGCTGCGCGTCCACCGGCGCGGCGCAGAGCGCGGCCGCGGCGGCGAGAATCAAGTTGCGCGCTTGCATGAGGCCTCCTGTTGTCGGGCGAGAAAAGACGTAGCGATTCAGTCTACCCCAGCGCGCGATTCGGGGACAGCGCAGCCTGTCACCGGATTTCCCATCGGAGATTCGGATGGTGAATAATGGGACGACCCAAAAGGAGTGTCCCATGATGAACTCATCCGGGCGAGGCTTCAGCCGGCGGCAATTGCTTGCCGGGGCCGCGGCTGCGGGCGCAACGCCCTTGCTGACAACTTCCGCATTCGGCGGCGGTGCATCCACCGCGCCCAGCGAACGGATCACTCTCGGCTTCATCGGCCTCGGCCGGCTCGGTCACAAATACCATCTGAAAACGTACCTCGACAATCCCGACGTCCAGGTCCTGGCCGTCTGCGATGTGGACCAGTGGCGGCGGGAGAACGGCAAAGCCGAGGTGGAAAAGACGTACGCGGAAGCGCAGAAGAGCGGCCAATACCGCGGCTGCGCGGCTTACAACGACTTCCGCGAATTACTGGCCCGCCCGGACATCGACGCCGTGGTCATCACGGTGGGCGACCGCTGGAACGGGATCATGGCCGCCATGGCGGCGCGGGCCGGCAAGGACATGTACTGCGAGAAGCCCGTTTCGCTGACGATTCACGAGGCGCGGGCGATGGCGGAGGCCGTGCGCCGCTACGAGCGCGTCTTCCAGACAGGCTTGCAGCAGCGGTCCGAGCCGCAATTCCGCAAAGCCTGCGAACTGGTCCACGACGGCCGCATCGGCAAACTGAAAGTGATCTATCCCAACCTCGTGGGCACGAACAAGGATGTGAACCTGCCCCCGGAACCGGTGCCCGACGGGCTCGATTGGGACCTCTGGCTCGGCCCGGCGCCCTGGCGCCCGTTCAACAAGCGGTTCCACAAGTACGGCCAGCCGGAGGTGGTTACTCCCTGGTCGATCTGCCGCGATTTCTCGGCGGGGCAATTGACCAACGGGACCGTTCACAACTTCGACGTTGTCCAGTGGGGCCTGGGAATGGACGACAGCGGCCCGGTCGAGATTATCCCCCCTGGCGTGAACGGCGTCTCGTCGCTGACGTACAAGTACGCGAACGGCGTTCGGGTGGAGGTGGTCGACTGGAAGCTGGACCCGAAGATCCACTTCATCCCCGAAGGATGGGATGCAAGCACGAAGTTCATGGACTTCAGCACGCTGTTTGTCGGCGAACTGGGCTGGATCTATGTCGGGCGGCAGGGCCTTCTCCAGTCCCACCCGAAAGAGATCGTCGGCGATTGGGAGCTCCGTCCGGAGAGCACGCCGATCGGATTGCATCACCGCAACTGGCTGCACGCCATTCGGACGCGGCAACGGCCGGTAGCGCACGAGGACGTCGGCGCGCAGTCGACCATCGTGTCGCACCTGGGGGCGATTGCCATCTGGACGGGCCGGGCGCTTCAGTGGGACCCGATCAAGGAGGAGTTCGCCAACGACGAGGCGGCGAACCGGTTGCGCCAGCGAGCGATGCGCGAGCCATGGTGCATCTGAAGACGGCAAGGCGAGATGCGCGGGAAGGAGATCGAAATGGCGGAAGCTAGCAAACGGGCAAGTGGCGCCCCGACGGTGGTTGACGAAGCGCTGGGGAAGGCCATGGAAGCGCTTGAAAGCCACGACTGGGGATCCGACCTGGCGGCACTGGAGGCGGTCGACAAGGCGGTGTCCTCATCGCAGCCGGGAGAACAAAAGGAACTGGAAACGCGGCTGGCGGCGGTGTTGAAGAGCAATGCTCCGCGGGCCGCCAAGGATTACGTGTGCCGGAAGCTCGCCTGGATCGGGACGGCGCGGTCCGTTCCGGCGCTGGCGGCGCTGCTGGCGAACAAGGACCTCGCGCACATGGCCCGCTACGCGCTGGAGCGGATCGGCGGCGCGGAGGCCGGCAAGGCCCTTCGGGACGCCCTGCCGAAAGTCGAAGGCGGCGTGAAGATTGGCGTGGTCAATTCGCTGGGCGCGCGGCGTGACAGCCGGAGCGCGTCTCAGCTCGCGGCGCTTTTAAACGCGCCGGCGCCGGAGACAGCGGCGGCGGCGGCGTTCGCGCTCGGCCGGATCGGCGGCGCCGAGGCCGCGCGGGCGCTCGCGCAGTATCGGAGGAAGGCGCCCAAGGAGTACCGGCTGGCGGCTGCCGATGCATGCATGGAATGCGCGCGGCGGCTCCTCGCCCATGGGAACCGGGAGGAGGCGCTGGCGATATTCCGCGACTTGTGCGCCGAAGATCAGCCGGATCACGTGCGGCTGGCGGCCAAGCATGCCATGTCCGCCGCCGACCGCGTGTAGACGCGACCCGCGGGGCAGCGCTCCGCGCCAACACGGCCCATGGGTCCGCGCAGGCGGGAAATCCTACCCCGCGGATGGCTCACCGAGGCGGAATTCGGGCGTCGGCTTTCCGGGGCGGAAGCACTGGTGGTGAAGTATCGCCAGGCGGCCCGGCAACTCACCTGCCGCCTGATTCACAGTTCTGCCCAACACTTCCGGCGGCGCGGCGGCGCGCAGATTGAGAACAAGCTCGTGCCGGCGTGACGGACGGGCGATGAGATGGCCCTCGACCGCCGGCTCGTCTCCGTTGTGGCAGATGTTCGCCTTGAGGTAGCCTGTTCGCGCGCGGGCGAATAGCTTCAGGTGCGCGATGGCGGCGCCCGCGGCGGTGAGCAGTTCCTCCAGCCGGTCGAGAAAAGGGCCGGCGACGGCGGCGGGCGGCAGCCCTTTGCGGAGACGGACCTCGGCATGCCAGTTCAGCCAGCCGAGAGAAGCCTCCGCCTCGGCGTAAATCTCGTAGTCGATATCCAGAAGGCGCGTGCCTGATTCCAGGCCGCCATCGAGGACTTCGTGCAGCCAGGCGGCGACACCTTCGCCGGTTCTGGCGCTCAGCCGCCTCGCCCGGATTCCCGGCAGGTCGGGTTCTTCGTCGCCCAGGTCGGATTTCGAGAAGCACACGAGATCGGCTTCGGCGATCTGGTTCCGGAAGAGATAGGCGAGCCGCTGGTCGGCGCCGGGCGCGAGCAGTTCACGCGCCCGCCGGGGATCGACAAGGACGGTGAATGGAGCGATTCGGAAGCGATCGCCATAGCGGCGCGTGAGCGGACGCAGAACGGTCGCCGCGATGTCCATGCAGCTTCCGACCGGCTCGGCGAGGATCACGTCGGGGTGGTTGGCGACCAGCGCCTCGGCGGAGCGGACGAAATCCGAGAATCGGCAGCAGAAGCAGGCGCCGGCAATTTCTTGAGTGGCGACGCCGGCCGCTCGTGCCAGGCGGGTGTCGACGAGATCGTCACCCTGGTCGTTGAGGATGAGCGCTGGCCGGAGGCGCGCGGCCGCAAGGCGCTGCGCGGCGGCCAGCAGCAGGGTGGTCTTGCCGGCGCCGAGGAACCCTCCGATGAGGACCAGCGAGGGCAACGATGGGGAGCGAGGGGGCAAGAGGCAAGGTTAACGCAGTGTGGGCCGGCTTGGGCGCTAGGCGAGGAGGCCTACCGCACTCTATCGGCTTGTAGTCTCTTTCGCCCCTCTCAGGGGAGCGGCGGGCGGATCGGCCCAGACCGCCACGGGCGGCGATCATTCGGACCGACTGGAAGACTACCTGATCCAACTCGAGAAGTCCTCCAGAACCGCACGGGCTACGGTCAGAGGCTCCGGGTCCCGAGGCCGGTTCGCGTCGTTGTAGTCCCGCTCGACCTCCTTCCAGCGCTCATAAATCCCCGTCTGGATCTGAATCAGGTGGGGGTCGTGGATCTCTTCGCCATCGTGAAAGTTGAGCTCGCAGGCGAACACGCGGCCGGGCTTGTCGGGGTTGTAGAGAGGCATGCCGAATTTGCGGCAGATCAGCGGGCGGAAATCGTAGATGGCGCAAACACCACCTCGCAATGCGGGACACGGGAGACGCGTCCCGGGAGGCGGCAGGTTCCCCCAGGGTTCGGGCTCGCCCGTCCTGGCCACCAGCTTGCTTCTTTCCTCCCGGTACGGCCGCGCCCGCTCCCGCAGTTCTTCCCGCAACGCGGCATCCAGCGTCTTCATGCCCCGCGAGATGTAAGCGGCCTCGACTTCCGTGATCTGAAACAACTGGTGGCAGCAGTCGGTGCATCCAGCGCGGCACTGGATCCTTGCACCGTGCAGTCGGCGGTTCCTGTCGAACTCCTCCTCGATCTGTTGGCAGATCCGCTCGAACGCTTCAATCATGAATGTCCCCGATCCTACAATGTTGCCTCAAAGTTGACGATTGATCATCTTGCAGTTTGACGGAGACTGTGCATAATACGGTGTATCGGGTGCAGGGACGGCCTGCTCCCGAAGCCGGACCGCCGGCGTCAATAGTTCAGAGTAGAATCAGGCTGGCGGTTGTATTGGTGACCCATGAAACCCGGCGGCGCAACGAGGGTGGCATTGGCCTGCGGAACGGCCCTGGTTGGGGCGATGCCGGCTGTCTGCCAGACGCTTCTGTCCGGTGGGGCGTCAGGCACGGTCAGGCTGCACCACACCGATAGCGCCGTCCTGGAGCTGCACGAAGAGCGCAAGGATCTGCCTTGCGAGGTCACCACCTCCAAAGCCTGGCTCGGCTTCGATCTCCGCTTTCATGCGGGGTATGAAGTCAGCATTCCGCTGCGAGAACTGGCGGGATCGGAGAACCTGCTGACCATCCTGTTCCGCGTGACCCCCGAAAACCGGACGGATGAGCCGGCCACGTATTTCTCGCAGAAGATCCGCGTGCCGGCAATCGAGGAAGACGCCAAGGGTGACGCACTGCTCCAGGGGTCCTTTGATATCGGAGAAGGCAAGTACCAGGTGGACTGGCTGATGCGCGACCGCTCGGAGCGCGTCTGCTCGTACTACTGGGACTTGGAAGCCGCGCTGGCGGAGAAGGAAAAAGATATCGCTTTGGTGATCTCGCCGGGCGCCGCACAAGCCACCGAACCCGAGCCGTTTCAGGAAGAGCCGCCGGTGGAGAGGATCGCCGGCGAGCCGCCGCTGAACGTGAAGGTCCTCATCAACTTCGCGCCGCAGAATGCGCAGTCTGCCGTTCTCCAGCCGCTGGACACCAGCGCTCTGGTCTCCATCCTGCGGACCATCTCCCGCGAGCCGCGAATCGGCAAGTTCTCCATCATCGCGTTCAACCTCCACGAGCAGCGGGTCGTTTTCCGGCAGGAGAACGCCGACCGCATCGACTTCCCGGCCCTCGGCGAGGCGCTGCGATCCTTGAGTCTCGGGACGGTCGATCTCAAGCGGCTCAGCCAGAGGAATGGCGAGACGCAATTCCTGGCCGAGCTGATCCGCCGGGAAACGCGCGGCCGGAGCCGTCCCGACGCACTGATCTTCGCCGGCCCCAAGGCCATGCTGGCCGGGAACATTTCGGGTGAGGACCTGAAGAGCCTGGGGGACCTCCAGTACCCCGTGTTCTACATGAACTACAACCTGTTCCCACAGTCCAATCCCTGGCGCGACGCCATCGGCATGGCGGTGAAGTTCTTCAAGGGGACTGAATTCACCATCTCCCGGCCCAGGGACTTGTGGCGGGCCGTCACCGACATGGTCTCCCGAATCGTACAATCAAAGCATGAACGCCGAACGGTGGCAGCCTCGGCCCGCTAGCCTCCCCGCGTTCGCGCTGGCGGCCCTTATTTCGCTTTCCGCGCTTTCCGGCCTGGCCCAGCAGCGGGTCCGCCCCGAGCACCTGACCCATCCGGATAACCTGGCGCCTTTTGTCGCCACCCCCGAGCTGGTAGTGGAGAAGATGCTGGAAGCCGCTGAACTTCGGCCGGAGGAGAGCCTATACGACCTTGGCTGCGGCGATGGCCGCATTCTATTCCTGGCCGCTCAGAAGTTCAAGGCCAAGGCGGTCGGCGTGGAACTCTCCAGCCGGTTGGTCAAGGCGGCCACGGCCAAGGCCGAGGCGCTCGGCCTCCAGGACCAGGTCCAGGTCGTCCAGGGCAATCTGCTGGAAGTCGATATCAGTCCGGCCAGCGTGGTCAGTCTGTACCTCTTGCGGCTTTCCAACGAGCGGCTGAAGCCCAAGCTGAAGAAGCAACTCAAGCCTGGCTCGCGTGTCGTCTCGCACGACTACGAGATCATGGGCTGGAAGCCGGCCCGCGTGGAAAAGGTGCTGGTCCACCAGCGCGAGCACATCATCTACGTCTACCGGATGCCGCCGGTCGAGCAGTGACTTTCTCGCGCCGGGCGCGGCCTGACCTGCCCTCATGAAGCCGTTCGACGTGGTCGGTGTCGGCCTGAACGCCACCGACACTCTGCTGCTGTTGCCGCGGTTCCCGGCCTACGCCGGCAAAGTGCCGTTCCAGGACGAGATCCTCAGCCCGGGCGGACAAGTGGCGACTGCCATGGTCGCGTGCGCGGCCCTCGGGCTTCGCGTGAAGTACATCGGCACAACCGGCGGCGACGAGCGGGCCCGGATTCAGATGGAGAGCCTGCGGGCGTCGGGGATCAACATCGACCACGTGCAGGTCCGCGCTGGCTGCCCGAACCAGTCCGCCTACATCCTCATCGACCGCACCACCGGAGAGCGAACCGTATTGTGGCGGCGGCCGGAATGCCTCCGGCTCGACCCGTCGGAGATCTCTCCGGAGATGATCACCGGCGCGCGGCTGCTGCACATCGACGGCCACGATACGCCCGCCGTCGAGGCCGCTGCTCGGATCGCCCGCGAGGCGTCCATTCCAGTCACCGTGGACGTGGATACCTTGTACCGCGGTTTCGACCGCGTCCTTCCGTACGTGGACTACCTGATCGCCTCCTCGGAGTTCCCCTCGCAGTGGACCAACGAGCGCGACCCGTTCAAGGCGCTCGAGTTGATCCAGCAGGAATACGGCATGTGCGTCGCGGGGATGACGCTCGGCGCTCATGGAGCGCTCGCGCGCTTCGAGACCCGCTTCTACTATTCGCCGGCGTTCGTGGTGAACTGCGTGGACACCACCGGCGCCGGCGACGTGTTTCACGGCGCGTTCTGCTATGCTGTTCTCGACCGCATGCCGATGCGAGAGGCGCTGGATTTCTCCAACGCGATGGCTGCGTTGAATTGCACGGCTCTCGGCGCTCGCGGCGGCATCCGTGGCCGCGAAGAGGCGCTCGAGCTGATGCGGCGGGGCGAGCGCCGCTCGCATCCCGATTTCGCCGCCAACGAGACCCGGGCATGAAGCGATGATCCCGCTCCGCGATTCCCAGCCCAGCCACACCGCGCCGGTGGTTACCCTCGGCCTGATCGCGGTCAACGTCCTTGCGTTCCTCTATCAGGTCTCGCTCGACACCTATTCGATGAATCACCTGGTGGCGGCCTGGGGGGTGATTCCCGATCGCTTGCGGCTGAGCACGCTGGTCACCTCGATGTTCCTGCACGGCGGCTGGATGCACCTCATCGGGAACATGTGGTTCCTTTGGATCTATGGCGACAATGTGGAGGACATCCTGGGCCGCGCGAAGTACCTCGCCTTCTACCTGCTGTGCGGGATCGCCGCGGCGCTGGTGCACGTGGCCTTCAACTTTAGCTCGCCGGTGCCCACGATCGGGGCCAGCGGCGCCATCGCCGGCGTCATGGGCGCTTACATGGTGAAGTTCCCCCGCTCGCGGATCGTCACCCTGGTGTTCCTGTTCGTCTTCCTGACCACGGTGGAGGTTCCCGCCTACGTGATCCTGCTCTACTGGTTCGTGATCCAGTTCTTCAGCGGCGTGGGCAGCATCGGCTACTCGCACCTGTCGCAAGGCGGCGTGGCTTGGTTCGCCCACGTCGGCGGATTCGTCGCCGGGGTGATTCTGATCTTTGCGCTGCGGCCGCGCCCGCCTCAACGGCTGCGCTACTACTCGGGCAGGTGAAGGCGATGGAGACCGCGTCGCTCGACGTTCTGGCAATCGCCGCGCATCCGGACGATGTCGAGCAGACGTGCGGAGGAACGCTGATCCGGATGGCGGAGTTCGGCTACCGCGCCGGCGTGCTCGATCTGACGGCGGGGGATATGGGAAGCCGCGGCTCGCCGGAGACGCGCCTGGCGGAGGCGGAGGCCGCGGCGAAGCACATGCTGCTGGCCTGGCGCGGCAACTTGCGGCTGCCGGACGCGCGGCTCGAAAACACCCTCGGCGCGCGCATGTCGCTGATGGTCAAAATCCGCGAGCTGAAGCCGCGGGTGGTGATTCTGCCATATTGGCAGGCCCGCCACCCGGATCACTACCGCGCCGCCGAGATTGGCTACGAGGCGTGCTTCCTGGCGGGCCTGAAGAAGCTCGACGAGTATTCCGAGCCCCACCGTCCGCACAAGATCCTGTACTCCTCCCTCTACGCCAACGTAACGCCCACCTTCGTGGTGGACATCAGCGCACAGTTCGAGCGCCGCATGTCCGCGTTGCTCAGCTACAGCTCGCAGTACGGCGACACGGCGGAAGGCTCGGGCCTCTTCCCGAACGAGCCGGAGATTCGCGAGCGTCTCGGCGCCATCGCCCGCTTCTATGGCAATCTCATCGGGGTCCGGTATGGCGAGCCGTTCGTGGTGAAGGAAACGATGCGGGTGGACGACGTCGTGGCGCTGGGCGGCCGGAGCCTGTAGCCTCGACGGCATCACCCCGGCAGCCCTCGCTTGCCCTTCACCGCCAGGAATGATGAGCCGCCCCCCGGCTACTCTGCCAGTCGCCGACACCAGTCCCCTCCTCTACCCGCTCCAGATCAATCTGATCGAACTGCTGCCCCAATTGTTCGAGAAGATATTCATTCCCTCGGTGGTGCTCGACGTGCTGAAGCACCCTTCCGCACCGGAGGTGGTTCGCACTTGGGTGAATTTGAAGCCTGGCTGGCCTGAGGTATTGGTTCAGCGCCGGTGACGATCCGTCGCTGCACGCATTGGACGAATGCAAGAAGTCGGCGATCGCACTCGGGCTGTCGCTCGGGGCCGGTCTCATCCTCATTGACGACCGCAAAGCCGCCGCAGTTGCGCGTGATAAGGGGTTCGAAGTTACCGGCACACTGGGCGTTCTCGACCTCGCCGCCCGCCGCCGCATGATCGACCTGTCTGGTGCAATCGGGCGGCTCCGGACCACGAATTTCCGTCGGAGGGAGGAGCTTCTCGAGGCGTTGGTCAGACAGCGGAAACGGAGTGGCCATACCTAAGGCGGCTGCCCACTTGCCCGTTCCCTCGGCCGGGCGTATAGTCGAACACGGCGGGATCAGACCGCCATCATGCCGGCGCGAAAGGAGGATTCGACATGGCAGTCAGCGTGAAGAAGATCGTTCTGTGGCGCATTGAAGTCGAGAACAAGGCCGGGGTCGCGGCCAGCATCCTGCGGCCTTTGGCGGACGCCGGAGCGGATCTCAAGATCCTGATGGGCTACCGGTATCCGGGCAATGAGGCAAAGGCGGCGATTGAGCTCTACCCGGTATCCGGCAAGAAGGTGACGGCCGCCGCGCAGCAGTCGGGTTTGGCGGCTTCGCCGATCCCGGTTCTGCTCGTGGAAGGCGACAACAAGCCGGGTTTGGGCGCGGCCATCACCCAGGCTCTTGCCGAAGCCGGAGTCAACCTCGGGTTCCTGGTGGCTCACGTGATCGGCAGGAGCTACGCGGCGGTGGTGGGATTCGAGAACGAAGCCGACGCGGCGAAGTCCGCGAAACTGATTAAGAAGGCGGTCGCGGCGAAGAAGTAATAGGCCCCAAAGATTTGGACCGGAGGGTCCGCCGCTGAGCAAGGACTGTCGCCGAGCGCTGTCCACTTGTTTGTGCTCGCCGCTCGGTCGAAGAGTTCCCAGAAGCGGCTGTTGCTGGACAGCACCAACTGTCTCCAGGTCGGTGTCTTCGCGTTACGAGAAGTGAAAAACGACCTGAGCCGTGTCATCAGGGCGTTGCCGTGGACAGGGCCGATATTGATCACCAAGCGGGGCAAGGCGAGCGCGGTGCTGCTGCCTGTGAGCGTTTCACAGGACGAACTCCTCCCCTCCGATGAACAGATCGCTTCTTTCCGCTACCTGCCTGCCCGGCTGACCCCAGCCAGCTCACACAGCACCACCAGCGGAAGATGCCCGCCCCGCCCTATGGCCGCCTCAATCTGCGGCACGCCTGGAGCCTCCATGCTCCCGCCGGCGTTGGGTTACCAGGCGGTGGTGGGCGACTTCACCGGCGACGCCAAGCCGGACATTGCAGTGCTTCAGTGCAACGGCCGGATCGCCTTGTTTCGGGGCCTGGGAGATGCAACCTTCTACGGTCCTACGAACTTTGCGTCCACCACCGAGGAGGCGTACAGCCTGGGGGCCGGGGATTGCAACGGCGACGGCAAACTGGACCTGGTAACTGGCGGCGTCGAACTGCTTTCGTGACGCTGTGGGATCTCAGCCAGGACGGTCGGGCGGACCTACGGGACGTTCCAGTACGGCTCCAAATTGCAGCACGACCTCTGGATTACGGCGCTGATGCTGGCCCCCGCCGACCTGAACGGGGATGACTGGCCGGACCTGGCGGTAACAGCGAACAGGAACTACTTCGTGGCCGCGTTCGCGGGCAACCGCGACGGGACGGTGTCCGTGCTGATCAACAATACGCCGTAGCGCTCTGGCCGTCGAGAAAGTCCATCGGAGAAGTCCGGTGGCGCAGATGCTCTTCGTCTATCCAGAGGCAGGTTGGAGACCTGCTCCCGCTACGGACCACTCTCCACCTTCACCTTCTTGAAGATCCTCCCCAGTGTCTTGATCGCGTGATCGATTTCCGCGTCCTGGATGATATACGGCGGCAGGAAGCGGAGCACCGTGTCGTGCGTGCAGTTGATGAGCATGCCTTCGGCCATGGCGTCCAGAACGATCTGTTTGCCCGGGAGGTCCAGCTCCACGCCGATCATCAGCCCGTAACCGCGCACTTCTTTGATGAAGGAATAATGCCGCGTCAGCTCCGACAACTCCATCCGGAAGTAGCCGCCGACCTGGTGAATGTGGGTAAGCAGACCTTCGAGGATATCCAGAAACTCCAGCGCCACGCGGCAGGCCAGCGGGCCGCCGCCGAAGGTCGAGCCGTGCATGCCCGGGCCGATCGTCGCCGCCGCTTTCTCGTTGGCGCAGATCACCCCCAGCGGCAGGCCGCACGCCAGCGGCTTGGCCGCCACCATCACGTCCGGGAGAATCACCGGGTCGGCCAGTTGGTAGGCGAAGTAAGTGCCCGGGCGCCCCACACCGCATTGGATCTCGTCGCACACCAGCAGCGCGTTGTACCGCTCGGCGAGTTCCTTCGCCTTGCGGAAGTACGGCACCTGAAGCGGGTAGATGCCGCCTTCCCCCTGCACCCACTCGAGCACGATGCCGGCGGTGCGTTCGCTGACGGCCTGCTCCAGCGCCGCCTCGTCGTTCAGCGGTACGAACTTCACCCCGGCCAACAGCGGCTCGAAATCCTTGCGATATTTTGGCTGTCCGGTGATGGATAGCGCGCCGAGCGTCCGCCCGTGGAAGGAGTTGTCGAGCGCAACGATCTCGTACTTCTCCGGGCTGATGCGGCCGCCGTGGGAGCGGACCATCTTGAGGGCGCCCTCCATGGCCTCGGTGCCCGAGTTACAGAAAAACGCGCGCTGGAGCCCGCTGATCGCCGACAGCTTCTTCGCCAGCGGCCCCTGGTACTCGTGGTAGTAGAGATTGGAGCAGTGCAGCAGGAGGTTGGCCTGCTCTCGAATCACGCGGACGACCCGGGGATGTGCGTGGCCGAGAGCGTTCACTCCGATGCCGGCGATCAGGTCCAGGTAGCGCTTGCCGTCGGCGTCGTAGAGGTAGCAGCCTTTGCCCCGATGCATGACCACGGGGTAACGGCTGTAGTTTTGCAGGAGATACTCCGTTTCCAGGTCCATGACGGTCTGTGTGGCGGCCGACCGCTCCTGCGCGGTCTCGGACGACGTGGTCATCTTCACATCATACTTCACGCATCTCGCCGGCTTGCCTCGCTTTGACGTTCAGTGCGATACACTTGGCTCTCATCCATATGGCCCTCCGGAAGCAGCCTCGTCGCTGGAACGTGATCTTAGCTCTCCTCGCGGCGCTGGCGGCCCCCCTGGCGGCGCAGGCCGGCAATGTTAGCTGGGACACACCGGTTCCCAAGACCTTCGCCGAGCCCGCCTGGCTCGACCAGGGCCTGGTGTTCGTCGGCAATTGGGAGCCGCTGGTGTTCCGCCTGCGGCACGGCGGCGGATTGCCGGTGA
>CAZACK010000043.1:30957-40885 GCA_964483455.1 uncultured Solibacteraceae bacterium
GCTGAAAGTCGGCACGTACATCGGCGGCACGATCTTCGCGGAGCTGCTGCTGCGCGACGTGCCGCAGGCCAGGGACTGGATCTGCTACGACGAGCACGGCGACCCGGTGCGCTACAGCGCGCAAACCTACCGCTACCGGCCCGATTTCAGCCACCCCGGCTACATCGAGCACATGAAGAAAGTCATCCGCGCCGCCGTCGAGGAGGTCCAGGCCGACCTGATCCACCTCGACAATCACGCGCTGATCGCGCCGCCGTGGACCTGCCACTCGCCCGAAGTCAACCGCCGGTTCCGCGAGTTCCTGACCCGGAAGTACACGCCGGAGCAGTTGAAACTCCGCCTCGGCTTCTCGGACCTTCGCGCCGTTACCGTGCCCACCTGGCACGGGATCGCCGAACCGGACGCGATGTCGCCGATTCACGACCCGCTGATCCAGGAGTGGATCGACTTCCGCTGCCAGGACTTCGCCGACTACTACGCCGAGCTGGCCGCTTACATCCGGCGGCTCAATCCGAACGTCGTTGTCGAGCTAAATCCACACGGCATTTACGGCAGCAACCGCGCGTTCCTCAACGGCATCGACCACGCGCGGCTGCTCCCTCACGGCTCGGCGTTCTGGAGCGAGGAGCGCAACGAAGCCGGGGTGAATGACGACGGCATCCTGGTGTCCAAGATCCGCTCGTTCAAGCTCGCCCGCGCACTCGACCAGACGATGTTCATCTACACCGGGCCTCGTAGTCCGAGCCTGAAGGACCGCCACTGGCGACTGCTGATGGCCGAGGCAATGGCCTTCAACCGGAATTGCCTGGGACACGTCGGCGCGCCTCTCGAGGCCGTCGCGCTGCCTGAGGAGGCGCGGCGCTACATCCGCTTCTATCGCGACAACAACCGGCACTTCGCCGCCACGCAGGTCGTGGCCGACGTGGCGCTGCTCCGCTCGTTTCCATCCATGGCGTACAACAGCCTCGGGCCGCACCTCGAAACTACGCTCATGGAGCAGGTGCTGATCCAACACAAGATCCCGTTCCACATCATCTTCGATCAGCAACTGGCGGACCTGTCCCGATACCGCGCGTTGATCCTGGCGAACCAGGAGTCTCTGTCCGACCGCGCGCTGGAGCGGATTCGCGAGTATGTGCGAAATGGTGGCGGATTGCTGGCCGCGGGGCATACGTCGCTCTACAACGATTGGCGGCGCACGCGCGCCGATTACGGGCTGGCGGACGTGCTGAACATGCGGGTCTCGCCTGACGGGGCGTTGCCCGCTGCCGGCCGCGGCTCGTTCGGCACGGGCCGCGTGGCGTACGTGCCGGCGGTGATCCCCGAGGTCGAGCCGCCGGCGCCCGAATCAGGCGTCACCGTTGGCGGCGGCGGCTTCACCAACAAGTACTGGAAGCTGCCAAAGAACGCCGCAGAGATTCTCTCCGCGATCCGCCACGTCGCCGGAGCCCCGTTCGCGGTCGAGTTCGATCGCGCGCCGCTGACCACGGTGATGGAGCTGGCCGACAAGAAGGACGGCAGTGAGCGTATTCTCCACTGGCTCAACTACAAGCGCAACACTGTAACCAAACCTGCCAAGGTGACGGTCGCGGTCCCACAAGCCAAGCGTGTGACGAAGGTCGAGTTACTATCGCCCGACCATCCCGGCAGCCAGAACCTCCCTTACACCGCCGAAAAGGACCGCATCCGTTTCGCCTTGCCACGCCTGGAGGTCTACCATGTCGCCGTCATTCATCTCTCTCAGTAGCTTCCTCTGCGTCCTCTGCGGCTCTGCGGTTGTCGCTGCGCCCACCATGACGGTGAGAGTCGACCACCGCCTCTTCCCCAACCTCCACCACGCCGACGGCAACTGGGCCGCCCTCTACGCCGCGAGCGACGGCAAGGTCTACGCCGGTCTTGCTTACCACGGAGGGGACGGCCACCTCGTGTACTACGACTCGAAGGCGGACCGCATGCACGACACCGGCAACCTGACCGAGCAGTGCGGCGAGTCGAGCTGGAAGCGCGGGCCGCAGTCGAAGATCCACGCCAAGTTCGGCGAGGGCAAAGACGGGCGCATTTACTTCGGAACCCATGGAGGTTACTGGTGGAATTACTCGCGATACGCCACAAAGGAGGGCTATCCGGGCGCGCACTGGATGGCCTACGACCCCAAGACGGACCGCGTCGAGGACTTCGGGATCGGCGCGCCGCACGAGGGAATCAACACGGGCGCCTACGATCCGCTCTTCCACCGCATCTACGGGCTGACACACCCCCGCGCCCACTTCGTCTACTACGATGTCGCGCAGCGCAAGGCGGTGGACAAGGGCCGGATCAACAACTTCGAGTCAGTCTGCCGCACGTTGGGCATCGACGATGAAGGCAACGTCTACGGCTCGTTCGGCATGGGCCGGATCTTCCGGTACGATCCCCGCACGGACGAGATCACCGCGCTGTCGGCTCGCCTGCCGATCCGCGAGAAGGGGATTTCGCTCGGACGCGACTACCACAAATCGGAGACGGGGTGGCGAACGGTGGTTTGGGACCGGCAGACCCGCAAGTTCTACGGCGTGGAGGAAAGCGCAACGACCCTATTCTCGTTCGACCCGAAGACTGGCGACGTTCGGACACTCGGCCAGCTTGCCATCGCCGAGCTAGCGGGAAGCCGCGAGGTCCCGTACGCAACCCTGAGCCTGACAATCGGCCGCGACCGCAAGCTCTACTACGGCGCGGCCGGCCGGGAGTTCGACTACGGCGGCAGCGCCGGCGCCGCGGCCTCGCACCTCATCACCTACGACCTGAACACGGGGAAGACGGAGGATTTGGGCGAGATGCTGCTTGCAGACGGCAGCCGCGTGCTGGGGACGAACTCGGCGGACACGGGCCCGGACGGGACGATCTACATGGTCGGCGCCATCGAGGTGCGCCCGCAGCCCGGCAAGCCCGTGGAGGCAGCCGGCAAGATCGGCGACACCTACTACCGCCTGGCGCTGATCCTGTATCGCCCGAGGTGAACCGTGCGCAAAAGGCTCGTATGTTTACTGACGATCGCAGCGGTCGCCGGCGCACAGCGGTTTCCCGAGAATGACCTGAATGTCGTCAGCCAGGTGCGCATCGACCTGCGGGAGCTTGGCTACCCGCCGGCGGACGTGATTCCGCCGGACGAATCGGCGATCCACGCGCTCGCGGTTGCGCCGAATGGAGCGATCTACGGCGCCACCAGTGGCAAGCGCAGTCACCTGTTCGTCCTCCATCCTCTGCGCGGATACGTGCAGCCGTTGGGGTTCTTGGAGGGCATCACCGCCGCGCGGGCGCTGGCCGTATCCGACGCCGGCGAAGTCTACATCGGCGCCGCCGATACCGGGCACTTGCTCAAATACACGCCTCCGAGGGATGAAGACACGCGACCCATCCGGGTGGACACGCCGGCGGAAGTCGAGGACCTCGGGGCGCCGGTCGCGGGCGAGGGCATCCACGCCATGGATCTCAACGCCGGTTTCATCTACGGCCTCACGCATCCCAACGGCCATGTCTTCACATACGACATCCGGGCGTCCAGGTTTGCTGCGCACGGCAAGGTGGCCGAGCGGGTTATTCCCGGTGAGCACTTCGAGAAAGAAGAGAACATCGGCCGGGCCATCGCCGTTCACGCCGGTGCGGGCTTCACATCGGGCGAGGCTGGCGCCTTGTTTCAATTCACGCCCGGCGGCTCGGAACGGCTGCCCCTGGCCGTCCCCGCCGTGCCGGGCCGAGAGCCGTACACCCGTGTCGATGCCTGGGCCAAAGGCCCGTGTGGGCTTCTCTACGGCGGCGCCTCTGACGGCTACCTGTTCCGCTTCAATCCGGCGAAGATGACCGTGGAAAACCTGGGCAAGCCCCTCAACCAGTACCGCATCCGCGGCCTCGCGTTTTCGCGCAACGGTAAGCTGTACGGGGTGGGCGGGGACGACGATGAGATGGCCCGCTTGTTCTCCTACGATCCGCCTCGCGGCGTGTACGAGATCCTCGGCATCATCGACGTCAACCGCCGCCCGTTCTACTCCTGGCGGGCGTACACCATCGGGGCGATGGCCATCGGACGGGACGACACGATCTACATAGGCCAGGCCGAGCGCGGCTCGAAACTCTACCTGTACCACCCCGAGCCGGGCGCGCCGGCAAGCGGATGTCCCGCGCCACGATAAGACATCCGACCCATGCCATCGATACTGATTCAGATAGACGAGCGTACACTCCGCGCATTGAACCGGCTGGCGCCGCCCAAGAGTCGCCGGAGGGCCGAATTTGTCCGGGAGGCCATCCACCGTGCGATTCGAGCGGCTGAATACGCGAGAATGCGGCAGGCCTGCCGCGAGCGACCGGATTCCGAGCGTGGCGCGGACACCTGGCAAAACGCTGAGGAGTACAGGTGAACCAAGCGACGCGACGGCAGACCGGACCCGTCGAAGCAGACGTGGCGCTATCGTTGACCGAGAGAGTGGAAGTGACCCGGCCCATTTGTTGCGCTCGATGCGGAGTGGCAACTTCAGTTGCCACTGGCTACCGGTCCACCAAATCCCCCGCCACCCGCGCTACAGAATGGTAAATTCGCAGGGGTTGGACCCCGGCTCACTTCTGGCTGTTGGGCACCAAGACGTTCGCGGAGTCAGCCGCCTCGTTCCCAGAGCCGTCCGCTGCCTTGTACGTCGCGGTGTAGAGACGCCCGGGACCGCTCCCCATCCGCTCGGCGCGAACCAAAAAGCTTAGATCGGCCGTGCCGATGTCCGCTCCCTGGATGTCGTTGATGAACTTCCCGTCGCCGGTCGTGTCATCGGGCTCGCTGCTGGTGACCGAAACAAGCTGGAAGCTGGTTACCGGGCAGTTGTCTTGAACCTCGACCGTCGCGGTGATGTTCCTCATCTTGTGGTCCGGGGACCAGATGAACTGCGGCGACAAGGAAACGCCGATGGTCGGAGGCGTCGTGTCGATTACGTCCGCGTCGGCGGTCTGGACCGTCTGCTGGCCGCAGCCGTCCGTGGCCGTGACCGTCACCCGGACGATCGCCGGGCTGTCGGTCAGACCGGACACCATGACCGTTCCGCTGACGCTGACGGTGGCCGGGTCCTGCTGGACGATGTTGACCACCGGAGCGCCCAGGGCGCCGTTGCCGGTCAATTCGGTGACCTCCACCTGGACGTTGGCGGCGTTGATCGAGCAGTCGTCGGTGATCGTGGCCGCGAATGGAACTTCGAACTGGCAGGCGTCGTCGACTTCACCGCCCGTTGCCGAAACTTCAATCTCCGGCGCGTTCTGGTAAATGTTGACCCCGCTCGAAATGTCGAAGAAGATGTTGTCGGCGGCCTCAGCGCGAATGCGCGCTCCGAGGGCATCCACGCACGGCACGCTGACATCCTCCGCCCCGTCGTTCGGGGTGTTGGCCGCCAGCACCATCGGGAAACTGAGCCCGCCGTCGGTGGAAAGCAGCAGGTTTACGTTCGCCGCGACGTCGCCGCCGCCGACCTGCCATGTCACCGGGAGTGTGCAGCCGGCAAACGCGGCGCCGCCGTTGGGCGAAGTGATCTGGAAGGGATCGCCGTCCACCGTCACCGTCATCGTGTCGTAGTCCGCCGCGCCGCCCGCGGGCCGGTTGTCGCGCGCGGTCAGCCGGAAGGTCATCGTGCGGTCCGTGGTCGGAAGAATCTCGCCAAGCGTCGTCGTGCCGTTCAGGATGTCGCTGATCTGCGGAAACGTGCGCGAGGGATCCCCGAACACCGGCGGGAAGGACCGGAAGAGCGGGTTGTTGCCAACGTCGACGAGCGGCGAGATCTGGCCCGGCGACAGATCGTACTGCTCCCAGGCGTAGCTCAGGATCGGATCGTCGGCGTCATTGGCCGAGCCGGTCAGGGTGAAAGGAGTCTGGCGCGGGATGGTGTAGTCCGGGCCCGCATCCACGACCGGAATCGAGTTGCCGGTGCCGACCTTGAGAGCGCAGGCGTCGCCGGCTCCGAGGGCGGAGAAGGTGACGATCTGCTCGAAGCTGTGCGTATGGAAATAGGTGTCCACGGCCGTGTTCTGAATGTCGTCCGGACCGCACGTGCCGGAGTACGACATGATCGTCGTGCCGCCCAGCGGCTCGTAGGCGTCCGCCGCCGAAAACTGGCCATTGGCGATCGTGCAGTTGGGAGCGCCCGTTCCGCTCCAGGTATGGCCGGCGCTGAACTGATGGCCGATTTCATGAGTCACCAGGCGGTATCCGCTGAAACTCTCCTGGTCCGGCGCGAGGTCCACGCGCAAGCCGGATGCGCCGTTGCCCTTGTTGTTGTCGTCACAGACAACGCTCCCCCCGGCGCAGCCTCCGCCCGGACTGGTTCCGAAAACGTGCCCGATATCATAGTCCCCGACGTCGATCGTGGCGTTGATGATCGGCGTGTTTTCGTTGCGCATGGTGCAGGGCACGGTGTTGGTGTAGCCGTCGGTGTTCGGATCTGTGAAAAACAGGTCGTCGGTGTTGCTGATCAACACGAAGCGAATCGCCACCTCGGACTCGTAGATCAGGGTGACGCGGTTGATGACGGTGACGATGGAGGCCAGCACGTCGTCGTCGTTGCCGCCGCGGCCAGCATAGTACTCGCCGGTGGTGGCGACGGCGAGCCGGTAGACGCGCAGATTGTCGCCCGACGGCAGCGCGTAGTTCGCCACCGGGCCGGCGGCGGCCGCCAGCGCCTGAAGTCCCGGCTTGGCCGGCCGTTGGAGCGCCGGGGTGAAGGCTTCCTCGGATCCGCAGAACCAGTCCTCCGCCGAAGCCCGTTCGACGACACTCCTGTAAAAGGGATGCCCGATTCCACCGTCCGGGTTGACCTGGACCATCCCTTCGCCCGTTTTCACCAGTGCGTGCATTGCACGGTGGTTCCGGTCGAGGCGGCCGGCGAGCCGTGGGTTTGTGAGGCCGGTCAACGAATACGTCTTGATGGCCGGGTAGCGGGAGGCCAGCCCCGGCTGCATGATGGGAGACTCCATCACCCCGAACAGCTCGTAGGAGCCATCCGGCATGGGCAGCCAAACTTGAGCTTGGGCGGCCTGGCCCCGGCTGAATTCGAGCGGAGCGGACTGAAGGGCCGCGTCAAACCGGGCGGCGTCCACTTGATAGAGACGCGACTGATCAGCGCCGGCCGCGGCGAGATGGCGTCCCTCACGGGCGGTAGCCTCCGACCACATGTTCTGGCTGGGGGTTGTCTGCGCAAGGGCCGCGACAGCGACAAGAGCCGCGCACGCCGCGGCGGCCGGGCGGACCAATGCCAGGCCGGTGGTTGTGCGCGGAAAAAGACACGACGAACCTCTGATTTCGAGCATCCAGATTTCCTCCGAGTGAAATGTGCTGCTACGGACAGCCTACTACAAGATTGGGCTCCGGCAGAGTCGCGATGAATTGCCAGCGAAGGCGCAGTCTTAAGCCGCCGGCCTCACCGGCTCGCTTCCTTCGCCTCCACCCGCAGCTTGCCTTTCGCCAGCAGCACATCCAGCCGGGAGCCGATCGCCACGGCCGCGGCGTCCTTGACCAACTCCCCCCGCTCGTCGCGGACGATGGCGTAGCCCCGCTCGAGGATCCGCAGCGGGCTCAAGTGCGAGAGCTGCGCGGCCAGCGAATCGAGCATGGCGGCGGCCGCCTGGAGCCGCAACCGGGCTCGCTGGACGATCGAAGATTCTGCCTGTTCCACACGGCGCAGGCCGGCGGCGAAGCGCAGGCGCAGATCCATCCGGCGCAAGCGCGGGTCCAGTTCGTGCCAGGCTCGCCGGCGGTCGCCGAGGACCCCGCGGATACGCTCGCGGAGCCGGTAGTCCAGATCGTCAACCGCTTGCGCGCGCCGGCCAATCGCCCGCCGCACCACCGACGCCGGCCGGTCGACGCCAAGTTGGTGCAGCCGGCGGCTTGCATCGGCCAGGCGGAAGCGCAGCGCTTGCGCGAGCTTGCCGGCGGAAGCCTCGATCCGGTCCAACAATTCCTGCCGGGTGCAGATCACCATCTCGGCGGCGGCGGAGGGCGTGGGCGCGCGGAGATCGGCGACGAAATCCGCGATGGTGAAATCAGTCTCGTGGCCGATGGCGGAGATCACCGGAACGGGGCAGCGGGCGATCGCACGTGCCACCGCCTCTTCGTTGAAGCTCCAGAGGTCCTCCAGCGAACCCCCGCCGCGAGCGACGATCACCACGTCCGGCCAGCCCGACTGGCCGAACCACTCCAGGCCGCTGACGATCTCCTCGACCGATCCCTCCCCCTGCACCTGCGCCGGCCAGAGGCGGATGTGCAGCCCGGGAAATCGCCGGCCGAGAATCTGGAGCATGTCGCGGATCACAGCGCCTTGGGGCGAGGTGACGATACCGATGCGTCCGGGTATTCGCGGCAGCGGACGCTTGCGGGACGGGTCGAACAGCCCCTCCCCGGCGAGCCTCTTCTTTAACTGCTCAAAGGCAAGCTGGAGCGCGCCCAGACCCTGCGGCTCCAGAGCTTCCACCAGCATCTGATATTCCCCTCGAGCCTGGTACACGTCCAAACGGCCGCGCGCGATCACGGCCACGCCGTCCTGCGGTTTGAAGCGCAGGAATCGGGCGGAGGCGCGGAAGCACACGCAGCGCAACTGGGAGGATTCGTCTTTGAGGGTGAAATAGTAATGCCCGCTGGACGCCAGCTTTACGCCGGAGATCTCGCCGGCCACCCAGATGTCCTGGAACACGCGATCGAGCGCGTCGCGGATGGCGTCCGTCAGCTCGCTGACGGTGTACGTCCTCCGCGGCGCGGCGAAGTCGAGTGTGAACTGGTCCGTCACTCGCCGCACCAGGCCGAAAGCGCGCCCGCCGCCTTTATTGAGCCGATCACTTTTTTCTATTGGACCGCGTTCCCGCCCGTTCGCTATGCTGAAGTTGCCAGCGGCAGTCCCGTAGTTATTGTATCCACGTCCATGGAGGATCGATGAGTCCCAAAGAAGTGCTGGAGTTTGCGAAAAAGAATGAAGCGAAACAGGTTGACCTGCGTTTTACGGACCTTCCTGGAATTTCCCACCACGTTTCCTACCCCATCAGCGAGCTGACCGAGGCCAGCTTCGAGGAAGGCTTCGGCTTCGACGGATCCAGCATCCGCGGATGGGCGGTGATCAACGAGAGCGACATGCTCCTGATGCCCGAGCCGACGACGGCATTCATGGATCCGTTCGCCGAGACGTCCACCCTGGTGATGCTTTGCAACGTGGTCGATCCGATCACCCGCCAGCCGTACGAGCGAGACCCGCGGTGGATCGCGCGCAAGGCCGAACTGTACCTGAACAACAGCGGCCTGGCCGATACCGCGTACTTCGGAGCGGAGGCGGAGTTCTTCATTTTCGACAATATCCGCTTCGACCAGAACGAGCACAGCGGCTACTACCACATCGACGCCGAAGAGGGCCGCTGGAACTCGGGCCGCGAGAAGGACAACCTCGGCTACCGGCCGCGGTACAAGGAAGGGTATTTCCCGGTGCCGCCGACGGATCATTACCAGGACTTGCGCAGCGAAATGGTCGACGTGATGATCAAGTGCGGCATGAACATCGAGTGCCATCATCACGAGGTCGCCACCGCCGGACAGGCGGAGATCGACCAGCGGTTCGACACGCTGGTGAAGTCGGCCGACAACATGATGCTGTACAAGTACATCATCCGGAACGTGGCCTACCAGTACGGCAAGACGGTGACCTTCATGCCGAAGCCGCTGTTTGGGGACAACGGCAGCGGGATGCATACGCACCAGAGCTTGTGGAAGGGAGGCAAGCCGCTATTCGCCGGCGACGGCTACGCCGGGCTGAGCCAGATGGCGCTGTGGTACATCGGCGGGCTTCTGAAGCACGCGCGGGCGCTGTCGGCGATCATCGCGCCGACGACCAACAGCTACAAGCGGCTGGTGCCGGGCTACGAGGCGCCGGTGAACCTGGCGTACTCC
>CAZACK010000044.1:0-39047 GCA_964483455.1 uncultured Solibacteraceae bacterium
CCCCGCGCCACCGCCGGCCGGAACTGCTCGTACAGCGCAAACGCCCGAGCCTCCAGCGCCTGCGGCTCATAGGCCCGCGCCAGCGCGTGCATGGCCGCTCGGACCTCGTCCAGGTGTTCTCCGAACTTGCCTTCCAGGTACTTGCGCACTGGCGCCGGGTCGATGGCCTCACCTTCGATGGCGGCCCGCAGGCCCTGCCTGGTCTCAAGCGTCGGCACCGGCCGCCCGAGCCTCGGCGACCGCACTCCAGGAGCTGGAAAGCTACCTTCGCGTCACCGCTCCATTCGACGGCGTGATCACCGAGCGCTACGTGCATCCCGGCGCGCTGGCCGGACCGACATCCGGCTCGGCCGGACCGCTGCTCCGGCTGGAGCAGCAATCCCGGCTCAGGCTGGTGGTCGCCGTTCCCGAAGCCGACGTTGCGGGTATCGCCGGCGGTGCGACCGTGAGCTTCACGGTGTCCGCGTATCGTGAGGAGACTTTCCACGGCGTCGTCGCCAGGGTGGCTCGCTCGATCGACCCCAGGACACGCACGATGCCCGTCGAGCTGGATGTTCGAAACCCCGGCGGACGGCTGGCGCCCGGGATGTACGCCGATGTGCAATGGCCGGTGCGCAGATCCCGCCCAGCGCTCCTCGTGCCGCCGTCGAGCATCGTGACCACGACCGAGCGGAGCTTCGTCATCCGCCTGCGAAACGCCAAAGCGGAATGGGTGAACGTCGCCCGAGGCCCCGCTGCCGGCGACCTCATCGAAGTCTTCGGACCGCTCCGGGCGGGCGACGAGATCGTCCGCCGTGGCAGCGACGAAATCCGGGAGGGGACTCCGTTAGCGGGGAAACAATGATGCCGTCGATTGAGTGTCCTTTCTTGTGGGCCGGACCGTGACCGGCAGCCCGCCAGTCAAAACAAAAGACCGCCGAAGGCGCACCTTCATTTTTGCCTTTTGATTTTTGCCTTTCTAATTTGCGCGGAGCGGCGCTCCGCGCTCCTCACCGTGCCTGCCCCTGCAAATACGACGTGACCTCGTTCGTCAGGTCTTCCTCAGCCTGCTCGGTCACCACTGACGTGCGCGGCTCATAACCGCCTTCTGCGAATGCCTGCTTTGTCGGCAGATAGCCCAGCCAGCCGTTGGTGTACCCGTAGTAGAACGTGTACGGGTACGGCGAACGGCTGCGGACATTGATCGCGATTTCACAGAACAGCTCCAGCGGCGCCGACCAGATCGCGACCTCGTCGTTGAGGAAGAGGAATCGGACCGGGATGCGGACCATCGCCGCGCCGCCGCTGGCGACCTTCAGGTGCTTCGCCTGGCTGTCGTCCCAGGAGAAGTCCGCCCGGCGCGGTGTCTCGACCACCTTCTCGCCCGCGCGCAGCCGGACTTCCGAGGTAGTCCAGCGGATCGCCCGGTTGGCCGCCAAGATCTTGTCCCCGAGAAGGACGTTGAATTCGGTGATGTGAGCCGCCCGGAAGTCCGGCTGGACGGTGTAAATCGGGGCGATGTTCCCGGCGGCCCCGTTGATGTACAGCATCGGCGCGCCCAGTTTCTCCTCGACGTAAGCGGCGACAATGCCCGGCGCGTCGCCGCTGATCTGCACATTCTGCGGGCCCAGCGCCGTCCCGTGCATGGCGTAGTTCGCGATCAAGGCCATGACCGACCCGTCCGGACGGTCCAGCCGCAGCAGGCCGATCTGCCGGTCCACCGGGCCGTCCGGATTCAAGCCAAGGGAAATGCGTCCGTCGGGATCGCGCCCCCGGCGGTTGATGTTCGCCATCGAGAAGCCGGCGCCCACCCCGAGGCGAGCTGGCGCCAGCTTCGCCCGCGCGTCCTTCACCCCGTCGATAAGCGTCTGCTGGACAAACGCTGTGTACTCCGCGTCGGGCTCGTGTTTATATCGCTCCGGCATCATGATTTTCGGCAGCCCGTGAGGTCCGACCTCGGGCGCGGAGTGCGTGTGGGTCACCGTCCACCAGACGTGCACCGGATCGATGCCCGTCTGCCGCTTCAACTCGGCCGCCGCATCGTCATACACCGAAGGAGCCAGCACGCACAGGTCGGATGAAACGAGGTAGAACTGCGCGCGGCCGTCGTCCAGCGCGACGATGCGATGGTAGATGCGGTCATGCATCCCATTCGACCGCCGCGCCGGATAGCCCGCCAGCCACTTGCTGTCCGATGGGGTGATATCCACCTTGACAACGGACGCGCGGAACTCCCCGGCCTCCGCCGCTGCTGGGGCTGCAAACACAGCGAATACAAGCGCCGCGCAAAGGCAGCGCCGAGACACTTCCTGCGATTGAATCATGGAAAAGACTCCCGGATCGGGACAGGCATCGTTAGAGCCAGTCCAGTTTCTCGACCGTCCGCTCCGCGCCGACCACCCGCACGAACACGTCCTCCAGCGTCTCGGCCCCCTGGCGCAATTCGTCGATCGACTCCTCCATCACCAGCTTGCCTTCGTGGATAATGGCCACCCGGTCGCAGAGGCGCTCCACCACTTCCAGAACATGGGAAGTGAGAAAAATGGTCGCGCCCCGGTGCACCTGGTCGAGAAGCAGGTCCTTCATCAGCCGGGCGCCGACGGCGTCCACCCCCTCGAACGGCTCGTCCATCAGGAACAGCTCGGGGCGGTGGATGAGCGACGCCGCCATGGCCACGCGTTTCCGCATCCCCTTCGAGTATTCAGCGATCAGCTTGCGATGGTTGCTGTCCAGCTCGAACAGCGCGAGCAGCTCCGCGGCCCGTTCGCGCGAGACCGGCCGGCCTAGCCCGTACATTCGGCCGACGAACTCCAGGAATTCGAAGCCGGTCAGCCGGTCGAACAGGAGCGATTCATCGGGAACCAGGCCGATCTTCCGCTTGATGTCCAGCGCGCGTTCCGGCATCGGCAACCCCAGCATCTCGATCGAGCCCGATGTTGGAGGAGTTAAGCCGGTGAGCATGCGAATCGTAGTCGTCTTGCCCGCGCCGTTTGGCCCGAGGAAGCCGAAAAAGCAGCCGCGCGGGACGGTGAGCGTCAGCCCGTCCACGGCCGCTATGTCGCCATAGAGCTTGCGTAGATCGCCGACCTGTATGGCTGGCGCGACATCGTCCATGATCCATTACTATCGCAGACTGGCGTGGCGGTCGCGGAGCATTGCTCGGCGGAAGGCAAAAAGCAAGACGGGGTGTCTACTTCACGACGACGCTGAAGTCCATAAGAATAGAGCCGGGTTCGGATTCAGTTCCGGGCCGTCAATCGTGCGGGAGTTGACCTGCCAAGGCCCGGATGCACGAGAGTTGCTCAACCAACCGCTCCAGGCCGTCGCACAAGGGGATTTTCGAATGTGATGGTGCGCCCTCGGCGGTTCTCCTTGTCTTGTCGGCCGTGTGCCCCCAATCGGGTGTTGGTGCCGGGAAGAGCCGCCCTCTACTCCATCACGCCCGTCACCAGCGGCCAGCCTAGCGTGTCCCCGCTTCCTTTCCAGCCGTTTCGGTCCACATCCACGAAGATCGGGTTTGTGTAGGCGATCGGGTGCATGTTCCCGTATGGGTTCCGGCCCCAGAGCTTCTTCAGATCGGCGCCTTCACCGGCGGCGACTACGATCAAATGCGCGTCATGCGCCAGCTTCACCCGCACCGTTTCGCGGAAGCGCTCGATCCCGCTCCGGAACATCCCCGTGCGGCCGGCGCGCGTGAAGTTGTATTCCTTCGGCTGCCGCCCGTTGACGAGCACCTGCACGCGGTTCACTTCCATCCACTCGGGCGCCTGCACTTCGATGTTGAGATCCACATGCCCTTCGGCGGCCACGCTCGATCCGATCGGCAGCCCGTCTCCCGTCGTCACTCTGAGGAACGGGCCGTTGGTGATCATCATTCTCCCCGCCTTGGAGTTGCGGATCAGCTCCGCCGGATCGATCCTCGCCGGCTCGTCCGTCGAGCTGGATACATACGTCCGCCAGCCGCCGGCACCGTTTCCGAAAACGCGGTGCGCGTCGCTCACCGCCACGCACCACACGCGGCGTCCCTGGTTCAGCATCTGGAGCCAGCCGAACGTGCGGTTTTGGTACTTCCGCTCGCCCAATTCGCCGGTCACCCCTCCGGTTTCGTAGACCGGCTTCAGGCTGAGGATCTCCGTGCTCCACACCTCCGCAGCGTCAATCAGGTTCTCGAATCCCGCGAACCCGCCGTCCAGGACGCCGTCCTCGTCCCGGTCGAAGAACACCGAGCCGACTACCGGGTGGTTCGCCTGCACCCAACGGTCCGGCCCGCCGGCAAACCACGGGACCTTGTTCTGCGCGTTAGCGCCGGTGTCATACCTCGATCCGCGCGGCGAGAGCGTCGGCGTGCCCCAGTTGCGCAGCACGATCGCGTTGATCCGTGGGTCGAAATTCCAGACCGGCGCTCCGCCGTCCTGCGCCAGCGGATCGCGCTCGAGCGGGAAAGCGTTGAAGTGCTGGCCGCTGCCCGTCAGCTCGATCCCCTGTACGGTCTTCATGCGCGCCGTCAGCCCGAGCCGCTCGATCCACGGCGCCCAGTTCTCGATGCGGTTGTGCTCGGTCGTCGGGACGAACTCAAGATGCTCGGCGGCGAAGTTGATGATGCGGTCCCGCGTGTTGCAATAGTTGTCACCGCTCGGTGTGGAGTGGGCGTGGTAATCCGCGCCGACCCACCCGGAGGTGTCCACCACGCGCCGCACCGTCGCACTGGCCTCCACCGTCTGCCCCGGGGCCACCTCGAGGATTTTTTCATCGAGCGAGTACTCGGGCCCGCGGGTGATGCGCAACAGGTATTTGCCAGGCGGCACTTGCTGCTCGACCAGCCCGTCATGTGTCTGGTACTGGTGGTTGCCGCCGTTGGCCCGGTAATCGGTGCCGAAGCTCGGAGTTCCCGTGCCCTCGATTCCGATGAACTGCACTTTGCCCGGTGACGGCCGGCCGTTCTCATCTCGAATCGCCAGCCGGACGAGCGACGCTTTTGGAACACGAACGTCGGCTTTGGCGGACTGCCCTGCCGTCACAACGACCTTCCGCCCGACGTCGTCCCGGCCGATGTCCTCGAACTCCATTCCGTATTCTCCCGCCGGCAGCCGGAAGGTGAACCGTCCCTGCGTGTCCGGATATGCCGGCAATGTCTCGCCCGACACAACGGCGAGCAGCCTCCCGTTCCCCGCCGGTCTTCCGTCCGGGTCAAGCACCGTGCCGGTCACTTCGCCGGTTGGTCCTGCCAGCGCCGCGATGACTCCGTAGGCGGCCAGCGGCGAGTCCGCGACCGCCAGCGCCACGCGAACGGTCTTCGCCTCGCCCGGCCGCAATTCAGTTTCCTTCTCGAGTGGCCCGGCCAGCGCCGTCCACGCATACGCCCGCCGGTCGAGCCGGTCAACGCTGTCGGCCACCCAGACGCCCCCGGCGTCAACTTCATCCACAAGGCCCTTCCAGACGGGCAGCGTGCGGATTCGCTTCGCTTGCTGCGATTCGTTGCGCCAGGCGGAGGTGACGAGCACGTGCTGCCAGCCGCGTTCGAGCTTGTACTCGTGGCGCACGGATAGGCCGTCGCCCTTAGCCGCCGTGCGCACCGACTCGATCACTCCGTCGCCGGCAACCCGCACCCAGGAGACCTCGCCACCTTCGCCGCCGGGGCGGAACGCGGTGATCTGGTCGTTGCCGGCCCCGCGCAGGTCGAGGTCGTACAGCACGCCTTGCAGCACGAAGGCGTACTCGGTAGACATATTGGCGCGGCGCAGCGGCTGTGCGCCGGAGATGAGTGCGTGAACCCTATCGTTGCGGAGCACGAAGTCGCCGGCGATGCCGTCGGCCTCCTTGCCCGCGGGGAGCAGGTCCGTGTTGTGCCGGCCGATCTCGACCGCTTCGACACGGGCTTGATCGGCGGTCAACGCCCACACGAGCAGCACCACGAAAATAGCGGCCAGAACCAATCGCTTGTCCATTTCCTGCACATTGTACAGGGTGGGAGCGGGCGATTGGCCGGTGTTTCGCGCTACGCCGCCAGGGCGTCATCCGAGGTAGAGGCGGATGAGGTCGACGATGCGTGCGCGGACCGGTGAGAATCGCCGAGCCGCTTGTCTGAATCCGCCCTTGCGTCGCTCGCCGGCTTGTGATAAAAGGATCGAGCGAAGGAGACCGCGATGTCCGACAACATGCGGGCACGTTTGTGCCTGACTGCCCTGATCGCCGGGCTGCTGCTGGCGGCTGCCTGTTCCTCCGGCCCGCCTGCGCCCCAGATGGGAACGCCGCCGTTCTACTGGCAGGCCGCCGGCGAAACATTCCGCGCCGGAGACTACATGAAAGCCGCCGATCACCTGGAGCAACTCTGCAAGAAGGAGAGCGAGTTCACCGAGCGTGCCCGGCCGTGGCATCTGGTCCTGACCGGCGGGATGGCGAAAGGCTACATGGAACTGGGCGATGCCTTCGAAGAGGGCGCGCGGGCCAACCGGGCGAATCCCACTCCGTTTCGCAGGCATGCCAACGACCTGCGCACGATGGCGGCGCGGCGGTCGTTGCAGTTCGCGGAGACCTTCCGCGATTTTGCCAAGCACGATCACACTAAGCCGGTCCCGCTGGCGTTCGCATTCCCTGCCGGCAGCATTGCGCCTATCCAGGACCTCGGTCGGATCAGCAGCGGCGTGCCCCTTCCACAGACACAAATCGAGACCATTCAGGCGCGGTCCGTCGAGCGGGGCGTGTTGCGGGCCGTCACCGCCGCCGTCGGGGCGCTCGACGACGTTGCCAAAGCCCAGTCAACTTTTCAGGCGGGAACCGCCTCCGTCGACCACGATACCTTCGCCCTGGCCATGGCCACGATGCTGCACGACCAGGCCACCTTGTTCGCACGGGACAAGCTCGACATGCCGGATCGGATGAAGTTGTTCTGCGATCAGGCGACGGAAGCCCTCAAGAACATGAAGGAGACCAAGGAGAGCAAGGAGCTGGCGGCGAAGATCCAGAAGACGCTGAAGGGACCGAAGGGACAATAGGAGCGGGCGCCGGCAGGAGCGGCAACCCATTCTTTCAGCCGCCGATGAACGCCGATACACGCCGATGAAACGGAAGGAGATACCCGCGTTCATCGGCCTTGTTTTGCGGCCCGAATGGAGCCTCTACCTGCCAATCGTCAGTCCGGCTACGAATGGCGGCCGGCCCGGTGTCTGTCGCACCTGATACGGCAGGCGCCGCTCCTCGCAGGACGGCAGGGGCCGGATCGAGTAGTAGTTCAACCCGTAGCGCCACGCCCGGTGGATCTTGTCCACGCAGACTTCCCCGGATACCGGTTCAATCCTGCGCCACAAAGTTCTGGCCGACGCCAGGCGGTCCACCGCCGGCAGCGACTTGACTTTCAGGAACGCTACACAAAGCACCAGGCCCGCCAGCAACAGCGTCACCGCGCCTTTTCGGCGTCCGATCTCATCCCAGAACCAGACGAGCGCCGCCATGGGCACGAAGGTGATCGCGAAGCCCCACTGCCAGCCGCCTATCTTTGCCCGTGACAACCCCACCGCCAGCGCCTCCGGGAGGGTTCCGGCGATCACCGGGATCGCCAGCAGCAGCAGGCAGCACAGTGTCAGGCCCCAGCGGGCGTCTTTGACTTCGGCGAGCGCGATGCCGAGCAGCACGCCGGCCGCCGGGAACAGGGGCAGAAGATAGCCCGGCAGCTTGTTCGTCGCGACGGAAAAGAACACAAAACCGAAAACCACCCAAGTCAACAGAAACCGGCGCCGGTCGTCGGCGAAAAAGCCCCGGCGGAACAACAAGGCCGTGAGTGGCGTCCATGGGAACAGGCCGGCAAGCAGGACCGGAACGTAGAACCAGAATGGCCGCGTGTGGTGGATTACGCCTTCCGCCAGCCGGGCGAGATGGTGCTTCCAGAAGAACTCGCCGAGAAATTCGGGGCCGTGCCGCCACCAGCACAAGACGTACCAGGGACCGGCCGTGAGCAGGAACGCGAAAACGGGAAGCGGGTGGATGATCTCTCGGAGCCGCTTTCTCGCCAGCCACAGCAAGGGCAGCGAGAGAACCAAAGGGACGAGCCCCTTGGCCAGCACCGCCAAGCCCAGCAGAGCAGCAGCGCCGGTCAGAAGCGCTCGCCGGCCGGTCTGGCTCCAGCGCATCCCCAGCAGCATCGCCGCCGCGAAGCAGGCCGACATCGGCAGGTCCGTGACCGCCAGGTGGCTGAACGCCAGCCAGCCGGCCGAGGTCGCCAGGATCGCCGTCGAGAAGAACGCCGCATCGCCAGAGAACTCACGGCGCACGAACCTGTGGAAGAACCAGAGGAAACCGAGGCTCAACAGCGCCACCGGCAGCCGCGCGGCCAGCTCCGGCCCAAGCTTCGCCAGGTTGCCGAGGGCGATCATCCAGTACAGCAGCGCCGGCTTCTCGAACCACGGCTCGCCCCACAGTCGCGGCGTGATCCAGTCGCCGGAATGCGCCATCTCGCGCCCGATCGAGGCGTATCGCGGTTCGTCGGGGCCGAGCAGCCCGGCCTCGCTGAGACCGAAAAGGAAGAGCAGGAACACAGCGGGAATCCCAAGCGTCCAGCGGCCGATGCGTGAAGACACTCATCAAGTATAATGGCCGCCATGCGGCGTGGCTCTCCACTGCTGTTGATGCTTGCGTCGGTCGCGGCCCGCGCTGACATCAGCGGGTGCGCCTGTGATCCGGCGGACCCGGCCTCGATGGAGGCCCGGTCATGTTCCCTTTCGCGCGAGGCCGCCACCCAGCCCGCCGAGCCTTCCGTCTTCTTCCTGAAAGACAACAGCCCGTGGAAACAGAAGCGAACACTGGTGTTGCCACGGCGCGTCGAAAGGGGGCTCTACCGGTTGTCGGACCTGACCGCGAAGGAGCGGCTGGGACTGTGGACTGCCGCCATCGCCAAAGCGAAGGAGCTCTGGGGTGACGAATGGGGCATCGCCGTCAACGGAGACAAGGTCCGCACCCAGTGCCACCCGCACATCCACATCGGCAAGTTCCTGAAGGCGGCCGAGACGGATAACTACATCGTCATCCGCCATCCGCGGGAGATCCCGGTTCCAAAGGGCGCCGGGCTTTGGATCCACCCCGTTGGCGGCAAGCTCCACGTGCACGCCGGCGAGCAGATCTGCGAAACGGTACTATTAAGAGAGCGCCTTGTCACTGGTAGCAATCACTAAACCCCCTACGGCGGTGAACTCCGCCATCCGCCTGCATCCGTCTGATAACGTCGCAGTCGCCCGCGTGGCCGTTCCGGCGGGCGCGGAACTTGACATCGACGGGCACCAGGTCACGGTCCGCGACAACGTGCCCGCCGGGCATAAGGTCGCGCTCTTGCCAATCGAGGCGGGCGCCGTGGTGCGCCGTTACGGACAGGTGATCGGCCGCGCCAGCATGGCCGTCGAGGCCGGCCGCCACGTTCATACGCACAATTTGCTGTTCGAGGAGCCTACGCTCGATTACGGGTTTCCGGCGGGCGAGATTGCCGTCACGCCCGCCCGGGATGTGCCTCGTTTCCTTGGCTATGGTCGCCCCGACGGCCGCGCCGGCACCCGGAACTACATCGCGGTGGTGGCCGCCAGCAACTGCGCCGCGCACACCGCCGAGCTGATCGCCGCCAGCTACAGCGGGGAAACGATGCCGCCGAACGTGGATGGCGTGGTGGCGTTTCCGCACGGGGAAGGCTGCGGCCACGCCATGGGTCCTGACACCGTTCAGCTTCAACGGACCCTCGGCGGCGTGCTCGACCACCCGAACGTCTTCGCCGCTGTCATTCTCGGACTCGGCTGCGAAGTGAACCAGATCGACCACTACCTCGGGCCGGACGGGCCGCGAGGCGGCCGGCTGATCGGGATGACACTTCAGGAAAGCGGCGGCACGCGCGCTACCGTCGAAGCCGCACGGCGTGAGATCGGCAAGCTGATCGAGGAGGCTTCCGCGATCGAGCGCGTCAAACTGCCCGCCTCGAAGATCGTCCTCGGGCTGAACTGTGGCGGCTCGGACTCCTTTTCGGGCATCACCTCCAATCCGGCGCTCGGATTCTGCTCGGACCTGCTGGCCGAGATCGGCGGGACGCCCGTGCTGGCGGAGACAACCGAGATCTTCGGCGCCGAGCACCTGCTCGTGCGCCGCGCGCGAAACCGGCAGGTGGCGGAGCGGCTCCTCGGCTTCGTTCGAGCCTACAAGCAGTACCTGAACCGCTTCGGCGGGAGCTTCGACGACAACCCGTCGCCGGGCAACAAGGAAGGCGGGCTTTCGAACATCCTCGAAAAGTCCCTGGGCGCGGTGGCCAAGGCAGGCACATCTCCGCTGATGGACGTGGTGGACTACGCCGAGCGGGTGACGTCGCCCGGCTTCGTCTTCATGAACACGCCGGGGTACGACCCGGTGTCGCTCACCGGCCTGGCCGCCGGCGGCGCCAACGTCATCGCTTTCACCACCGGACGCGGCAGCGCTATCGGCTTCCCGAACGTCCCGGTGATCAAGATCGCCAGTAATAGCCACACCTACCGGCGGATGCGCGACAACATGGACGTCAACGCGGGCCGCATCGCCGACGGGGAGAGCAGCATCGAGGAGGTTGGCCGCGAGATCTTCGAGCTGCTGCTCGAGGTCGCCTCCGGCCGGCGGACCGCCAGCGAGCGGCTCGGACACAAGGAGTTCGCGCCCTGGCGCATCGGGCCGGTGATGTGAGAGTGGTGCGCTGGCGGCAATGGGACACTCGATCCAATGAACTATGCGCTTCGTTTCTCGTAGGCTCTCGATTCTTTCTTCGTGTTCGGTGTTGGTAGTGGTCTTCTCTGTCTTCGCCCAGAAGTCCGCACCGGCCAAGCGGAACGCGGCGAAGACTGCAAACGCGGCCAGGCCCGCAACCCCCGCCGGGAAGTCGGCGCTGGATAAGCCGACGCTCGAGGCCTACGTCCGGCACCTCTTCGTTTGGGGTCCGCAGATTCAGGTTAAGATCGGCGACCCCAAACCCTCGGTTCTGGCGGGTATGCAGGAGGTCAAGGTCACCGGCTCGGCTGGGGAGGCTCGCCATGAGCAGACGTTCTACGTCTCGCGCGACGGACGGAGAATCGTCCAAGGCCAGGTCTACGACATCGGCGAGAACCCCTTCAAGCCGGAACTCGACAAGCTGAAGACGGATTCCCAGCCGAGCCTTGGAAGCCCCGGAGCGCCGGTGGCCCTCGTGTTGTTCACCGACTTCCAGTGCCCGTATTGCCGTGAAGAGGCGAAGATGCTCCGCCAGAACCTGATCAGCGCATATCCGAAAGAGGTGCGGCTGTATTTTAAGGATTTCCCGTTGGAGTCGATCCACCCATGGGCAAAGACGGCGGCGATCGCCGGCCGCTGCATCTTCGGGCAAGACGCGGATGCGTTCTGGGAATATCACGACTGGGTGTTCGAGAACCAGGCGACCTTCAAGCCGGACGACTTTCCGGCCAAGGTGATGGAGTATGCCGGGCGTAAGAACAACATCGACACACTCCAACTGAAGCGCTGCCTGGAGACGCGGGCCACCGAGGCCGAGGTGAACCGGTCAATCGAGGAGGGCCGGTCGCTGGCGATCAACGGCACCCCAACCTTGTTCATCAACGGCCGGCGCATCGCCTCCCAAGTCGGCTGGCCGCAGTTGCGCGCTATCATCGACTTCGAAATCGATTACCAGAAGACGGCGCACAACGCCGGCGACACCGCCTGCTGCGAGGTGACGCTGCCTTCTCCGATTGGACGTTAGCCACCCATCATGAAACCATCGCGGACCACAACACTTCCGCTTCTGCTCGTCCTCGCGCTTGGCGCGCTGGGCGCGGTCGAGATCGATCCCCAGAAGTATCTCGAGCACGTGAAGTACCTGGCGTCGGAGAATTTACAGGGCCGCGGCAGCGGCACTCCGGGCTTGGAGAAAGCGGCGGACTACATCGCGCGGCAGTTCCGCTCCCTGGGCCTCAAGCCGGTGTCCGGGCGTGACTACTTCCAGCCGTTCCGCGTCACTACCAACGCGAAGCCCGGAAAGAATAACCGCATGGGGTACGCCTCGGGCGGCCAGGCCATCGGGCTGAAGTTCGACCAGGATTTCCGGCCGTTGAACTTCTCGGCCTCCGGCAGCCTTGGCGGCCAAGTCGTGTTCGCCGGATATGGAATCACCGCCCGCGAGTACAACTACGACGACTACCAGGGCGTCGACGTCAAGGACAAGATCGTCCTCATCCTCCGCCACGAGCCGCAGGAGTTCGACGAGAAGAGCGTCTTCGGCGGGAAAGTGTACACCAACCATGCCCAGTTCGAAAGCAAAGCGGTCAACGCGAAGTTCCACGGGGCCAAAGCGGTGGTGTTCGTCAACGACCGTCACAACCACCGCGGCGACGCCGACGAGCTAGAGAACTTCTCCAGGAGCGTGGGTCCGGCCAGCCCGGGCATCCCGTTCGTCCACGTCAAGGCGGAGGTGGCGGAGCGGTGGTTTGAGCAGGCCGGCAAGAAGCTCGAAGATCTGGCCGAGGCCATCGACAAGGACTTGAAGCCGCAGTCATTCGCGTTGCCGGAGGCGTTGCGCGTGGAGCTGTCAGTCGATGTCAAGCGCGAGATGCGGACCGTCCGCAACGTCGCCGCTTACCTTCCCGGGGAGACCCCCGAGTACCTCATTCTGGGCGCGCACTACGACCACCTTGGTCTTGGCGAGCAGTTTTCGATGGCGCCTTCGCAGATCGGGACGCCGCACCTGGGCGCGGACGACAACGCGTCTGGGACGGCAGGCGTCCTCGAACTGGCGCGCTGGTTCTCCGGGCAGCCGAAACGGAAGCGGGGCATCCTGTTCCTGGCGTTCGCCAGCGAAGAACTGGGCCTTCTCGGATCGAACTTCTATGTCAACAACCCAGAGCTGCCGCTGGAGAACGCCGTGGCGATGATCAACATGGACATGATCGGGCGGCCCAAGGACGGGAAAGTGTACATCGGCGGCGCCGGCACCGGTTCGAGCCTCAAGCCGACACTGGAAGCTCTGAACGGCGGCTCCAAGCTGAACCTGGATTTTTCCGACGCCGGAGGCTACGGCTCCAGCGACCACTATTCGTTTACCCCAAAGCAGGTCCCGGTGCTGTTCTTTTTCTCCGGGCTTCATGCGGACTACCACAAGCCCAGCGACACCTGGGATAAGATCGATGCCCCGGCGGCGGCGCGGCTGCTCGAACTGGTCGGCCGGGTGAGCGAACAGTTGCTCGACGCCCCTGAGCGTCCCCGGTTCGTTCGGGTCGCCGAGCCGAAGCCGTCCCACATGGCCGGCGGAGGGCCAGGCTACGGCGCCTATTTCGGCAGTATTCCGGATTTCGGCGAGACCAAGGACGGGGTAAAGTTCGCCGATGTCCGCGACGCCTCCCCGGCGGCCAAGGCCGGCTTGAAAGGCGGCGACATCCTCTTCGAGTTCGACGGCAAGCCCATCCAGAACCTGTACGACTTTACCTATGCGCTCCGCTCCCGAAAGCCGGGCGACGAAGTAACGGTTAAGGTTCGCCGCGGCGCCGAGGTGATCGAAGCCAAGGTGGTGCTCGAAAAGCGGAAATAGCGCGGCGCCCCCTGGTCACCGGCGCGACGCCTCCACCTCGCGGACAAACCCGGCCAGCCGGGCGAAATATTCCTCCTGCGCGTCCCACATCGGGCAATGGCTGCCTCCCTGGAGCACGGCGACCTGTGCATTCGGGATCAGTTTCCCCATCCGCTCGATGTCCGCCACGCGCATCGTGTCGAACTCGCCCACCAGCAAAAGCGTGGGCAGGCTGATCCGGTCGAGGTCGTTCCAGCGGTCCCAATCCTTGAACGTCCCCGTCACAACAAACTCGTTCGGCCCCTGCATCGTGTTGTAGATCTGGAAGTTCATGTGGCGGAGCATCCTCGACATCGGTTCAGGCCACGGGTCGATGCGGCACAAATGCTTTGCGTAGATCCGCTTGAAGATAATGTCCTCGTACTCCGGGGCTGAGTATTCGCCTCTGGCTTCGTAGATGGCCATGGTGTCCTGAATCTCCGGCGCCAACTGGCGGCGCAACTCGTTGATGTGGTCCACGTAGGAGGCGATGCTGGCCGTCATGTTGGAGACGATCAGGCCGCGAAGGTGCTGCTGATATTTCAGGGCATACTCGATGGCAAGCATGCCGCCCCAGGATTGCCCGTATAGATAGAAATCCTCCAGGCCCAGCGCGGCTCGGACTTGTTCCACCTCTTCACGGAACCGGTCCACGGTCCAGAGGCTGGTGTCGTCGGGCTGATCCGAGTAGTGGGAGCCGAGCTGGTCGTAGTAATAGAACTCAATCCCCTCCCGAGGGAGGAAGTCTTCAAAGCACTCGAAGTATTCGTGTGTGCATCCAGGACCGCCGTGCAGCGTCAGCATCTTCACCGGTCCTGATCCGACCTTCTTGGTCCAAACCCTGTAGTTCCCGTCCACCGGGATCATCCGAACGCCGCCCGTTTTCACGTCAGCCATTGCATCCTCCCGCCGCTCAATCCGGAACATTCTACTAAACGACCAGGACCTGCGATGCGCTCGGGGCAGGCGACTTCGCCTGTCACGGACATTATCCCCGGGCTCCTGGCGATCCTATCGGTGTTCCTATAATCAAACGATGGCTGCTGAGCTCGTTGTCGCCGTCGATGTCGGGGGAACGAAGATCGCCGCCGCGCTGGTGGACGGCGAGGGCAGGATCCAGCGCAAAGTAAAACTGCTTACCGACCACCACGACACCGGCAGGTCGATCGACCAGGTGGCCGAGGCGGCGCGGGGCGCGGTGGGTGAGACGCCCTGGAAGCGGATCGCTTCCGTTGGCGTCGCCGTGCCCGGGATCTACTTCGCGGCGACCGGTGAGGCCTGGGCGCCGAATCTGCCGGGTTGGGATCGCATCCCGCTGCGCGCGGCCCTGGAGTCCAGGCTGCCGGTCCAAATCCTGGTGGACAGCGACCGCGCGGCGTGCGTGCTCGGCGAGCAGTGGCTCGGCGTGGCCCAGGGCTGTATGGATATCGTGTTCCTCACGGTTGGCACGGGGATCGGAGCGGGTATCCTCAGCGGAGGACGGCTCATCCGCGGAGCGAGCGATATTGCCGGGGCGGTCGGCTGGTTTGCGCTGACCCCGGAGATGCGCGAGATCTACAGGCAGACCGGCTGCTGGGAGGCGGAGGCGGCCGGGCCCGCACTGGCGCGAAGGGCGGGCCGCGCCACGGCACAGCAGGTGGTGGAAGCAGCACTGGCAGGCGAGGAGGCGGCGAAGGAGGCTATCGAGGAGACGGTTCGCTGGCTGGCGATGGGAATCGCGAACCTGATCAGCGCGCTGAATCCGCAGATGGTCGTGCTCGGCGGAGGGCTCATGCAGGCCGGTGACCTCCTGCTCGAACCTCTGCGGCGATGGGTGGTCGAGTGGGCGCAACCAATCGCGGTCAGGCAAGCCAGAATCGAGGTGTCGAAGCTGGGGGAGGACGCCGCATTGCTGGGGGCGGCTCGGATTGCGCTGGAGGGAAACTGACAAAAGGTGGAAATCAAAAGGCAAGAATCGATATGTCGGCAGATAAATACTATGACCAGATCTTGGAAGTACTTAGTAATATCCACACAACGCAGGGAGACGGGATCGAGCGAGCCGGAGAATCGATGGCGAAGGCCATTGCCGCAGGCAAGCGGGTGTACCTGTTCGGAAGCGGGCACTCCGTGATTCCGGTCCAGGATATCTTCCCGCGCTATGGAAGCTTCGTGGGATTCTTCCCGCTGTACGACCCGCGGCTGATGTGGTTCAACGTGATTGGTCCGGGTGGGGCGCGGGAACTGCTTTGGCTGGAACGCTCGGAAGGATATGCGCGGGTGTTCCTCCAGAGCTACCCGCTGGAGGCCGGCGACGTCATGCTGGTGTTCTCGCACGGCGGGCTGAACGCGGCGCCCGTCGAGGTCGCGCTTGAAGCCAAGGCCAAGGGTCTGACCGTGGTCACGGTGTCGTCGCACGCAAACGCCGCCATCGCGAAGGCGACCCACTCGAGCGGCAACCGCCTGTCCGACCTTGCCGACATCGCCATCGACAACTGCGTCCCGCCGGAGGACGCGCTGGTGGCGATCGGGATGCCGGAGCCAGTGGCGGCCGGATCGACGATGGCGGCGGTGTTCATTGCCATGTCGCTGGTCGCCGAGACGGGCGCGCGGCTGGCCGCGAAGGGCGTGAGGCCGATGACGTTCGTCTCCCCCAACGTTCCAGGAATCGAGAAGGACCACAACCAGGAGGTGTTCGAAACTTTCACAAGAGCCTTGTTCGCGCGGCAGCCGTAGCTCTGGCGGGATGCGGACAGTGGGGCGGCTCCATGGGCCGCCATGTGGCGGGAGATCCCCTCGCCTTCGAAGGTTGCTGACTCATGCAGAGTGACATCCACCGAGGTCGGTTGAAAGCCGCCGCCTTCGCCGGCATGTTCCTTTTCGGTGTGGTGATGGCGCTGCTGGGAGCGGTGCTGCCGCTGCTGGCCGGACGGCTGGCCTTCGATCTCGCCGGAGCGGGCAACCTGTTCCTCGGCATGAACTTCGCCATGCTGGCGAGCATGATGGGACTGGGCCCGCTGATGGACCGGCTCGGAATCAAGCCGGCGCTGTCGCTCGGCGCGGCGCTGATGGCCGCGGCGTTGGTCCGCATTGCGTCGGCCGACACCTATGGCGCGGTGATGGCCGGAGGCGTACTGCTCGGCCTTGGAGGTGGAGCGCTGAACGGCGGCGCCAACACCCTGGTCGCCGACCTCCACCAGCACCCGCGCGAAAAAAGCTCGGCGCTGAACATCCTGGGGATCTTCTTCGGCATCGGCGCCCTGTTTCTGCCGTTCGCCATCGGTTCGTTGATCGAGTTGCTCGGCTGGGCGCCAATCCTGTACTTCACCGCCGCGCTCGGCGCGCTCCTGGCGCTGGCCTCGCTGGCGATGGCCTTCCCTCCGCCCAAGGCCGCCGGCGGGCTGCGGCCGGCGGAATTGGGCCGCGTGGTCCGGGACCCGCTGGTGCTGCTGCTCGGCTTCCTATTGTTCTTCCAGTCCGGGAACGAATTCATCGTGGGCGGTTACCTGTCGAGCTTTGTCAGTCGCGAGCTGGGCGCCCCGATCACGACGGCCTCGTATTGCCTGGCGGCATACTGGGGATCGATCCTGGCGGGACGACTGGCCGCCAGCCGCCTGGTGCTGCGCCTGGAAGGGCGCATCATCGTGCTCGGGAGCGCGGCGGTGACGGCGGCGGGCGTGCTCGTGCTGGTTGGCTCGCCCGGCTACTGGCAGGCAGCGGTGGGAACGGTCCTGACCGGCCTTGGCTTCGCCGGAATCTATCCGGCTGTCCTGGCCTTCGCCGGAAGCCGCTACCAGGAACGGTCCGGGACGGTCTTCGGGATCTTGTTCTCGATCGCGCTGGTGGGAGGAATGGCGCTGCCGTGGCTCGTGGGCCGGATCGGAGCGGCGGCGGGGTTACGGGCCGGGCTGCTGGTGGCGGCGGCGAACGCCGCGGCTGTGTTCGCTTTGCAGCTCGCGGCCGCTCGACGGTGACGGCCGGGCTCGGTCAGCTCGCGTCGGGCGCAGCCTTCGCGAGTGCACGCACCTCAGGCGGCGTCAGCTCGCGCCACTTGCCGATGGGGAGGTCCCCGATTCGGATCGGACCGATGGCGGTGCGCACCAGCTTCAAAACCTTGCTGCCGATGGCCTCCACCATGCGGCGCACCTGGCGATTGCGGCCTTCGACGATGGTGATTTCGAAGAACGTACGGCCGCCGGAGTCGCGGACACGCGAAACGCTGGCGGGCCGGGTCGGGCCGTCGCTTAGGTTTACGCCGCGGCGGAGCTGGGCAAGCTGATCATCCGTGATGTGGGTAGCGCTCTTGACGAGGTACGTCTTGGGAACCTCGTGGTCCGGGTTGGCGACACGCTCGGCGAATTGCGTGTCGTTGGTGAGGATGAGCAGGCCGCTGGTGTCGAGGTCGAGCCGGCCGACGGGGAAGACGTAATGGTCGACCTCCTTCAGCAGGTCGTAGACGGTCGGCCGCCCTTCGGGGTCCTTGTAAGTGGTTAGGTACCCCTTGGGCTTGTAGAGCAAGAGGTAGAGCCTCCTGCCCGCCCGGACGGGCCTGCCGTCGAGAGTGACGTGGTCGCGCTTCAGATCGACCCAGTAATCCGGGGTTTGAATCAGGCGCCCGCCGACCCGGACGCGGCCGGCGGCGATCCACTTGCGCGCCTCGGTACGCGAGCCAAGGCCGGCTTTCGAAAGGACGCGCTCGAGAGTCTTCAGCGGACCGTGCTGGGATTCCGGCGGCTCATTGGCTGAATCCCGGCGGGGCATCGCCGGCTTCGGTCGTCTTCGGCCGCGCGCCAACCGTTGTCCACTTTGAGACTTGGAAATCGTCATGAGCGGGCGGCTGTGGCTAGCCAGACAGCCAGCGCCGCTGCCAGCCTTCCATGCGAGGCCGGTCCGCCGCGCCGAGAAAGCTCGCCACGGCATAGCGAAGGCGAAGCGGGAGGCCCGGTTGCAGCTCGAACGGCTCGCGGAACGTCGGAGCGGCGCTGACATAACCGAACGGCTTGTTCATCACGAAGAACGGAGTGGGATGGCGCGGATTCGACGGGTGGTCGAAGATCACCGCTCCCGCCATGCCTCCCTTTTCGGACTTCCCGTGGTAGGCGCACCACGCGGCCGGCTCGCCGTTCGCCTTCTCGATCTCCGACGTCCCGTTGGAATTCAGCACGCCGCCGTCGTCCATGCTGCGGATGAACCGGATGCCGAGACCGTTGTAGACGTGGTCCTTGGCCGAGAGAGTGACGGGCGCTTCCGCAGCCTCGAGGTCGCTCCGCCACTCGACCCACACGGCGTCGCCGGAAATGAATGGAACGCGCAGGGTCCGGCGCTCGATCAACAGCACGCGGCCTTCGGCGATCCAGTGTTCGAGGCTGGTGAGCTGTGAGTGCTGCTCCGACATCTGCTCAAACTTCTGGTGGACAATCAGGCCGTGCCGGCCCGGGTTGGTCTCACCCCAGAAATCGAAGCCGTTGATGTCGGACCATGCGAGCATCAGGCCGCGATGGTGCACGTGGTCGGCGGGGCTGTCCAGTGTGATCGGAGCGCCGTCCGGACCGCACAGCGGATGCACATAGGTCTTGGGAATCGAGCCGGCGTAACGGTACTCGAACAGAAGCCGGTCGCCGTCGAGGAAAGACACTTTCTCGCCCCGCACTTGGCGAACACGAGGTTTGCCGGAAGCGGCGAAGAGCGGGGACGCCGCCGCGGCCAGAAAGGCGCGTCGGGAGGCCGGCTTATCCAAGGCGAATCTCCTCGGCGGCGGCATCGAAGTAGGCTACCTTGCCGGAAACGTGCGACTGCATGGCCATGATCAGCGGAACCTGCACCACGTAACCCAACTCGATGTCGCACTTTGTTCTCTCGCGGGTTCGGACGCAGCGCAGGAAGTCCTGCATGTGCTCGTGCCCCGTGCGGTCGGTGGAAATCACCCGCCAGGATTTCTTCGATCCCGGCTGTGGGGCGAAGGAAAGCCGCGCGTCGCCCGAGAACGTGATGGTTCCTTCCGAGCCGCGGATGATCGTGTCGATGCCGGTGTCGTTGACGATGGTTCCCAGCACGGCGACAGTGAGTCCTTCGGGGTACTCGATGAGCATGTCGAACGTGTCCGGCACGTCGCGCTCGCCGTTGTAGAAATACTTGCCGCCGACCGCGACAACCTTCTTCGGCATCCCGACGCCCAAAGCCTTCAGCAGCCGCGTGAGCGGATGCGGGTAGAGATCAGTGGCGGGACCGCCGGAATAGTCCAGGTACATCCGCCACTGGAAGAACCGCGAGACGTCGAAATCGCGGCGTGGCGCGTCAGCCTGGAAGGCGTTCCAATCGAGACCGCGTCCTGCTTGCGCCTGCGGGTCGTCGACCGGCATGCCGCGCTCGCCGCCGTCGCCGTGGCGGCAATAGCCGGTCTGTGCGTGGATCACCTTGCCGATCTCGCCCTTGCGGACCTGTTCGGCTGCCCGCGTCCACATCGGGTCCGAGACCCATTGGGCGCCGACCTGAAAGACCGTCTTCCGCGCCCGAACCTCCCGGACCAGCTCCTTCAACTTATCGAACTGCGCCCAATGCGTGAGAGGCTTTTCGCAGTAGACGTCCTTGCCCGCCCGGACAGCTTCCAGGGCATGGTACACATGCAGCCGGTCGGGCGTGGCGACGATCACGGCATCCACGTTCGGATCGCGGACGAGGTCCGCCGAGCTGACGTACTCCTTCGCCGAAAATTTGACCGAGGTTCGCTCGAGCCGGGGTTGGTAGATGTCGCACACGGCGGTGACCGCGGCATCTTCGCCGGCCTCCGCAAGCTGGCGGACCGTGCCCGTCAGGTACGCGCCCCGGCCGCCGCAGCCGATCAGGCCGATGCCCAGCCGTTTCTTCGGCGCGGGAGGCGGCCCCTGCCCAGCCGCAATTGCCGGCGCGGACGTCAGAGCCGCCAGGAATTCGCGTCGTCTTCTGGGATGAGTGGAAGCCATAGGGGTGTTCCGTTGAGTCAATATATCAGGGCCGGGCGCCACCCTGTCGGGCGGCTGTAAAATTGCCGATTCTGATTTCAGAAGTGGGAATCTTTCGATGTCTGAATGTGCTACAATTTTTAGGAGGGCTCCCGCCCGGCCGTGCCTGAATTGTGGAACGACCCTGGGCCGTACGTCGTCCAAAGAGGGGAGAAGGCATTCGGGCAGGAGGAACGTGCTGGCTCCAGGGCCGGTGGGCGGACGAAGATGTCGGACGTAGAGAGGCAAGATCTCGAACAGCAAGTGGTTCCCGTGGACGAGGTGCCGCTTCTGACAGCGGACGATCACCTCAAGCGGCTCCTGCCACTGGAAACTCAAGAGCCTTGGTACGCGAGGTTCCTCCAGAACGTCAAGGAAGCGGTTTTCCCCCCCAAGCTTCCTCCGCTCCAGGTCACTTCCAAGCCCGTGCCCGTGAAGGAGATGTGGGGCTTCTATGGGCAGTACAGAAGCAAGTCCCTGTTCTCTTCGGTGGTGATTCACACCGGCGTGGTCGCGCTGCTGTTCACCCTCGCGACGAACAAGGCGGTGCAGCAGAAGGTCAGAGATGCGGCCGTCGTGTTCATTCCTGACAATCTGGCTCCCTACATCCCGCAGAAGCCGAAGCTCGAGCAAATGGGCGGCGGCGGTGGCGGCGGCAATCGCAATCCTCTTCCTCCGAGCCAAGGGAGATTACCGAAGCTGGCGCCGCGCCAGTTCACTCCGCCGTCGGCCGAGGTGCTCAATCCGAACCCGAAGCTCGTGATGGAACCGACGCTGGTGATCCCTCCGGATACCAACCTGCCCCAGGTGAACCTGTCGCAGTTCGGCGATCCTCTGGGCAAGCTCGGCCCGGCATCCAACGGTCCTGGGTGGGGCGGGGGCATCGGCACTGGTTCCGGAGGCGGGGTAGGCTCCGGCAGAGGCGTGGGCTATGGGCCCGGCCAAGGGGCCGGCTTTGGCGGCGGCGTGTTCCGCGCGGGCGGCGGCGTCAGCGCCCCGACGCTCGTGTTCAAGGTTGAGCCGGAGTACTCCGAAGAAGCCCGCAAGGCCAAGTTTCAGGGCACGGTTGTGCTCTACATCGAAGTCAACGAGAAGGGCATTCCTCAGAACGTCCGTGTCGTTCGGCCGCTGGGACTCGGGCTGGACGAGAAGGCCATCGAAGCGGTCATGAAATGGAAATTCCGTCCCGGCTACAAGAACAACCAGCCGGTGACGGTGGCCGCGACGATCGAAGTCAACTTCCGGCTGCTGTAGACGAGACCCCGACCGAGCTGATTCTTAAACCGCAGAGTCGCGGCGAACGCAGAGAACAGATATTGACTCTGGCTTACGGTCGCGGCTCGGGGTGTGGCGTGTGCCACCTTCCCAAACACCCCCCGCACGGGCAGATGCTTCGCAGATGGTCCCACGAGTAGATGCCTGTCGCGTGGCCGTCGTTCCAGACAATCCGGATGGCGTAGCTGCCCACAGGCTCCACCCTTTCGATCTTGAGCTTCGGCTTGAAGAGTTGCAGAGGATTCGACGGCTCGGGCCGCATCGGTTCCGTTCCATGAGCGCCCGTGCAGGATGCGCAGGGGCATTGGTCTCGCAAGTACTGCAACTGGTATTCGCTGCGGTGGCCGTCCTTCCAGTCGATCTTGATCCCGGCGGACTTGGAGACGGCGATGTGCTCGGGGTCGGCGGACAGGGCGCTTCGTGGCGTCATCCGAGGACCCTTTCCACATCGCGAACGCCGGACAAGCGCCGCATGGCGGCCACAATCCGCTCGAGCTGCTTCTTGTCTTTCACTTCGACGGTCATGTCGATCACTGCGCCGTCGCCGCCCCGGGAGTGCTCCTGCCGGGCCTCCAGGCTCCGGATGTTGCTCTCCTCGGTGAACAGGATCGAAGTCAGTTGGTTCAGCATCCCCGGGCGGTCGTTGGTGTGGATGATCATCTTAACCGGGAACGGCTGGCCGGCGGTGCGGGCCCACTCGACGTCGATCTTTCGCTCCACTTCATACATGAGGTTCTGCACATTCGGGCAGTTGGTGGAGTGCACGGCCACGCCCTTGCCGCGGGTGATGTAACCGACGATCGCTTCACCGCGGATCGGGTTGCAGCACTTGGCGCGGTACACGAGCAGGTCGTCGAAGCCGCGCACTCGAAGAACCAGGTCGCCGGTGTCGCCGGCGACACTCGGGAGCGACGGCGGGACAGCGGGCTTCGGCGGCTCAGCGGGCTCGGTCTGCGCCGACTCGGGAACCAGCCTTTGCAGAACCTGGCGGGCGGAGAACCTGCCGAAGCCGAGGGCCGCGTGCAGATCTTCCATCTTGCTGCACCCATATTCGCCCGAAACGCGGTCCATGTCCGACTTGCTCAGCCGGCTAAGCGAAACACCAAGCCGCCGAGCCTCCTTCTCCATGAGCTTCTGGCCGATCTCCACCGCCCGGGCGCGTTCATTGATGTTGATGACGTGCTTGATTTTGTTGCGCGCGCGCGAAGTCTTGATCAGGGCCAGCCAGTCCTTGCTCGGCTGGTGGCCGGGCTGGGTGAGGATCTCCACCACGTCGCCGTTGCGCAGGGTGTACTTCAACGGCACGATGCGGCCATTCACCTTCGCGCCGACGCAGGTATGGCCGACATCGGTGTGGATCGCATAGGCGAAGTCGATGGGTGTGGCCTCGCGGGGCAGCACGATGACCTTGCCCTTCGGGGTGAAGCAGTAGACTTCCTCCGGGTAGAGATCCACCTTGAGGGTGGACATGAACTCGCCGGGGTCGCGCAGCTCGCGTTGCCACTCGACGAGCTGCCGGAGCCAGGCGATCCGCTGGTCGTCCTCGGCGGCGCCGTGGCGGCCTTCCTTGTACTTCCAGTGCGCGGCGATGCCCTCCTCGGCGATGCGGTGCATCTCCTCGGTGCGGATCTGGACCTCGAAGGCAAGGCCCTCAGGCCCGATGACGGAAGTGTGCAGCGACTGGTACAAGTTGGGGCGGGGGATGGCGATAAAATCCTTGATGCGCCCGGGAATGGGGTGCCACTCGTGGTGAATCACTCCCAGCGCGGCGTAGCAGTTCTTCACCGAGTCGGTGACGATCCGCACAGCCAGCAGGTCGTACACCTGGTCGATGCCGACTTTCTGCCGCCTCATCTTCTGAAACACCGAGTAGGCGCGCTTCAGCCGGCCCTCCACGCGCGCCGGGATGTTCTCCTCGCGCAGCTTGCTCTCGATCGCGGTCCGGATCTGAGACAGATTGTGTTCGTATTCGGCCCGCCTGGATTCGATGGCCTTGTGCAACTCGGCGGCGGCGTCGCTCTCCAGGTAATGGAATGCCAGGTCCTCCAGCTCGCCCCGGACCTTCCCCATGCCGAGCCGGTGCGCGATCGGCGAGTAGATTTCCAGCGTTTCGCGCGCGATGTGCTCGCGCCGGTCGGGCGCCAGCCCGCCGAGAGTACGGAGGTTGTGTATCCGGTCGGCCATCTTCACGATGATGACGCGGATGTCGGTGACCATCGCCAGCAGCATCTTCCGGAAGCTCTCGGCCTGCCGCACTTCGGGCGAGTAGAAGTTGAGCTTGCTCAACTTGGTGACGCCGTCCACGCAGCGAGCCACCTCCTCGCCGAACTTCTTTCGGACGTCGTCGATGGTTGCGCCGGTGTCCTCCACCACGTCGTGAAGCAGCCCTGTTTGAAGGCAGACCAGGTCCATGTTCATGTCCGCCAGGATGTTGCTGACTTCCAGCGGGTGAACCATGAACGGTTCCCCGGTCTTTCGCCGTTGCAGGCGGTGGCGTTCCGCGGCGTAGCGGTAGGCGGACTCGATAGCGGCCAGGTCCTCCTTGGGACGGGCCGCGCGAACCTTGGATTCGAGCTCGTGGTACAAGTGCTCGACGGGTGACGGGATGTCAACCGCCGCGGGTGCGGGAGAACCTATTGCGGCCGGTTCGGATGACATGAAAGCGATCGGTTGGTCGGTTACTTGGTGGTCCGGTTGCTCGGTTCAACCGGACTGAAGGACGACTCTCCTCACCGTCCGCTTTCATTATAGCGGGAGGGATTGGAGATAAGCGGGTTGCGGACCGGCGCACTCGGCGCGAGCCAAGCCATTCTGAAGAACATCGCGGCGCACGGCGCCGCGCCACTGCCGGCGCCGGCTACTCGGCGGTGATGCCCGTCGGGGCGGAGCGGCTCGCCTTGATCTTCTTCGTCTCCATTGTCTTGTCGACCCATCCGTCCGCCGTCTCTGTGTCCTTCTTGTATTGCTCAGGGGTGTCGGCCAGATCGGCCCGCTCGCGATAGAGCAGGTTGAGGTAGGCCATGGAATCATCGTATTCCGGGTCGATGGCCAGGGCTTCCTCGAGGTGCCTCATTCCATCCTCGACGACGGCCAGGCTCTTGGCCTTCAACTCCTCGCGCGCCTTCTTGTCTCTGATCGGCCCCGGGTCCTCGGGCTTCATGCCGAGCTTGGCGCGGAGCTCCATGCGAGGCTGGAAGGACTTCGTCCAGGCAATCACGCCCAGGGTGTAGTGCGCCTCTTTGTTCTTCGGGGCGACGGCGATCAGCTTGTTGTACCACTCCCCCGCTTCGTCAAGTTTCTTTTGGTTGAAGAACAGCAGCGCCACCGATGCCAGGGCGACCTCGTTCTTGGGGTCCGTCTCCAGAACTTTGATGAACTCGTCATGGGCGGCCTCCGCCATGCGCACGTTCTCCTCGGATTCGGCTCCAGGGATGTACTGCTGCATGTAGGCGGTGGCCAGGTAGAGGCGGGCCGTCGGGAACGTGGGATCGAGCTGGATCGCCGCCTTGAAGTGCTCGACCGCTTCGGGGTAGCTGGCGATCTTGAACGCCTGAACGCCCCGGTTCAGCCGGTCACGCGCCCTTAGCTTCTGACAGCCCGAGGCGAAAACACCGAGGGTGACGGCCGCGAGGACAGCCAAAACAGTTGTGAATTTCCGATTCATGTGGGATCTCCTGAATCCGATCGGGCGCCGCGCGGGGCCCGGCCTACAGGCCGGCCTCGATCTTGGCCGTGATCAGCCCGATCTTGTCGATGCCCGCTCCCTTGGCGATGTCGATCGCACGGGCGACATATTGAAACTCCAGGTCCGGATCGCCTTTGACGAAGACCACCCGCTCGGCGCGAGTCTTGAAGATCTCCTCGAGCCGCGACCCGAGCCGGTTCTCATCGGTCGGCTCCTGGTTGATCAGGATGGTCCGGTCCTTGTTAATCACGATGACCACCGTGCGCTGATCGGCCGCCGTTTGCTGGGCGCCCGGCGGCGGCGGCTGGGGAACCAGAGCCTCCAAGCCTTTCGGCGTCAAAGGGGTGATGATCATGAAGATGATCAGCAGCACCAGGAGAACGTCGATCAGCGGCGTCATGTTGATATCGGCCTTCGGGCCGCCGCTCCCTCCAACTGCCATTGCCATAAAGATGCTCCTTTACGAACGAGTCACGTCGGCATCACGACCGACACCGGTTCATTGACCGGCGCCGGACGCGGCCGTTCTCCGCCTTTCCGTCACCTGCTCGGTCAGCAGTCCCACCTGGTCCACACCCGCCGAGCGGAGGGCGTCCACAACTTCGACGACCTTGTCATAGCGCGCGCGGGCGTCGCTGCGGATATAGCAGGTCTTGTCGAGCCTGTTGATCAGCAGGTCCTTCACCTTCGGCGCCAGTTCCTCGGGCTTCATCTGGGTGGTTCCAAGAAAGGTGCGCCCTTCGCGCGTCACCGCCACCAGCACGGCGTCGTCCTTGTCGGCCGCCTGCAAGGCGATCGGGTTTCTGGTTTTCACCATCTCCACGCTGATGCCCTTGGAAAGCATCGGGGTAATGACCATGAAGATGATGAGGAGCACAAGCATCACGTCCACCATCGGGGTGACGTTGATGTCAGCCACAACCGGGGGAGCCTTGTACTTTCCCATATTGTCCTCTCCTCAATCCGGTCCGCCGGACCGCTTCGTCGGCGCGCCTGTGCGCGCGCCGACGTCCGCGTCAACTCGCCGGATTGAAACCGGGCCTTCGGCCCCGGTTACTTGCTAACCTTCTGCGAACGCTTCAGGAAGTAGTCGATCAACTCCGAACTGGAGTTGTCCATCTCCACGTCGAAGGCCTCGATCTTGTTCGTGAAGTAGTTGAACATCCAGACCGCCGGAATGGCCACGAACAGGCCGATGGCGGTAGTCACCAGAGCCTCGGAAATGCCGCCCGCCACCGCGCCGAGTCCGGTCGACTTCTCCGTGGAAATGCCCTTGAACGCGTTGATGATGCCGACCACCGTGCCGAACAAGCCCACGAACGGGGCCGTGGAGCCGATGGTCGCCAGGCTCGATACGCCGCGCTTCAATTCGGCGTGCACGATCGCCTCGGCCCGCTCGAGGGCCCGCTTGGAGGCCTCGATTTCTTCCCCGGGAATCTCCGTGCTCAACTGGTGGGCGCGAAATTCCTGAAGGCCGGCCACGACGACCTTGGCCAGGTGGCTTTTCTTGTACCGGTCGGCGATCTTGATCGACTCATCCAGCTTGCCCTCGCGCAGCGCCCCGGCCACGGCCGGCGCGAACGTCCGGGACTGCTTGCGGGCTCCGCCATAGGCGAGCAAACGGTCGATCATCACGCCGATCGACCACGCCGACATGAGAAACAGGATGATGACCACCGCTTTGGCCAGCCATCCCATCTGGTTCCACAGGGAGCGTACGTCCCAACCGACGGCGGCTTCCTGCATGAGGAAGAACGCCCAAACCTGCAATTGCAAAAGCATCGTTGTTTCTCCTGCGAGTTGAAATTGTCTTCCGACGAAACCTGCTACTGACTCAAGGTGAAGTTCACGTCAATCTGCGTGATCACCTCGACCGGCTCTCCGTTGAGGAGGGTCGGCTGATACTGCCATTGCTTCACCGCTTCCAGCGCCGACGGCACCAGCAGCGGGTGGCCGCTGACGACTTGGAGACTCTGGATCGTTCCGTCCTGCGCAATGATCGCGGTCAGCCGCACCACGCCCTGGATGCGCGCCTGCCGCGCCAGGGGCGGATAGACGGGTTTCGGCTGCCGGACCAACCGGGCCTGCTGCACGTTGCCGCCCACGCGGATGCGCTGCGGCGCCGCCGCCTTGACTTCCTTGACCGGCGGCGGAGGAGGCGGAGGGGCCGCCGTGGGCACTGATCCGATGATGCCGCCGATTACGCCGCCCGGAGTCCCGCCGGGCACGCCGCCAGGAACGCCGCCCACCACTCCGACGGCGCCGACCTGCGGGGGCAGCTCCTCTTCCTTAATCATGGCGATCTCCTTGGGGATCGCCTTGGGCGCCATCAACCGTCCGGCGTCGAACTGTCGGGGGATGACCTTTACAATCTTCGGCGCCGTCGCGGGCGGGGGCGGAGGAGGAGGTGGTGGAGGAGGCGCCACTAGGAAACTTGTGAGCGTCGTCCTCGGCAAGGTGTCCGTGTAGATCAGCGGAACCAAGATCAGGAGAACAACCATGATGCTCTGGATGATGAAGGACACCAACACGGACCACGTGCTCCGGGTTCTGGCCTGCATCTCTAACAAGCTTTGCTCAAACATGTTGCTACCCTTTCCCCGCCACCCGGGCTTTTGTCCGGGGGCTCCGTGACTCACCTTCTTTGCGCCGGCTTGCCGGCCGCCGCGGCGACCGGCACGGCTTTCTTCTTGCGACTCTCCAGGTACTCCTGCCACAGCACCAAAATGGCGCTGGCCACGAATATCGATGAATACGTGCCGACGATGATGCCAATGAACAGGGCGAACGCGATCCCGTTCAATACAGGGCCGCCGAGGAAGTATAACGCAATCGTGCACAAAAGCGTAGGGCCGGCGGTCAGCAACGTGCGGCTCAACGTCTGGTTGATGCTCTTGTTGATGAGAGCCGGCAAAGGCATCCGCAGCATCACCTTCAGGTTTTCCCGGACTCGATCGAAGATGACGATCTTATCATTCATGGAATACCCGATCAACGTCAACAGGGCGGCGATCACCGTCAAGGAGATCTCGCGGTTCGTCCAGGAGAAGAACCCGATGGTGATGATGGTGTCATGAACGATCGCCAGGATCGCCGCCACGCCGGCCACCAGCTCGAACCGGAAGGCGATGTAGACCAGCATCCCGAGCAGCGCGTAGCCGGTGGCCAGCAGCGCCTGTTTGCGGAGATCCGCGCCCGCCTTCGGGCCGACGATTTCCACCTGGCGAATGGCGAACGGCGCCACGCCGAGTTCCTTTTTGAGAACGTTGGAGACGGTTGGGGTGACCCCGGCCACCTGGCTCAGCTCATCCACGGAGTGGAGCAGCCCCGAACGCTCCTTATCCCGGAAGTTGCGCAGGTCGTCGACCAGTTTGGCAAGCTGCTCCTCGGACAGGCCCGCGCCCGCCTGCTGGAGCGGGTCCCGCAGACGGTCGATCAGCTCCTGCCGGCTGACGTTGTTGAGGTCGAGCCGGCCGCCGGTGGCGCCGAACCGCTCCTGAAGCGTACGAGTGATGGTTTGCCGGGCGGCATCCAGCGCGCGCTCATCTTTTAGCTCGGTGCCGATGACGACTTCCCGGGCTTGGCCGACGGCCGTGTCCTTCACCGTCGTCACCGTCACTTCACCCGAGATCTTCTCGCCGAGCGCGCTGCGGATTTGCGACACGGGCGGCTCGCCGGCGAATTTCACGTAAACCAGCGTTCCGCCCCGGAAGTCGATGCCGTAGTTCGGCCCGCCCTTCCCGACGAGGCTGGCGATGGATGCCACGATCAGCGCCGCGGAGATGCCCAGGCCCAGCCACTTCCTGGACACAAAATCGATATTCGTTTCTTTGAACAGTTCCATTCACTCAGCCTTGCCGGCGCTTCGTGGGTATAGACACCGGCCTGTGATTCGAAGTTCCACTGCCGGACCCGAAAAGTCCGGTTGATTCCTCAGGGCCCCGACGGATCGCATAGAGGAGTCCCAGGTCCCTGGTCGGCGTTCATGGGCGTTCATCGACGACTCGAAACCTCCGGGACTGCGCACGCTCAGATGCTCAGCTCCGCCATCCGCGGGTTCCTGGCCAGCGACCAGTCGAACATCGTCCGCGACACAAACACCGCCGTGAACACGTTCGCAATCAATCCGATCACCAGCGTGACCGCGAATCCCTTCACCGGCCCGGTGCCGAACATGAACAGAAAAGCGCAGGCCACCACCGTCGTGATGTGCGTGTCGATGATGGTCAGAAATACCCGGTCGAAGCCGGCCGCGATCGCCGCCGCCACTCCCTTGCCACCCCGCATCTCCTCGCGGATCCTCTCAAATATCAACACGTTGGTGTCAACTGCCATGCCGATCGACAGGATGAAGCCGGCGATGCCCGGCAAGGTCCAGACAGCGTCGAAGTAGCTCAGCGCCGCCACCGTGATCACGGCATTGAGAAGGAGCGCGATCACGGCGTTGATGCCGCTCTTCTTGTAGTAAACGACCATCACCAGGATGACCAGGGCCAACCCGACCAGCCCGGCGACAACTCCTTGATTGATGGAATCCGCCCCAAGCGACGGGCCGACCGTCCGTTCCTCCAGATAAACGATTCCGGCGGGCAACGAACCCGCCCTGAGAACGAGCGCCAGGTCCGAGGCTTCCTGCTCATTGCCGAGGTTCGTGATCCGGCCGGAATCGTCAATCCTGGACTGGATGGTGGCCACGCTCCGGATCTGGTTGTCGAGAATCACCGCCAGCCGGTTGCCGATGTTGGCCTCGGTGAACCGGCCGAAGCGCCGAGCTCCGTCCTGGTTCAAAGTGAAGTTGGTCTCCCATTTTTGGAATTCATCCCGCCCGGGCCGGGCGTTGCGGAGGTCGCGGCCGGTGATCACCGGGCTTCTGGCCAGCAAATACCAGGCTTCCCCTTCTCCCCGCCCGGGAGCCATCTTGACCAGTTTGGTGTTCAACGGAAGTACGCCGCCATGCTTGGAGAGTGCCTGGTCAGTCCCTGCGAACGGTCCGTCCTTGACTTCGGAAATTTCCAGCAGCGCGGCGGTCTGCATGATCTGCTTGACTCGCGCCGGGTCGTCCACACCGGGGAGTTGCACCAGGATTTCGAACTCGGCGTCGGTGCGCCCGTGTTGCTGGATCGTCGGCTCGGTCAGCCCCAGGCCGTTGACCCGCTGCTCAATCGTGCGGATCGACCTCTCCACGGTGTCGTGCTTGAGCGCGAGCATCTCGCTGGGCCGCATGTTCAGCCGGTAGTCGGCGGAGCTGACCGGGGTCAGCACCCACGCCGTGAACCGGTCGCTCACGATGGCCCGGAAGTCGCCGGACCTCGTGGCCGGGATGCCGCGCACATTGATCTGGATCTTGTCGGCCTCGTCGATGGCCTGCGGGTCGTTCCGCTCCATGGACGCGTAATCGATGTTGGCTTTCCGCAGGTCTTCTTTGAGGCGCTCGATCGCCTGGTCGGCTTCGACTTTGGCTGCGTCTTGCACCTGGACCTGGAGAATCAGGTGGCTGCCGCCGCTCAGGTCCAGACCGCGCTTGATGTTCTTTGCGACTGCGGCGCTCAGCTCCGCCTTCGATTTCGGCAGGCCGACAATGCCGTAGCCCGCTAGCAGGATGACCGCCAGGATGAAGATCGCTTTCCACCGAAGTTCCTTGGGCATTCGATTCCCCCTCCGCTATTTCTTCTCGGCGACCAGTCCGGCCACCGAGCTCCGCGAGAACTGGAGCTTGAGGCCGTCAGGCTTGACGCGCAGAATGATCGTTTCCTCGTCGAGGGAAACGATCGTGCCCACGATTCCGCCGTTGGTCACCACCAACTGTCCCGGCTGCAACTCTTTCAGCATTTTCTGTTGCCTCTTCCGCTGGCGCTGCATGGGCATGAAGAGCAGGAAGTAGAAGATCGCGAAGATGAGCAGGATAGGGAGAAAGCCCATGATTGGGCTGGTCGGGCTTTGCCCCTGCAAGAGAAAACACCAGGCCACGTTCACCTCGTTCGTGTCGTTCGCGGTTGGCCTGCGGGAGGCGACTCGGGCTGTCGCTGGCGAGAAGTATCCACGCACGAGATGGGAAGCCGTCCAGTCAGTCCAACTCTGCCGGAACGGAGCGCACTACTCGCAGATGTTCTGGGAACGACCCAAGTATTATAGCCTGCCTGAGACGCCGCATGATGTCAAGGTAGTGGGTCAGGTTGTGCAGGGTGGCCAGGATGGAAAACAGCATCTCGCCCGCCTGAAAGAGGTGTCGCAGGTAGGCCCGCGAGTAGTTCCGGCAGCAGTAGCAAGGACACATCGCATCGACGGGCGAGGGATCATCTCTATACCGCGCCTGCTTGATAATAACCCTGCCCTGCGCTGTGAACAGGCAGCCGTTGCGGGCATTGCGCGATGGGAGCACACAATCCATCATGTCCGCACCCCGGGCGACGTATTCGGGAAGCTCTTCCGGCAAGCCGACGCCCATGACGTACCGCGGCCGGTCGCGAGGCAGCAGTGGCATGGTCGTCTCCACCATTTCCAGGCTGAGCAGTCTCGGTTCGCCAACCGACAGCCCTCCGATCGCGTACCCGTCCGCGCCGAGATCCACCAGCCCGGCGGCGCACTCCCGGCGCAAGTCGGCGAACATCGAGCCTTGGACGATCGGCAACAAGGCCCCCGCCGGCTGCCCTTCCGCCCGCCGCCGGTACTGCTCGACACCCGCCTTGGCCCAACGCAGGGTCCGGTGCATGGACTCGCGGGCCGCCTCGTGGCTCACCGGGTACGGCAGGCACTCGTCGAGCGCCATCAGGATGTCGCTGCCCAGGGCGATTTGGATGTCCACGGTGGATTCCGGCGTGAACAGGTGCGCATCACCATTCAGGTGGGAGCGGAACAGCACGCCGTGGTCGGTGACTTTGCGCAGGCTGTCCAGGCTGAAGACCTGGAAGCCGCCGGAATCGGTGAGGATGGCCCTTGGCAAATTCATGAACCGGTGCAATCCGCCGAGGCTGCGGATCAGTTCATGCCCCGGGCGGAGGAACAGGTGGTAGGTGTTGGCGAGCAGGATCCGGACATCGAGTTGCTCGGCCAGGTCCCGCTGCGTGAGCCCTTTGACCGTCGCCTGCGTCCCGACCGGCATGAACACAGGTGTTTCAACGACGCCGTGGGCCGTGTGAAGCAGACCGGCCCGCGCCCCGGTGACCGGGCATTCGGCGACAATCTCGAAGCGGAGCGAGGGCACTGGACCATTGTAGAATTGCGGGGTCGGCGGGACGAGGCGCGTTGCTCCGCGCCGTTGCGGACCTTCGGTCCGCAAAAGGCAAAAATCAAATCAAAAGGTAAAACACTGGTGCGCCTTCGGCGGTGTCCATGTCTTTCTCTTGTTTCCCTTGCCGGCGGCGCACGGCGCCGCGCCACTGAGGGGCCTACGGTCCGAAGATGTAGAAACTTGAGACGCGGAGCGTTGCTCCGCGCAAGCCCAAAGCCGATCGCCTTGCTTCGGCCGCCCGTCAAGGAGGAAGCATGAGTGCTGCTGCCTGAGAGGAGCGCTCTGAGCGGTGAGCGAGGTTCTACCGGCCACCCACCAGCGCCTCCACCGGGGACGGCGAACCTTCCCGCAGTTCGACGCCGATGGCTCCGGTCAGACTGCAATGGCGCACTGTGGCAAACGCCGCGAAGCCCTTGTTCTCCACGAGCACGTAAATGTGGGAACCCCGGGCAACCGGTTCGCTGAGTTGAAGCCCCATCCCCGATTCGGAGACATTCAGGCAACGGCCCGCGCTGTAGTGGATTCCGGTGCTCACCTCATCCCAGAAAACAGTGGCGAGCGCCGAAACCGGTATCCGCTCGTGGCCGCGAAGCTCGATTACATTCCCTCTGGCGCTGTACATTGCGGGCACCTCCGACCCTCTCCGACCGGGAGGTTTGCCTACGTTCAGGATAGCGGCGGTTTGCCACTCTTGAGAAGACGTATTGGCAGGATTCGCCGCGCGATTTGTACCGTACCGTCTAGTCCTACTGAACCTGCCCCTGGCGGGCACAACGCCCCGCTCCGGTCCGGCTTTGCTACTCTGGCGGAGTGAAGGTCGGCATCACCTGCTATCCAACCTACGGCGGCAGCGGGATCGTCGCGACCGAACTAGGCCTCGAGCTTGCCAACCGCGGGCACGATGTCCACTTCATCAGCTACGCCAATCCGATCCGGCTGGACCCGGGCAACCCGCGCATCCATTACCACGAAGTCGAAGTCTCCACCTACCCGCTCTTTCAATTCCCGCCCTACTGCCTGGCGCTGGCTTCGCGCATGGCCGAGGTCGCCGAGTTGTACTCCCTCGACCTGCTGCACGTGCACTACGCCATCCCGCACTCCATCTCGGCGATGCTCGCGCGCGACATGCTCGCCGGGCGCTGCCGCCTGCCGTTTATCACCACGCTGCACGGCACCGACATCACGCTGGTCGGCGCCGACCGCTCGTATTTCTCCATCACCCGGTTCTCCATCGAGCAGTCCGACGGCATTACCGCCATCAGCGAAGACCTCCGCCGCCGCACCTTTCAGGTGTTCGGAACACGCGCCGAAATCCGCGTCATCCGCAATTTTGTGAACTGCGACATCTACAGACCCGACGAGGAGGCTCGCGCCGGAGGCTGTTATTCGCCTCACGGCGAGAAGACGCTCATTCACATCTCGAATTTCCGCCCCGTCAAGCGCGTGCTCGACTGCGTCCGAATTCTCGCCGAGGTCCGCCGGCGCACGCCCGCGCACCTGTTGATGGTCGGCGACGGGCCGGACCGCGGCCCCGCCGAGAGCCTCGCCCGCGAAATCGGCGTCGAAAGCCACGTCACCTTCCTCGGCAAGCAGAATCACGTCGAGCGAATCATTCCCCAAGCCCATGTCCTGCTGCTGCCGAGCGAATTGGAAAGTTTTGGTCTCGCCGCGCTGGAAGCCATGGCGTGCGGCGTGCCTCCGGTGGCCACTCGCACCGGCGGGGTGCCCGAGTTGATCACCGACGGGGTGGACGGCTACCTCGAAACCGTCGGCGACATCAAGGCGCAGGCGGAGCGCGTGGCGGACTTGCTGACGGACGAGGCCCGTTATCGAAGCCTCTCCGAGGCAGCCCGCCGCACCGCCCTCAGCCGTTTCGCCAGTTCTGCGGTGATCCCTCTTTACGAGCGCTATTACCAGGAGGTCTGTTCCCGATGAGACCGCAAACCTGTCTTGTCCGAACTGCGCTGGTTGCCGCTGGCGCCCTCGCCTTGGGAATCTCCCTGGAGCCCGGAGAAGCGCAGCCTTCTTCACCGAAGAATTGGTACAAAGGCAACCTCCACACGCACACCCTGAACAGCGACGGCGACTCGACCCCGAGTGAGGTCGTGGCCTGGTACCGGGAACACCGCTACCACTTCCTTGTCCTTTCCGACCACAACTACCTGACCGAGGTGGAAGCCCTGAACGCCGTGCATGGGGGCAAGGAGAGGTTCCTGTTGATCCCCGGCGAAGAGGTAACCGACGGATTCGGCGACAAGCCGGTGCATGTGAACGCGTACAATCCCATCCGGCTGGTCGATCCGGCCGGCGGCGCCAGCCTGGTGCAGACCATCCAGAGAAATGTGGACGCCATCCGGTCGGCCAAGGGATTGCCTTCGCTCAATCATCCGAATTTCGGCTGGGCGGTGACGTCCCGCGACCTGGCTGCTATCCGTGATCTGGGCCTCTTCGAGGTGTACAACGGACACCCGATGGTCAACATCGCCGGCGGGGGAGGCTTCGAATCGCTGGACGACATGTGGGACGCGGTGCTGACGGCCGGGCGTCGAATGTACGGCATCGCCGTGGACGATGCACATCACTTCAAGCGGTTTGGCCGGGAGCTCTCGAACCCGGGCCGCGGCTGGGTGATGGTCCATGCGGAAAGCCTGAGCCGGGAGAACATCATGCGGGCCCTGGAGGCGGGGGATTTCTACGCTTCGACCGGCGTGGAATTGGAGGAAATATCGACGACGGCATCGGAGCTGCGGGTCCGAATCAAGCCGGTCGCAGGCATGAAGTACACCACGTACTTCCATGGCGCCGGCGGCGAAATCCTCGCGAAGATCTTTGAAGAAACAGCCACTTATCGCTTTCGCGGCAACGAAAAGTACGTCCGCGCCCGCGTTCAGGCATCCTCCGGGGACACCGCCTGGACCCAACCCGTCTACCGCTGAAGGCCTCGCGGAACCGCGCCTCCGGGAACTTTTTGCACCGGCAGGCGTCCAAACTTGTGCAGGTCGAAGCTGTTCGTGGTAGGTTGAAGTTGACCTTGGCCATCGAGGCGCTACATGGCTGAGACGCTCCTGAAGAACGAACCGCTGACGGGCGGGGAAACCGCCAACCTACCCCAGGAAATCGCCGGCGACGACGAAGACGAACGTCTGCTCGCCGGCCTGCTCGAGGGGCAGGAGTGTGCTTACGAAGCGCTGATCCAGCGCTTCCAGCAGCCCGTTTACAATCTCGTCGGCAGGCTTCTGAAGGACCCGACCGAAGCCTGCGACGTCGTCCAGGAAGTCTTCCTGAAGGTATTCCGGAAGGTTGGATCGTTCCGCGGAGCGAGCAGCCTGAGGACCTGGATCTACCGGATTGCAGTGAATGAGGCGCACAACTACTGCCGTTGGTACGGGCGTCACCGGCGTCAGGAAGTCGGCCTCGATGGCTCGGAGGAAGGCCGCTGCTACCGCAATACGCTTTCGTGTGGAGAGCGATCGCCCTTCGACTGCACTCTCGACCGGGAGAATCATGCCCTGATCGAAGAGTCATTAGCCAGCCTCACCCCGGCGTATCGGGACGCGGTTGTGCTGCGCGACGTGGAAGACCTGAGCTACGAGGAGATCTCCGATGTTCTTAGGCTTCCGCTAGGGACGGTGAAATCGCGCATTCTTCGCGGGCGAGAGGCATTGCGGAAGGAACTGGAACGGCGCATGGTGCTGGAACCGGCCTTCCGATGGACGCCCCAGGTGGTTGAGTGACGTTATGAATTGCAGGCAGGTGCAGCGATCCCTTTCGGCGTATACCGACAACCGCCTCCCGGCGCGGGAACTGGCGGAAGTCGCGTCGCATCTCAACTCTTGCCGAAGCTGCGGCCTGGAGTCCCAGCAACTGCTTCGGACGCGTGAGGCGCTGCGGAAATTGCCGGCGCTGGTCGCACCGGAAGGCCTGACAACCTCGTTGCGCATCCTCGCCTCCAAGGAACGGATGCGCCGCCTGGATGCCGCGGTCGGCAACCTGCTGGGTCATTGGACGCAGCGGGCGAGGCTGTGGGCTGAGGACATGATGCGGCCCATCGCGCTGCCGGTGGCCGGCGGATTTCTGTCGGCCCTGGTGCTGTTCGCCGTCTTGCTGCCGTACGCTTACTCGCGGACGCCGCTGAATATCCAGGACGTGCCCACCGAGCTTTCCACCAGCGTCACGTTCCTTCGCATGGGCCCGTTTGGCATCAACGACGACCAGGCGATCGTCATCGACGTCACCATCGACCAGCAGGGCCGTTTGATCGCCTACTCGACGCCCAGCGGCCAGGACTGGGTGAAGATCCCGGAGGTGCGGCGAAGCGTCGAAAACGCTCTTCTGTTCACCGCATTCACTCCGGGAACCACCTTCGGCCTGCCCGCTTCCGGCAAGTTCCGGCTGACGCTGCGGCGCACCGAGATCGACGTGAAAGGCTGACGCGAAGCCCGACAGTGGGACGCCGCCTCGGCCAGCACTTCCTCCACAACCGGGAGATCCTGGAACGGATTGCCGGCGCGGCTTGTCCGGACCGCGAGCCGCTGGTGATCGAGATCGGGGCGGGCAAGGGCGCGCTGACGAAGCACCTGCTGCCACGCGCGGACCGGGTGGTCGCCATTGAAACCGATCCCGCTCTCGTCGAATTCCTCGGACAGCGCTTCCCGGAATCCACGGGACTGACACTCATTCGCGGCGACGTGCTCAAGTCCGACCTGACCCAATGGGGACCGGCGGTGGTGACGGGGAATCTCCCGTACTACATCACCTCGCCGATCCTGGCGAAGGTGCTGGCGCTCGGACCGCGGCTGCGCCGGGCGGTGTTCCTGGTGCAGAGAGAGGTCGCCCAGAGACTGACTGCTTCGCCCGGAACCCGCGACTACGGCTTCTTGACCGTGCGCACCCGGCTTTTTGCGACGCCCGAGGTCCTGTTCACCGTGAAGCCGGGCGCGTTTCGCCCGCCGCCCAAGGTGGAATCGGCCGTGATCCGGCTGGAGCCGCGAGGATCCGAGAGCCGGCCAGAAGTGGACGACCTGGACCGTTTTCTTGATTTCGTCCTACAGTGCTTCCGCCAGAAGAGGAAGACCATCCGCAACAATCTCGCCGGCGACTGGCCCAGAGACGTGCTCGATTCCATCCCGGAAACTGGCCGGCGGGCGGAGGAACTCACGCTCGAGGAGTTCGTTTCGTTGTACCGGAATGTCGGCGTTACCGTCCCTCCTTTCGAAGCCATTTCTCGATCCAGGCGAAGGCCTCCTCCTGCATCTCCGCGTTGAACTGATGCGGGACATCGTAGAACTTACCCTGAAAGCGCTCGGGATGCTTTAAGTCGGCGTACACGGCGCGGATCTTCTCCGTGGAGGCATCCATCCCGGCCTTGGTGAACAAGCGGTCTCGCGCGCAGTTCTGGACGAACACCGCGCAGTCGGGCGCGGCCAGCGAGGCGATGTCCGGGTGGTCGAGGCTGGCGTGCGCGCCGAAGGCGTCGAACAGCCCGGAGTGTACCGAATAAGGGATGTCCAGGGTGGTGGGCAGGCTGGTCATCCAGCCCACAATCACCGAGGCCTTGATGCGCGGCTCCATGCCAGTGAGGTACGTGGCGCGGTAGCCACCCCCGGACAGGCCGGCGCAGCCGATGCGCTTGGCGTCCACCTCGGGCAGGGAAGCGAGAAGTTCGACGCTGCGCCGGTCGTCATGGTTGACGATCCCCATCCAGCTCGTGCCGCTGAACGACAGCCAGGTGTTCAGCTCGGACACGCGCTCGCGTACGTAACCGTTCCAGGCGCTGATCCACTCGGCGGTGTTCGGATCCAGGCCGGCGAGGCGCTTCTCAAGCTCCGCCGGAGTCTGCTTGTACTCCAGCCGGCGCTCGCCCCAGTAGAATGCATCGGGCACGAGGACGACGAAGCCGCGGCGCGCGAGCTCGTCGGCCCAGGCGCGGTCCCCGTAGTAGCGCTCGCGGAAGCCGCGCAGCGCGGGGTGCTCGCCGTCCATTCGCACGAGCTTCTCCTTGCCGTGATAGAACCAGCCGCCGTGGTCGTGCAGGGCCACCACGCCGGGGAACGGGCCCTTGCCGTCCGGCACGAGCAGGTACGCGGGCACGCGGTAGTGGGCCGAGCCGGCGAACGAGACGATGCGGACCTCGTAGCCGTCCCGTTTCACCGTGGAGTGAACCCGCAGGTCGAGCGGGACGGCCTTCGGGAAGTAGGACAGGGCGCGCTCGACCTCGGCGCGCCCGCGCCGCCGCCACTCCGCGACGGAAATCCCCTCGCGGTTGGCGTAAGCCATCGGGAAACCGCGTTCCTCGTGGATCGAGCGGAGGATGGGGGCGAGGCTGCCGAGATAGCTCTCCGTGCGCTCCTGCGCCACGGCGAGCGG
>CAZACK010000045.1:0-13698 GCA_964483455.1 uncultured Solibacteraceae bacterium
CCGGCGTCACGGTGTCCGTTCGGTAACGGACGCCCTGCGGGCCCGTGGGGCGCTTGCCGGACGGCATGCGTCTGAGTCTTGCCGGTGGCGGGCCGCCTCCGCGCCGGCGGGCGGATCCTGCCGGCGGCTGCCATGGGCGCCAGTTCCACCGGCCTCCCTGGGAGCGCCGCCTCGGTGGCCCTTAACGGCCCCACACGGCTTGATAGGATAGGCGAGTCACGCGGATACACCGATGAAGGGCATCATCCTGGCGGGGGGCTCGGGCACGCGCCTGTACCCGATCACCTGGGCCATCAGCAAGCAGCTTCTGCCCGTCTACGACAAGCCGATGATCTACTACCCGCTGTCCACGCTGATGCTGGCGGGCATCCGGGACATCCTGATCATCACCACGCCCCACGAGCAGCACCTGTTCCAGAGGTTCCTGGACGACGGCCGCAGGTTCGGCCTCCATCTCCAATACGCCGTTCAGCCCAGGCCCGGGGGTCTGGCCGAAGCATTTCTGATCGGCGACAGTTTCATCGGCCAGGATTGCGTCGCGCTGGCTCTGGGAGACAACATCTTTTACGGACACGGCCTGCCCGAGCACCTCCGGCGCGCCGCCTGCCGGACCTCGGGAGCGACGATCTTCGCCTACCACGTGAGCGATCCCGAACGGTACGGAGTCGTCGAATTTGACGAGGACGGCCGCCCGGTTGACATCGTCGAGAAGCCGCGGGTGCCTCCCTCGCCCTACGCCGTGCCCGGCATCTACTTCTATGACAGCGAGGTGGTCCGGATCGCGTCGCGATTGAAGCCCTCCGCCCGAGGCGAACTGGAGATCACCGATGTCAATCTCGACTACCTCCGCCGCGGCAGACTCATCGTCGAGAAATTGGGAAGAGGCATTACCTGGCTCGACACCGGAACCTATGAGTCCCTTCTTCATTCGGCTGTTTTCATCCAGACCATCCAGGAACGGCAGGGCCTGATGGTTGGCTGCCTGGAGGAAATCGCGTACAAGTCCGGATACATCACCGCCGGCCAGGTGGCGGAGATTGCCGCGAGCATGAACCACAATTCGTACGGCCAATACCTGTTGCGGATTCTGGAAGAGGATCGCTAAGGACAACGGCCGATGCCCCACGAAATCGCCTTCGACATGACCGCCTCCAGCATTCGCTACGGCACGGGTGCGACTCGGGAAATCGGGATGGACCTGGCCGAGTTGCATGTGGGCCGCGTCATGGTGCTGACCGATCCCTACCTGCGGGAGTCGCCCGCAGTGGCAACCGTGTTGGAATCCCTCTGGCGGAATCACATCGATTTCACGTTGTTCGACCGGGTGCGCGTCGAGCCCACCGACGAGTCCTTCCTGGAAGCAATCGACTTCGCGGGCAAGGGCGGATTCGACGCATACGTCGCCGTCGGCGGCGGCTCGACTATCGATACCGCCAAGACTGCGAACCTCTACACAACCTATCCGCCGGAGGATTTCCTGGACTACGTCAATCCTCCGCTTGGCAAGGGCAAGCCCGTCCCCGGCCCGCTGAAGCCGTTGATCGCTGTGCCGACCACCGCCGGCACCGGCAGCGAGACGACCGGGGTGGCGATCTTCGACTTCACCAGGCTCCACGCCAAGACGGGGATCGCTCACAAGCTGCTGAAGCCGATGCTTGGCATTCTCGATCCGGAGAATACTCGGACAATGCCTGCGCCGGTCGCTGCCGCCTCCGGCCTCGACGTGCTTTGCCACGCTATCGAGTCGTACACGGCGATCCCCTACCATGAGAGGCTGCTGCCGGAGAGGCCGGCATTGCGGCCCGCCTACCAGGGATCGAATCCCATCAGCGACGTCTGGTCGCTCGAGGCGCTTAGGCTGGTCGCCAGGTACCTGCCGCGTGCGGTCGAGGATCCGTCCGACGACGAAGCGCGCGGGCGAATGTTGCTGGCGGCGTCGTATGCCGGCGTGGGTTTTGGAAACGCCGGCGTCCACCTCCCCCACGGGATGTCCTACCCGGTTTCGGGAATGGTCAGAGACTTCCATCCGGAAGGCTATCCGGTCCGCCATCCGTTGGTGCCGCACGGAATCTCAGTCATTCTGAATTCGCCGGCGGTGTTTCGCTTCACGGCCCCGGCGTGTCCCGACCGCCATCTCCACGCCGCCGCCGTGCTCGGCGCCGACGTTTCCCGCGCCAAACCGGAGGATGCCGGCTTCATCCTGGCCGATCAGATTGCGATTTTCATGCGGCGGCTCAAGATCCCGAATGGCCTGCGCGCCGTCGGCTACGGCCCACAAGACATCCCGGCGCTGGTCGAAGGCACGCTCCCGCAGCACCGGGTGACCAAGCTGTCGCCCAGGCCGGCAGCGAAGGAAGAGCTGGAGTTGCTGTTCGCGGACGCAATGGTCGCCTGGTAGCCCTTCGACCCGCAAGGAAGCAGGCAGGCTTCAGACTGCCTGGGGCCTCTTTCCTCATCCTGCTAAGGGTCCCAGTACCAGGACCATAACGAAGGTTAAGCTCCGCGGAAAGCCGCGGAAAGCACTTGACAAGACCGGGGCGGAGAGGTGATAAAGGAACGAGGTTTTATGAACGCCATACGGATCGTGCTTCTTGTCGCCTGCATGACGCTTTCGTTGACCGGCACTCCGATAACCGGCGGGCAGCTCATCATCCCTGGAATCACACCGGGTTCTTTGGCGGTTGGCGCCTTCGAAGACGGAGAATTCTTCTACTTGATCGAGGAGGTGGCGGGTTTCACAAACGCAGCCCCATTCTCGGCTGGGGTGATGGGCGGCGTGATTCCGGCCGGCACGACGTCGAACTTCTACATCATCCATGCCGATCCCATTGAATCCACAACCACATATTACAGCGGAACCGTGACGTTCGACGCGCCGATCATTGGCCTTTATGTCGGCAGCTCGACCCTCAACCTCTTGGATCCGGTTGTGCTCGCTCTCGGCTCGCCGGTGTCGACGTATCCGACCGGCTGGCCGAACCGCGGACTTGAAGTCGGCCAAGGGTTTGGTGATTCCTACATCCTCAGCAACGGGAACATGACGCTGACGCTCAACTTCGCGACGGGTCCGGACGTGGATCAACTACGGGTGGTTGTTGCCGCTATCCCGGAACCGGCCACTGTGGTCCTCTTCGGGCTGGGTGCCGCCGCTCTCATCCTGTTCCGAAGACTGCGGCGGTAACCTCCTCCTCGCCATTTCATATAATCGGGGTTGAAAGAAACGGGAGGCCCCAGTGGTGTCGAAAGATTCGTCCAGAAGGCGCTTTTTGCGCGCGCTCACCCTCGGCGGGGCAGGCGAAACGGTCCTGGCAGCCGAGCCGGGAACGTCGCTCAGAGCCCGTGCTCCCGGCTGTCCGTCCGAGCCCCTCTGGCCGCCGCGCCGATACTCGAAACCGAAGGGAGAGCGGTCCGGGGTCGCGCTGATTCACGGACAGGACCGGCGGCGGATGGTCTGCGACTCTTTGGTGGCGATCGACTCGGAGATCCTGCCGCTGATGGGCGACAAGAAGTACGTCCTGATCAAGCCCAATGTCGTGAGCGCCACCAACCCGCTGGCATCCACCCACGCGGACACCATTCGCGGCATCCTCGACTACCTCACCACGAGGTGGTGGGGGCCCATTCTCATCGCTGAGTCGTCCGCGGAAGACACTCTGCTGGGATTCCACAACCATGGCTATGACATTGTGGCGAGTGAGTGGAAATCCAGCGAGATCCGGCTGGTCGACCTCAACGAGGAAGGCGACTACCGTCAGATCCACCTGACAGACTCGAACCTTCATATGCAACCGGTGAAGCTGGCCGCGCGGCTGTTGGACCCGGATGCCTTTGTCATCTGTGCGGCAGTGATGAAGACGCACAACTGCGTGGTGGCGACGCTGTCGGTGAAGAACATGGTGATCGGCGCCCCGTTGCGAAACCGCCGGAGCGATTCGCTTCCGTGGAGCGACAAGGTCCGCTACCACTGCGGCGTGCGCCAGATGAACTACGACATGTTCCTGACGGCGCAGAAGCTCGAACCGTCGTGGGGAGTAGCCGTGATCGATGGCTTCAACGGGATGGAAGGCAATGGTCCGACCGACGGCACGCCGGTGGACTCCCGCGTGGTGATTGCTTCAACGGACTTCGTTGCCGCCGACCGGATTGCGCTGGAAGTTATGGACGTCGATCCAGCTTGGGTGGGTTACCTTACCTTTTGCGGCCAGGCAGGGCTGGGAAACTATGATCTGTCGCGGATTGACGTGTGGGGCGCCGATCCCGCCGCCGTGAAGAAGACGTACCGCCTCCACGATGCGATCGACGACCAACTGAAGTGGATCGGGCCGCTGCCCTGCGCCTTGTAGAAATGGGGCTTGGCGCGGCCGAGCCCGCCGTGTCTCGCGAGTTCGGCTTGCGCGCCTCAGTTACCTGACAACCGGTTGGTGCGACGCAACGAAAACGGAATTGGTAGATAATGGTCCTAACGAGCTTGCCTCTCCACAGGACGGACAGCCCATGAAGTGCCACACTGCCGCCATCGTCTTCCTGCTGACGATTCCCGCCACCTCCGCGCCCGTGCGGCAAGCGGCGCCGGAGCGGCCGAAGGCCGGCGAGACCGCGATCCTCCCATCGTCGGAGATCAAGCCGGGAATGAAGGGCGTGGCCTGGACCGTCTTTAAGGGGGCCGAACCCGAGCCGGTGCCGGTCGAGATCATCGGCCTGTGGCGAAACGCGTGGGGGCCGAGACAGGACATCATCCTGGCCAAGATGGGAGGCCAGGCGCAGCGCACCAACGTGGCCGGCGGCATGAGCGGCAGCCCCGTCTACATCGACGGGAAGCTGATCGGAGCCGTGTCCCTTCGCTTGAGCGTGTTCTCGCCGGACGCCATCTGCGGGATCACGCCGATCGAACTGATGCTCGAGATCTCCGAGTTCGACACCACCCGCCCCGCCGGCGCGCGAACGCCCGACCAGACGGTGGCCCGCGTGCAACTCCCCGTGCCGGGCGAGCTGCTGCCCCATGTGGCCGCCGCCGGAGGATCTCCCGGTGCGTTGCACCGTCCAATCTTGGCTCCGATCGAAACGCCACTGTCGTTCTCCGGTTTTCATGGCGCCGTTCTCCACGAATTCGGCCCTCTGTTCGAGCAGCTCGGCTTGACCGCCGTGCAGGGCGGCGCTGCCGGAAGCCTCGGCGACCCCAAACCGGGCCCGGGATGGGAGAGCTCGCTTCAGCCGGGCGATCCGATCGCCGGCGTGCTGGTTTCCGGCGACATGACCATCTCCGGTCTGGGCACCGTCACGTACAACGATGGCAAGCGGGTGGTTGCATTCGGTCACCCATTCTTCAATCTCGGCCCGATCGAGATGCCCATGGGTCGGGCGGAAGTGCTCACGGTCCTCTCCTCCAGCTATCAGCCCAGCAAGGTCGCCAACGCCACGGAGATCGTCGGCGCGTTGCGGCAGGACCGGCACAGCGGAATCATGGGCGTTCTCGGCGAGACCGCCGCCATGATCCCGGTCAGCGTCAAAGTGCGGTCTCTCGCCGACGACAATTCACTGCTGAAGGAGAGAGCGTTCCGTTACAACGTCTTCGTGCAGCAGCGATGGACGCCGACGTTGATGATGCTGACGGTGTTCAACTGCATCTCGGGCGTCAACGACTTCGCCATCGAAACCACCTACCGCCTGAACGGAACAGTGGAGCTGGACGGCGGCCCCGATGTCCGATTGTCCACGATGCAGGCTCCGGGCGAACTGCCGGTTCCTGCGCCCATGCTGCTCGCCGGCTGGCTCGGCGACCGGTTTAGCCGGTTGTTCCTGAACGCGGTGAAGGCGCCGCGGCTGAAGCGCGTGGACGTCAGCGTCGATCTGCTGCCGCAGCGCCGGGTCGCCTCGATCGAGAACGCCTGGACGGAGGGAAGCGAGTTCGCCCCCGGCGCGCAAGTGCCCGTTCGCGTCTTCCTGAGGCCATATCGCGGGGAGCGGCTGGAAAGGGAGTTCAAGGTGAACCTGCCCGCGGGATTGCCAAAGGGCGAACACCGCATCCTGCTCAGCGACGCCGAAACGCTCAACCGCATGCAAGGAGCGGCCGGCCGTTCGAACCGTTTCATTGACCTCGAGCGCACGGTATCGCTGCTGAACCAGGAGCGGTCCAATAACCGGCTCTATGTTTCTCTCGTACGGGCGAATCCCACGGCCTATTACGATGACTTGACCCTCCCAAGCCTGCCCGCGTCCGTTCTGAACGTCATGCAAACAGGCCGGTCCTCCAATTGGCCGCTGATAACTTCCCGGGAAACCGTTTTCGAGCAGGCGGTCATCCCATTTGACTTCGTCGTGGACGGAAGTTACTCCCTAAGAATAACTGTCAAATAGTCCATCATCGATGAGAAAGTGTCTCTATCTCCTCCAGGCGGCTGCCGTCCTAGCCGGAACGCTGCGCGCCGCCGAAACCCGCGTCTGGGAGCAAGCCGGCTACTCGGATTTCGAGAAGGGGGACCGCTGGAGATTATCGCTTCGCAGCGACGGCCGGCTGGCGCTGGCGCCCGTTTTCCGGGAGGCTCTGGATTCTTCCCTGGCCTATCTCTGGGCGATCGCCGAGGATTCCAAGGGCAGCATCTATGCGGGCGGAGGCGGTCCTGGCGGCCCTGGCGCGCGGATCTATGTTCTTTCGCCCGAAGGCAAGAGCCGCGTCTTCTCGGAACTTGACGGGCTGGAGGTCCACGCCCTCGCCATCGACAAAGCGGACCGCGTCTATGCGGCCACGTCGCCCGACGGGAAGGTCTACCGCATCGAAACTGACGGGACGCCCCGGCTCTTCTTCGACCCGCAGGTGAAGTACATCTGGTCGATGGCGTTCGACAGCAAAGACAACTTGTTTCTGGCAACCGGCGATGGGGGCCTGATCTACAAGGTCGCGCCGGACAGCGCCGGCAGCGTCTTCTTCCGGACCGAGGAAACTCATGCACGGTCGATGGCGGTCGACGCGAAGGACAATCTCATTGTCGGCACCGAGCCTGGGGGATTGATCCTGCGCGTTTCGCCGGGCGGCGACGGCTTCGTGCTGCACCAGGCGGCGAAGCGGGAGATCACGGCGGTGGCTGTGAGCGCCGATGGAACGATCTGGGCCGCCGGGGTCGGGACGAAGCAGCCCGGCCTCCCTCCGCTGCCGCCTGCGCCAAAGCCGGCCGAGCCGCCGCCGGCGGGCGCGCAGCCGCAAGTTCCCGCCGGCCAGCCAGCCCAAAGTCTCCCGTCGCCGCCACCTCCTTCGCTGGCGCCGCCCGTCGCCGTGGTCGGAGGCTCCGAGTTGTATCGGATCGAAGCCGAGGGGTTCCCACTCAGGGTCTGGAGCCATGCCGAGAGTATCGTTTATGCGCTTGCACTCGACCCGCAGGGCCGCCCGCTGCTCGGGACAGGAAACAAAGGCGCCATCTACAGGATCGATTCCGACCTGCTGTACTCCCACTTGGTGAACGCCCCGCCCACCCAGGTGACCGCTTTCTGGGCCGGCAGGAAAGGCAAGCTCTATGCGGCCACAGGCAACGTCGGGAAGGTATACCAGATCGGACCTGAGACCGAGAAGGAGGGCACGCTCGAAAGCGAGGTCTTCGATGCCGGCCTCTTTTCTTCCTGGGGCAGGCTGTCTTACCGGGGGAACGTGGACGGCGGCCGCGTGCGATTCGAAACCAGAAGCGGAAACCTCGACCGGCCGGTGAAGAACTGGAGCCCCTGGGCGCCGGTTCCGCTGGAGTCGCACAGCGGCCGCGTGCCGTCGCCGCCGGCCCGCTTCCTTCAGTGGAAAATGACCCTGACGGCGCCGGATGGCCATTCCCCCATCGTGGAATCGGTGCAGGCCGCCTACTTGACCAGGAACGTGCCTCCCGTTGTCGACGTGGTGGAGATCACGCCGCCGAACTACAGGTTCCCTCCGCAGTCGCTGTCGCTCACACCCTCGCAGAACATCACCCTTCCGCCGCTCGGCCGTGGCAAGAAGCCGCCGCCGTCTCCCGCTTCGATTTCAGCAGCCGTCTCCATGCAATACGAGAAAGGAACGATCGGAGCGCGGTGGGAGGCCGGCGATGCCAACGGCGACATGCTGCTTTACAAGGTGGAGATCCGAGGCACGGGTGAGTCGCAGTGGAAGTTGCTGAAGGACAAGATCAAAGACAAGCAGCTCAGTTGGGATGCGACGGGCTTTCCCGACGGTCATTACGAGATCAGGGTCACGGCCGTCGATTCGCCGGACAACCCGCCGGATCAGGCTCTCCAGGCTAGTCTGGTGAGCGAGGCGTTTCTGATCGACAACACTCCGCCGGAGATTTCCCGTTTGGCGGCCAGGCCTGAGGCCGCAAAACTCGTTGTGAGCTGGGAGGCGGCGGACGCCGGCAGCGTCATCCGAAAGGCCGAGTACTCCGTCAACGGGGGGGAATGGACGGTTGTGCGGCCGACCACCCGCCTCTCCGATTCCCGCACGCACGACTACCGCCTGGACTTGGAGCGTCCGCCATCCGCCGAGCTGACGGTGGCCGTCAGGGTGACCGACGAATTCGACAACCAGTCCGTAGCCAAAGTCGTGGCTCGATAGCCTGGTCGCGGAACTTGGGCACGCCCGCGTTTGAGATAATAAGAAGCGTGCCGAGATTCAAAGAGCTGGAGACTCGGCTCCAGCGCACCGAACAGCAACTCCGCCTCTTCCAAAAAGTCAGCCGGCTCATGGTCCGCGAGATGAGCTTGCAGGAAGTGTTGCAGGGCATCGTTTCACTGGTGGTCGAATTCATGGAGTGCGACTCGTGCCTTGTCTATCTGCTCGACGGCGACGAGCTGGTCCTGTGCGCGTCCAACACGCCGCATCCATCGACGATCGGGAAGCTGCGCCTGAAGCTCAGCGAGGGACTGACCGGCTGGGTCGCGCGGGAGAAGCGCCTCCTGGCCATCTCCCGCGAAGCGTACAAAGATCCGAGGTTCAAGTTTTTCGGTGACTTGCCGGAGGACATTTTCGAGGCGTTTCTTTCCGCGCCTGTCATTGCGCGAAACCGCGTGGTCGGCGTCATCAACGTCCAGCATCGCCTCCCCCACCAGCACACCGGAAGCGAAATGGAACTGCTCACCACGGTCGGCGAGCAGGTGGGATGCCTGCTGGTCCTGACGAGGATGGAGCCGACGGCGGTGGAGACGGCCAACCATGCGGAACTTGTCCTCTCTTCCGCCTTCGGCTCGTTGGCGAAGTAGGCAGTCGAACTGCACATGAACGCCGCCCCGCGTGCCGTCTGGCTGTTGGTGGCTCTCGTCCTGACTACATTCGGCGCCGAGCGCTGGCGGGTCCAATATTTCCATGATGAGGAGAAGTCCCGGCTCTTGTTCAGCTCCATCGAATTCACATCGAAGGAACGCGGAGTGGCCGCGGGTAGCCTGGTCGAGTCGAGAAAGAGAAAATCGCGGCCCGCTTCGCTGGTGACCGCCGACAGCGGCCGCACCTGGAGCCCGGTTCCCATCAAGGAGCATTGCCTTTCGCTGTTCTTCCTGGACGAGCGGAATGGGTGGATGGTGACCACCGGCGGACTATGGAAGACCGCCGAGGCCGGCCGAAGTTGGACCAAGATCTCGAGGCTCAAGTACGCCTTCCGTGTCCATTTTGTGGATGAGAACCGGGGATGGGCCATCGGCGCCCGCAAGCTGTTCGTCGAAACCTCCGATGGCGGCCGGAATTGGACCAAGGTTGCCGGCATGGATCAGGTGAAGACGAAGGAGGACTTCACTGCGTTCCAATGCATCGCTTTCGCCGACAAGCGGAATGGACTGGTTGCGGGCGCCAGCGTGCCGCCACGCCGCGGGTTGGAGGGTTTCCAGCGTTTTCCCGATTGGATGGATCCGGAATCTGCGGAGCGCAACCGCCAGTGGCCGTCGATGACCATCTTTCTGGAGACCCGCGATGGCGGAAAGTCTTGGACTCCCTCGCAAACATCGATGTTCGGGCGTGTCACGCGCATTCGGCTGACTCCGGGAGGCCGGGGAGTCGGTTTGGTGGAGTTCCGAGATTCATTTGAATGGCCCTCCGAAGTGTTCCAGATCGATTGGAAATCCGGCCGGAGCAGCCGCATCTTCCGGAGCAAGGAGCACGCGGTAACCGACCTCCTGCTTTTCCCTGAAGGAAGAGCGTACTTGGCGGCAATCGAATCACCCGGCAGGCTGAGGCGCTCTCCGGTTCCAGGCAAGCTTGTGATCCTCCAAAGCGACAACCTCGAGGATTGGACGCCCATGGATGTGGATTACCGTGCTGTAGCGCAGAGGGCTACCTTCGCCGCAGCAGATGCCGAGCATATCTGGCTGGCCACCGATGCGGGCATGATCCTCGCTCTGGAGCGCGGCGGGCGATAGAACAGAATCCGGTCCAGTTGTTTTATCCACAGAAAATCCTGCCTGCGATTTCTTCATCTCATTGAAAACAAAGCAAAAATAAGTTGGGGAAAAGCCCTGGCCAAATGTCGATTCTGTTTGACTTCCGTTTGGATTCGTTGCATAGTGGAGTTGGTTCCAAGAGGTTCACGGAACAGCGAGCCTCGCGAGACGTAGCGAGCCTGGAGCGATGAGCCGCCGGTGGAGAACTCGAGAAACCGTCGGCGGGGAGCGAAAGGCAATCGGGCGTTTTCACGAGGTAGGCTTCCTGGTTCTGAACCGAGCCGAGCGCTACAATCCGGAGGGGACGAAAGACCCCGAAGGGGAGCGGAAGCACGGGAAGGGATTGGGACGGCCGGATCGGCCGGCAAGCAACGGGCCGAGGGCGGTGATCTCAACTGTGGCGGCGCACGCCGCGGACGGGGGAGGGAGCCCAGAGGCCGAACGGGCTTGTCGACGGTGCGGCGGGGTGTTGAAGGAATAGGTCGGGATCGTTGACTCCGCTGCGGGGTCCCTCGAAATGGGGATTTCGCCGCGGGCGAGAGAAAGGCCGTTCCCAAATGCCGGCCTCTATCAGGAGAGTTGGCAGGCGCCCTCTGGAGCGGCGAACGGAGATCGCTAAAAGGCGGTCCACGGGAGCGAAAGGGGAAAGCGCCCGGCAATCCTGAATGCCACGCTCAGGCCGCGCGCGCCGGTTGGTGAGCAAGCTGGGAAGTGGGTCACTTGGAACCATTCCTCTTTCTTGGACCCACTGCCGGTGAGCTGGAGCCCTCAACTCGGGCTGTTCTCTATTCAGAAGCCTCCGCAGTCCCGCCCGAATCCTGTGCCTCGCTCCGCCTGTGGCGGAACCGTTCCTTTCTCCTCCGGAAGCTGAGGAAGTTGTGGCGGCACGACTCGCAACGGTATGGGTTGGCGCCGAGGCTCAAGAGGATGCTCTTGTAGGCCGAGACCCGGTAATGCCGTTCCGACCACACGCTGAGGTCCATCCGCATGCACTTCGGGCATTTCGCGTATCGTAGATCGGAAAGGCTCCAGGTTCGCAGGATGAACCGCTTGCGGCAGACACGGCACCGAATGGGGTGAACGCCGATCAGGCTGCCCAGCCGCTCGGAGGCGCTGCGAAGATGGGAATGGCGAACGTCTCTACTCCCGCATTGCGGACAGGCGATCATCCGTCGTGGCCCCCGAGGCTTCGCGAGCCCCGACGCGGCAGACTACGAGCGCACGCCAGAATTCGGACGGTCGCGAGCGTTACCCTAGCGTTTCCGGGCAGCCGACTTGCCAGCCGCGAGTAATCCGGGGGCCTTTTCCTCATCCGCTAAGTATCCCCCGCGACCACCGGAGCTTCCTTGTGGCGAAGAATGAAATCCCGGACATAGCTGGCGAAAGCGGACTGCAAGGCGCGGCCAACCGGACCGCCGTGGCGCAACGGGATCCCCTCGATGGAGAGCACCGGCAGCAGGTTGCGCGTGGTTGATGTAATCAACACCTCATCCGCCCTCTGGAGATCTCGGAGCCGAAGGTCCTTCTCCCCCAGCGCCAGGCCGGGGGGGCGGACCTCAGAGAGGAGGATCTCCCGAGTAACACCAGGCAGGCAGCCGGATCGAAGCGGCGGCGTCCAGACACGGCTTCCCTCCACCACGAAGATGTTCGCCGAAGTGCATTCGCTCACATCGCCCCGCTCATTGAGCAGGATGACTTCGTCGAACCCCCGGGATTGGGCGTCTTCGAGCAGAGCCAGGTTGTGGCCCCAGGCGAGCACTTTTGTGCCGGCGAACATGCTGGCGGCGTGGCGCGCTTGCGGGGCAACGGCGAGGCGGGCGCCTTCGCCCCAATTCGACGGGCTGGTCGTGAATGCGATCAGATCGTAGTCCCGCTCGATGTCCGGCCCCTGCCACAATCCGCCTTTATTGCGGACGACGGCGACGCGCATGGTTCCGTCGATGGCGCCGTTGGCCCGCGCCAGGGTGAGGAGGCGCTGCTGGACGACGCTTGAATCCGAAGGAAACGGAATCCTCAATAGAGTGGCGTCGCGTTTCATCCGCGCCCAGTGTCGTTCCCAGGCGAACAACACACCGCCGGCGATGCGAATCGTGCTGAAGACCCCCCAGCCGGACAGTAAGCCGACCTGGCCGGGAGACAACACACGGGCACTCGCCTCGCGGAGGTCCTCATTGTGCAGGATGAAGCGGTGCATGTCCGAAGAACAATTCTATCCGAATGGCGGTCCCTGATTTCTGCCCGTCAGGTTCCGGCGCGCCAGTTGGGAAAAGGGTTGGTACGGGCGTTCCGACAATCGAGGATGAGGTCCGCCGTCTGCTTCCTCCGTTTCCATAACCGTTCCAGGAGCGAATACAGTTCGTCCTGATCGCCGTCGAGCCACTGCGGCGGCACACGCTTGAAGGCGGAGTCAAAGACGTGCTCCGGGAGGTGCACCACTTGATCGAGCCAAGGCTGGAAGTCGTCCAATGACCGGACGTTCTCATACACGATCTTTCGGGGGGCGAGGCCCTGGACCGGGGAGTCCGGGAACTGCCAGTAAGGCCCGTTGAAGACAAAGCCCTGGTCGATCATGCTGGCGATGAAGCCGGTGCGACGGGAGTCGCCGGCCATACCCGGCATCCACTCCTGTAGGCGAGCGCGGAAATAGACCGCTTGACGCCCGTTGGCATTCGCCATCCACTTGTCCGCCACCAGAACGCCCCAGAAATGGGAGGTGTTCACCACCTGCCGGAGCAGCGCGTCAGGCAGGAAGTCGTAGACCGCCGTTCGCGCCGGGTCGCCGGGGAAACAGGAACCGAAGTGCCAGCCGGCGGTCACGGGCCTCCGGTGGGAGCCAAGTTGGATGTAGACCTCGGGGTTCTCCCGAAGGAACTCGGCGCTGACATCGATGATTGCCGTCTCCGGCGTGGTGATCTGGAGGTACCTCAGAAACTCGCCGGCGATGAACTCATTCACCAGAATGCGACGATGCTGGGGGTTCTCGATGAACTTGACCACATAATACCTGCCGTCGTCGGCTTCGAGCAGATGCGATTGGGCGCCGCCGCGCATTTTACGGATATGCCGGCGGGCGCTATGCAGCATTGAGGGAAAGGCCGACCTCCTCCTGGAGGGACACCGCAGGGATGCAGAACCGAAACGGCGGGAGGCGCTCCAGCGGAGCGCGCCTCCGCGCACCGGTTTCCAGGGGCCGCCTACTTTTTGCGGGATTTCTTTGCCGCCGCTTTCTTCACCGTCCTCTTGGCGGCCTTTTTCGCGCTCGTCTTGGCGGCGGCTTTTTTCGCCGCCTTCGGCGCGGCCTTCTTGGCGGCGGCCTTCTTGGCG
>CAZACK010000045.1:13798-38937 GCA_964483455.1 uncultured Solibacteraceae bacterium
GCCTTCTTGGCGACCGCCTTCTTGACGGCGGCCTTCTTCGCCGCGGGCTTCTTCGCGGGGGCCTTCGCCGGAGCGGCTTTGGCAGCGGCTTTCTTGACCGGCTTCTTCTGAACGGGGGCGGCGGGAGCCGCCGGCGCGGGCGCCACCTCCGGTGCGGGGGTCGCCGGAGCCGGCTCGGCAGCGGCGGTCTCGGTGGGTTGAGTCTCTATGTCCAGTTCCATCTCTTCATCCTCGTCATCGGGACCATAGGATGCAATTTCGGATTCCATCTCGATATGCTCCTCGTCGAAGGCGAAATCGTCTTCCTCGTCGTCGAGAGCAAATCTCGAACCATCCAGCATTCCGTGGTGCCTCCTGTTCGCAGGCGTGGTCAAGAACAGAATACATCGTTTTGGCCCGAAGGCAAGCAGAAAAGGCCAAAAATGTTTGGGAAGATACCGGAGGTCAGCGAGCCAGCGAACGGCTGCGCTGGCCGGCGGTTTTCCGAGAGGCCACGGTGGCGGTGTTGCGGCCCAGCGGATTCTTGCCTCGCACCGCCGATTTCTTGGACCGGGTTGCCGCCTGGCTCCGCATGCCGGCCTTCTTCGCCGAACGGGCCGGCGCCGGCTGGGGTATCAGCAAGAGGTCGCCCGACTCAAGTCCCTTCCCGTCGATGCCATTCGCCCGGCTGATGCCGCCCGGGGCAGCCCGGTAGCGGCGTGCGATCGCCGCCAGCGTTTCCCCTTTGTTCACTCGATGGATGCGCCACGCGGCCCGCTGCCCTTCGGGAATCGTCTCCAGAATCGAGGCAACCTCTCCCGCCGTTCCCTTCGGCACCCGGAGTGTGCAACCAGGCGGAGCAACACTCTTGAGCAGGGCGGGATTGAGTTCTCTCAGCTCACTGACAGGCCGCTCGACGATATCGGCCACCAGCACCAGGCTGGTCGGGGCCGTTGCCGCGACTGTGTCATATTCCAAAGGCGGGTCTTCCTCCAGCCCTTCCAGTCCGTACTCGGACGGGTTCTTGGCCATGGCCGCCATCGCTAGTACGATGGGAACGTAGCTCGAAGTCTCGCGGGGTAGCACATTCCGGCGGCGCAGTTCCCAGACGTCGGCATATCCGGTTCGCTCAACTGCCCTCTGAACGGTTACAGGTCCGCAGTTGTAAGCGGCGATCGCAAGGTACCAATCGCCGAATTGCGTGTACAGGTCCTTCAAATGGCGGGCGGCGGCCCGGGTGGCCTTTTCCGGGTCCAGCCGGTCGTCGGAGGTCTTGGTTCGCTCCAGGCCGTACTGCCGTCCGCGGCTGAGCATGAACTGCCACATGCCGGTGGCCCGCTTGCGGGAAACCGCTCGCGGGTGAAACCCGGACTCCGCCTGCGCCAGGTGGATCAGCTCTTGAGGGACGCCCTCTTCGGCCAGGATCTTTTCAATCAGCGGCCGGTATCGCCCCGCCCGGCGCAAGCCGGCCAACAGAATCTTGCGCCCCCGGCCGGCGGAAAAATACTGGATATAGCGCAACACCTCGTCGTTGATATCCAGAGGCAACTGGGAGGCGGTGGCGCGCAGTCTTTCCAGGATCCGGCCCCGTGTGGCCGGGTCCACCGGGAGATTCACTGCCGGGATGTCTTCCAGGGGCGGCTTGTCGTAGCCCGGATCTTCACCAGGATCTCCGGAACTCAGGCCCGAAACATCGTAGCGGTAGATTGCCTCGATCAGTTCGTCCAGTTTGTTTCCTAGCGACTGCCTGCCTGCCGGGTCTTCCGAAGCCTGAAGCAACACATCGATGGCGCGGTCAAACTCCGCGCGGGCGGCGTCGAATTCTCCCGCTTGGTACTTCACCTTGCCTGCCCGAAAATGAGATTCCGCAGTTTGGATGGCGAGTTCGGTTGGGGAAGGAGGCTTTTCGGAAAGCCGGCCCGTCCGGAAAACTGACGGGGTGTGGTCGATGAACAGACGCGGCTTCAATTCGGGCGGCTCGCCGATAGCATCCGCTGGCGCAGGATCTGGCGTGGGGGGAACGGGAACGCTCGCGGCCGGGAGGAAGCTGGCCCGATACCGGCCTGTTCGGGCGCTTTGGCAACTGGACAGCGCCACCGCTGCCAGGAACAGCGTACCGAGGCTCAGTTGTCTGATCGCTCCGCGATTTCTCATCCGCAACCTGGCAGCAGGATTGGGTTTAACGCCGGGTCTACATTTCGAATTTATGACTGTATACCATCAGGTCCGGTGTGGTCAAGTCGTTCCGCCGGCGACCGGGGGTCAGTAGCCCGTGGAAGAAGCCCGTGACAGGCAGCGCTGTCCACGCGCGAGAGCCAAATGACGTTAATTGTGCTGCGGGTGTGCTTGGGAGAGCGAAGCCTGCCACGCTCTTTCCAGGGGCTGCTGACGGGGCGCCAAGGTTGACCAGCGAGTGGTCATGGAAGAAGGTGCAGCTTCAATGCGACAGCCGCTTCCTTGAGGGGCCGATCGGTGGCGACCAGGGTGTTGGCCCGTATGGCCAACGCCGTGGCGAGGCGCTACAATCGGGACAGCGCGCAAGGTCCCTCTAGTCCTCCTCTTCCTCCACGCCTTCCTTGGCCGCCTTGGCAGCCGCGATGATCTTCTCGGCCTGCTGCTGTGGGACGAAGTCGTAGTGGTCCATCTCCATGCTGAAGGAGGCCCGCCCCTGGGTCATCGACGTCAAGTCGTTCTGGTAGTTGAGCATCTCAGCCATGGGGACCTGCGCCCGAATCACCTGGGTGCTGCCCTTGGTGTCCATGCCGGAGATCCGGCCGCGGCGGCCGTTCAAGTCGCCCATCAGGTCGCCGGCGAACTCCACCGGAGCATGGATCTCGACCGTCATGATCGGCTCGAGCAGCGCCGGCCTGGCCACCTGCATGGCGGCCTTGAATGCCTTGCGCCCGGCCAGCTTGAAGGAAAGCTCCGACGAGTCCACGTCGTGGTAGGAGCCGTCGTAGAGGGACACTTTGAAGTCCACGACCGGGTAGCCCGCGAGAAACCCGTGGCTGGCTGCTTCGAGGATGCCTTTCTCCACGGCCGGAATGTACTGCCTGGGAATCGCGCCGCCGAAGATGTCGTTGACGAACTCGAAGTTGCCGCCGCGGGGGAGCGGCTCCATGCGAATGCGGCAGTCGCCGAACTGGCCGTGCCCGCCTGTTTGCTTTTTGTGGCGGCCCTGGACGTCCGCCGTGCCCCGGATGGTCTCGCGGTAGGGAACCTTGGGCGCCTTCAGAGCCACGTCCACACCGTAACGTTTCCGGAGACGGCTGACAATCACCTCGACATGCTGCTGGCCGGAACCCGCCAGCAGGAATTCTTTCGTTTGCGGATCGCGATAGAACCGCAGCGATTGGTCTTCCTCGAGGATCTTCTGAATGGCGGCTCCCATGCGATCCTCATCCTGTCTCGACTTAGCCTCGATGGCGAAGGCGATGGAGGGCTCGGGCAGTTTGACGGGCGGGAAACCGATCGGCGATCCCCGATCGCATAGCGAATCGCCGGTGAGCGTTTCCTTGAGTTTGGCAACGGCGCCGATGTCCCCGGCGTGGATTTCGGTGACCGGCTGGATCGCTTTTCCCTGGAGGCAGCCGACATGCGATAGGCGCTCAGTCACGCCGGATCGGACGTTCACCAGGTTTGCGTCGTTCTTAAGCACTCCCGAGCAGACCTTGAAATAGGTCAAGCGGCCGGCGAACGGGTCGGCGACGGTCTTGAACGCGCGGACCGCAACGGGCTCCGAGTCGGCGACCGCGCGGGCGATGGAGTTGCCATTCACCTGGCCGGCCATCGGTCCGCGCTCGGTCGGGGCGGGGAAATAATCCAACGTGAAACCGAGAATCTGGTCGGCGCCAACGTTGTGGAGAGCGGAGGCGCACAGAACGGGGAACAGCCGCAGTTCGGTGACGGCCGCGCGCAGTCCCTCGACGATATGCTCGGGAGGCAAGGTCCCCATCTCGAAGAACTCCTCCAGCAGCGCGTCATTCCCCTCGGCGACCATCTCGATCAGCGCCTCGTGGGCGTTCTGCGCCGCCTCTGCCGCGTCCCCCGGGATATCCGTCTCCAGCCCCTGTCCGTTCCCGCCAGGCTCATACAGGTAGCACTTCATCCGGATCAGGTCGACGACGCCCCGGAAGTCGCGCTCCCTGCCAACCGGCAACTGGATGGGCACGGCGTTGCGGCCGAAAACCGCATGTATGTTCTCCAGGGTCCGCTCGAAACTGGAGTTCTCCCGATCGAGCTTGTTAACGACCAAAGCCCTGGGAAGCTGGTACTGTTCGGCGAACCCCCACACCTTCTCGGTTTGCACTTCCACACCCGCGACTCCGTCCACGAGGATGAGCGCCGCATCGGCGGCCACCAGCGCCGCCTGCGTGTCGGTGATGAACGTATTGAAACCCGGGGTATCGAGGAGGTTGACCTTGGTCTTTTTCCATTCCACGAAGGCGAGCGCGGTTGAGATCGTGAGCTTCCGCTGCACTTCCTCATCATCGAAATCGGTGATCGTGTTCCCTTCGTCAACCCGGGTGAGCCGGTTGGTGACGCCGGTCAGGAACAGCATCCCGGCGGCCAGCGACGTCTTTCCGGAATGCCCGTGGCCAACCAGACCCACATTGCGTACGTCCTTACCCTCGTAGACTTTCACGGCTGAACTCCTCTAGGGATGGAAGCTGAAGCTGAGGCAGCAGATCGCTCAAAATGTGGATGGTAGCACATCGGTGTGGCTGGCGGCCTACCGGCCACCAAGCTCCGTACCTGGTTGTCAGCACCACCCAGGCATTCAATCCGGCGGCAAGGTTCGAAGCCGGAGCCCCAAGCCTTTCGGCAGTTCCAGGAGCCTGGTGCGAAACACCAGAATGCCGTTCTCGCCGAAGTCCGTGATGGCGGGGTCACGGGCCGATGTCTGCACCAGCCGGCCGTCGGCGCCGCGGTAGACGCCGTAGTAGTCGAGAAGGGAAACGCGAAGATTCCCGAGGGTGCTCTCGAATCGGAAGGAAGAGAACTCAAAGGCCAGAACCGTGTAGGCCGGGAAGGCTCCCGCAGTCCCGTCTGAGGATCTGCCCAGGGCCGGTGAGCCGGCGATGGAATCGCTTCCGCGGGCGCCGCTGTCGTGAACCTCGAGACGGGTGATTCTTCCATGGAGCGTCGTCCCTTTGGAGAGCAGGATCGCCCCCTTCTTCTTGACGTCTTTCCTGACGACGGCCTGGATTTCGTCGCCGACCGCAGAGCCGGTCATATCGATGGGAGTCGCCAGCATCGCTTCAATCGTCAAGCCCGCCTCGAGAGTCACCAGTCGCGCGCGGGCCGGCTGGACGGGCGCGGCGGCCGGGCGGTCCTCAAAGAAGATCGCCGATTCTCCCTGGAACCGGCGGCAGCCGGTGAACCGCGTGGTGTTCCGGGCCTCCATCCCGTTGGCCGATCTGACGATCAGGTCCATCCTTAGCGGCAGCAGGAAGTCATTCTCCCCGATTCGTACCCTGCTGTAGTTCACCGTGGTGGCAGCTGAAGCGATCTCGAGCTGAGGAGGGAATGCTTCGCATCGGACCTCCAGCCGCATAAGATCGAAGGTCTCCGCATCGGCCCAGAAGGAGCCGTGGTATGCGACCGTGGCCTCAAGCAAGCCCGTGCGAGTGCGGTAGCGCGACCGGCTGAGCGGGACGCGATAGTCGTAGCGGGCCGCCGGCCGCCCGTCGATGGTTTCCACTCCTGCCCGGGTGTGCGAGGCCGCGCCGGTGAGGAAGACGTCCGCCAGAAAGCCGGCAAAGTCTCCGCTCCCCGCCGCGCCATGGGTGAGGATTTCGTCCACCTCGCGCTCCTGGAAGCCACCGGCGCCCGGCCAGGCAAACCGCTCCTTCCCATCGACGACGGCGACCTCCAGGCGAACCCGGTCGGTGATCGTGCACCTGGGACACGGATCGTGCAGCCGGGTGCGCTCAATAGTCTCGAGGCAGGTGTAGTCCGGCATCCGGGCCACGTTCCCGGCGACTTTGCCGCGGATGCGGGCAAGTTGATCGTCGGCTGGGAGAGAGGCGACAATCCCTACAAACCAGCACAATAGGGACCGGGCGTGCCGGAACATCCTTGCCTTCTGCCTTGAGCGGCGCTCCGCTCTACACGACGGGCCCGGTGACGTTGGCCACGTGATCGGTGACGTCAACCGGCGGGTTGTAGTACAGCATCCGGCCGCAGCTTTCGCAATACATCACCACATCACCGGATCTCAGCTCCTGGAAGAACTGCGGCCGCAAGGCGATGTGGCAGGCGAGGCAGCGTCCGTCGGCGGCCTCGGCCACGGCCATCCCGTGCCGCTTGCTGCGGATCCTTTCGTAGGCAGCCACCACCGCGGCCGACATCGTCGCGACCAGGGCTTCGCGCTCGGCATTCAGCTTGGCCAGTTCCTCCTGGTCGGCGGCGGTGCGTTCTTTCGCTGCGCGCTTCTCCTCCTCGACCCGCCGTTTCTCCACCCGCAACGCGGCTTCGGCCGCCCTTACGTTTTGCTCCAGCGGCTCGGACTCCGACATCAGGTCGAGGATCCGGTCCTCCGCTTTGCGGATCTCGTTCTGGCAATATTCGATTGCTTTCTGGAAGGCCCGATACTGTTCGTTATTCTTGGCCTCCATCATCTGATCCTTGAGCTTGGACCTCTTCTGTTCCTGGGTCTGAATGTCCCCCTCCAGCCGTTTCCGGTCCCGCTGGTTGGCGGCGAGGGCGGCTTGGTCGCCTTCGAGCTTTCGCATGTGCGACTCGAGCGTCTTCTCGATGGCGGCAATGTGCTTCGGCAGGGCAGCGATTTCCTGCTGGAGATCTCTGATGCGGTTGTCCATCTCTTGCAGGCGGACGGCCGCTCTCAGGTCGGGGGGCATTTCAAGCACCAATTTTATCACGCGCACGCCTGCGCCTCGCCGCGAGCGGAGCGAGCATCGCGCGGCGCGCCGCTTCCAGATCCGCCACGCCGAGCGACCGGCAGACGGCATAGAAGGCAGCGATGCCGAGCGGAATGGACACCCCCAGATCGGTCAAACGGGCGGCGCGAGACGTGCCGAACTGATCCTGCACAAGATGGCTTGCCAAGACCACGACTCCCCCCATCACAGCGGAAGCCAGCAGAATGCGGAGGACGCTTCCGGCAAGCCTCCGGCCGTGAATCCCCTGAAGGCGCGCTCGCAACAAGAATAACAGCGCCAGGAACCCGAACAGGGCAACGGCGGAAGTGGCCAGGGCCAAGCCCGCGTGGCCGAACACTTCCCAGTGGATCATCGCCGAGGCCACACCATAGTTGATGAGGATGGAAGCGAGACTCACGAGCATAGGCGTCCGGGAATCATCCAGTGCGTAAAACGCCGGAGTCAGAACCTTCAGCGCCGCGTATCCACCCAGGCCAATGGCGTAGCAGGTCAGCGCAAGGGCCGTCTGCCGCGTGTCGTAGGGGTGGAACTCCCCTCCTTCATAGATCAGCCCGATCATGGACTGTCCCAGGGCAGCCAGGCCCACGGAGGACGGAACCGTCAACAGGAACACCAGACCGAGCGACCGGGAGAGCGTCTGGCGGAACTCCTCGAGATCCCCCTTGGAGGCGCTCAGCGAGATCGCCGGCAGGGTCGCGGACGCAATGGCCACGCCGAAAAGCCCCAGCGGAAGCTGCATGAAACGAAACGCGTAGCCAAGCCAGCTCACGGGGCCGTTCGGCCCGGTCACCGGGTCCGATATCTGAGACGCAAAGTTGGTATTGACCATCACGTTGATCTGCACCGCAGCGTTGCCGAGAATCGCCGGTCCCATCAGCCGGAGGATCTGCTGAAGCCCCGGATGCATCCAGTCCAGTTGGAGTCGAAAGGAGAAGCCCGCCCGAATCAGGCTGGGTATCTGACAGGCCAGTTGGAGCGCTCCTCCGAGCACGATTCCGAACGCCATTCCGACGATGGCTGAGAACCCGAGGCGAGGACCAAGCCAGAAGCCCAGGAGTAGCCCGAACGCAACCGACCCGAAGTTGAAAAACGTCGAGGACAACGCGGGTACAGCAAACCGGTTGCAGGCGTTGAGCATGCCCATGGCCTGCGCCGCCAGCGCCACCAACAGCAGGAACGGAAACATGACGCGGGTAAGCAGGACCGCCAGCTCGAACTTCCCGGGCGCTTTGGCGAAGCCCGGCGCCAGAAGCCCCACCAGTTCGGGGCTGAAGATCACACCCAGGACACACAGGCCGCCCACCACGAAGATGATGGCTGTTGCCACCAGGTTGGCCAGCACGGCCGCCTCGGTCCTGGTCTTGGTGTTCAGGTAATGGGTAAAGGCAGGCACAAAGGCCGAAGACAAGGCGCCTTCGGCGAACAAGTCGCGCGTCAGGTTGGGGATCCGAAATCCGAGCAGGAAGGCGTCGTAAGCCTGTCCGGCGCCAAACAATCGCGCCATCACGATCTCACGGACGAGGCCGCTCACCCGGCTGGCCAGAACGGAGATTGAAACCACGCCGGCGGAGCGGACGAGTTTGTCTTGCTTGGACAACGCGGGATGCTCTACTGGCCGTATTGCTCGAAGAAGTGCGCGACTGTCTTGATCCCCTGGTAGTAGTTCTCCAGCCGGAACTTTTCGTTGGGGGAATGCAGGCCGTCATCGGGCAGGCCGAAGCCCATAAGCACCGTTGGAATGCCGAGGCGCCGGGCGAAATCGCCGACAATGGGGATGGACCCTCCCGAGCGGATGAAGACAGTTGGCTTGCCAAGCACCTCGCTGAAGGCGCTGGCGGCCACCTGGATCGCCGGGTGCTCCGGATCGACCATGACGGCGGGAGAGGAACTGAGCACGCGCACTTCGGTCTTGATGCCCTTCGGTGTCTTCTTCCTGACGAAATCGCGGAAGGCGGCGACGGTCTTCTCGGGATCCTGCTTGGGCACGAGCCTCAAGCTGACCTTCGCGGTGGCCCTGGCTGGGATCACCGTCTTCGCGCCGGCGCCGGTGAATCCGCCGGCGATGCCGTGCACTTCGAGGGTGGGGCGAGCCCAGATGCGCTCGAACACCGAGTATCCCGGCTCTCCGGTCAGGCGCGTGGATCCGACTTCCTTCCGGCGGAACTCCTTCTCGCTGAACGGCAAGCTTTCCCAACTCGCCGTTTCCGCCGCCGCCGGCGGCTCGACATCGTCGTAGATGCCTGGGATCTGAATCACGCCTTGGCGGTTTTTCGCCCTGGCCAGCAGTTCGATCAATCCGAAGACGGCGTTCGGCGCCGCCCCGCCGTAGAGGCCGGAGTGCAAGTCCCTCGCCGGGCCGCTGGCTTCCACTTCCAGGTAGATGAGGCCACGGAGGCCGATGCAGAGAGTCGGCAGTCCGTCGGCGAACATGGCCGTGTCGGAAACCAGAGCGACATCGGCCTTCACCTTCTCCGTGTTCTGCTCTACGAACTTGGAGATCGACGCGCCCCCGACCTCCTCTTCGCCTTCAATCAGGAACTTCAGATTCAGCGGCAGCCGGCCGTGGACCGCTTGCAGGGCCTCCACCGCTTTCACGTGCATGTACATCTGGCCTTTGTCATCCGCCGAGCCGCGGGCGTAGAGATTGCCGTCGCGAATCGAAGGTTCAAAGGGCGGGGACACCCACTGTTCGAGCGGATCCGGGGGCTGGACGTCGTAATGGCCGTAACACAGAACCGTCGGCCTGCCCGGAGCATGGAGCCAGTCCGCGTAAACCAGCGGATGCCGGCCGGTCGGTATGATCTCGACGTTCTCGAGCCCGGCCGATCGCAGGCTGTCGGCCGCGAAGCTGGCGGCCCGCTCGATGTCCGGCTGGTGTTCGGGAAGGGTGCTGATGCTGGGAATGCGAAGAAAGGACTTCAGCTCGTCCAGGAAGCGGCCCTGGTGCTTCTGGACAAACGCATCAACCGATTGTGGCATCCGGAGGTTCCTCCCGCGGCTGAAGCCGCTGCTGACGGAAGAACCATTATAAAGCGAGGGGAGCCGTTCTCCGGAGTTGCGCGGGCGTTGCCAGCGCGTTGGTCAGAACGCGCTGCACCTCCGAGCAACAGAAAGGTTGCGCGAGGACGTCATACGCTCCCTGGTCGAGGGCGTCCGCCCATAGCCTGGCATCGGCCAGCCGGTCGGTGACGACAACTGCGGATTGGAAATGCTCATGCTCGACCAGCTTGATCACATCCTCCCACCCGCCATCCGAGAACCTGGCTTCGGTGAGGATGACGCCGAAGGATTCGTGCTCCAGCCTCTGTCGGGCACGCTTGAGGCAGTCCGCGTGCTGGAGGGGAATGGAAGCTGGTCCCAACATCCGCGAGAGGATGCTGGCCTCCTCCGAGGAGGGGCTGATGAACAGTACGCCATCTCTCACGGGTACCGATCTCCTAACGCGGGTCAACCTCATTATGGACCCGTTCTGTGATCACTTCAAGAGCGAAAATCCGTCCCTGCTGATAACAAAAGGAAAATAGTTTCTTGCTTACTCCCGGAGCGCGCGATAGTCTGCTGGAGATTGCCGCTCCCGCTAGCCCGGCACGCAAGCTGCCGCTTCTTCAGTGACTGACAATGCCTCGCACACCTTCCCCCAAGGTTGGCAGCCCTGGATCGCCTCACGCCGGCCGGGAGGAAGCCACAGCCGATCGCACGACCGGGCCGCGTTCCATCCGTGGGATGGGCCTCGCCAGGGCGGAGATGACGACCCGCTGCACCTCGGAGGAATCGTATAGCTGAGGGAGGACATCTTAGGCGCCCAGGTCCAGCGCATCAGCCCAAGGCTTGACGTCGGCAAGCCGATCAGTGACGACGACGCTAGGGAGGCTTCCGCGCCTGACCAAGTCCATGATGTTCAGCCACTTCCCTTCGGCCAGTTTCTTTTCAGTCAGGATGAGGCCGAACGCCTCGTGTCCCAGTGTTCCACTTGCACGCTTCAGGTTTTCGGCGTAGCGTACGGGCACTGAGACAGCACTCAGCATGCCCGCAATGGTCTTGGAGTCATCTGAGGACGGAGAAACGAACAGCACGCCATGTTTCACTGTTACCATACTCCTAGATGAACTAGTACCATCATTATGTACCGGTCTTTAGTATTAGAAAGTCCAACTCGTGCGTGGAAGACCGGCGGCTATTCCGGCTTCAGGACTGCGACATAGCCCAAGTTCCGATGGAGCTGCCTGTAATCGAGTCCGAAGCCGATCACAAAGCGGTCGGGGATTTCGAAACACCGGAACTCGACCGGAACCTGAACGATGCGGCTGGAGGTGCGGTCGAGGAGAGTGCAGATGGCGAGCGAGTTGGGACCTCGTCCGGCGAGGGTTTGCAGCAGGAAGCGGGCGGTGAAGCCCGTGTCGACGATGTCTTCGACCAACAGCACGTCCTCGCCCTCGATGCTGTCGTCCAGATCCTTGGAAATGCGGACGATCCCAGGGGCGCCGGTGCGGTTGGAGAAACTGGAGATCGCCAGAAAGTCAATCTTGACGGGGATTTCCAGGGCTCGGGCGAGCTCTGTGAGGAAGAAGACCGACCCCTTGAGAACACCGATCAGCTTGAGATCGCGCCCGCGGTACTTTTCCGAGATTTCCGCGGCCACTTCCCGTACCCGCTCTTTGACCTGCTCCTCCGTAAAGAGCACGCGCTCGATGTCGGGAAGTTGCGGTCTGCTCATACGCGCGCCAGACGTTCCGTCAGCCCGTACTTGAAAACCAGGTTCTGGAAGTCCTTCTGATAGAACACCTGAATGTTGACGTGAGGGTAGATGGCGCGGAGAAGCTTCACTTTCCGGTTCTTCTTGGTCACCAGGGGTTGCTTCATGGTAGTCAGCTCGACGTAAAGGTCAAATTCGGGCAGGTAGAAGTCAGGAGTGAACGCCTCGAGTACTTTGCCGTCTTTGTCCCATTGGATGGGGAAACTGTGGGGCTCGAATTCCCAGGGGATGCGGTAGAAATCCAGCAGATTTGCGAAAATCTCTTCGCTTGGGTGCGAAAAGCTGCTGCGTTTCAGGCTTAGGGCGTCGGCCGGGACGATCCCATACCTGGAGAGCTGGAGGCGTGCCTGGAACTGGAGCTGGGCGTCGGCGGCGGCCGACAGCAGTCCCTGTTCGACAAGGCCCTTGGCGTGCACAGCGGCTCCGATGAGTTCGACCATTTGCTCGGTGTCGAACAGTTCCGCATTCAGAGCGAGGTCGAAGAACTCGGGGGGTGCGAGCGCGCGCCCAAACTTGCGCTTGCGGGCGGCACGCTCGCCGGCCTCCATTTCGCGGAGCAGGTTCTTGGCGGACGGCCGATCCAGCCGGCGGTCCAGCATGAGCGTGCCGATGCGCCGGGATTCCGCCGCCACCACTCGGACCCGCAACACGCCCAAGAAGTTCTTGAAAAGATACTCCACACCGCCGGCGCACACGACCAAGTGATGTTGCGTCGCCAGCCTGGCCAGGATCGCCAGCAGCAGGTGGCGGTATGCCTTGTCGGAAACCTGGGCGCCGCTGCCGAATTCCCGCTCGATGAGGCCGGCCAGGCGGGTTTCAGTCACCATCTCGAAGCCCAGTCTCTGGGCGGCAACACGGGCTACCTCTTCATGTCGGCATCCCGGCTCGCCGGAGACGGTGATCAACCCCATCTAGTCGTAATTGCGCAGAGCATCGGACTGCGCGGGCTGACGCGCGGCCTCTTCTCCAGCCCATGATATCGTACCTGCATGGCCGTAATCGGCGTCGATATCGGCGCCACGAAGACCGCCGCCGGAGTCGTGAGCGAGCGGGCGGAGGTATTGCGATCGCTCTCCTTGCCGACGAGGGCGGCGGACGGGTACGACTGCTCGATCGGCCAGGTGCTTCTGGCGATCGAACAATGCCTCTCCCCGGAGACCTCCGCTATCGGCATGTGCGCGCCCGGGCCGCTGAACCCGAAGACGGGAGTCGTGATCAATCCGCCGAACTTGCCCGGCTGGCGTGACGTGCCGCTCGCCACGATCGTTCGCTCCCGCTTTGGCCTCCCATGCCGCGTTGAGAACGACGCCAACGCGGCCGGGCTGGCCGAGACGATGTTTGGGGCCGCCAGGGGGCATTCGAGTGTGTTCTACGTCACCCTCAGCACCGGCATCGGCGCCGGGATCATCCTGGACGGCAGGATCTATCACGGCAAGAACGGCTTCGCCGCCGAAGGAGGGCACGTGACCATCGACTATGCCAGCCGGATTGTGTGCAACTGCGGCACCCCCGGATGTATCGAAGCGCTGGCTTCCGGCAGCGCGCTTGCACGGCGAGGAATCGCTCCTGAGGACCTGGCCGTGAAGGTCAACGCCGGCGAAACGGAGGCCGTCCGGCTGCTCGACGAGATCTCGGAGATGCTCGGGGCGTGGCTGGGCAGCATCTTCAGCCTGCTCGATCCGGACATCATCGTGATCGGCGGCGGCGTGTCGCGCATCGGCGAGCCGCTGTTCTCGCGGCTGCGGAAGATCGCGCCCGCGCGGACCATCAACCGGCTTGCGGCGCACACGCCGATCGTGCCGGCGATGCTGGCCGAAAACGCCGGGATCATCGGGGCCGTGGCGGTGGTGCTGTGATGCGGCGAAGAGACTTCCTGGCGCGGACGGGCGGCCTTCTCGTCCTGCCGGCCGCGCTCGAAGGCGCCCTCGAGTTGCGCTGCGACGTGGCCGTCATCGGCGGCGGGACCGGCGGCTGCGCGGCGGCGCTGGCCGCGCTCCGCAACGGCATGAACGTGATCCTGACGGAGGAGACCGACTGGGCCGGCGGCCAGCTTACGTCGCAGGCCGTCCCGCCGGACGAGCATCCGTGGATCGAGTCGTTCGGAGCTACCGGGCTTTATCGCTCCTACCGAACCGCCGTTCGCGAGTACTACCGCCGCCACTATCCGCTGGCTTCGGAGGCCAGTTCCCGCGCTCATCTCAATCCCGGCGACGGCCGCGTCTCGCGGCTGACGCACGAGCCTCGGGTGTCGCTCGCCGTGATCGGGGAGATGCTGGCCCCGCACGCGAGCGGCGGCAGGCTGACCGTCCTGCTCCGCCACAAACCCGTTCGGGCGGACGTGAGCGGCGACACCGTCCGCGCGGTGACCGTGAGGAGCCTCGAAAGCGGCCGCGAACGCACCATCAACGCTCCGTACTTCCTCGACGCCACCGAACAGGGCGACCTGCTGCCACTTACTCGGACAGAGTACGGGACCGGATTCGAGTCGCGGCGGCAAACCGGCGAGCCGCACGCTCCGGAGAGAGCGCAGCCGGCCAATATCCAGGCGTTCACCGTGTGCTTCGCCATCGAATATCTCGACGGCGAGGACCACACCATCGATCAGCCCGAGGAATACGCCTTCTGGCGCGACTACGCACCGCGACTGCGCCCGCCGTGGCCGGGGCGGCTGCTCAGCCTCGCGACCACCCATCCGATCACGCGCCAGCCTCGCGAGATGGCCTTCGACCCGACCGGCGGCGACCGCGCAGGCGGCGCGCCGAACCTCTGGCTCTACCGGCGCATCGCCAACCGGCGGAATTTCGTGCACGGCGCCTACCGGAGCGATATTTCGCTCGTCAACTGGCCGCAGAACGACTACTGGCTCGGCAACCTGCACGAAGTTTCTGAAGACGAGGCGGCGCGCCACTTGAAACGGGCCAAGCAGCTCAGCTTGTCGCTGCTCTACTGGCTGCAAACCGAGGCGCCGCGTCCCGACGGCGGCCGGGGATGGCGGGGCCTGCGGCTCCGGCCGGACATCACCGGCACGGAGGACGGCCTGGCGAAGTATCCTTACATCCGCGAGTCGCGGCGCATCCAGGCGGAGTTCACCATCGTCGAACAGCACGTGGGCGCCGACGCTCGCGCGCAACTGACCGGGAAGAAGGCCGAGGATCTGGCGGCGGAGCCGTTTGCCGACTCGGTTGGGGTCGGCAGTTACCGCATCGATCTGCATCCGAGCTCGGGCGGCGACAACTACATCGATGTCAGCTCGTTGCCGTTCCAGATCCCGATGGGCGCGCTGATCCCGAAGCGCGTGGAGAACCTGCTGGCGGCGGCCAAGAACCTCGGCGTCACGCACATCACCAACGGCTGCTACCGCCTGCACCCGGTCGAGTGGAACATCGGCGAGGCGGCCGGGTGTCTGGCGGCGCACGCCATCCGGACGAAGCAGCCGCCGAGGCGCATCCGCAACACGGAGAAGCTGCTCAAGGAATTCCAGGCGCTGATCCAGTCGCAGGGGATCGAGATCGCGTGGCCGAAGCTGCGGCCGGTGTAGGGATGGTACGATTCCTCTGAGGCGAATCTCAGAGGAGGCATCTGGCGATGGTGGTTAAACCGATCCCCGACGGCAACCATAGTGTCACGCCCTACCTGGCCGTTCCCGGCGTGGCCCGGCTCATCGATTTCATCAAGCAGGCCTTCGGCGCCGAAGGTCCCTTGGAGAAGCTCACACGGGAGGACGGCAGCGTGATGCATGCCGAGGTCAGGATCGGCGACTCGATCCTGATGCTGGGCGAGCCGGCGGGACAATTCCCGCCCATGCCCTCGGTGCTGTACCTGTACGTGGAAGATACGGACGCCGCCTACCAGCGAGCGCTCCAGGCCGGCGCGACATCCGTGATGGAGCCCGCCGACCAGTTCTACGGAGACCGCAGCGCAGGCGTGAAGGATCCGTCGGGCAACATGTGGTGGATCGCCACGCACAAGGAGGACGTAGCGCCCGAGGAACTGGCGCGACGCGCGGCGGCGTTCAAGCGGTAGTTCGGAAATTGCTGCTCAGAGTGATCAATCACTTTGGGCCGCCGATGAACGCCGATAATACGGATCAGTTCTCCCCATGTCATCGGCGTTTATCGGCGGCTTACAATTCCTTACCGGAACAGCAACGCAGCCAGTTCTCGCGCGATCTTGGCACTCGCGCCCGTCTCCTGGTTCGCGAGCACGATCACGCAGGCTCTCTCCTCGGGGTACCGGGCGTAGTAAGTCGAGAAGCCGTTGATGCCTCCTCCGTGAGACTGCACACTGCGGCCGGATTCCTTCCGGATGAACCAGCCGTAAGCGTAGTTTTCCTTGAAGGGGGCGAACATCTTCGAGATCGCCTTCTTCGAGGCCGGCCTTCCGTATCGAGCGCCTGGTCCCAGATCAGCAGGTCCTCCACCGTCGAGTAGAGCCCGCCGGCAGCGTGGGGGATCGACATGTCGATGTACATCGCGTTTCGAAACCGCTCCGCCTGCCGGGAGTAACCGGACGCGCGGCGCGGGATGATCTCCGCCCCGCTGTCGTATCCGGTGTCCTTCATCCCGAGCGGCTCGAAGATGGTTCTCTTCAGGACAGCGCCGTACGACTCTATGGCGACCTTCTCAATGACCTGCCCGAGAAGCACGTACCCCGAGTTGCTGTAGCGGAACTTCTCGCCGGGATCGAAGTCGAGAGGCCTGTCCCGGAACCGCGCCACTGTCTGGTTCACGGCCGAGGGCGCGGCCATCGTCTTCGGGTAGTCGGGAAGGGACGTGAAATTCGGGATGCCCGAGGTGTGCGTCAGCAGGTGGTGAATGGTGATCTTGGCCCACGCCGGCGGGCAGTCGGGCACGTGCTTGCACACGGGATCGGTCACCGCCAGCTTGCCCTGCTCCTCGAGGTGCAGGATGGCCATGGCGGTGAACATCTTGGTGATCGAGCCGAGGCGGAACTTCGTCCGCGGCGTGTTGGGGACGTCGAGTTCCCGGTTGGCCAGGCCGTATCCCTTGCTCACCAGCGGCGCGCCGTCCTTGGCCACCAGCACAGCCCCGCTGAACTCGCCCTTCTTGACGTAGGCCTGGACGGCCTCGTCCGCCTTGCCGGCGAAGTCGGAGGCCAGTGCCGGCGCCGCCAGCAAGCACGCTGTGAGTACCGTCGTTCTCATGAATCAACTCCGCAGCCGCATCACGAACCACGTCATCCCGATTAGCAGCAGCACCGTGGCAGCCACTGGCACCGGCCGCATTCGCTCGGCGGCGTTCTTGATTCTTCCGACGCCCAGCGCGAACAAGGCGAGCAGCGCCGCCTCGGCCGACGACGCGCCGGCGAGCACGTAGCCGGCCTGGAACTCGCCGGTCCGCAGGAACAGGTCCAGGTACAGGCCATGGAACAAGCCGAGCACGCCGACCACCAGCCAGCGCTTTCCCGCCGAGGGAAGCAGCAGGATCTCGACGGCGAGATAGGCGATGCTCAGGGCGGCGGCGGCTTCGATGAAACGCGGCGCGGGACGCCAGCCGGAGAGCGGCGTCACCAAACAGGCCAGCGCCTGGCCCAGCAGGAACGCACCCGCCAGCGCCAGCAGTTCCTTGCGCCCGCGCGCCGCCAGCGCCACCGCGAACAGGAAGAGCAATTGCGCCGCCCCCGCGGCGCGCAGCATGCCCGCTCCGATCTGGCTCACGGCCACCTCGAAGGACGAGGGAGGATGGAAGCGCAGCGTCGCGAATGGGAACGATAGGTCCAGCACCGCTTGATCGGACTTGCCGCCGAGGCGCGCCCGTAGCAGGTGAACGTGGTTCGGCACGGTGATCGAATGCAGGCGGCTCTCGACCTCCAGGTCCTCCACCACGCCCGGAAACTCGTACGACGCGTTGCAGACGTACGCTCCCGCCGGGCGGTCCTCGCGGCACTTCCTGGCGGTCAGCCTCGCCTCGCCGCCACCGCCGCGAAAACGCACGCTTTCGAACAGCGACCCTTCGGGGTCGCGCACGTGCTGGACCTCGTACAGCGGCATGGCCAGTTCGTATTCGGCGCGCGCGCCGTCCACGCGGATGTCGCCGGTGCTCATGCTCACCATGTGAGCCGCCAGCGGCAGCGGCGCCAGCAGAAGGAGGCCGCGCATCACCCGGTCACGAAGCCCAGCCGCGCCCGGTCGCGCGCCTTTTGCACGCGCACGACGACCACGCGCACCGTCGCCAGCACGGGGATGGACAGGAACATGCCGGCCACCCCGCCGATCTGTTCGCCGGCCAGCACGCCGAAGATGATCCACAACGGGTGGAGCGCCACTCCCGCGCTCATCAGGTAGGGCTGTAGGACGTAGTCCTGAAATAGCCGGTAGCCGCCCAGGAAGGCGAGAATCCAGAGCACCAGCGAGAGGTGTCCGCTGAACATCGCCACCAGGACAATCGCGATCGCCGCGGTCAGCGGCCCCAGGACGGGAATGAACTCGAGCACCGCGGCGAGGCCCGCCAGCAGCGCGGCATACGGCAGCCCGATCAGCCAGAAGAACAGACCGTAGAACGCCAGGGTAGCCAGAGACAACACCACCAGGGCGCGCATGAACTGGCCGAGCAGCACGTGGACATCGGACAAGACATCGTCGACAAAGGCGCGGTGGGGGCTTTGCGCAAGCTGGTCGAGGAGTTGTTTGCGCATTGCCGCTCCGTCCTTCAGGAAGAAGAAGCTGAGAATCGGCACCAGGATCGCAAAGCCGACATTGCCGAGCACGCCGAGAACCTGTGCTCCCGCCCTGCCGAGAATCGGCACTGCTTCCCTGGCGCTGGCCTCAAGCTGCTGGCGGGCGGCTTCGATCAGTTTCACCTTCCACGGCTCGAGCCAGGCGGGGATGGGCAACCGCGACGCGACATCCTGGCTTTTGACCCAGTCGGGGACTTTGCGTGCCAGTTCAACGGCCTCTGAATAGACTCGGGACCCCACCGAGCTGCCGATGAGGACGGCGGCAGCGATGAGCGCGGCGTAAATGAGCGCCAGCGTGACCGCCCGGGGGAGGCGCCGCGGCGCGACCCGGTCGGCCAGCCGAGTGAGCGGAGCCAGCAGATAGGCGAGCAGCACCGCCAGCGCGAACACGAGCAAGGTGCGCCGGATGAGGTACACCCCGACGATGGCAAGAAGAACAAGGATCACCGTCCAGGCCGCGCGCGCCGCGCGGCCGTCCAGGCCGAGCATGCCGCTATCCTAGCAGCCCGGCGGTGGAAAGGGGAGCTGGACGGTCATCCAAGCGATCCGCGTCTCTCCTAAGGCGACTGCATCCCGGTATGCCGTTTCCCGGATGGAGGGCTTCACCCAGCCGTCGCTGGTGATGTCTACTTTGCGGCCCAACGGGCTCTCGAGTTCCAACATGAGGGCAGCGTGGTCGAGCAGACTGCTGCCCTCCCTCCAAGTTGCGAGCAGATCGATGTCACTGTCGGGACGGGTTTCTCCGCGCGCCACGGAACCAATCAACCGCACCCGTGTGGCGCCATGCCGTTCGGCGATGCGAATGATTGCCTCCCGCTTTTGGCGGATTGCATCTCCGACAGTCAAGTCCGCCACTGACAGTCTCCGTTGAGAAGTGTACCGCCGCGGGCTGAGCGAGACGATTCAGCCGTCCTTGAACTCGACGCCTCGTAGCCGCCCGCTCAATTTCCGGTTATCATAGCCTGCATGAATCGCCGCTGTTTTCTGAAGTCGTCCTTCGCGCCCGCGCTCGCTGGATTGACGGCGGTCCCTGCCCAGCCGCAGGCCGCGGGGAAGAGATACCGCATCTCGCTGGCGCAGTGGTCGCTTCACCGGGCCATCGAATCGCGGCTGATCACGAACCTCGAGTTTCCGCGCATCGCCCGCGAGCAGTTCGGGATCGAGGGGCTGGAGTTCGTCAACGGCCTTTGGGAGGCTCCCACGCTCGACTATCTTCGGCGGCTGAAGAACAACATGAAGCAGACCGGAACCACCGGCGTGCTCATCATGTGCGACGGCGAAGGACTGATGGGGCATTCCGCCAAGGCCGAGCGGATGAAAGCGGCGCGGGCACATTACAAGTGGGTCGATATCGCCGCCGAACTCGGCTGCCATGCGATCCGGACCAACATGTATCCCGACCGGAATCCGAAGACCCCCGCCGAGATCGATGCTTTCCTCGGATACTGCGCCGACAGCTTCACGAACCTCTGCGAATACGCCAGGGGCCGGAACATCAACGTCATCATCGAGAACCACGGCGGGATCTCCTCGGACGCCGACGTGGTGGCGCGGCTGATGAGGCAGGTGAACCTGCCGAACTTCGGCACGCTGCCCGACTTCGGCAACTTCCCCAAGGAGTACCACAAGTACGAAGGGGTGCGGAAGCTGATGCCGTTCGCCAAGGGAGTCAGCTTCAAGTGCTTCGACTTCGGCCCCGATGGGAACGAGAAGACGATGGACGCGGGCCGGATGATGAAGATCGTCGCCGACGCCGGCTACTCGGGCTGGGTCGGCATCGAGTACGAAGGCGACCGGCTGACAGAATTCGAGGGCATCCAGGCGGCAAAGAGGTTTCTCGACCGGCTCGCATGACGCCGGGTGAATTCCCACTTATACGGGGATCGGAGCTGGAACTCGTGAAATGGCTGGTCATCCTGGGCGTCCTCGCCGGGCTGTACGGCCTTCACCGGCTCTGCCTATGGCTCCAGGAGCGTGGCTGGCTGTATCACGTCCACAAGAAGCCCAGCCTTGTCTCACTTGGCCGGGTCGCTCTCGAGCTCCAGCAGATGACGCAGCCGGAAAAGCGCTACCTCCTGGAGGTTCGGCAGAAGCAGCAGGTGGAGCGGGACGACCGGGGCGGGCCGGACAAAGCCGGAGACACGGTCACTCGAACCGGGCCGGCTGTCCCGTAGCCGCCAGAACCGCCGTCCACACCTCGCTCTCCGGCGACAGGTACTTCCGCTCGGCGACGGCCAGCACAATCGGCACGTGGATGAAAATGTTGTACCAGAGGCCGATCAGGCAGTCGGTCTTGCCGGCCATGGCCGCGTGGACGGCGTTGCGCGCGAAGCGGTCGCAGAGGAGGGCGTCGTCGGTGTCCGCCGGCACGCTGCGGATGACGTAGCTGGGATCGAAGTACTTGACGTTCACCGTCATCTTCTCGCGGGCGAAATACTCGATGATCTTCTCGCGCAGGAAAACGCCGATGTCCCCCGGTTTCGCGTTGCCGGAGGCGTCGGTGGCCCCCTCGACGCCGCCCAACAGCTCTTGGCCGGCGCCCTCGGCGACGACGATCACGGCATGGCCGCGATTGAGCATTCTCCGCTTGAGACAGGCCAGGAACCCATGCTCGCCGTCGAGCCGGAACGGCACTTCCGGGATCAGCGTGAAGTTGACCTCCTGGCTGGCCAGTGTCGCGCCGGCGGCGATGAAGCCCGCGTGCCGTCCCATCAACTTGACTAGGCTGATTCCGTTCGGCACGCCCTTGGCCTCCGCGTGCGCGCCGTCGAGCACCTCGCGCGCCTCGCCCAGCGCCGTGTAGTAACCGAACGATCGCCAGACGTAGTGCAGATCGTTGTCAATCGTCTTCGGGATGCCGACCACGGCGATCTTCAGGCCGCGCCGAGACGCCTCCTCCGCGATTTCGTGGGCGCCCCGCTGCGTGCCGTCGCCGCCCACGCAGAAGAGAATGTCGAACTTCTCGCTTTCAAGGAAGTCCACCATCACCCGGGAGTCTTCCGGTCCACGCGAGGAGCCCAGCACCGTGCCGCCCAGCTTGTGGATGTGCTCGACGTATTCGGGCGTCAGCCGCAGCGGCGGGCGGCCGTTGGCGGGATTCAGGCCGCGGTATCCGTAGCGGATACCCCAGGTCTCCGGGACGCCGTAGCCGTGATGCAGTTGGAGAAACACCGAGCGGATCACATTGTTCATCCCCGGGCAGAGTCCGCCACAGGTCACGATCGCGGCCTTGGTTCGCGCCGGTCCGAAGTAGATGCGCTCGCGAGGCCCGGCTTTCTCGAACGCGGCCTCCGCCGCATCGCCGCGGATCTCCTCGCCGGGAAGATAATCGACCCGATGGAGCATCCGCGCCTCGTCGGGCATGAAGTTGCCGATGCCGTCTCCGCGGACACTGGACAGCTTCAGCGGCGATTTCACCTGGCAGCGCCCCAGGCCGGCAATGCGCAGTTGTTCGGGTTTCGGGCTCACGTCTCTACTCTGTCACAGCAGAGTGGCGGCGGGCGGCTGCCACTATAATGGCGCTATGCGGGGAAAACTCACACGCAGGGAACTGGGTCTCTCGATTGCGGCGGCGGCAGCGCCGGTGCTGACGCGGGCGCAGGCGGAACCCTCGGCGGAACAACTGCTGGCCGGCGAGCGGAAAGACCTGGAGCGCGCCGTCGAGAAGCTCGAGCAGTTTCGGCTCCCGATGGCCACCGAACCCTCGTTCCGCTTCGAGCCGTGAACGCCCATGCCCGAGATTAGCGACGACATCTTCTTCGCGACCATCACCGAGCTCAACGCAAAGCTGAAGGCGAAGGAGTTCTCGGCGGTCGAGCTGGCCCGCGCCTTTTGCGAGCGGCTCGAGAAACTCGGGCCGCGGTACAACGCGCTGGCCTTGCCGCTGCGGGAACGCGCCATCCGCAGGGCGAAGGACGTTGACGACGATCTCAAGCGGGAGCGCTACCGCGGGCCGCTGCAAGGCATCCCGTATGGCGCCAAGGATCTCCTGAGCCTCACCGGCAGCCCGACGACGTGGGGGGCGAAGCCGTATGCCGGCCAGGTGTTCGACTACGACGCGACCGTGCTCAAGAAGCTGGAGAAAGCCGGCGCCCTGCTGGCGGGCAAGTTGTCGATGGTGGAACTGGCGGGCGGAGGCGGGTACCGCTACGCGGCCGCGTCGTTGACGGGGCCGGGGCTCAACCCGTGGGATCGCTCGTGTTGGTCGGGCGGGTCCTCGAGCGGCTCGGGCAGCGCGGTGGCCGCCGGCCTGGTCCCATTTGCAATCGGCTCGGAAACGTGGGGCTCGATCACCACTCCGTGCGCGTACTGTGGAATCACCGGCCTGCGGCCGACCTACGGGCTGGTCAGCCGGTACGGGGCGATGGCGCTCTCGTGGACGATGGACAAGATCGGCCCGATGTGCCGCTCGGCAGAGGACTGCGGTCACGTGCTGCGGGTGATCTCCGGAGGCGACTCCAGCGATCCCGGATCCGCGGGCAAGAGCTTTTACTACGCCCCGCAGTTCGCCCGGAAGTTGGCGGATCTGAAGGTCGGATTCGCGCCGGTGGACATCGAGGAATGGGCCGAGCCCTCGACCCGCCGGGCCTTCCGCGCCGCCATTGACGCACTCCGCGGCCTCGGCGTGAAGATGGCGGAGGCCCGGCTCCGGGAGTTTCCGTATGGCGCCGTGGCCGGTATGATCATCTCGGCGGAAGGGTCGGCGGTGTTCGAGCCGCTGATCCGCAGCGGGCAGGTGGATCAGCTTGCGGACAAGAAGCAGATCGCCGGTTTGCGCGCCGGACTCGAGATCGCCGCGCGGGACTACCTGAAGGCGATGCGCATCCGAAGCCTGGTGCGCAAGGAAATGCGGAAGCTGTTCTCGCAGGTGGACATCCTCGTTTCGCCGGCGTGCTTCGACCTGGCGCCGAAGACTAGCGATCCCATCGGCAGCGGCTACACGCCGAAACCGGAACCGAAGGACCGCGGGCTGACCGATCTCGGTGCGGCGGGGAACCTGGCGGGGTTGCCGGCGCTGGCGCTGCCGTGCGGCTTCGCCGGGAATCTGCCGGTGGGAATCCAGCTCGTCGGACGGCCATTCAGCGAGAACAACCTCATCACGCTGGGAAAGGCGTACCAGGAACGGACCGACTGGCATCGCCGCCGCCCGCCGCTGGCGTGACCGGCGGGGGAGCTGCGGGTTCGTGGTGAGAGGGCGGCTGTACGCGGCGAGGGGCGCCGGGCGGCGCGAGTCAGGAGGTGGATTGTTTGGCTCTGTGGCGCGAACGCCGGCATCATCTTGCTCGAAGACTCCCGCCCGCGGTGAGGCGCCTGCGGGATTGCATGGATCGTTGCCTGATGGGTCGGGCGACGCTGAGATCTTGACGTCGGCGAGACGCGACGAAGCCTCCGTTCGCCGGCGGCGGGATCCGCTCCCGCTGTCCATACAGCGCTCAACCTGACCGTCAAGAATATCGAGCGGACCTGGATCAACATTCCGTTCCGCGAAGTGCCTGCTCGCAACACGATCCGGGAAATCCCCCACTGGAGCTACTTCGAGATCTGCGAAAGTCAAGCTGGCCTGCGGCGTCACGGGGTTCGGCGAAACGATGGTGTACTGCACCTGGGGACGGGTTGACGACGACGCCGTTCGACGGGCCACCGTGCGAAACGCCGCCGAGCTGGTGTGGGACGACTCGCTCGGATGCGGCCTCCAGATGGCGCTGTTCGACGCGGTCGCCAGCGAACGGCGTGCCGGTGCACCGCCTGTTCGGGCACAAGCACCGCGACCGGCCGTTCGTGAGCTGGTGGGCGATCGACATGCCCGCCGAGGACTGGATCCGGGAGTGCAAGGACGCGCTGGCGCAAGGCTACACCGCTCTCAAGACGAAGGCGCGGCCATGGTTCGACATCGAGCAGCAGTGCCGCGCGCTCACCAAGGTGATCCCGGCACACTTCTCGATCGACTTCGATTTCAACTCGATGCTGCTCGACACGACGCATGCAGGGCGGGTGCTTACGGACATCGAGAAGTTCCCGCACGTGGCCATCTGGGAGACGCCGATCCCGCAGGAGGACGTCGCGGGGAACAAGTTCCTGCGGACGCAGACGCGCGTTCCGCTCGCGATGCATTACGGAAGCCCGCCGATTATGACCGCGTTGAGGGAGAAGGTGTGCGACGGCTTCGTGATCGGCGGCGGCGGCGTTTCACGGACGATCCGGGACGCCACGGTTGCCGCGGCCGCAAGCAAGCCGTTCTGGCTGAAACTGTGGTCGGCACCGGCATTACGGCGACGTTCGCGCTGCACTTAGGCGCGGTGCTGAACCACGCGCAATGGCCGTCGGTGAATTGCCACCAGCTCTTCACCGAGCCGATGATCCGCCCGGCCATGAAGGTGGAGAACGGAACGGCGGCCGTTCCTGAGGCGCCCGGACTGGGAGTCGAGTTGGACCGTGACGCGGTGGCGCGCTACCGAATCGAGCCGCTCGCCAGGGAGCCTTATCCGGCGCCGAACCTGCTGATCGCGATCCGCTGGGACTCCGGCGCGACCAGCTACTACGCGCACGCGCGGCAGTATTGGGACGACTTCCTCGGAGCCCGCCTGCCGGTGTTTCAGAAGGGGGTTGGCCTGGAGACAATCGCTGACAACGGAAGCCGCGAGTGGAAAGAGCTACAAGCCCGCGCGGCGAAGGGCGGCGTCCAATAGCGCTGGCCGGCGGCTGTAGCGGCGATTCCGCGCACCGCACGGTGCGCTACACTGAAGAGGTCCTCTTCATCGGGCCGTGGCGCAGCCTGGCTAGCGCGCTTGCTTGGGGTGCAAGAGGTC
>CAZACK010000046.1:0-10355 GCA_964483455.1 uncultured Solibacteraceae bacterium
GGAGAAAGCCGTCTCGCTGCCCGTCGCCAACATCAGCGCCAAGGTCGACGAAATGGCCGTCGAGTTCCAGGCGTTGAAGGAATCGGTCGCCGACCTCAACACCCGCTTCGGAAAACTCGAGCTGCAACTGGTGGACGTGGCCAACGCCATTCGAACGATTCAGTCGCCGCCCGCCCCGCCCGGGGCGGCGCCGGCCGCCGGCGTGTCGGCGACAGAAATGTATGAGAATGCCCTGCGCGACAAAGACGGAGGAAACTTCGATCTCGCGCTCAAAGGATTCACCGATTACCTCGCCCACTTCGGGGGAACCGAACTGGCGCCAAACGCCCAGTTTTACATCGGAGAGATCCTGTACCGGCGTGACCAATACGAAGAAGCCGTCACTGCGTTCGACCTCGTGCTGGAAAAGTACCCGGAGAACAACAAGACCCCTGACGCCCATTACATGAAAGGGATGGCGCTGCTGAGGCTGGGGCAACGCAATAAGGCGCGCGACGAGTTCTACATCCTGGACAAGCAGCACCCCACCGCCGAGGTGACGGCGAAAGCCAGAGCGCAGCTCAAGGCGCTTGGCCTGCCGGTCACTCCCAAGAAGGCCAAGCGGCGGTAGGCCGGCGGCGGCATGAGCACCCCACCGCGTCCATCCGAACCGGATCGCCCGTTAATCGGTCAAGCGGAAGGCCGCCCGCCTCTCGCCACCTTCGAAAGCCTCTCCCGGATGATCGACCATTCCCTGGTACGTCCGGAGCTGAGCGAGGAGCAGGTGGAAGAAGGCTGCCGCATCGCCCGCCAGTATGACGTCGCCAGCGTCAGTGTCCGTCCTTCCGACGTCGATCTCGCCGTGCAGTGGCTGAGCGGCAGCGCCGTCGCGGTCGGCAGCCTGGCGGGTTTCCCGCACGGCTCCAGCACCACCGCGGCGAAGCTCTATGAAGTTCGCGACCTGCTGCGCCGCGGGGCCGCCGAAATCGACATGGTGCTGAACATCGGAAAGCTCTTGAGCCGCCGGTTCCAATACGTCGAGACGGAACTGCGCCAGATGGCCGAGGCGTGCCACGAATCCGGGGCGCTGCTCAAGGTGATCTTCGAGAACGCCTATCTGAGTGACGAGCTGAAAATCATCGCCTGCAAAATCTCGACGCGCGCCGGCGCGGACTTCGTCAAGACCTCGACGGGATTCGCCCCGAGCGGCTGCACGATCACGGATCTCCGGCTGATGCGGGCGCATTGCGGTCCGCAGGTGCGAATCAAGGCGGCAGGCGGCGTCCGGACGCTGGACAAAGCGATTGAGGTGTATCAAGCCGGCTGCGACCGGGTCGGCGCCACCGCCACCGTCTCGATCCTCGAAGACTGGAAGAGGAGGCTCGCCGAGCAGCCACGGGGCTGAATGGCGGCCGGCTCCAGCCCCGGCCCCGCGTGGTATTCTGAAGCGCCGGAGCCATGCCCTCCCTCGAGTTTCCCTCGCGTGTCTGCGTTGCTCTCGGCTTTTCCAGCGCCGACGAGCTTCTGGCGGCGGCGCAACGCGAGTACGACGAGGGAGAAACCTTTTTCGAGTTTCGGCTCGACTACCTCGCCGACCCCGAGGCGGGCGCGGATGCGATCCGCAAGCTGCGAAGGACCCGGCCGGATTGCAGGGTGCTTGCCACCTGCCGGCGAGCCGCCAATCACGGCAACTTCCAGGGAAGTGTCGCCGAGCAGTTGCGCATCCTGCAAGCGGCGGCTGAGGCCGGAGCGCGGCTGGTGGACCTCGAAATCGAGAGCGCAGCCAAAGCCGGTGGAGCCCTGGACACATTGCGCAGTTCGGCTTCGTTGCTTCTCTCCTACCACAACTTCGAAGCCACGCCGGCGCTGGACCCGATTCTCAAACGGATGATGCGATTTCCCGCCGACGCCTACAAGGTGGCCGTCACCGCGCGCAAGCCCAGCGATGTTCTCCGCGCGCTGGCCCTGCCCAAACAGAATCCGCGCCGCTGGGTTGTCGCACTGTCCATGGGTGAAACCGGCTTTGCTTCGCGCGTGCTCGGCCCGTCATACGGCAGCTTGTTTACCTACGCGGCGGCCTGCGATACGGCGGGAACGGCTCCGGGCCAGGCGAGCGCCAGGCAACTGCGGCATCTTTATCGCATCGACAGACTCACGGCATCGGCGAGGGTGTACGGAGTGATCGCCGATCCCGTCCGGCACTCGATATCGCCCGCGGTGCACAATCGCGCGTTCCAGTCGCGCCGCATCAACGCTGTCTACCTGCCGTTTCGGGTGCCGCAGGCGCAGTTGCGGGATTTCATGAAGCTGGCGGACGGGCTGCCCATCGCCGGATTCAGCGTGACCATCCCCCACAAGCAGCGCATCATTCGCTGCCTCGATTCGGTGGATCCGCTCGCCCGCCGCATCGGGGCCGTGAACACCGTCTGGAAGAGAGCCGGGAAGTGGCGCGGCATGAACGCCGATGCCGCCGGGGTGACCGTTCCGCTAAGCCGCCGCCTTCGTCTCGGCAAGGCCCGTGTGTTGGTGGCGGGCGCGGGGGGCGCCGCCCGCAGCGCCGCCTTCGCGCTGGCCGACGCAGGCGCAAGCGTGGCCATCACCGGACGCAGTCCCGACAGGGTCCGCGCGCTTGCCCGAGCCTGCGGCGCCGAAGCCCTCAGCCGCGAGCAGGCGCTCCGGCGCGAGTCCGACGTGCTGGTTCACGCCACGCCTCTGGGGATGTTCCCGCACGTCGAGGAGTGCTTCTTCGAGGACGCCATCCCTGCCGGCATTGTTTTCGACATGGTGTACAACCCGCTCGAGACCGTGCTGATCCGCCGCGCCCGCGAGCAGGGGAAGACGGTCATTCCGGGGATCGAGATGTTTCTCGAGCAAGCCGCGCGCCAGTTTGAAGTGTGGACCGGCGAGAGCGCGCCGCGGGCGGCCATGCAGAAGGCGGCGATGGAAGCGCTGGGCGGCTGAGGGCCTCGCGGTGCGCTACCCGAGCCCCACCTTGCACTCGTGCCGCTCGAGGGCCATGCGCTCTTGTGGCCGGTAAGCGCTGGTTCTGCGAGCGAGTTCGTCGAAGTCCACCTGGTGCGCGTCGAATTCGGGACCCTCGACGCAGGCGAAGCGGACCTTGCCGCCGACCGTAACCCGGCAGCCGCCGCACATGCCGGTGCCGTCCACCATGATCGGGTTCAGGCTGGCGTAGGTTCTCACGCCCCACTCGCGCGTGAGGTTTGCGGCCGCGCGCATCATCGGAATCGGGCCGATGACATGCACCAGCTCGGGCGGGGCCGGCTGCTTCTCGCGCCAGGACCGCATCAGGTCCACCACGGTGCCGCGGAAACCGTTCGAGCCATCGTCGGTGGACCAGATCACCTCATCGGCGGCCGCCCGCAGTTCCTCATCGAGGATGATGTGCGCCACCGAGCGCGCGCCGCAAAGCGCGGTCACATGATTGCCGGCCTCGCGGAAGGCCCGGGCCACCGGCAGCAATTCGGCCACGCCAACGCCGCCGCCGACGCAGACCACGCGCCCGACGTTTTCGATCTTCGCCGCCTCGCCGAGCGGCCCGACGAGGTCCGCCAGCGCCTCGCCCGCTTGCCTGGCATTCGTGACCCGCGTCGTTTTTCCGATCGCCTGCACCACCATGACGATGGTGCCGCGCGAGGCATTCCCGTCCACGAGCGTCAGCGGAATGCGCTCGCTGTCCCCGGTGGGCCGGATGATGATGAACTGTCCCGGCTTCCAGTGTCTGGCGACGCGCGGCGCTTCCACCTCGAACCAGGCGATCTCCGGCGTAAGCTGCCGCTTGGCCACGATGCGGTTCATGCCCGCACCTCCATCGGCTCGTCCGCAGCCTCCGCCTCGGGCGCCGCCGGCGCGAGCTTCTCGGTCAGCGCTCGATGAATGGCCGCCGCCGCCACCCGCCCGTCCTTCATTGCCTGGATTACCGTGGACCCGCCGCGGACCACGTCGCCTCCGGCGTATACGAACGGCATGCTGGTCCGGCCGAATTCATCGACGACGATTTTGCCGCGCTTGGTGACAAGCTGCGGCGTGGCGCGCTGCAACGTCGGATTCGGCGCCTGGCCGATTGCGGCCACCACCGTGTCCACCGGAATCCGGTATTCGGAGCCCGGAATGGGAACCGGCGAGGGCCGGCCGGAATCGTCGACGGGTCCGAGCTCCATGCGGATGCACTCCATCTCCTTCACGAAGCCCTTATCGTCGCCGTACAACGCCAGCGGCGCGCCCAGAAACTCGAACCGCACGCCCTCCTCTTCGGCGTGCGCGATCTCCTCGATACGCGCCCGCAGCTCCGCCCGGCCGCGCCGGAACAGAATCGTCACTTCGCTCCCGAGGCGCCGCGCCCAGCGAGCGGCGTCCATCGCCGAGTTGCCGCCCCCGATCACCACCGTGCGCTTTCCGACCAGCACCGGGGTGTCCACGGACGGGAATTCGTAGGCGTGCATCAGATTGATCCGCGTCAGGAACTCGTTGGCGGTGTACACGCCGATCAGGTTCTCGCCCGGAATATTCATCAGGTTGGGAAGGCCCGCGCCCGTGCCAGCGAACACCGCTTCGTAGCCCTCTTCAAATAACTCGTCAAGCGTCGCTGTCTTGCCGACGATGAAGTCGGTCTGAAACTCGACGCCGATGTCCCGCAGCCGCTCGATTTCCCGCTTCAGGACTTCGCGCGGCAGCCGGAACGGGGGGATGCCGTAGGCCAGCACGCCGCCCAGCTCGTGCAGCGCCTCGAAGATGGTGACGCGGTACCCGTGCCGCACCAGGTCAAAGGCGGCGATCAAAGAGGCCGGACCGCTACCCACCAGTGCCACCTTCGGCCCCCGTGGCGCTTCCGGAATCTTCTCCGCGTCGCCGGAACTGAGGTGATAATCGGCGACGAATCGCTCCAGCGATCCGATGGCCACGGGCGGCAGCTTCTTGCCGAGCAGGCAGGCCTTTTCGCAGAAAAGCTCTTTCTGGCACACCCGCCCGCAGATGCCAGGGAACGGGGTGTGCTCGGACAGCACCTCGAAGGCCGCCGCGAAGTCGCCGTCCACCATGCGCGCGATAAACGACTTGATGTCGATGTGGAGCGGGCAGGCGTCGATGCACTTGGGGTCCTTGCAGTCCAGGCACCGGCGCGCCTCGATCAGCGCCTGCTCGATCTGGAACCCGAGCGAGACCTCCTCCGGGGTTGTGACCCGCTTGTTCAAGTCGAGCAGGGGCAGTTCCTGCCGCGGCGCCTTTGGGTTTCGCTTGCGAGGTTTTTCGCTCATGGTTGGGTCACATCCCCCTGGGCAGGAACGCCTTTAGGATGCCGAAATCCCTTTATCCTGAATGACCAGCAATTTTGGTGCCAGCCGCGAGGAGGCAGTTGGGGATCACGACGCATTCGAGCTCCCTCCGGCCGGATTCCTCGGGAATCTCGGCAGGAACACTTTACTTGGACCCGGATTCTCCATGTCGATTTCTCGCTGGTGAAGGACACCGCCGTTGAGCGCATCTCGGAGAGTTTCCGCATTCAATTCCGGGTGGCGGCCTTCAACACCCTGAATCACCCGAACTTCGATTTGCCAGGCAATCGCAGAATGCGACCTCCGCGAGCTTCATCATCACCGACAAGAGTGGGACACCCAACCTGGCGGCCACCCGGCCCATCCGGACGGTCAACGATCCTCGTGAGATCCAGTTACTGGACCGGGCCGAGGCGAGCGACAGCGTGCGAGGCGCCGTGCGGCGCGCGTCGGTGCGGTCGAGGGTGAACGGCAAGGAGATCCAACTGGAATGCGGCAATTACCGGCTGCCGCTCGCCGTCGCGGGAGTCCAGGTTGACTGCGCCGTCACGAAGGGCTATCTGGAAACGACGCGGAGCGCGGTGTGGGGCCTCGAGAAAGACGCCCGGCTGCGGTTGTGGCCGGAAGGTTCCCCGTGGATGGCCGCAAAACCAGCGGCGGCTCAAGATGCCCGCGGATGTGTCTGTCCGGTTCTTGCCTTCCAGAATGAGAGAATGCACGGAGCCCCCTTTCCACCTCGATTTCCTTTTCCAGTTCGCCGGAATTCCGGCCATTAAGCAAGGCTTCTTTCCTTCCTCGGGCTGGCGTTGTCCTGCGAGTCCCGCCCCGCGAGGCGGGCGCCGGGCGCCCGCCGTTCGCCTCGAGCCGCTGGCCGCCGGCTACGGCGCCGGTCCCTTGGCTGCCATTGCCCAATCGGAAGCACCCTGTCTTGAGGGGCTCACGGCGCCCCTCCAGCGCAGCGGCGACGGACGAGCGGTCATCCGCTCCGAACAGCTCCTGTGTCACGGCCGCTCGGAAACTCCTCCAACCCCGGTATCGCTCCCCACCGGGTGCACGGCGAACACAGCGCGCACCGGCAGCAGGCCAACGGGCGTGAATTCAACCGGCTAAGGAAGAGAGCATGCCTCCTGCCTCCCCTTGCCCGGGGAGCAATCGTGACTGCTCATCGTGTTACGAGACCGCGCCGCGAAGGACCTCGTTCACCAACTGGCAGTTCTCCCGGACCTGATCCTTGTACTTGGGGAACATACCGACGACGATGGCGTCGCACGGCTTGGCGTAGTGGAAGGCGAGGCGGAGGGCCGAGAGCATGCGCTCGCGCGTATCACAATGGCGTGTGGCGCCGTAGACCTTGAAGATGAGGCACTGCCTGGAGGTTTCCTTGACGCGCTTCAGCATCTCCTCGCGGTCGGGGTCCCAGAAGAGCTCGTCCTCGACGGGGCGGCCGGCAAGGCGGCCGGCCTCCTCTTTCGTGCGGCTGAGGTTGTAGACGCAGGTCATGTAGAAGTCGACGTCCCAGCCCTTCGACTCGACGTAGTCGATGACCTGCGGGATGTGGGTGCCGAGGCCGACGCGCGTTCCAGCATCGCGGATGCGCTTCAGGTTATCGCGTGCGTCGTCGATCTTGCCGGCGGCCCAGAGGCGGTCCGTCAACGATCCGTGGTGATAGATGCCGATCGGCGCTTCGCCCGCCATCTCGCGGAGGTTCCGGTCGAAGAGGATCTCGGTGGCGGTCTGGCCGATCCACTGGATGGTCCCGCCCTCCTGGCGGTACTCGTGCAAGAGGCGGAGGATGTGCCGGTCACCCCGTGACTGCCAGGTGTTGATGCCGGCGTTTTCACAGTCGCGCAGCATGCGCTTGATGTTGGCAGAGGTGAAGTAGTCGACCATTTCGCGGCTCAACTGGTTGTTAAGGTGCGAAGTGCCGCTGACGGGGTTGCCGCCGACGATGAGCCGCGAAACCCGGTGTTTGCCAAAGGGGACCGCCGGCATTTGGGGCGATTTCGCGGCAGCGGCCGCGCCGCCTCCGAGCGCGGTCAGCAGGGCCTCGCGTCTGCTCAGAGAGTTCATCTCTCACCTCAGAATGGCCAGATCATAGCAAAAACAACGTGATGCGGCGGGGCAGGACGGGGCGGGCAATCCTTGGGTGCGAGAACGCCGGGGGCGACGGCTCCTACACCGGAAACAACGTCTCCAGCTCCTCCGCCGACGGCTGCCGGCCGTACTCGCAGACTTCGAACGCTTCGCAGTACCGCACCCGTTCCGCCCGCTCCCGGCCGTACCGCCGCGCCAGCGCGTCGCGGAAGTCGTTCTTCAACAACTCGGCGAGCCACTGGCTCAGCCACTGCTTGCGCGCGGCGCGATCAGCAGGCACCTGGTCGAGCAGGCCGTCCAGCCACGGCAGCCACTCATAGAACTGGGACTCGTGCGCGTCCAGGGAATCGACCTTGCGGTCCCAGGTGTCGTCGATCGCCACCACCACGTCCGGGGCGAATGGGTTCGGCTTGAGAAACGGGTCCTCCAGGTAGAGGTAGAGGGGGTTTCGCCGGAGCGCCGGCGTCCCCGGACACACGTTCGGCACCGTCACCATGTAGGCGGAATCCTGCACGGCGATCCCAAGGCTCCGATGGTCCGGGTGGTAGTCGTTCGGCCGGTGGGACAGCACCACGTCCGCCTGCCATTCGCGGATCTGCCGGATGATCTCCAGCCGGTTCTCGAGCGTCGCCAGATACTCTCCGTCGTGATGGTCGAGCACTTCCCAGGCGACGCCCAGCCGGCGCGCCGCCTCCGCCGCCTCCGCCCGGCGCCGGCGCCCGAGCACGCCGCCGCCGAATTCATGGTGGCCCGCGTCGCCGTTGGTGACCGACAGAAACTTGAGCGCGTGTCCGCCGGCAACCAGCTTCACGGCGGTCCCCGCGAAGCGATACTCACAGTCGTCCGGATGCGCGCCGATGCAGAGGGTCCGCATCAGGCCGCCGACACCTCGTCCCGCAACATCTCCGCGAACCCCGCCAGTTGCTCCTCGCCGCTGAAGACGTGCTCCCACCCGGTCATCGTTCCGGCGCTTCGCAGTACCACGATCCGCACCCAAACGCCCTCCTGCCGGAAGATCCAGCGGTACTCCCCGTTCGGCTCACGCCAAAAGCACTCGCTGTATCCGTCGCTCTCGAAGCCGTCCAGCGCCGCCAGCATGTCGGCTCGGGCGGCTGCCGGATCAGCCGAGCGGACCGCCGCCTCGCTTCGACCGTCTGCGATCCTGCACACCAGCCGCCCGAACTCGTCCGCCTCGATCGAAAGTCGCATGGCGCATTCTTCCGCGCGGCCGCTACCGGAAGCCGTACAACCGGACCGCGTTCAGCCCGCGGATCTTCTTCCGGTCGTCCTCCGAGGCGCAGTCGAACATCTCCTCCAGCATCGCCTTATGTTTCCGGAACTCCGCCATGTTCGTGCCGAGAACGCCCCAGATGATCCGGTCCGCGCCGAACGCGTTCCAGGCGCGGCGCACGAACGGCTTGACGTCGCGGTGCGGGTAATCCTGCTTCGACGAGTAATGGACGGCAGAGTATTTGAACACCACCCGCGGAAGCTCGGCCAGCCGCAGCACCTCGTCGGATTCCGCCGCCGTGCCCAGGCCGGGTTTGCCGAGGTGATCGAGAATCACCGTCACCTCGCGGAATTCCGAGGCGAGCGCGCGGATCTGCGGCGCGTAGTGCGGGATGAAGTGCATCTGGATGGCCAGCCCGAGCCGGGCTGCCGCGCGCCAGGAGTCCCTCATCGCCGGCGCCCCCAGGTCACGGTCGCGGATCGCCCCTGAAGTCGTCGGGGGAACCTTGGGGTCGCGGTTCACATGAATGCGCAGCGCGACGATCCGGCCCGGAAGCTTCTTCACCAGCGCCTCCATACGCGCCGGCGTGTCCGGCGCCACGGGGTCGAACAGGCAAGTGCCCTTGAAGAAGCCGGGCGACGGCTCGTTGCGGAAGCAGTATTCGAGATACGAGTGGTCGTCCTGATACGGCTCCGGATGGACGATCACAGCGTGTCCGATCCCGGCCTCCGCCGCGAAGCGCGCGTAGTCCTCCAGCGTCTCCGCCGGCGGCCGGTAGGTGGCGTTCGGATGATACGGGAATCGCCGCGGATCGAACAGGTGCAGGTGCGTCTCCACCAGGACGTCGCCGGCGCGGCCGGCCGCGACCGCCGCCATCGACGCCATCACTTCTCTGCGAGTGAGGACCGGAACCATCTCAACCGAACAACCAAACAACCGAATAACCAAATAACCAAACAACCGAATAACCGAATAACCGAATAACCGTACAACCGTCCTACCCGAAAGCCGCCGTCCAGCCCGCCTTGACGAGAACCCACACCACCCAGGCGGAGACCACCAGCGTCAGGGACTTGGAGAACGCCACCTTTCTGGCGGCGACGGCAAGCCCCAGGGCCAGCAACAGGATGATCCAGATGTTGAACAGGTCGAGCGAAGTGGCAATGCTGTACAACCACCCCGGGGTGCTCGACTTGTCCAGAAATGCGCCCGCGTTCAGGATCAGCGGGTTCTGGAGGTCGAAGTCTTCCGGGTTTTTGAGAAACATGGTCACCAGGGCGAGGATCGTCGCGATCACCGACGGCACGAAAGCGTAACAGACGAGGCTGAAGACCTTGCGGAACGTGAGATCGGCGCCGGCCAGCGCATTGAAGAGCCCCAGCATGACACCCGCGATAACCAGGCTGATCACGGCGAACCCGACGGCGGAACCAGCGTAGCCCATCGCGACACCGAACTTCATGCCTTGTTCCATCGCCTGCTGCCGTTGCTCGGGTGGCATCTCTTGCACGCGCGGATTGGTCTCGAACTGCTGCCGCATGAATGTCTCCCAACCCACAACCCGCGAAAACGTGAACACGTAGAGGATCGAGAGTGCGGTGAGGAGAATGAGCGGGACCCAAAAGCGGGGCCGCGCGGCCAGGTCCTGGAAGACCGGCCTGGGCTCCCAGATCACGCCGAACAGCCGTTGCACTTCGTTCATGCTCTTTGGTTGAGTGTCAGCTTGCGTCATGGCAGCACTATTATAGTGCCGGTTGGGCGGT
>CAZACK010000046.1:10455-38509 GCA_964483455.1 uncultured Solibacteraceae bacterium
CGGTTGGGCGGTCAGGCGGTTGTTCGATTATGCGGTTGCGCGAACAACCGCCCGGTCAACTGGTTTCAGAGCCCCCGGAACATCAGCGTCGCTGCGTCCATTCGACCCGATTGGCCGGCAGTGAACTTGAACATGCAGGAGTCGTCGGTGTAGTCCATGAAGTTCTCGATCGGGTCCAGCCCGGCGCTGGTGCAGGTGTCGCGTCCAACCGGGCAGCCGAAGGCGGAAGTGCGTTCGGCGGGGGTATCCGCTACGCGATCGTTCCTGAGGGTGCAACCGCCCTGGAAGGTGTGGAGCAGCCCAAGCCAGTGCCCGACCTCGTGAGTGCCGGTGTCTCCCTCGTTGTAGGGAACCGCGGAGCCGCCGGGCAAGGACGAGTAAAGCACGACTACGCCGTCATCGACAGGGTCGCTTGCGTACCACCACGGGAACGTCGCCCAGCCGAGCAACCCGCCGCTCGGGTTAGCGGTGTAAAAGTTCAGGGTCTCCGGACCGCCGACGCGCAGCGCGGCCTTGGCCGCGGCCTCGGCCGCCGACCCGGGAGTCATGGCGAACCAGCCGGCGTTGGTGGTTCGGGTGACTCCCAGCAGCACGAACCGGAACGGGGTGTTCGCCGCACCGGCGCCGCCCAGTCCTGAGTAGGCGTCGTTCAGCACCTGAATCTGAGCGTCGATCTGGCTTTGCGGAACATCGCCGTTGGCAATGCCTGTGCCCTTGTTGATCACGTGGACCCACACGCCGACGGTCACCGAACCAGCCGGCCTCTCCACCAGGCCGCGCTCGGCGCGGTACCGATCCACGATGCGAGCGATCTCCCCGGCCTCGATCGAGTCCACCGGACGAGTCCCGCACCGGGCGCCGCTCTCCACGAACGCCTTCTGACTGACCCACGCGTGACCTTCCAATGTGAACGGCGCGCGGCTCTCGGTCGCTTGTTGGGCGTTCAGCGGAGCGGCCGCACCGCCGGCGATCAACGCCAAACCAGGAGCAAACGCACATCTCCACCACTTCCTGAGTGTCATCATGGTTTGTCCTTTCCTCCGAGTACCGGCTTGCAAGTCTAGCTCGGGCGATTATATCGCCGATGCGCGAAGTCCTGCGCAGCCCCGCCCGCACGCCCGCGACCGATACAATGGGACGACTTCGCCGAAAGGACAGACACACGATGCGGATCGAGGTTCTTGCCGCCGCAATGGCGGCTGCGCTGCTGCCCATCGCCTGGGCTGGCGATCTATCTGAGCTGTTCCGACTGAAGACCTACGGCGCGGAGCGGGCTTCCTCTTACGACCGAACCGGCGCTAACGACGACGGGAACTGGAAGACCCCAATCAAGGCCGGCGAGACGCGCACCATCGCTGAATTGCCGGGGCCGGGCATCATCACGCACATCTGGATCACGATCGCTTCACAGGAGCCGTACCATCTGAAACGGATCGTGCTTCGGATGTATTGGGACGGGGATGCGCGGCCCGCGGTCGAGAGCCCGGTTGGCGATTTCTTCGGGCTGGGGCTCGGCGAGTACTTCCTCTACGAGTCGGGCCCGCTGTCCGTAGGCTCTCAGAAGGCCCTCAACTGCTTTTTCCCGATGCCGTTCCGGAAGTCGGCCCGAATCACGGTAACCAACGAAGGCAGCCGGGCCATCAGCGGGTTCTACTACAACATCGACTGGCAGCGGCACAAGACGCTACCCGAGGATATGGCGCTATTCCACGCGGAATACCGCCAGGCAACGCCCAATCGGGCCTGGACCACGGACTGGAAGGCCAATGCTGACGACAAGGTGAACAACCATCCCAACCTCGACGGCAAAGACAACTACGTAATCGTGGAAGCGGAGGGCCGCGGTCACTTCGTCGGCGTCACCCACAGCATCTTGCAGAACCAGGGCGATTGGTGGGGCGAGGGCGACGAGATGATCTTCATCGACGACCGGACGAAGCCCAAGATCACGGGAACGGGCTCGGAGGACTACTACCTCGGCGCCTGGTGCTACGGCGGCTGCGGAATTTCGCCGTTCGGCTTCAGCTATCCGAAATTCGCCTACCAGCGGTACGGCAATCCGATGAACGGCGGCGACAATCGCGGCGCCCGATGGATGGTCTACCGCTTCCACACGGACTCGCCGATTCCGTTCGAACGGTACCTCAAGATGACGATCGAGCACGGACACGCCAACCACCGGTCCGACAACTTCTACACGGTGGCCTATTGGTACCAGCAGGGCCCGCACACGCTTCGAGCGCCTCTGCCGCCGGTGGAGGAACGGGTTCCGCGGACGTTCGATACCGGCGGGCCGACGATGGGCAGGCAGTAGCCATGCACAACGATACGTACCTGAATTGGGTCATCCGCCACACGGCGACAACCTGGTGGCATGACTCGGCGGACCTGGAGGAGCTCGAGCGCGGCCTGGAACGTGGCGCCATCGGGGTCACCACCAACCCTTTCATCACCAATGTCGCGGTCGGAAAGTACCGCGCCCAGTGGGCCTCGGAAATCAGCGAAATCCTCGCGAAGAATCCCGCTGCCGATGCGAAGGCCGAAGCGCTGATGCGCATGACCGTCACCAAGGTCGCCGAAAGGCTCATGCCCCGGTACGAAACCAGCGGCGGGCGCTCGGGCTTCGTCTGCGCGCAGGTCAACCCCGCCCTCGCGGGCGACCGTGAGCCGATGCTGGACATGGCGAAACGCTTCCACCAATGGGCCCCGAACATCGCCGTGAAATTGCCGGTCACCGCCGCCGGTCTGGACGTGCTGGAGGACTCGATTGCGGAGGGCATCACGATCACCGCCACCGTCAGCTTCACCGTGCCGCAGGCGATTGCCATCGCCGAGAGGCACCGCCAGGGCACTGAGCGGGCGCGGCGCCAGGGCATTGAGCCGGGAAAGTGCTTCGCCGTAATCATGATCGGCCGCCTCGACGACTATCTGCGTGAAGTCGCCCACGACACCGGCGCCGCCGTCAGCGAGTCCGACATCCGTCAGGCGGGACTCGCCGTCACGAAGCGCGCTTACAGCCTCTACAAGGACAGGGGCTACGAAGCGGTGCTACTGGTGGCCGCCCTGCGCGGTCCATATCATCTGACCGAACTGGCCGGCGCGGAGCTGATCATGTCCATCGCCCCTCCCTACCAGGTCATGTTTGTCGATCACGACCACCCTCGCGAGGAACGGATCTGCAATCCCGTGCCCGCCGGCGTGATCGATAGATTGCGCCAGATGCCGGAATTCGTGAAGGGCTACGAGCCCGATGGCATGTCCCCGAACGAGTTCATCAGCTACGGCGTCACCCAGCGCACGCTGGCCCAGTTCTCCGAACTAGGCTGGAAACTGCTCGAAGGCTACAAGTAAACTGCGAAGTTGGGCTCAACTCCGATGGTGACGCCGGTCGAAATGCCGAAACTCGGGAACACGGTCGAGGAGTGCGTTCTCAACAAGTGGCGAAAGAAAAAGGGCGACAGGGTCTCGGTTGGCGAGATTATCGCGGAGATTGAGACCGACAAAGCCACCTTCGAGCTTCCGGCTCCCGCCGACGGATTCTTCCTGGAGGCGTTCTTCGAGGAAGGATCGCTCGTGCCGGTGTACACCAACATCTGCGTGCTCGGCGCGCTCGGGGAAAGCGTCGAGCGGTTCCGGCCGGCAAACACCGCGCCTTCCGCGCCGGTGCAATCCTCCGCGGCGGCCGTTGCGTTGGGCGCCGCGCCGGCGGCACCGCCGCCCGCGCCATCTTCCTTCTTTGCGAGCCCGCGGGCGCGCAAGTTCGCCAGGGAACACGGCCTCCAGCCTCCGCTCGATCCCGGATCGGGTCCCGGCGGCAGGATTCTCGAGCAGGACCTCGTGTCCCTCTACCGCGCTTCGCCGAGAGTGACTCCGCTGGCCCGGAGGAAGATCGAGGGCGGCTACGAGATCCGGCGGGAAGGGGTGGGCGCCGGGCGGACGATCACGGCGCGCGATTTGCGCGAGCCTCCCGTGCGCATGTCGAACATCCGGGAACGCATCGCGCGGCGGATGCGGGAATCGCTCACCGGTTCCGCGCAATACACCCTGCACACTTCCGCGGATGCGACGGGGCTGCTCTCGCTGCGGGCGAAGATCAAGGCCGCCCGCCAGGCGCGTGACTTCCCGGATATCAACCTGAACGACATGGTATTGTTCGCCACCGTCAGCGCGCTGCGCAAGATGCCGGAGCTGAACGCGGAGTTGATCGACGGAAAGATCTATCGCTCCACCGAGATCCACCTTGGCTTTGCCTGCGATACCGACAAGGGTCTGCTGGTTCCGGTCGTCCGGCACAGCGAGCGCATGTCTCTGGCGGAGCTTTCGAGCAAGGTCAGCGAACTGACGCGACGGGCGATCGAAGGGACCCTCGGCCTGGATGACATGAGCGGCGCGACCTTCACCGTCAGCAATCTCGGCATGCTCGGAATCCAGTCCTTCACTCCGATTCTGAATCCGCCCCAGGTCGCCATTCTGGGCGTAGACTCGATCGAGCTGAAACCGGTGCGCCGGAACGGCGAAGTGGTGTTCGTCGATCACATCGGCCTGTCGCTGACCTGCGACCACCAGGTGATTGACGGCGCGCCGGGCGCGCGCTTCCTGGAGATCCTCGCCGGAGAGATCGCCGGCATCGACTCGATTTCGGGAATCGCGGCGCTGGAGAACGTATAAGACATGCCGAAGTCGATCGTAATAGACCCTGAGCGGGCCTTCGCCCGCGGCCGCATTGAGTTTGCGGGTATCGATGTAAACGCGTACGACAAGCCAATTGATGACGAGCTGGCCGTGTACAGCCGGCAGGACTTCGTGGACATGTTCGCCGACATGTGCGCGATCCGCGAGTTCGAGTCCATCCTCAACGAAATCAAGATCAAGGGTAACTACAAGGGAGTGGTCTACGACCACCGCGGCCCGGCGCATCTTTCCGCCGGGCAGGAAGCGGCGGCGGTAGGGATGGCCTTCTCGCTCGCGCCCGACGATCACATCTACGGCTCGCACCGCAGCCATGGTGAGATTCTCGCCAAAGGGTTCTCCGCCATCCGGCAGATGAGCGACGAGGACCTGCTGGCGATCATGAAGAGTTACCTGGACGGGGCAATCCTGAAGCCCGTGGAGAAAGGCTTCTCCGGGCCGGTGAAGGCGCTGGCGCGGCGGTTCCTCGTCTACGGCGCCTACAGCGAGATCTTCGCCCGCGAGACCGGTTTTAACCGCGGCATGGGCGGATCGATGCATGCCTTCTTCACCCCGTTCGGCATTTACCCCAACAATGCGATCGTCGGCGGGTCGGGTTCCATCGCGCCCGGCGCGGCCCTCTACAAGCGGGTGAACCGGAAGCCGGGCATCATCGTCGCCAATATCGGCGACGCCTCCTTCGGCTGCGGCCCGGTCTGGGAAGGCATCACCTTCGCCAGCATGGACCAGTACAGGAAGCTGTGGGATCCGCGGCTCGGCGGCGGCCTGCCGATCATCTTCCACTGCCTGGACAATTTCTACGGCATGGGTGGCCAGCCGTGGGGCGAGACCATGGGCTGCGAGTTCATCGCCCGGATCGGCGCCGGCGTCAATCCGGAGCAGATGCATGCCGAGCGGGTCAATGGCTACGATCCGCTGCCGGTCATCGACGCCTTCCGGCGCAAGAAGAAGCTGCTCTTGGATGGGAGGGGTCCGGTCTTGCTCGATACAGTGACGTATCGCATCAGCGGCCACTCGCCTTCCGATGCCTCCAGCTATCGCTCCAAAGAAGAGATCGAGGTGTGGCGCGAGGCGGATTCCATCGACGCGTTTCACAAGAAGCTGGCGGCCAGCATCCACTTCTCCGGAGACGCGCTGGACGAAGTGAAGGCCACCGCCAAGGCGGCCGTGTTCGAAATGTTCCGGCTGTCGGTCGACTTGGACGCTTCCCCCAGAATCAGCCTGGACTCGGACCTGATCGAGCGGGTGATGTTCTCCAACCAGCGGGTGGAGACGTTCGGCGACGCGGCGCCGGAGTTGCTCCAGGCGCCGGCCGAGAATCCGCGGGTCCGGCAAATCCGCGGAAAGATCCGTACCCCGCTCCACGAGGGGAAGCCGGTGCCTAGGATGAAGGCGTTCAACATCCGCGACGCCATCTTCGAGGCGCTGGTCCATCGCTTCTCGATCGATCCCACGCTGGTCGCATTCGGAGAGGAGAACCGCGACTGGGGCGGCGCGTTCGCCGTCTACCGCGGGCTGACCGAGCTGCTGCCATACCACCGCCTCTTTAATGCTCCGATCTCGGAGGCGGGCATCGTCGGCGCGGCAGTCGGGTACGCGCTCGAAGGCGGGCGCGTGGTCGCGGAGCTGATGTACGCGGACTTCATGGGCCGCGCCGGCGACGAGATCTTCAACCAGTTGTCGAAGTGGCAAGCGATGTCCGCCGGACAACTGCGCATGCCGGTGGTGCTTCGCATCTCGGTCGGCGCCAAGTACGGGGCGCAGCACTCGCAGGACTGGACGGCGCTGGCGGCCCACATCCCCGGCCTCAACGTGGTCTACCCCGTGACCCCGTACGACGCCAAGGGAATGATGAACTCGGCGCTGGCGGGCTCCGATCCTGTGGTCTTCTTCGAGAGCCAGAAAGTCTACGACTACGGCGAGATGTTCCGGGAGGAGGGCGTTCCGGAAGGCTACTACGAGATCGATCTCTCCGAGCCATCCGTCAAGCGGCAGGGCCGCGACATCACCATCATCAGCTTCGGGCCGGCGCTGTACACGGCGGTGGAGGCGGCGGACACGCTCGCCGGCCGCTTCGGTCTTTCCGCCGAGCTGATCGATCTTCGCTCGGCCAATCCGATCGATTACGAGCCGCTCGTCGAGTCGGTGAAAAAGACGGGCAAGGTGCTGCTGGTTTCCGACGCCGTCGAGCGCGGATGCGTGCTGCAAACGGTGTCGGCCAATCTCGCGCAACTGGCTTTTGACTACCTCGACGCCCCGCCGGTGGTTATTGGATCGAGGAACTGGATCACGCCGGCGGCGGAACTGGAGGCGATGTTCTTCCCGCAGCCGGAGTGGCTGATCGACGCGATTCACGAGCGTATTTTGCCGCTGAAGGATCACCGGCCCGGGACCATCCAGACGCCCGGCGAGCTTGCCCGGCGGTGCCGCAAAGGAGTCTAGGCGCGCCGCGACAGATGTGAGGAATTCTTCAGCCGCCGATAAACGCCGATGAACGCCGATAGGCTTTCGTCGTCATCGGCGTTCATCGGCGGCTCATGATCCGTCCTTGACAACAGCCGACCAATCGGTATTGAATCAATTTCGACCAGTCCCTTCAGAAGGAGGGCACCGATGACATCATCAGGCAACGGGCTCAGCCGGCGGCAACTGCTCGCGAGCACCGCCGCCACGGGAGCGGCGCCCGCGCTTGCGATTTCTGCCGCGCCGTTCAAGGGCGCGGCCATTCCGCCGAGCGAGCGGATCACGCTCGGTTTCATCGGGCTCGGCACGCTCGGCCCGGGACATCTGCGGACGCTGCTGAAGAACGCCGACGTGCAGGTTCTTGCCGTCTGCGACGTGGACCGCGCGAGGAGGGAAAAAGCCAAAGCGATCGTGGAGACGGACTATGCCGAGCAGCGTTCGGGCGGCCAGTATCACGGCTGCTCGGAGTACAACGACTTTCGCGAATTGCTGGCCCGCGACGACATCGACGCCGTGGTGATCACCGTCGGCGACCGCTGGAACGCCGTGATGGCCGCGATGGCGGCCGAGGCGGGCAAAGACATCTACTGCGAGAAACCCGTGTCGCTGACCATCCGTGAGGCGCGGGCGATGGCGGACACCGTCACCCGCTACGGCCGGGTCTTTCAGACCGGCTTGCAGCAGCGGTCCGAACCCCAGTTTCGCAAGGCGGTCGAATTGGTCCGGGACGGCCGGCTCGGGAAGCTGAAGATGGTCTATCCAAACCTGCCGGGCACGAACAAGGACGTGAACCTCAAGCCGGAGCCCGTGCCCGACGGCCTGGACTGGGACCTCTGGCTCGGGCAGGCCCCGTGGCGTCCTTACAACTCCAGGTTCCATCCGTACGGCCAATCCAAGGGAGTCACCCCCTGGGCTTTTTGCCGCGACTTCGCCGGCGGGGCGCTGACCAACGGCACCGTCCACAACTTCGACATCGTCCAGTGGGGCGTCGGCGCCGACGGCAGCGGTCCCGTCGAGATCATTCCTCCGGGAGTGAACGGCGCCGGCTCGTTGACGTTCAAGTACGCCAACGGAGTCCCCGTGCAGGTGATCGACTGGAAGCTGGACGAGAAGATCCACCTCATACCCGAAGGATGGGACGTCAACCACAAGCTCTCGCAAAAGGAAGGCACGGACTTCTCGGTTATCTTTGTCGGCGAGAAGGGCTGGATTCTGGTGGGCCGCAAGGGCTATCTCAAGGCGTATCCGGAGGATATCTTGAAGGACTGGCAGCCCGTGCCTGACAACCTCAACACCATCGACCTCCACCACCGGAATTGGATCCAGTCGATCCGCAGCCGCGAGCGGCCGATTGCCCACGAGGACATCGGGGCCGGCTCGAGCATCGTTTCCCACCTGGGGAACATCGCCTACTGGACGGGCCGCGCGCTTCGCTGGGACCCGATCAAAGAAGAATTCGAGGGCGACGACGACGCCAACCGCATGCGCTCCCGCGCAATGCGGGCGCCGTGGACCATCTGAGGCCGGAATTGGAGAACTGATATGGCGCAAGAGACGAACCAAGCTCTGGACAAAGCCTTTGACGCGCTGAAGACGTACGAATGGGGAACGGACATCGCCCTGCTGGAGCCGATCGATAACGCGATCACCGCGTCCCACGGAAAGCCGGCGGCGCGAAAAGAGATCGAAGCGCGGTTGGCGCCGGTTTTGAAGAGCGGCGCGCCCTGGGCCGCCAAGGATTTCGTCTGCCGCAAGCTGGCGCTGATAGGCACGGCGCAATCCGTTCCGGCGTTGGCCGAACTGCTCGCTAACAAGGACCTGGGGCACATGGCGCGGTACGCGCTGGAGCGCATCCCGGGTCCCGAGGCCGGCAAGGCGTTGCGCGAGGCCATCTCCAAGGCCGCTGGCAGGAACAGGCTCGGTATCATCGCTTCGGTCGGCGTGAGAAGGGACAGCGCCGGCGCCGGGCGGCTCGCGGCGTTACTGAACGGGCCCGACGAGCAGGCAGCCGCGGCGGCGGCGATCGCGCTCGGCGAAATCGGCACACCGGAAGCCGCCAAGGCGCTCGATGGTTACCGCCGCCGGGCGCCCAAGGAACACCGAAACGTGGCCGCGGATGCCTGTCTGGTGTGCGCGCGGCGCCTCCTAATCAATGGCAAGCGGGACGAAGCCGTGGCGATTTTCAGGGCACTCGGCGCGCAGGAGGAGCCAGCGCACATCCGCCTCGCGGCGCGTCACGCGCTGTCCGCCGCCATGCGGTCGTGAAACACGCCGCAAACCGCTCCCTTTGGTCGCGGCTCCGTATCGGGCCACGCCTCACTCCGAGCCGCGAACCCCAGGGAGCGGCCCGCCGGCGAGCTTTGATATCAAAGGAGACATCATGAAACTGCAAGGAAGGGTGGCACTCATAACCGGCGCCAGCAGGGGGATCGGGCGCGGCATCGCCGAGGTTTTTGCCGAGGAGGGAGCCGACGTGGCGGTGAACTACATCGCCAGCGCCGAGAAAGCCGAGGAGGTGGCCGGTTGGATCCGCGACCGGGGCCGCCGCGCCATCACGGTCAAAGCCGACGTCGCCAGCCGCGCCGACGTGGAGCCGATGATCGACCGGGTCTGGAACGAACTCGGCCCCATCGACATATTGGTGAACAACGCCGGCATCGAAACCATCGTGCCGTTTCTCGACCTGACCGACGACCAGTGGACGCGCCTGGTGGACGTGAACCTCAGGGCCGCCTGGCTCTGCTCGCAGGTCTTCTGCCGGCGCGCGCTCGCCGCCGGCCGGAGGGGATCCATCGTCCACATCGGTTCCGTGCAGGCCGGCAAGGTCCTTCCCGGCCGCACGCACTATGCTCCGACGAAGCTCGGGCTGGAGGCGCTCACGCGGAACATGTCTGCCGAAATGACCCCGTTCGGCATCCGCGTCAACTGCGTCCACCCCGGGTTGATCGATACGGACATGACCGCCTGGGTCATGAAACGGCCCGACCTGCTGCCCGGCATCCTGGCCCAGATCTCGCTGGGGCGGCCCGGCGAGCCACGCGAAATCGGCACCGTGGTCGCCTTCTTCGCCTCCGAGGAGGCCAGCTACCTGACGGGCCAGTCCATCCACGTGGACGGCGGCTGGGTGGGCAAGTAAGTCGCCGGGAGCGGGGGAGAATCAAACGTGGGCGTGAAGTTGATCGATCTTAGCATGGAAGTATACCAGGGGATGATGACTTACCCCAATGTGGCCAAACCGGTCATCGTCCAGATGGAGAGCCACCAGGAGATGGCGCGAAGCATTGGAACCGACCAGTTCGGAGTCGATGAGATCGCCTGCCACAGCCTGATCATCACCGGCGATCACATCGGCACGCACATCGATTCCTGGGGACATTTCAAGCCGGGCGCTCCGACCGCCGAGGCCATCCCGATTGAGCTCTGCTATGGAGACGGAGTAGTGCTCGACCTCACGCACAAGGGGCCTGGCGACGAGATCACCGTGGCGGACATCGAGGAAGCCGAAGCGAAACTCGGCGGATATCGAATCAAGCCGCGGGACATCGTTCTGCTGCGCACCGACGCCGCCAAACGGCGATTGGAGAAGAGCTACCTCACCGACCACCCCGGAATGACCAAGGAGGCCGTGCACTGGTTGTTAGACCGCGGGGTCCTGGTGATGGGCATCGACGCGATCGGGTTCGATCCGCCGGTGCCAAAGATGTTTGAGCGGCGGAAGTTCTGGGAAGCTCACCGGGTGATGCGCGAGCGGGAGTACTACCACCTGGAGAACCTCTGTAACCTCGACCAGATCCCGGTCAGCCACGGGTTCAAGGTATCGGTGCTGCCGGTCAAGTACCGGGGCGCATCGGCGGCTCCGGTGCGCGCGGTGGCGATCCTGGAAGACTAGCGAGGCGCCGCCTCAGATCGAACGGGTTCTTAGCCGCCGATGAACGCCAATGGCTTTGAAGGTTCTATCGGCGTTCATCGGCGGCCCAATATGTCTTCGAGTGGGGATGTACGCCGCGTGTCACCCGCTACGCCCGGAACTGGTAGCCGAGCTTCTGCAAGTACTCCTTGCTGACCTTCGCGCACTCAAACGGCGGCAACGGGGGATTCGGGCTTGCATCCAGCTCGACCATCAGGTACTCGAGTTGCTTTGCGCCCTCCAGCAGCTCGACCACAGCCGGAATGTCCACCTTGCCTTGTCCCAGCGGGCAGTAGCCCGACCAGTGCGGGCCGCCGAGGAAATCCTTCAAATGGACGCTGCGGATGATCGGCTGGAAGTCCTTCAGGATTTTCACCGGATCGGAACCGCTGGCGGCAAGCTGCGCCACGTCCGGGCCGAACTTGACATACTTGGTGTCCACCGCTTCCATGACGGCATAGACCTCGTCGCGCGTCATGATGCAGGTCTCCGTGTGCTGATGCACGGTCGTGGCAAGTCCGAGGTCATTGAGAACTCTGCCGATTTCGTTCAGCGTGGTGACGATGTCCGCCTTGCTGGTCTTGAAATCGAACGTGTCGCGCTTCACACCGTTGGGCCCCATCACGGCGACCGAGCCGCCGTACTTCTTCAGGATCTTCCCCCAACGGATCACCTTCTCGATCTGCTCTCTTCTCTTCGCCGGGTCGCTCAGGTTCACACCGAAGTACGTGGAGACCAGCGGTATGTTGTGTTCCTCGCAGAGTCTCCCGATGCCGCCCTTAGCCTCCCACGCCTCGATGCTCTCGCCGAGCGACTCGTAGCCGTGGTAGCCCAGCCTGGCGGAGTCTCTGATTCCCGGCTCGGCGTGCTCCGGCCGGAAACCCCAGGTGATGCTGGTATAGCCGACCTTCAGTCTTCGCTTCGGGGCTCCTTCGGCCAGCGGGGCGGAGAAACAAGCGGCTCCAACACCGAGCCCGATCGTCCTGGAAAACTCGCGGCGGTCCATTCCTCGTTCCATGCGCCAAAGGTTCCACAATGGGAGCGGCAAAGTCAAGTCAGCATCCGAAGAAGGGGACCGCTCGGGGGAAGGCCTGTCCGCCTACGCCGCCAGCGCGCGGGGCGCTCTCCTCGCCGCCACCGGCTCTTCGTTGTCGCGATGAATCGCCTGCGTAAGATCCATCGACGTGCATCTTCTCCACCAGTAACACCGGCCCGCTGATGAACTGCTGGTTTCCGCTGAAACACCCGGACTTCAGGTCGTCCTAAAGTAGACACACCCGGATCAAAAGGCAAGAATAATGAGGTTTGCGGCACGCGAACGGAGGCAGCCAATGCGAGCACCATTCATGAGCTCTCTTCCATTTCTGCTGGCGGGATGCGCCGGTGCGGCGCAAAAGGCGGCGGTGCAGGTGATTGAGACGCCCGTCGCGACATTGCGTTTGGCAAAGCGCTCGGGCGATCTGGTTGGGGCGAGGTGGAAAGATCCGTCGTTGGAAATCATGCAGCAGCCGAAACTCGGCGAGAACTTTCGGCTGCTTCTCCCGCGCCCTGGCTACGAAGCCGCCTATTTCAACAGCACCGATCAGCAGGTCACGCGAATCGAGGAAACAGCCGGCGGCGTCACGTGTGTCTACGAGTCGCTCAGAAACGAACAGGAGACACTGCCGGTGCGGGTTTGGTATCGCATCGCTGCGGCCGGCGGGCAGCTTCACCTTTCAATCGAGGTGGACAATCCCACCGATCGCCCGCTGGCGGAGGTGTTCTTCGGGATTCTCGGCGGCGTGCAAGGCATCGGCGATCGCGCGGGCACGGAGTCGGTGGTGCCCGGCGTCAACGTGAATCTGGCGCCGTCGCTGTTCCACCGATACACGGGCGGGCAGTACGGCGGGGGAAACCTCGGCATCCGCTATTCAGCCGGAGGCTGGACTTACCCCGGCGTCATGACTATGGGCTGGATGGACTATTACAACCGGAAGGCGGGACTGGGCGTCTACTACGCGAACCACGACCCCGAGACGAGGATCACGGCGCTCTACACGGAGGTCCGCCCGTATACGAAGAGCGCTGTCCTTGGCGATAGTTGGCCCACGGCCGCCGAGTTGCCGGCCGGCGAGCCGATCGGACTCACGATGGGCTGGATGAACTTTCCTTACCTTGCGAAGGGGCGTTTCCGTTCCGGCCCGCTGGCGCTCGAAGCTCACGGCGGCGACTGGCATAGAGCGAGTGAAACCTATCGCGCATGGTTCGACCGGCATTTCAACGTCAAGCGGCCGCCGACCTGGCTGCGCAAAGAAATGGCGTGGCAGTCGGTGATCATCTCGAATCCCGAGGACGTGATCGCGCACCGGTTCAAGGATCTGCCCCGGCTGGCCGCGGAGGCGAAGAAGTACGGCGTGACGACGTTCGAGATTCTCGGGTGGGACACCGGCGGGATCGACCGCGGGTATCCACAGTACCGGCCCGAGCCGCGCCTCGGCTCGGAGGAGGAGTTCCGGCAGGCGCTCGCGGAGATTCGCAAGATGGGCGTCCATCCGGTGATCTTCACGAACGTTCAGTTCGCCGACACCGCTACGCCCCTGTTCCGGGAGCGGCTGCGGCAGTACGCCGTGCGCGGCCGGTGGGCGGACGACTGGCCGGTGATGGGATGGGGCGAGGGGACCATCGGGGCCCGGCTCGGCCTGGCCCGGTCGAACATGACCGTCATCAGCCCGTCGCATCCCGAAGTGCGCTCGATGCTGCTCGATCAGTATCTACAACTCATCCGCGACGGCGCCGAAGCGTTTCAGCTCGACAAGACGGTGGTGTTGGGGATGCTCGACTTCAATCCGCGTCTGCCGGTGTCGCCGGACAAGTCGCTGCCCGAGGGCTTGCTGGCGACGTTCCGGGAATTGCTGGAGCGCGGTCGCAAGATCAATCCGGACCTGGCGCTTGCCTCCGAGGTCTTCGTCGACCGGACGTTCCCCTACGTGGATGTTTCCTACGTCCGGATGAACGAGATCGACATGCCGTCGACGGCTCTGCGGTATACCTTCCCGGAGTGGACGTCGACAATCTTCGCCGAGAGCCCCGGCGACATCAACATCATGAACAACGGCATGCGCTACGGGCTGGTGTGGGCGCTGGCGCCGCGGCACTACAACGATTCGATGGACGAGCCCTTGACGAGGCCGCTCTCGCGATACGTGAGCGAGCTGATCCGCATCCGCAGCAAGTATCGCGACCTGCTGTTCCACGGGCGATTCAAGGACGACCTCGGCGCCGAGGTGAAGGCGGATCCGCACATCCGCTACTCGGTCTTCGAGCCGCTGGAGCCTGGCGGTCGCGGGCGAGCCTGCGTGATCGTGAACTACGCAAACCAGGAGCAGTCCGCCGAGGTCAACTGGCCGGGCGGCGCCGGGCGCCAAGTGGAGATCAGCGCGCCGTTCCAGCCGGACCGGAAGGCGACGCTGCCGGTCAAGCTGACGCTCGCCGCGCAGACGTGCCAGGTGGTGGTGGAACGATGACGCCGCGGAGTGTGTGCAAAGTGCAAGTGCTGAACGTGCGGCAATAACAGCCAGTTGTGCTCAGGAGCGCGTTGTGCGGAGCATCGAGGCCAACTGCGCCGAACCTGAGAGACAGCGCCGGGCCCGTTGGCGGTGGCGAGCGGCTGGCCCCGCTGATCGAGCAGGTCGGCCGCGAAGTCGGAGAACCCATCCAGGCCGAGCGGGTCGCGTCCTGGCGCGAACTTGCTCGCCGGCTTGCGCACGAGCTGAAGAACCCGCTCTTCCCGCTCCAGATCACCATCGAGAACTTACAGAGGGCAAGAGCGCAGGCACCGGACCAGTTCGACGAAATCCTGGGAGAAAGCACGGCCACTCGGCTCGAGGAGTTGCAGAATCTCAAGACGATCATCGGGCGGTTCAGCGACTTTGCGAAGATGCCGGCCCCGCGGATCGAGGCCGTCGACCTGAATGAAGTCGTCCGAGGTGTCCTGCGGCTGTTCGAGCCCCAGTGGCGCGCGGAAGGCCGGCCGGCGGTGAACGCCGGGACGAGCCTGGACGAGACTCTCGGAACGGTTCCCGCCGATCCGGATCTGCCTCGCCGCGCTTTGCAGAACCTCGTGCTGAATGCCATCGATGCGATGCCCGGCGGCGGAACGCCGTCCATTCGGACGCTGCGCCGGAGCGCCGCGGCGGTGCTCGAAGTCTCCGACACCGGCGAAGGGTTGACTGCGGAAGAATGCGATCGCCTCTTCACGCCGTACTACGCCACCAAGCAACCCGGAACCGGTCTTGGCCTGGCGATCGTGCAATCTGTGGTGAGCGACCACAGAGGAAGGATCACCGTCGAAAGCGAGCCCGGCCGCGGCACAACCTTCCGCCTGGAGTTCCCACTGACTCAACCATTGGATCACCCGGCCACCCCATGAGCACTCTTCTCCTGGTTGACGACGACCCCAACACGCTTGCGTCGCTGGCCCGCGCCTTCCGCCTGGCCGGCCATGAGGCGACCGTGTGCGACAGCGCCGCCCGCGCGCTCGATCTGATCAAGTCGCAGCGCTTCGACCTCATCCTGTCGGATGTCGTCATGCCGAGAAAGGACGGCTTGTCGTTGCTCGAGGACCTGCGGGCGCTTGGCGTGACCGTTCCGGTGGTGATGATCTCCGGGCAGGCGACGGTCGAGATGGCGGTGGGGGGCGACAAGACTCGGAGCGGTCGATTTCCTCGAAAAGCCGCTGTCGACCGACAAGCTGCTGCTCACCGTTGACAACGCGCTGAGGCTGGCGCGGCTGGAAGAGGAGAACCGCGAGCTGCGCCGCCGCGTCGGCAAGCACGAGATCGTGTGGGCCGGCGAGGCCATGCGGCGCGTGATGGCCCAGGTCGAGCGTGTCGCCGCCAGCGAGTCGCGCGTGTGCATTCTGGGGGAAACGGGAACCGGCAAGGAACTGGTGGCGCGCCCTGCACGAACGAAGCCCGCGCCGCTCCGGCCCGTTCGTGACGCTGAATTGCGCCGCCGTTCCCGCCGAATTGATCGAGTCGGAACTGTTCGGCCACGAGAAGGGCGCGTTCACCGGCGCCGCCGCCCGTCATCTCGGGAAGTTCGAGCAAGCGCATCGCGGCACGCTGTTTCTCGACGAGATCGGCGACATGCCGCTGGGGATGCAGGCCAAGCTGCTGCGGGTGCTCGAGGACGGCGAACTCGAGCGGGTCGGCGGCGACAAGGCGGTGACGGTGGACGCGCGCGTCCTGGTGGCCACGCATCGAAATCTGGACGAGCTGGTGCGGGAAGGGAAGTTCCGCCAGGATCTCTACCATCGCGTGTACGTGTTCCCGCTGTCGCTGCCGCCGCTTCGGGAGCGATACGATGACATTCCGGCGCTTCCCGGTCACTTCGCGCGCCACATCACCGAGCAGAACGGGTGGAAGCCCAAGCCGTTCTCCGCCAAGGCGATCGAGGAACTGCGGCGCTACCATTGGCCGGGGAACGTACGCGAGCTGCGGCGTCGTCGAGCGTCTGCTGCTGCTGAGCGACGAGGAGATCGACGCCGAAGCCGTGTGCTTGGCGCTGCCTGCGTCCACCGTCGCACCATCGATTGCGGCCCGCTCCGCCGGCGCGCTCGGCCTCGAGCGAAGCCACCTGTACAAGAAGTGCCAGCAACTCGGTCTGCGGGCGATGCGGAAACCAGGCCTCGACTGACACCCGCAAGCCCGGGTGCCGAGCGTCGCAGCGGGCAGATTCACTGGGCCGCGGTTATGTCGCGCCGCGTGCCGGCCCGCCGGTCCTTCCAGAACAAGAGAAGGCCGAGCAGACAGAGAAGGAGCAGGTTCCTCAGGTTCAGAATCGCCACCCCGATCGGCTTCAGCGCCAACAATGCTCCGAACGACCACGGATAGACGCCCATGGTGAGCACGCAGGAACCCAGGAAGAGCCAGCGCGTCTTCATCCAGAGATCGCTCTCCAGGAGCACCATGAATGGGAGGACCCAGAGGAGGTACTGCGGCGACAACACCTTGCCCGTGACGATGAAAGCCAGCAGCGCCGCTCCGCAATACCGGCTGTAGTCCCGCGCTCCCGACCGCCGGAACCGCCACATCACCAGCACGAGCGCGGCCATCTGAACCCACACGCTGACCTTTGCCACGGAATCAGACCACGGCGACACGTGCTGGAACGAGCCGTGATCGAAACGGAATCCGTTTTCAGCGCCGCTGGCGCCTGCCGCAAGGATCAGCAGCCCCGCATATACGGAGCCCACCTCCAGGCCGCGGTCGAGATGATAGCGGATCGATCGCCCCATGCCGGCGCCGGCCAGCCCAAACCACAGCCCCGCGCCTAAACCGAGAACCGCGGCCATGGCTGCAATGCCTCTCCACCACCGGCGCCGGTTGTGCGTCAGGTCAAACACCATCGCCGGAGCCGCAAGCACCGCGGGAAAGATCTTGGTTAATGTCCCGGCTCCGACCAGCGCGCCGCCGAGGATGCCTCGCCCGGAGAACCAGGCGAGCGCCGCCGCCAGCGCCAGAGTCATCGGGACGAGATCGTATCTTGCGAATACGATGGGGCTCAGGCAGAAGATGAACAGCGTGTACCAGCGGATCCTCTCCCGAGCGAGCTCCGCCCCGATCCGTGCCTCCGCTGCCCACGCAACCAGATAAGTGGCGATCGCGCTGACGCTGCACAGCTCAATGGTGAACAGAACGGCATAATTCAACGGGTTCGACGCAAACAGGCGCGGCGCCGCCAGGAATGGAAAAGCCAGAAATGGATACTCGATCGAGTAATCTCGATAGGGCAACTTTCCGGAAAAAAGCAGGTCGGCATGGCCAAAGTAGATTCGAAGGTCCGAATAGATGTCGCTGGTCGACGCCCTCACAGGAGTGTCGAACAGCCATTTCGAACTCCCCGTGATCGCCAGCGCCAGCAGGGGATTCAGCGCCGCGATGAGGAGTTGCACGGCCGCCGCGCGCAGGGCAAGGTGCCGGAGACGCCGATCCATGCGCTCGCGATTATACTACTCGTCCCTTGCTTCTCGCGAACCTGAATCATCGCCCGGCAAAGCAAGGGTTTTGCTCCTGACTTCATGATCCGCGCAGGGCCGGGGAATAGGGCCTATACTGGCCAGGAGGAAAGCTCATGAGCGGACTCGGCCTGTCGCTCACCAGCACGAGTGGAGCCGTGCGGGGAGAGATGCTGCTCTTCCTTGCGGCTGTGATTTCCACGTTGTTCTACTTCGTGTTCGGTCCTCCTCCCCTGGAGTCCCATCTTGGAGGCGAAACGATCGCGGTGGCCGAAAACCTCGCCTCCGAGGGCGCCTTCGCGAACCCCTATTTCACCATGGCGAGAACCGGACCGACAGCCCACTTGGCGCCCCTTTATCCTTCCTTGCTGGGCTTGCTCTATCGAATCTTTGGCGGTAGTGCGCGTTTCGCCGCCTTCTTGCTGATGGTGCTGGTGCACGGACTCCATGCCATCCTGCTCGTACGTGTATCCGGGCTGTTGTTTGGCCGAACAGAACCGGGATTCCTGGCCGCGCTTCTGACTATCGTCCTGCCGGTCTTCCGCGTCATCATCGTTTGAGAATCCATGTACACCGCCTGCGGGCTGATGCTGTTCTGTGTGGCCTCGCACCGGATCATGAGCGGCTCGAAACGTGCCGTCGTGAAAGCGGCGCTGGCGGGTTTTCCAGGCGCCTTGCTCATGCTGTTAAGTCCGGCTTCCCTGATGGCCTTCGGTCCTTGGATGCTGTTTCGCCTGTGGAAACAGCGATTGAGTGTCGGACGGGCCTTCCAGTGTTGCACAGCCTTCGGAGCGGCCCTGGTGATCGGGTGCGCACCGTGGACGATCCGTAACTCCGTGCAGCTCGGAGAACTTGTCTTTGTGAGGGACGATTTTGGCCTCGCGGTCTACTCCTGCAACAACGATTGCGCGCTTCCGAACTGGATGGATAAGGTCAGTCCTGGCTGCCGCGCGTACCACCCGATCGCATCTCCGGAGGAGGCCCGGTTAGTCGTCGAGATGGGGGAGGTGAAGTACAACGCCTCGCGGTTGCGGATCGCGATGTCCTGGATACATAACCATCCGCGCCGTTTCCTTGAGCTCACTTCTGCGCGATTCATCCAATTCTGGTTCCCGCCGAGCGAGATCTCGATCGCCGGAATCACTGCCGTGTCTCTGATCGGGCTCCTTTGGATGGCGTCAGGCAGGCTGCCGGTGGCCGCCTATTTCTCTGCGGTGCTGCTAGCGTACCCTCCCGTCTACTACCTCGTTTGCTCGGATGTTCGCTACCGCTATCCGATTCTCTGGATCTCACTGCTGTGCGCCGGCTACCTCCTACACCGGCTGGCGGAGTGGTGGAAACACCGGAAGCAGGCTGCCGCTTCAATCTGATGCCTGGAATTTCGTCGTGCGGACCACGCCCGTGCCTTGCCGGATCACCACCGCATGATTCGCCGGCAGGTCGGCGAAGGTGTCCGTAGTCCCATCCGGCCAGCGGATCTTGAGATCAGCTTTCGTCTCCGTGCCCAGGCCGAAGAGCACCCGGAAATCGCCTTGCGAGACGTAGAAGCCGCCGCTGCGGATCTCGTCGATCTGGCTCTTGCCGCCGGCGGTCAGCGTCAGCCGGGCGCCGATGGCGTCGCGCCCGTGTTTAATCTGCGCCCGGATCAGAATCGAATTCCCTTTGTCGCCGAAATTCTTGAGCAGCGACGGCGCTTCGTGCATGTTGACGATGACGATCTCGTGGTCGCCGTCGTTGTCGAGGTCCCCGAGCGCGATGCCCCGCGAGGAATGCCGCGCAGCGATGCCCGGCCCGGCTTCGCTCGCGATATCGTAGAACTCCTTGTCGCGCCGGTTCCAGTACAGCAGGCGCGGCTGCCGGAACACCTGGCCCACTCCGCGGCCGTCGATGTCCGGATACACGTGGCCGTTGGCGATGAAGATGTCCTTCCAGCCGTCGTGGTCGAAGTCGAGAAACGTCACGCCCCAGCTCACGAACTGCGTATGCACCGCCAGCCCCGCGACGGTCGTCACCTCGTTGAACGAGCCGTTGCCGAGGTTGCGGTAGAGGTTCGGGATGTCGTCGGTGAAGTTCGTCTTGACGATGTCGAGGTACCCGTCGCGGTCGTAGTCTCCGGTCGAGGCGCCCATGCCGGACTGCTCGTGTCCGTCCTCGTTGTAGGCGATGCCGGTGAACTGCCCGACCTCTTCGAACTTGCCGTTGCGCAGGTTGAGAAAGTGCAGGCTCGGGGTGGAATCGCCGGTCACGTAAATGTCGGTCCAGCCGTCGTTGTCGTAATCGCCGGTGAGGACCGACAGGCCTGCCGCCTGGGCGCCGCCGATCCCGGCCTGCGCGCTGACATCGGTGAATCCGCCCTTGCCGTCGTTGTTGAACAACGACATGGTTTCCGGCGGCAGCCCGACCGGACCGCACACCACCGGAAACCCCTTCCACATGCAGTTGCCGGGCATGCCCGGCCGCGGGGTCCTGTCCGGATCGAAGTCCAGGTAGTGAGCCGCGAACAAGTCCAGGTCGCCGTCGCGGTCATAGTCGAGGAACGCACAGCCCGTTCCCCATCGCCTCCCGTGCCGAGCCAGACCCCGGTCCTTTGTCTCGTCGCGGAACGTGCCGTTGCCTTGATTGCGGTAGAGCACGTTGCGGCCCCAGTAGCCGATGTGCAGGTCGAGGAAGCCGTCGTTGTCGATGTCGCCGGCGCAGGCGCCCTGCCCCCAGTCCGTGTGCGCAATCCCCGACTTGGCGGTGACGTCTTCGAACCGCAGCTTGCCGAGGTTTCGATACAGGTAGTGCGAGGGCCGCGCCGCCGGGTCGCGGTCGAACCGGTCGCCGTTGACGAAGAAGATGTCGAGCCGATCGTCGTTGTCGAAGTCGAACAGCACGACTCCGGTTCCGGTGTTCTCGACGATGTACTGCTGCTGCTTGTCGGAGCCGGAAACGTTGAGGCCGGTCAGTCCGGCCTTCGTCCCCAGGTCTTCGAACCGGACCACCGGCGCCTTCATGCCTTCCGGCAGCGGCCGCTTCCGCTGCGCCGCTCGCCCGCTGCCCGTCATCTGCGCCTTAACCGGCGGCACGACGCCCGGCATCGCCAGAGCAACGGCGAGCAGCAGCCTCCATCCCCTCATTTGCCGGCGCCCTCCGCTTCCTTCACGGTGAGTATCTGATCCGCCGCGACGTTCTCCATCCGCTGCACCGCACCGTTCGGCCAGATGACCTCGACGAGTTTCACGAGCTTGTCTTTGCCGAGACCGAAGTGGACGCGCTTGTCGTTGGCCGACTGGTAGCTGCCGGCGGAGGTCACCAGCCCGTGCTGTTCGACGCCAGACTCGGACACGATGCGGATCTTCGAGCCGATGCCGTCCCGGTTGCTCGTCGTACCGGCGGTGTTGACCAGCAGCCAGTGGTTGCCGTTGCCCCCCTCGTTGCGGAGGATCACCGCCGGCCCGTTCAGCACGTTGACGGCGACGTCGAGCCAGCCGTCATTGTCGAGATCGCCGAAGGCGACGCCGCGGGAGGCGCGTGCGATCTCGAAGGCGTCGCCGCGGCCTTTCGAGGCGTCAACAAACTTGCCCTGCGCGTTCCGCAGCAGCAGCATCGGCTCGAGGTAGCGCGTTGAAGGACGCGTGAACTCGATGTTATCCATCACGTGGCCTTGCGCCACGAAGACGTCTTTCCAGCCGTCGTTGTCGAAGTCGATGAACTTCAGCCCCCATCCGGAATGCTGCGACGACACCAGGCCGACGCCGCTCGCGTCGGAGATGTACTGGAAGACGCCTTTCTGGTTGCGGAAGACGGCGTAGCGCTCGTTGGCCAGCGCGCCGATGAAGACGTCCGGCCAGCCGTCGTTGTTGAAGTCGGCGAAGTCCACGCCCATGCCGGAGAACGTCCCGCCGTCCTCGTTGTAGGCCAGCCCGGTGAGCAGGCCCACTTCCTCGAAGGTCCCGTCGCCCTTGTTGCGGAAAAGCTGCTCCGGGACATTGTCGTTGGCGGCCAGCAGGTCCATCCACCCGTCGCCGTCGTAGTCGTTGAAAGCGACGCCGAGCCCGTAGCCGGGCGCGGTGATACCGGCCTCCTTCGACACCTCGGTGAAGGTGCCGTTCCGGTTGTTGTGATAGAGCAGGTGCGTGATCAGCTTGAACTGCTCGGGGTGGCAGTAGCCCCGCCGCTCCGGAGGGCCGCAGAACGGGTTGGTCTCGAAATCCCAATGGAGGTAGCGCGTGACGAACAAGTCCAGCCAGCCGTCCTTGTCGTAGTCGACGAAGCAGGCGCTGGAGGACCAGCCCTCGCCAGCCACGCCCGCTTTCTCCGTCACGTCGGTGAAGGTGCCGTCGCCGTTGTTGTGGTAGAGGATGTTGCGCCCGAAATTGGTGACGTAGAGGTCGGGCCGACCGTCGTTGTCGTAGTCGCCGGCGGCGACGCCCATGCCGTAGGAGTGGCCCTTGACGCCGGCCTTCTCGGTGACGTCGGTGAACGTCCAGTCTCCGTTGTTGCGGTACAGCCGGTTCCAGTAGCGCGGATCGGACTTGTCGGGCGGTTTGCCTTTCGGCATCGGATCGAGCAACTGCGCACCGTTGACGAAGAACAGGTCCTGCCGGCCGTCGCCGTCGTAGTCGAACATCGCCACGCCGCCGACCATGGTTTCGATCAGGTACTTCTGCGACGTCGGGCTGCCTTCACACTTGAAGTTGATCTTGGACTGGGCGGTGACGTCGCGGAAGGCCGGCAGCGCGGGCGCAGCGCCACCCTGGCCGCGCGCAACCAGCCGGGAAAAAGAAGACAGCCCCAGCAACGAGGACAGAAACGACCGCCGCTTCATGACAGCATTCGATCTTAAGGTAGCAGAGACGGCGGATTGGGCGCGCCCGGTCTGCGAGAATGGGGGCAGGTTCGTGAAGCGTTCGACCGCCATCGTGACGTTTGTGGCCGCGGTGTTGCTTGCGGCGGAAGGCACGGGTCCGATCCGCTTCGAGGACGTCGCGGGGCGCGCCGGGCTGCGTTTCGTCGCGGAGAACTCGCCCACCCCGAACAAGAATCAGCCGGAAACGATGCTCGCCGGCGTCGCCCTGCTCGACTACGATCAGGACGGCGATTTGGACGTGTATTTCGCCAACGGCGCCGCCATCCCGTCGCTCAAAAAAGAGGAGGAGAAATTCAAGAACCGCCTGTTTCGGAACGACGGCGGGCTTCGCTTCACCGACGTGACGGACGAGGCGGGAGTGGCGGGCGAAGGCTACGGGATGGGCGTCGCCGCCGGCGACTACGACAACGACGGGCGGCCCGACCTGTTCCTGGCCAACGTCACCGCCAACCAGTTGTACCGGAACAACGGCGACGGCACGTTCTCGGACGTGACCGCCAAGGCGGGGCTGGCAGGCGGGGTCATGGACGGGCGGAAGATGTGGGCGGTCGGCGCCGGCTGGTTCGACTTCGACAACGACGGCGACCTGGACCTGTTCGTGGTGAATTACTGCAAGTGGGAGGTGAACAAGGACCCTCTCTGCCAGACGCCGAAGGGGACGCGCGCCTACTGCGATCCGCACGCCTACGAACCGCTCCCCAACAGCCTGTTCCGCAACAACGGCGACGGGACGTTCACCGACGTTTCGGTGGAGACGGGCGTGCACGCGCACCTGGGCAAAGGAATGAGCGTGGCCTTCGCCGACTTCGACGGCGACGGGTTCCTCGACGCCTTCGTCGCCAACGACACGATGCGCAACTTCCTCTTCCGGAACGCGGGCGGCAAGAAGTTCGAGGAGATGGGAATTCGCGCCGGAGTTTCCTTCGGGCAGAACGGGGTGGCGCTCTCGGGCATGGGCTCGGACTTTCGCGACGTCAATAACGACGGCTCGCCCGACATCTGGCACACGGCGGTCGAGATGGAGAGCTTTCCGCTGTTCCTGTACCGCAGCCGCGGAATCTTCTCGAATGTCACGTTTACCAGCGGCCTCGGCGGCTACACGGTCCAGATGTCGGGCTGGAGCAACGGCGTAGCGGACTTCGACAACGACGGCTGGAAGGACTTGTTCGTGGCGCGCGCGAACGTGCTCGACAACGTCTCCGACGGCAAGCCGGATCGCCGGTACCCGGAGCCCAACTCGGTCTTCCGCAATATGAAGAACGGCAGGTTCGAAGATGTGAGCACCGGCGCAGGTCCGGACTTCCAACGCGAGGCAGTGCACCGCGGCGCCGCCTTCGGCGACATCGACAACGACGGCCGCGTCGATGCGGTCGTCAGCGTGTTGCAGGGACCGGCGCGGCTGTTTCGCAACATCTCGGCGAACGACAACCGCTGGCTGACGCTGAAGCTGGTTGGGACGAAGAGCAACCGCATGGGCATCGGGGCGCGGGTGCGGATCACCACCGGCGACGGCCTTTCGCAGTGGAACATGGCCACCACGAGCATCGGCTACGCGTGCTCGAGCGACCCGCGGGTTCATTTCGGTCTGGGTACGGCGACGTCCGCAAGAGAACTGGTCATCGACTGGCCGAGCGGCGTGAGGCAGGCGCTCACCGATGTGCCGGCCGGCCGGATCGTGGAGATCGTGGAACCGGGGCCTTGACGGCGCGCGGCTATGCGGTTGTTTGGCGCAATGAGCCTCGTGAGCACTTGGCTGCCGCGAAGCGGTTTCGTTCATCGACTTCCGGTTAGGCGGTCAAAGCCGTTGGATGGTTGGGTGGTTGATTGCCGCGATGGCGTCCGGCCGTGATGCGTAATCAGGTTCTCACCCGGTAGCGATCGACAGCCTCTTCGTTCACGTTCAGCCCAATGCCTGGGTAAGGCGGCGCCACGATCTCGCCATTCCGGATCGTGAACAGCTCCTTGCTGTTCACGACCTTCAGCGCGGGCGCCCATTGTTCTTCCGGCATCAGCGGCGGCCAGACGATCGCCACCTCCTGCCACTCCGAGCCGATCGCGAACGATGCCTGGAGCCAGCCGGCCAGCATCAGCGACATGGTGCCGTGGAGGATGCACGGCACGTGAAAAGCCTCCGCCATCACCGCCACCTTCCGGCAAAGAAGGATGCCGCCGGCGCCTCGCCCGTCCGGCTGAAGAATGTCGTAGGTTCGATGCAGGAGGCACTGGTGGTAGGGCTCGATCCCGTTGTACCCCTCGCCTCCGGTGACCGGCATGTCGAGAGTCGCTGCGAGCCGCGCCGGGGATTCGTAGTCATCGCGGGCGTACGGTTCCTCGAGCCAGTACGCTCCCTGCTCCTGGAGCCCCCGACCCACTCGAAGCCCGGTTTCGTAGTCCCACACCTTCTGCCCGGCCGTCTGAGGCGCGTGCGCCGTGCGGTCGAACATGATCGCGAAATCCGGACCCACGGCAGCGCGGATTTCGCGGCACGCCTCGACATCGTCCATGGGGTCGGGCCGCCAGGCGCGGATCTTCATCCCCTTGAAGCCGGCCCTCTTGATCTTTACGGCCATTTCCGCCTGCTGCTGGTAGGCGACCTGAGACTGGTCCGGGTTGCCCTTCCAAACACACGTCAGGTAGGCCTTGATCCGATCGCTGGATCCGCCCAGAAGGCGGTAGACCGGCTGCCCGGCGACCCTGCCGATGGCGTCCCACACCGCGTGCTCGACGCCGCCGAACTTGCCCAGGCCGTTTCCCAGATGCTGCTCGACGGCAAACAGATCCTTGCCGGCGAGGATTCCACGGACCTCGCTCAGCGCCTGCGCCGGCACACCCACAAACGAGTATCCGCGCACTCCAACGTCCGTGCTGACCCGGATCACGCCGTAGCGGTGCTGAACGCCGGCTTCATCTTCGGCCTTGGAAACCGGAATGTCGATGTCGAAAGCCTCGACTCCCGAGATCCGAACCGGCTTCACGGCCGCGGCCAGCGCCGCCAGACCCGGCGCCGCGCTTCCCGTCAAGACTTTTCGAGTGAAGTCAGCCACGACGATACTCCTTCAGGGCTTCTTCGTTGACGTCGAGACCCAACCCGGGCAGGTCGGGCAAAAAAATGTAGCCGTTCTCGACCCGGAACGGCTGCGCCGTGCGCAACAACTTGCCGCCAGGCTGCCATTGCTCCTCCGGCAGGTTCGGGCCGCCGATGATCTCCTGCCATTCGCAGTTCGGCATGGCGCAGCCCGCCTGGATCCATCCGGCCAAAGTCAGTCCCAAGTTGCCGTGCTGGATGCAAGGCACGCCGAAGGCTTCCGCGAGAATCGAGATCTTGCGCGCGATCCAGATGCCGCCGCAGATGCGCGTGTCCGGCTGCACGACGTCGTAGGTCTTGTTCTTCAGAAAGGCCAGGAACTCGTAAATGCTCTTGCCAAGTTCGCCGCCGGTGATCAGGATACTCACCTCGGCGGCCAGGCGCGCCGGACCCTCCAGGTCATCGCCGTCGAACGGCTCTTCGAGCCAGTACGCATTGTGCCGCTCCAGTCCCCGGGCGACCTCCAGCGCCGTCGGGTAGTCCCACACCCAGCCGGGCCGCACCGCGGTCCGATCGAGCATGATCTTGAAATCCGGCCCAACGGCCTTCCGCATCACGCCCACCATGTCGACGTCGTCCATCGGACGAGGTCTCCAGGCGCGAATCTTAATGGCCGTGTAGCCGGCTTCCTTCAAACGCGCCGCGTATTGCGCCTGTGTGTCGTAGGCAACGTCGGACTGGTCTTGCTTACCCGGCCAGACGCACGTCCGGTAGACGCGCAGCCGGTCGCGGGAACCGCCGAGGAGCCGCGCCACCGGCTGCCCGGCGAGCTTGCCGATCGCGTCCCACATGGCGTGCTCGGCGGCGGACCACGACTGCACACCGGATTCGCCGCGCTGCATCTGGAGGCGCTTCAGGTGGCGTTCGACAGCGAACAGGTCCTGCCCCACGAGCACGGGCTTCACCCAATTCTCCAGAACCTCGCGAGGCACACCGAAAAACGCCGTCCCGGTCACGCCGGCGTCCGTGTGGACGCGGGTGACCGCGTAGTCGTAGATCCGCAGCGGATCCGGCCTGCCGCCGTCCGGCGGAACGCGCACCTGGAAGCACTCGACGTTCGTGATGCGCACCTGGGAGGGACCGGGACCGCTCTTGGGCATCGGCGCCGCCATCGCGGGCGCCGAGGCGAGGCCGGCCAGAAGTTCTCGGCGAGTCGGTTCGTGCATCGTCAATCTCTTTGGAACCCGACCATCGTACACCCGAGCGGCGGTATCCTGATTGGACGGATGCGCCTCAAACAACTCCGCGAAGATGTGCTCGATGCGAACCTCGAACTGGTCCGCCGCGGGCTGGTGATTTACACGTTCGGCAACGCCAGCGGTTTTGATCCCGGCGAAGGGCTCGTTGTGATCAAGCCAAGCGGCGTTCCGTTCGACGAACTGAGGTCCGAGCACATGGTGGTGTACGACCTCCAGGGCCGGTTGCTGGAGGGCAGCCTCCGCCCGTCGTCAGACCTGCCGACTCACCTCGCTCTGTACCGCGCCTTTCCTGGGCTCGGCGGCGTCGTCCACACGCACTCCCGCTTCGCCACCGCCTGGGCGCAGGCTAGGCGCGAGATCCCGTGCCTCGGCACGACCCACGCCGATTACTTCCACGGGCCCGTCCCTGTGACCCAGCCGCTTTCGGCGGCGGAAATCGAAGGCGACTACGAGGCGAACACCGGCGAGGTCATCGTGCGCCGCTTCGCCGGCCGGGATCCGCTGTCGATGCCCGCTGTGTTGGTGGCCGGCCACGGTCCATTCTGCTGGGGCGAAACGCCGGCCAAGGCGGCGCAGAACGCAGTGCTGCTCGAGGAGGTCGCCGTCATCGCCTACCACACGATGACGCTCAATCCCGCCGCCGGACCCGTCTCGGAGGCGCTCCGCGACAAGCACTTTCTCAGGAAGCACGGCCCGAAGGCGACCTACGGGCAGAGGTGAGGCCGGCCCAGTTGAAGGCCTCTAGTAGTACCATGTTGCGAAAGAAGACGTTCCGTGCCGCCAGTGGACAGATGGAGGGAATTGATGAGCCGCCGATGAACGCCGATAAACCACTCATGGCCGGCAAGGCCGGCCACCCTGA
>CAZACK010000047.1:0-10192 GCA_964483455.1 uncultured Solibacteraceae bacterium
CGCTACCGCGTTCTAGATTACAGTCGTGTAAACATTCCGGCAAGGAAAATCATCGGGCAATGGATCGTGACAGTTAGGCGATTGGAAACCTGCCTTGGCGATTCCACATCTACTGTCTCCCGAAAGTCCTTTCCCGCCAGATATCGCGCCGGAACCCTGCCGGTTTTCCACAGGGTTTCCGCAAACAAATCAGGTCCACTTTGTTTTATACACCAGGAATGGTGATGGGGGAAGAGGGAAAGAGACCGGGCAGCGGTCCGGGCGCAGCAACATTGTCTCAGCGCCGACCGGCGGACTGCTTCTCCACCATCTCGATGACTTCCAGCGCCTTCACGATATCCGGGTCATGCGGTTTCAGCTTGCGCGCGGCCTGAAGCTCCTCGACGCCGTTGCGTAGATCGCCCGAGCGGCTGTAGATGAGGCCCAGATTCTTGTGCAGGTCGGCGCGGGACCGGCAATCGCCGCAGACCTCCAGCGCCTCTTTCAACTGCGCCACCGCGCTCGGCCAGTCGCGGGCCGTCGCCGAGGCCAGGGCGAAGTTGCCCAGAGTTTCGGCGCGGTCGGTGATCTGGCGCTTCTTCTGGAGGGCGACGAAGCGCTCCTGGAAGGCCTTGGCCATGTCCCGGTCCTGCTCGCTCAGGTGGCGCGCCAGGTTGTACAACGCCTCGCCATGATCGGGGTTGATCTCCACCGCCTTCCGCCAGTGGGCGATCGCCTCGTGGGGCTTCTCCAGGTTCATCAGGTTCTGGCCGAGCAGGTAGTGCGCGTCGGGGTTGTTCGGCTCGAGCGCGACGACCCTCTGGAGGAGGTCCACCGCCCGCGGGCGGTTGTCCGTCTGCCTCTCGGCGAGGGCGAGCAGATAGAGCGCGGCGCCGTAATCCGGGGCCAGCCGGCAGGCGGCGTCCAGCTCGGGCTTGGCCTCCTCGTAGCGTCGCAGGTCGAACAGCGCCCGGCCCTTGTTGTAGCGGGCCGCGGGGAGTTCGGGCGCCAGCCGCGCGGCTTCGCTGAACTCCGCGAGCGCCGCTTCCACGCTGTAGCCGTCCGCCAGCGCGATGCCGAGGTTCATGTGGGCTTCCGCCGAATTGGGTTGCAGCGCCAGGACCTTCCGGAACGTCTCGATGGACTCGGCCAGCTTGCCGGTGCGCGCCTGCACCATTCCCAGCGACGTCAGCGCGCTGGGGCTTTCCGGCGCCAGCCGGACGGCGTTGCCGATCTCTTGTTCTGCTTCAGCGAAGCGGCCCGTGCCGGCCAGGGCCAGCCCCAGGTTCACGTACGCCTGCGCGTACTTCGGGTCGTTCTCGACCGCCAGCCGGAACTCGCGCTCGGCCTCCTGGGCGCGGCCCTGCTGCCCGTGGAGCACGCCAAGGTTGTTGTGGGCTTCGGCGAACTGGGGATCGATGGCGATGGCGGTCTTCAGGCTCTTCTCGGCCACGCTTGTCCGGCCCTCGGCCATGTGGATCAGCCCGAGCTGGTTGTGCGCCAGCGCGAGGTTCGGATCGATGGCGACGGCATTTTCCAGCGCGTCCCGTTCGCCGGCGCGGTCCCCGAGCCTGGCCAGCGCCAGCGACAGGTTGTAAAACGTGCGGGCATTGACGGGCTCCATCTCGATGGCGCGGCGGTAGAACTCGACCGCGCGGCGGTAATTGCCCGCCTCCAGCATCTGGTTGCCCTGGTTGGTGTTGGTGCCGGCGGCCGCGGCCACCTGACTCCGCTTCTTGATCTTGTCGAATTCCTGGATCTCCTGCCGGGCCCGCTCCGGCTCGTTCAGCGACCGCAGCACCGTGGCAAGCTGGTAGCGCGGCTCCGTCGCCTCCGGCCGCATCGCCTTGGCGCGCTCCAGGTGCGTCTTCGCTTCTTCAAAATTCCCCAGCCGTGTCAGGATGAAGCCGAGGTTGTACCGCACGTCGTAGTCGTCCGGATTCAGCTCGAGCGCCTGGCGAAGCGGCGGCTCCGCCTCGGCGTAGCGGCCCATCAGCCGGTACGCAAACCCGCGGAGGTAGTAGCCTTCGAAATCACGAGGGTTTCTCCGGATGTGCTCGTCGATGTGTGGGAGCGCGTCCGCCGTCATATCCAAAGACAGCAGCGATTTCACCAGCGTTGACCGCGCCGCATTGTGGCCCGGATCGAGCTTCAGGCACTCGGCGTACTCATCCGCCGCCTCTTTGAACCGCTTCTCGTGGGCGTAGATCGTCGCCAGGTTGTAGTGGGCGTCAATCGACTTTGGAAAGGACTTGACCAGCTTGTTGAGAACGTCTACCGCTTCGTTAATGTTGCCGTTCTGGTAGAGGGCGACCCCGAGAGCAAGCTGATGCGCCGGCTGGAACGGCTCGATCGCCACCGCCCGCCGCAAGTAGAAGATGGCCGCGGTGTGTCTTCCTTGAGTGCTCAAGACGGCCGCCAGGTGCTCGATTGCGTAGATCGAGTTGGGATCGTGCTGAAGCGCGGCTCGGAACTGCTCGGCGGCGCCGTCCAGGTCGCCGAGGTTGTGCAGCACCATTCCCAGGGCGTTGCGCGCGTTCACCAGGTCCGGCTTCTGGCCCACCAGCGTCTTCAGTTCCGAGGCCGCCCGCTTCTGGTCGCCTTTCTCGATGAGCGCCAGGCTGAGGTTGTACCGCGATTCCCACGAGGCCGGATCCAGCTTCATGGCTGACTCGAATGCCCGGACCGCACAGTCAAGCTGTTTCCGCTGGGCAAAGAACGCGCCAAGAGCGTTGTACGGTCCGACGGCGGGCTGTTTGGCGATGACTTGCTCAAGTTCCAGCGGGCCTTGGCAGGCCTTGGGCTTCGAAGCGGTGGGTTTCTTCTGCGCCGGAGCGGAGGGCGCCAAAAGAAAAAGGGCGCCGCCCCCGATGAGGAGGATGCGGCGCCCGTTCGAAGCCAGTTTCATCCAACCAGCTTACGCCAAGCTGGCTGGCTCAGAAAAGTATCTTCAGGGCCAACTGCAACTGGCGCGGGCCGGTGTTCTGTCTCAACCCCAGAACCTTGCCGAAGTTGGCGTTCGTGAAGCTGCGGACAGGCACACCATAGGTCGGGTGGTTGAAGACGTTGAACGCCTCCGCCCGGAACTCGATCCTTGTAGCCTCTTTGATCGGGAACTGGCGGAACACGGAAATGTCGAAGTTCACCAGTCCGTCGGACCGCAAGGCGTTACGCCCCAGGTTGCCGAAGGTGTACTGCGCCGGCACGGCAAAGGCGTTCTTGTTGAACCAAAGGTCACGAGTGGGGTTGCTGATTTTGTGATCGCCGACAACATTGAGCCTCTCGTAATAGCCGTTGCAGCAGTTCACGTTGCCGGTGTTGGCGATATCGCCGGGGACACCGACTTCATACGGGATTCCCGAGTAGAACTGCGCGATGCCGTTCAACTGCCAGTTGCCCACGATGTAATCGCCGACGCGGCTTCCGGTCGAGATCGCTTTGCCGGCGCCGACCGGGATCTGGTAGATCGTGTTGATCGTCAGCACGTGCGTCAGGTCGAACCCGGACACGCTGCGATCCTTGGAGATGTCGTACGGATCCTGGCTCGAGCAGCCTTCGACGCCGTACCAGCCCGAGCAGGCCATGTCGATCGACTTGGACCAGGTGTATGACACCATGTACGCCAGGCCTCTCGAGAACCGCTTGTCCAGCAAGAATTGGAACGCGTTGTAGTTGCTGTTGCCGATGCTGCGGTCATAAAACGTCGGTGCGATGTACGAGAACGGTCGGCGGGGCGCCTGTTCCCCGGGCCCCGGGGTGTAGGCGACGTTGAAGTAGCCGCCGACATCCAGGCGCCGGCTGACGGAGCCCACGTAGTTCGCCGTCACCACCATGTCAGAAGCGACCTGGTGCTGGAACCCGAAGTTCCACTGGAACGAGTAAGGGTTCTTGGCGAACGGGTCCATGAACCATTGCACCTGGTTGAACGGAGTCGGCGAGGGCAGCAGCCCCTGGAGGAAAGGTTTGTATCCGGTAACCGTCGGCGTCGCCGAGGCAGCCGACGGGTAGTTCAGGTTGTTGCCGAGCTGCTGCCCGGCATCCGGCCAGGCGCCCTCGTAGTTCTGGGCGGTTTGCGTAACGGCCGCCCAATTGTCAAAGAACACTCCGATGGACGCCCGCAGCGCCGTGTTGGGCCGCACCCGGTACGCCAGGCCGATTCTCGGCTGGAAGTTCTTGGTGGTGTCGTGGTAGATCTTGCCGCGCGGCTCGATTTCGACATGCTCCGGCAGCTTGCCGGTCGGATCGGGAATGCACGGCGCGTGCCCGCGCTCGGCGCACGTCGGCGGCACTTTCTGAACGAGGTAGACGCCACGATTCAGGTCGTAGGCGCCGGTCTCGATCCCGCCGTTTTCGCCCTCGGTCCCTTCCTTGCCGTAAGGCGGCTGGAACGTCCGGTCGTAACGCAGGCCGAGGTTCACGGTCAGTTTTGGAGTCACCTTCCACTGATCGTGGAGGAAGAAGCTGAGGACGCCTCCTGGGCGCATCGTTTCATGAACGTTACGGCGGCCGGCGCTGTCCGGGACATTCAGCAGGAACGACGCCAGTTCGCTGCCGGTGGTTCCGAGGTTCTGCGGGTCAGCCGTCTGCGGAGTGTTGAACCCGGAACTGGCGTTTCTGTACCAGGACTCGAAGTTGTTGCTGCTGAACTCGGCTCCCCACTTGAGCGTGTGGTTGCCGGAAATCTTCGAGTAGTTGCCCCGGAACTGCCAGATCCGGACCGGGATATTCAGCGAGTCGGACTCGCCGCCGCTGAAGTAGTTGGTGACATTGAGCGCCGGGATGACGCAAACATCTCCGATGAAACCGCATGCGAAATCTCGAGAGAAGCCCACCTCGTCGATGAAGCTTTCCGACAGGCCGGCAAAACGAGTCTTCGAATCCAGGCGGACGTGAACGCGGCCCACTTGCAATTGCATGGTGCTGGTGGGGCTGAAGGTGCGCACCCAGCTCACACCCCAGTTCCGGGCCGGCCGCTCCGGCTGCGATAGCAGGCCCTGGCGTCCCGCCGACTGGTTGATGTCCAGCAGGAGGCCCGTGTAGCGGAACCAGACGAAATCCTTCGAACCGATCGTCTGATCCACCCGGGCGGTGTACTCGTTCTGCGATTGGCTGAATGGAGTGGTGTCCAAAGCGTTCCGGTCGCCGACGCCGGTCACGATCGGCCTGGGCAGCGTGCTGGCGAATTTCAGGTTCCCCTGGCTGATCAGGTTCGCGGGGATCTGATTCCCGGAGAACGGGTCGCGGATGAATTTGGTTGAATCGAGAGGGTCCACCCGCGTCGAGAACGGGTCGTAGATCTGTCTGGGGATGTCGCTCAGGTCGCCCCGAAGATTCGCCTCCGTCGGAACCTTGTAGAAGGAGTTGGCCGGCCGGCGCAGCCGGAAGCCCTGGTAGCCCACGTAGAAAAAGGTCTTGTTGCGGCCATCGTAGACCTTCGGAATCACAATCGGACCCCCGCCGGAAGCGCCGAACATGTTGTAACGGAACACGCTCACCTTCGGCAGGAATGTGCTGCGGGCGTCGAAGGCGTCATTGCGAAGGTACTCCCACGCGCTTCCGTGCAGTTCGTTGGTGCCGGATTTGGTGACAACGTTCACCGTTCCCCCCAGCACGCCGCCGAACTCCACCTGGTCATTGTGGGAGTTCACCTTGAACTCCTGGATCGTGTCGATAATCGGCGGGACGGCGTAGGTGCTGTTAAACGACTCCTGGTTGTTGATGCCGTCCAGCGTCCAGAAATTGCTGCGATTGGTCTGGCCGTTAATGGAAGGAATGTAGAACGCCCCGATGGCGCTCGCCGTAAACGTGCCGCCGGCGTTCTGGGAAACGCTGATCGGCGCGACTCCGGGCGTCAGCGCCAGCAACTGGGTGAAGTTCCTGCCGTTCAGCGGCAGGTCCACGACTTGTTGCCGGCTCACCACCGCCCCGAGTTCGGCCGTCGAGCTCTGCACTTCGGCCCCCATCGCTTCGACCGTCACCGACTGCTCGATCGAGCCGACTTCGAGTGAGAAGTCATAGGTGGCCGTCTGGTTGACAACGAGGTTGAACTGGCTGACCCTCGCCGTCCGGAAACCCTGCTGGCTGGCTTCCAGCGTGTAGCTGCCCGGCAGCAGGTTGAGGAATGCGTAGACGCCCGCATCGTTCGTCGTGCTACGCAATTCGATTCCCGTACCCACATTCTTGAGCACGACCGTGGCCTGCGGGACGACGCTGCCGCTCGCATCGCGAACGGTGCCGTTGATGTTTGCCGTGGAAACCTGGGCATACACGGCGCCGGGCAGTGCGAGGAGCAGGATCAGGAGTGAAGCTGCGAGGAGCCTGCGGTGGCCCTCATGATGCATTGTCTGTGTCCCCCTAACTCAAAATGCTTCGGGGCTTGGGATGTACCCCAAGCGCTTGCCGACGGTTGGATTATATAGTGCCTGCGTACTAATGTCAACAAAATATTGCGCAAACATTTTCAAATCCTTCAACACTTTACAGGCTGGCGCGACTCGTGCTAGACTCTTCCAGCGCCGATAAGCGCTTACGACCCGTGCCGTTCAGTGCCCAAGGCCAGCTCCTGAAACACCGGCTGGCGGCAGCCCTGCGCGAGGAAATTCTCGCCGGCAGGCTCCAGCCGGGCGATGCGGTCGTCGAAACGCAGCTTGCCCCTAGGCTCGGCGTTGCCCAGACCTCCATCCGCGAGGCCATCAACATCCTCGTCACCGAAGGCTTCATTGAGAAGGAGCACGGCAAGAGCGCCCGGGTCATTCAGATGACCGAGGAAGACGTGGCCGACGTCTACCGCGTTCGAGCCGTGTTGGAGGGGCTCGCCGCCCGCCTCGCCGCGGAGTCCAAGGCCGAAACCGCCGAATTGGAGGCAACGCTGCTGGCCATGAGGGAGGCGATCGGGCAGGCCAACTTGAGAGGGGTCATCGAGAAGGACCTGACCTTTCACCTCCAACTCGCCCGCCTTTCCGGCAGCCGCGTCCTGGAGCGGCAGCTTCGCCAAGTCCTGGTGCCGTTATTCGCGTTCACGCTGATCCGGGCCACCAAGCTGAGGGCGCCGGTGGAGGCTTGGGGCGCCGGATCCGACGGCCATCGCCTGATCGTGCAAGCCATCCGGTCCGGCGACCCGGTGTTCGCCGAGCAGACGGCGATCTATGCCGTCCGGGAGTTTGCCGGCGTCGCCAGTCAGGTGTGGGCCCACGAGGTTCAGGAACCGGAAGCAGAAGGATCGGCGCCGGTCGATTCTCCGTGGCGGCTTCAGCTATGACGTCCCAGCTCTGGATCGGCCTGGCCATGGCGCTGCTGGCCGGCGCCATGGCCGGCAACTGCATGCTGCCGATGAAGTACGTGCGGCGCTGGCGGTGGGAGAACACTTGGTTCGTCTTCAGCCTGGTCTCGCTCATCCTGATTCCCTGGGCGCTGGCGTGGCTGACGATCGGCAACCCCGGCGACGTTTACGCCGGATTGCGGGCCCGGGACTTCGCGGCGCCGGTGCTGTTCGGCGCGGGGTGGGGCGTCGCGCAGGTGCTGTTCGGACTCTCGATCGCCCGTCTCGGGCTGGCGCTCGGCTACGCGGTCATCATCGGTCTGGGGGCGGTGCTCGGCAGCCTCGTCCCGCTGTTTTTTCAACGCCGCGAGGTGCTCGCCACCCCGCAGGGATTCCTGATCTTGTCCGGTGTGGCGGTGATGGCCGCGGGCATCGCCGTGTCGAGCGTCGCCGGCCGCCGGCGGGAGAAGGCGGAGCAGAAAAGCGCGAATGCCCCGGCGCGGAGCGGCTACGCAGGGGCGCTGCTGATGGCCATCCTCTGCGGCCTGTTGGCGCCAATGATCAATTTCTCGCTTGCCTTCGGCCAGGAAATCGCCCAGCAGGCCGTCCGGCGCGGCGCCTCGGCCGCCAACGCCGCGTACGCGGTGTGGCCGGTGGGCCTCGCGGGCGGATTCGTGCCGAACATCGTCTACAGCGTCTATCTGCTCTCGAAGAACGGGAGCTGGGGCAATTTCAGATACCGCAGTCCGGAGACCGTGCTGGCGATTCTGATGGGCGTGTTGTGGATGGGGGCCGTCGCCATCTACGGGATGGCGACGGCGTTCCTGGGAGCGCTCGGGACTTCGGTCGGCTGGGCGCTGTTCCAGATCTTCATGATCATGGCGGCCAACCTTTCCGGCGTGGTGACGGGCGAGTGGCGCTCGGCCGGGCGCGGGACGTTGAACCTGCTGTGGACGGGGTTGTTCCTGCTGGTGGCGGCCACGGTGCTGATCTCGATGGGAAACCGGTGACAAGCGACGCAATCCTCAGGAAAGGAGTCCCATTGAAGATGAAAATATCCGAAATGACGCGGCGAAACTACCTCGCCTGGTCCGCGGCCGGAGTGACCGCTGCCGCCGCCGGCTGCGCCCGGCGGGAACCGGCGTCCGCGCCCGAGCCGGCCGCGGCAGGCCCCCCGCCCGATCACGAGCGCCGCATCGCCTGGTGGCGCGAAGCCAAGTTCGGCACCTTCGTCTGCCTCGGCCTGTACAGCATTCTCGGCCGGCACGAGTGGGTGATGGAAAACGAAGGCATCCCGCTTTCCGAATACGAGCCGCTGGCGCAGAAGTTCAACCCCCGGCCGGGCGCGCCGCGCGAGTGGGCGAAGCTCGCCAGGCGCGCCGGCATGAAGTACATCGTCTTCCTCACCAAGCACCATGACGGTTACTGCCTCTTCGATTCCAAGCTGACCAACTACTGCTCCACCAAGACCGCCCCGCGCCGCGACCTCACCGCCGAGTACGTGGAAGCCATGCGGGCCGAAGGGATGCGCATCGGCCTGTACTATTCGTTGATGGACTGGCATCACCCGGACGGGGCGCGTTGCGCCGAGAATGAAGACGCCCGCCGCCGCTTCGTCGACTACATCCACGGCCAGATCCGCGAGATCCTCACCAACTACGGCAAGATCGACATCCTCTGGTACGACGTGCCGTGGCCGCTGGACGCCGCCGGCTGGGAGTCGGAGAAGATGAACGCCATGGTGCTTCAGCTCCAGCCCGACATCATCGTCAATAACCGCAACAAGCTTCCGGGCGACTTCGGCACGCCCGAGCAGCGGATCGTACCCGATGAGAAGAGCGACTGGGAAGCCTGCATGACCATGAACGAAAGCTGGGGCTACCAGGCCGCCGACGACGCCTGGAAGACGCCCAAGACGTCGCTCCGCAACCTGATCACCTGCGCCCGCGACGGCGGCAATTTCCTTTACAACCTCGGGCCGCGGGCCGACGGGTCGATCCCCGAGGAATCGGTTCGCGTGCTGGACAAGGTGGGCGAGTGGATGTCGCGGAACGGCCAGACCATTTACGGCGCCGAGCGGTGCAAGGTGCGCCGTTCCAACTACGCCAATTTCACCCGAAAGGGCAACACGCTGTATGTTCACGTCTACTTCTGGCCGGGGCGGACGGTGACGGTCGGCGGGCTCCGGACGAAGGTGAAGTCCGCCCGGCTGTTGTCCGGCGGCGGCAGCGTCAACGTGAAGCAGGACGAGTTTCGCGTGCAGTTTACCGGCCTGCCCGAGAAGGCTCCGGACGACCCGATCACGGTGATCGCGGCCGAATGCGAATCCGAGCCGGTGCAGGACATGATCGCGGTGCGCAGGAACCGTCCCCGCGCCTGAGGCGGCGGGCGACGAGGAAAGGAGAAAACGGGATGTCGACATCGGATTGTTCCAGACGCAGTTTTCTTGGGGCGAGCGCCACTGCCGCCGCGCTGTCCGCGGCCGGCTGCGCCCGGCGGGAGGCTCCGAAGCCCGCTCCCGAGCAGGCCGAGGCGCCGCCGCCCGACCACGAGCGCCGCATCGCCTGGTGGCGCGAGGCCAAGTTCGGCATGTTTGTCCACTGGGGCCTGTACAGCGTCCTCGGCCGCCACGAGTGGGTGATGGAGAACGAAGGCATCCCCGTGCCGGAGTACGAGCAGCTCGCCGGACAGTTCAAGCCCAAGCCCAACGCCGCGCGCGACTGGGCCCGGCTCGCCAAGCGCGCCGGCATGAAGTACATGGTGATGACCAGCAAGCACCACGAGGGCTTCTGCCTGTTCGACACCAGGCTGACCAACTACTGCGCGCCGAAGCAGGCGGCCGGACGCGACCTCGTCGCCGAATACGTCGAGGCGGCCCGCGCCGAGGGCCTGCGCTTCGGCTTTTACTACTCGCTGATGGACTGGCATCATCCCGACGGCGCCCGCTGCCTCGAC
>CAZACK010000047.1:10292-37191 GCA_964483455.1 uncultured Solibacteraceae bacterium
CCCGAGGAGTCCGTGCGGATCCTGAACACGGTCGGCGAATGGATGGACCGGAACGGCCAGTCGATCTACGGAGCCGAGCGGTCCAAGTTGCAGTGGTCGCTGTTCGGCAACTTCACGCGAAAGGGCAACACTGCGTACTTCCACGTGCACTTCTGGCCGGGCGAGACCGTGGCCATGGGCAGCCTGAAGACGAAGGTGAAGTCCGCCAGGTTCCTGGCGAGCGGCAAGAGCGTCGATTTCAAGCAGGACGACCTGCGCGTCCAGTTCACCGGCCTGCCGGCGACGGCGCCCGACAACCCCGTCACGGTCATCGCCATCGAGTGCGACGGCGAGCCGATTCAGGATCTGGAGTGGGTGCGCAAGAACCGGCCGCGCGGCCAGGCCTAGTAACGTTGTTGTCAGCCCCGTTAGCATCCGGCAAACCGACGGCGCGAGTCCGCTGTTCAGTCAGGTCTCCGAGAGCAGCGATCTCCCGCCAATCTGTTAAAATCGTCGGCATGCCCGAAGGCGGTAGTCCATTGTTCGAGATTCAGTGCCCCTGCTGCCGGGCGTCTCTGAAGGTCGACCCCCAGGTCCGTGCCGTGATCAGCTTCAAAGAGGCTGAGAAGCCTCGGACCGTGGAGGATTTCTCGGACGCCCTGGCCCGCGTGAAAGGCGCCGCGGCTCGCCGAGAAGAGGCCTTCCAGAAGTCGGTGGAATCCGAAAAGAAATCCAAGGATGTGCTCGCCCGGAAGTTCGACGAGCTGCTCCGCCAAGCCAAAGAAACGCCGGACCTTAAGCCCCCTACCCGCGACATCGATCTGGATTGAGCGAGTTCCCAGGCCCCTGCTGGGTGCGTTCGGCACTTGCCTTTGCCGGGGAATCATGCTATTCTCTATAGGTAATAGGGTGATCCATGGCCACTATTACTCTCCCCGGCCGGGAAATCGTCGAGTTTGAATACGAGCAGACCGTTCGGGAGGACATCGAGCTTTTCCGGGAGAAAGCCGAAGCCTACCTGGCCGGCGAAATCCCGGAAGACAAGTTCCGCGCTTTCCGATTGCGACGGGGCATCTACGGACAGCGCCAGGCAGGCGTGCAGATGGTGCGCACCAAGATTCCCGGCGGCATGGTCACGGCGGATCAGTTGGACCGGCTGGCCGACATCGCCGACCGGTACGCCTCCGGCAAGGCGCACCTGACCACGCGGCAGAATGTTCAGTTCCACTTCGTTCCGCTCCGCGAGGTTCCGGACCTGCTTCACCTGCTTGCAGACGCCCGGCTCACCACTCGGGAAGCTTGCTACAACACCGTTCGCAATGTCACCTGCTGCCCGATGGCGGGGCTGGATCGCGAAGAGATCTTCGATGTCAGGCCTCACGCCCGCCGGATCGCGTTCGCGTTCCTGCACAAGGAACTGACCGACAACCTGCCGCGAAAGTTCAAGATCGCTCTTTGCGGCTGCGGGCAGGATTGCATGGCCGGCGCGATCCACGACGTCGGCCTGCGGGCGGAGATTCGCCGGGAAGGCGGCGTTGAGCGGCGCGGCTTCCGGATGATCGTTGGCGGCGGCCTGGGCCCGCTGCCGTGCGAAGCGCGCGTTCTGGACGAGTTCGTACCGGAAGAGCGCGTGGTGAACCGGATCGAAGCGCTGATCCGTGTTTTCAACCGGCACGGGAATCGGGAGAACAAGAACAAGGCCCGGCTGAAGTTCGTCCTGCGCGAACGGGGCTTTGACTGGGTCAAGGAAAACGTCGAGCGGGAGTATGCCGACATCCTCCAAAACGGCGGAATCGACGTCCCCGAAGCGATCCCGGAAGGCTTCGGCGGATTCCAGTCCGAGCCGGCTCCGTTGGGGCGCGGGCTCGCGCTCCCGGTAGTGAACGGGAACGGCGCCCGCGACCCGGAGTTCGAGCGCTGGGCCGAGTCGAACGTGGTCCCGCAGAAGCAGGAAGGCTACGCGGTGGTCAACATTCGCGTGGACCAGGGCAACCTGACGAGCCGCGAGATGCGCGGCGTGGCCGCGCTGGCGCGCGACGCCGGCGACGGGCTGATTCGGCTCACCATCGGGCAGAATCTCGCCTTGGCATTTGTTCCTCGATCCAGCCTGAAGCGAGTGTACGCCGCCTTGCGTAGGCTCGGGCTAGCCTCCTCCGGCGCTAATGGGATCGAGGACATCACCACCTGTCCCGGCGCTTACTCGTGCGCCTTGGGACTGACCAAGTCGATGAATCTCGGATCGGCCTTGCAGGAGACGGTTCGGCAATTCGACGACCCGGCGATCCGCAAGCTCACGATCAAAGTGAGCGGCTGCCCGAACTCCTGCGGCCAGCACTGGATCGCCGACCTCGGATTCTACGGGAACGCGCGCAAGATCGGCGGCCGCGAAGTGCCCTATTACCAGATGCTGCTCGGCGGCGGCTTCGACCATGACGGCATGGTGCGGTTCGGCTTGCAGGTGCAGAGCATTGCGGCGCGGCTGGCGCCGGCTGCCGTCCGCCGGGTGCTGGACCACTACTCCGCCAACCGCCGTGAGGGCGAGAGTTTTCGCGATTACGTGCTCCGCTTCCGCGTGGAAACCTTCCGCGAGCTCACCAACGATTTGGCCAAACCGCCCGAGACCTTCCCGGAGATGTACCGGGACTGGGGCGACGACGTGGAGTTCTCGCTGAAGCTGGGCCGCGGCGAGTGCGCCGCGTGAGGGTGGTGGTGGCGGTGGTGGCCCACAGCCACCACTGTGGCTAGACCCGGCGCGTGCTGCGGGCGGCCGTCGTCCGGACCGGTTCGGCCGGCGCGCCGCCGGCGGCGGCGGCCGGCAGGGCGATCGTCGCGCCGGTCATCTCCGCCAGTTTCTGTATCGCGATATTCTCGTCCTGCTTGAAGAACAGCATCCGGTTGATCTGAGGATCGTACTCCACCAACACCCAGTCCCCGCCCCGCAACTGGTCGGTGGCCACCAGGTTCGACATCGGCTGCACGACCAGCCTCTCGATGGCCCGCTTCAGGTGCCGGGCGCCATACTTCACATCCGTGCCTTCCCGCAGGAGATAGTCGCGCGCCGCCGCCGACACCGAGAACATGAAGCTGTTGGCGCCGGTGGAATCGAAAATGCGCTGCTGGAGCAGGCTCAGTTCCAGGTCGAGAATCCGCCGAAGCTCCTGCTCGCCCAGCGGCTGGAATACAACAATCTTGTCCAGCCGGTTGATGAACTCCGGCGTGAACTTCCGGCGAGCGGCCTCCTCGCCGGCGCGCGCCACTTTCGATGCCAGTTTCAGATCGGCGACCGTCTGGTCGCCTGGTTCCGATTTGACCACGAAACCAAGCTTCGGGTTCAAAATGGAACTCATCTGACTGGCGCCGAGATTGCTCGTCAGAAAAACCATGGCGTGCGAGAAATCCACACGCCGGTTGTCGCCAAGCGTCAGCGTGGCCTTGTCGAGGATGCCGAGCAGCAGGTTCCAGAGCGCGTCGCTCGCCTTCTCGATCTCGTCGAACAGCACGAAGCTGATCTTGACTTTTTCGGTGTGGTACTGGCTCAGGACTTCCTGGCTGAGCAAGGGATGCGTCTCGCGATGCCCAAGATACCCGGGCGGAGAGCCGATCAGCTTGGCGATCTCGTGGCTGTGCTGGAACTCCGCGCAGTCGATCTTGATGACCGCGCGGGGGTAGCCCAGCAGGCTTTCCGCTGTCGCTTCAACAATTCTGGTCTTGCCGGAACCAGTCGGACCCAGAAACAAGAAGCTGCCCACCGGCCTGCCCGGGCTGCTCATCCCGGTCAGATACATTTGATACACGTTTACGATCTGCCGGACCGCTTCGTCCTGCCCGACGATCAACCGGCGCAGGTCCCGTTCCAGCGTCTCGGCCTCGCGGCCGGTGCGCGTTGGATCCAGCAACTGGTTCAGCCTTCCCATAACGCTTCCCCAGGCTGCCTTCTTCACAGCCCCACATCTCACCTACGAGCAATCGTCTTGCCACTTGTCCCTATTCATCGGCGGAATCCCCGATTTATTTACGAGGCTTCGAGGGCCGCACCTCCACCCTGCTGATCAGGGTCCTGGACGGCATTCGCAAGACCGCGGACACAATCTCGGCCACGTCGTCGGCGGCAATCTTCCAGTTGTCGTTTTGAGAACGAGCGCTGAAGTCGGTGGCCACGCTCCCGGGCATGATCGTACAAACACGTACGTCGTCATACCGGTGATCCAGCATCAGCGCTTCGCTGAAGCCGTTCAGCCCGAACTTCGACGCGTTGTACGCCGCCCCGCCCGCGAAAGCGTTCTTTCCGGCCAGGCTACTTATGTTGATGACAAAAATTCCTCCGCGGTTTCCAAACCGCGCAAGTGCTTCATGACAACAGAGGTACACTCCCGTCAGGTTCGTGTCCAGGGTGCGCCGCCAGTCCTCCGGCTTCAGATCGCGGACGCTGGCGAACACCCCGATCCCCGCGTTGTTGACGAGGATGTCGAGGCTGCCAAAGCGGCGATCCACGAATTCGTAGAGCGCCCGTACTTGGTCGAGGTTGCCGACGTCGGCGGCGATGCCAGCCGTCGCTCCGCCGGTTTCGCGCGCCAGTTGTTCGACCGCCCGTTCCACCGATTCCGTCGAGCGTCCGCAGATGGCGACGCGGGCGCCGTCGCGCAGCAATCGTGCGGCGATCGCCCGGCCGATACCGCGCGTCGCGCCTGTAACCAGAGCCGTCTTGTCCGATAAGAATTTCTCCATACGCTGATTATCCCGTCTCTGGGGGCATGGCGCGCTTTTTCCCCACTTCGCGGGGATTCGCCACGACACAGCGGCGGATAGCGTGGAACCGCGCTCGGAATTGGGTGAGTCCACCCCATCGCCGGTCCGGCCGTCCGCGATCCGGCAACTTGACCCCCACCCGAACAACTGCCGCGTTTGGCGGAAGATGGAAGGGAGCATTCGCGATGCAGCCATCTCAAATCACGTTCATCCCTTGTAGCCCCACTCACGCCCGGAAACATGACGGCGCTCCTCGTTTAGTACACTGGCGGAGGTGTCCGAGACACTGAGACCCGAAACGGCGGAGCAGCTTGCCGAAGCGCTGGCGGAGGCGGCGTGCGCTCGGAAGACGATCGCCCTTGGAGGCGCCTTCACCAAGAACTCCATGGGCGGGCCGCTCGCGCCGGCGAACGTGACGATTTCCACTTCCGCTCTCTCCCGTATTCTCCAGTACGATCCCAGCGATCTCACCCTCAGCGTCGAGGCCGGGATTCGCTATGCGGACCTGGATCGGGAACTCGCCCGGAACGGTCAAATGCTGCCGCTCGATCCGCCGTTTGGCGAGGCGGCCACCATCGGCGGCGTGCTGGGGGCCAACACGTGTGGGTCGCGGCGCAGGCTGTACGGTACGGCTCGGGACATGCTGATCGGCATGAAGTTCGCCACTCTCGCCGGCAAGCTCGTGCAGTCCGGTGGAATGGTGGTGAAGAATGTCGCCGGGCTGGACATGGGGAAGTTGCTGATCGGCTCCTACGGGACACTGGCGGCCATCACAGTCGCGAACTTCAAGGTGATGCCGCGGCCGGCCGCCACCCGCACGTTCCTGCTGAGCCGCGAGTCCGCCGAGGAGGCCGTCGCCGCCCGCGATCGCGTGCTGCGGGGAGCGCTGCAACCCGCTGCCATCGATTTGCTGAACCCGCGGGCCTCGGGCGGACAAGGCTGGCTGCTGGCGCTGCAAGCGGGAGGGAACACAGCGGTCCTGAACCGATACTCGGGCGAACTCGACGGAGCTCGATCGATTGAGGATGAAGAAGAGAGCGCCTTCTGGCGGGAGGTCCGGGAATTCGAGGCATGCCCCGAGGCCAGTGTCGTGCGCGTGTCGTGCACTCTGTCGCAAGTGCGCGAGGTGATGGAGGCGCTCCCGGGCGCGGCGATCGCTCGCGCCGGTTCCGGCGTTTGCTACGGCCGGTTTGAAACTGCGAAAGCCGCGGCAGAATGGGTGAGCGGCGCAGCCTCCACGGGCTGGAAAACCGTCGTGGAATCCGCCCCGGAGGCCGAAAAGGGGCAGATCGAGCTGTGGCCGAATCCGGGAAGCGACTTCGAGATAATGAGGAAGATCAAGGGGATGTTCGACCCCGGGAATCTGCTGGACCGCGGAAGACTCTATGGCCGTCTCTGAGCTGGCACGGGTCGAGGCGCCGGCGCAGTTTGACCTCGACCGCTGCGTTCACTGCGGCCTGTGTCTGAATTCGTGCCCGACCTACCGCGAGGTGCACCTGGAGATGGATTCGCCGCGCGGCCGCATCTACCAGATGGTGAAGGTGGCCGCCGGAGAGATGGAGATCGGGCCGTCGTACATCGAGCACATCGGGCTGTGCCTCGCCTGCCGTGCCTGCGAGACGGCCTGCCCGTCGGGCGTGCAGTATGGAAGGCTGGTCGAGGCGGCGAAAGCACAAATCGAGGTCAAGGCGAAGCGGCCTGTTTGGGTCAGGCTCGCCCGGGAATTTGTATTTGAGCACCTGTTGACGTCGCCGGCCCTTCTAACAGTGGCCGGTTTCGGCCTGTTGTTCTACGAGCGCAGCGGGCTCCAATCGCTCGTCCGTTCGTCGGGATTGCTGAAGCTGTTCGGCCCGCTCGGCAAGCTCGAGCGGCTCACCCCGCGGGCCGAATGGCCGTTCTTCTTTGACAAAATCGGCAAGACGTTTCCGTCGGAAGGCGAGCGCCGCTACCGGGTGGCGTTTCTCGCCGGCTGTGTCGCCAATGTCACCTGCGCGCGCCTGAACGAAGCCACCGTGCGCGTGCTTCAAAAGAACGGCTGCGAGGTCGTCATACCGGAAGGGCAAGGCTGCTGCGGCGCGCTGCACCTCCATTCCGGACTGCGCGAGCAGGCGCGCCGCCTCGCGCGCCGCAACATCGACGTGTTCCTCGCGGGCGACTTCGACGCCATCATCACCAACACGGCCGGCTGCGGCTCGACCCTGAAGGAATACCACGAACTCCTGGAAGGCGAGGCGGAATACGCGGACCGAGCGCGCCGGTTTACGCGCCTGGTGAAGGACGTCAACGAGTTCCTGGGAGAGATCGAGCTGAATCCCGCCATGGGGCCTTTGCCGCTCACGGTCACCTATCAGGATTCCTGCCACCTGGCGCACGGCCAGCGGGTCCGCATCGCGCCGCGCAAGCTGCTGCGAGCCATCCCGAGGTTGATGTTCCGCGAGATGCCTCTTTCCGATCTGTGCTGCGGCAGTGCGGGAGTCTACAACGTCGTCGAGCACGACATGGCGATGGCGGTGCTGCAAAAGAAGATGCAGTCGGTCAACTCGGCCGGAGCGGAGGTGATCGCGACGGCGAATCCTGGCTGCATGATCCAGCTCAGGGCCGGCGTGGCGCTGCACGGCAAGGGGCAGCGCGTGGCGCACGTGGTGGAATTGCTGGACGAGGCGTACCGCAACGCGGGCCAGTCTCCCGACTAGCCTCGCAATACCCGGCGGGCAAACAAGTCCAGGAAGCGCGGCGCGTCGACACCGACGCACACCCTGGCGTTTGGCGTCCCCGTGCTCCACGGGCGAAGATCGGCGACGGTCATCCCCAGAGTGGCCTGGCCTGAGGTCTCGACTTCGACGAACACCGGCCGCGTCTCTGCGAGCGACGGATCAATGACGGCTGCAACCGCCAGGGGATCGTGGAGATGGCAGCCGTAGTCTCGCGAGGAATTCAGAAAGTGCAGAGCGGCTTTCTCCACGAACGAGAGAATCCGGTCGTTCGCGGAGGCCGTACGACTCGGCAGCAGTTCCGGCGTGAGGCAGACCTTCGTGGTTACGTCGAGGCCGACGAACATGACGGGCACTCCGCTCGCGAGCACGATGCCGGCGGCATGAGGATCGGCGAAAAAGTTGAACTCGGCAACCGCCGTGATGTTGCCGGGAACCTGGAAGGCTCCGCCCATGCTCACGATTCGCGCTAGCCTGGCGAACCGCGCCGGATCCGCAAGCGCCGCTGTGGCGAGATTCGTAAGTGGGCCGAGGGCCACCAGTGTGACCTCTCCCGGATGGCGTTCCGCCGCCTCCAGAATGACCATCGGCGCGGGCAGCGGCAGGACCGGCCGCCCGGCAGGGAGCAGGCCGGATGCTCCGCCTACGCCGTCCGCGCCGTGAACCTGCGCCAAGACCGGCTCCCGCTCCAGCGGTTTCCCGCAGCCGGCTGCGACTGGCGCAGGAGCGCCGAGGAGACTGACGATCCCAGCCGCGTTGCGAACACAGCGCTCGAGCGGCACGTTCCCGGCGACGGCGGTGATCGCCAGAACATCGAGTTCCGGCGAACGGAGCGCGAGGATCAACGCCAGGGCGTCGTCGATCCCCGGATCGGTGTCAATGATAACTTTGCGGGGGATAGGCCTTCCTACCTCTGCACCCTGCCCGAGCCGCCGCTTTTGATCAACTGGTTCACCTCGTCGGCGGTGAACCGGTTGAAGTCGCCCGGGATCGAGTGCTTGAGGCACGAGGCGGCCACGGCAAACTCGAGCGCGTCCTGGTGCGAAGGGAGGTTCAGCAGCCCGTAGATGAGCCCGCCGGCGAAGCAGTCGCCGCCGCCCACGCGATCCACGATATGCGTGATCTCGTAGTGGCGGCTGACGAGGAATTCCCTGCCGTCGTTGAGGCAAGCGGACCAGCCGTTGTGCGAGGCGCTCCTGGATTCCCGCAAGGTAATGGCGAGCGCGTTCAGGTTCGGATAGCGCGACATCACGCGCTCGGTCAGGTCCTTGTACTGAGCGACGTCGAGTTTGCCGGAGTGGACGTCGGCCTTGGACTCGATGCCGAGGGACATCTGGCAGTCCTCTTCGTTGGCGATGCCCACGTCCACCAGTTGGAACAGACCGCTCATGACGTCGGCGGCGGACTTGCCGTACTTCCAAAGGTTCTTGCGGTAGTTCAGGTCGCAGGACACGGTGAGTCCCATGGCGCGGGCCGTCGAGGCGGCCTCGACTGCCAGATCGGCGGCGCTTTGGCTGAGAGCCGGAGTGATGCCGGTGACGTGAAACCAGCCGGCGCCTTCGAAACATTTCTTCCAGTCGATGTCGCCGGGCTTGGCGAGCGCGATGGCGCTGTGGTCGCGGTCGTAGACAACCTTCGACGGCCGCTGGTTCGCGCCCGGCTCGACGAAGTAGATCCCCATGCGACCCTTGGCTCGGACGATGGGTGACGGGTCGACGCCGAAGCGGCGGAGTTCGCCGATAAAGGCTTCGGCGATCGGGTGGTTCGGCGGCAGGACCGTGACGTAGCGCGCGGGCACGCCGAAGCCGGCGAGCGCCACGGCGACGTTGGCTTCGCCGCCGCCGAAAGTGGCGGCGAACTGCGGTGATTGCAGGAAGCGCTCGAAGCCGGGCGGCGCCAGGCGGAGCATGATCTCGCCGAAAGTGACGACGGGTTTCAGCATGAGTGCGGATTCTCCTATGGCGTGTCGGATGCGACGGCCACCACCTCCACAGCGAAGGATGCGTCGAGCGAGGGGAGCCCTTCGAAGGGCAGCATGGTGCTCGGCGGCGGGTTGGCGCCGTCATAGAATTCCGTGCGGACTTTGCGAGCCAGGTTGCCGATGGCGCCCGTCAGCGGGTAGATGCTCGACATGGCCAGCCGGTCGAAGGAGGCGCCGGCCTGATGGAGCGTCCTGCCGAGCCGTTCGAAGGCCAGGCGGGCGTCCTGCTCGCGAAAGCCGAAGGCAAGCTGGCCGCCGGTGAACACCACTTTGGGCGCGCTCACCAGCGAGATCTGCGAGTAGAACTCCGATTTCGGCAAGCCGGCGGGATTGAGCATTTCGAGGGGCCGGGCGGGGGATGCGCGCAAGCGTCCCACGGCTTCGCACTCGGCAATGGCGCGGGCCGGGGCCCGCTGGGTCTGCACGAAATTCAGCGCGGCCTGGGGGTAGTCGGCGGCCATTCTGGACCGGTGCGCGTGGACGTCGTCCAAGGAGCTGAGGAAGCAGGTGACACGAAGCACGTCGGCAGGCTCGATCGCGGCCGCCTGCACGGCGGCACGCAGGTCCTGGGCGGCTTTCTGGATGAGCGGTCCGATGGCGGCGGTGGGCTCGTCGGAAGAAGCCGCCTGCCCGGAGATGAAAGCCAGCCCGTGGGGGTTCACGGTTTTTCTGTCGACCGCGATGGACTCCATGACCACCTGCGCTCCGGTGAGCGGCAAGCCGCCGACCTGCACCACGTTGAGCACCGGCAGCGCCAGACGCTTGGCCTCGAATTCTTCGCTAACAATCGTTTGCACGCGGCGCACATCTCCTGTGCCGGCCACGAAGGCGCGCAGTTTCACGATCGTCGCGCCGCGTGTTCCCTTCAGGAGAGCTTTCAGTGCGTCCTTGGACTGCTGCGAGAGCAGGCCTTTCGCCGACAGCGGCGAAAGGTGAAAGACGAGGCGGCTGGTGTCGGCGGAGAGGGCGGCGGGAAGCTCCTTGGGAAGCTCGAGAACCTGGGTGGGGGGCTCCTCCTCCTTGTCTTTCTTTTTGTTCTTCTTCTGTGCCGCCGGGACAACCTGCGAGGCCAGCAGGGCGGTCAAAACCACCGCCGCAGCGAGTGTACGCATGGGGATTCGGAGAAGATTGTATCAAAGGGCGAGGTGGGGGAATTGGCTTGCCGACAATCATCCAAATTGGTATGATTGGATCGGTTCGTCATGCTTCCCAGGCCTAGTCTCGACCCGGCTTCGGATGTTCCGCTGTACCGCCAGCTTCACGAGTTTATGCGTGAATTGCTTCAGTCGGGCACGCTGCTGCCGGGGGACCGGCTCCCGCCGACGCGTGAATTGGCTGGATCGCTTGGTCTGAATCGGACGACGGTGTCGGCCGCCTACGCCTTGTTGGAGTCCGAAGGTCTGATCAAGGGCCACGTGGGGAGAGGCAGCTTCGTAACGGGCGAGCTTTCCACCGGGCGCGGAGGAATCGACTGGGATGGGCTGTTGTCCGAAGGGTCTGACTTCACGGGGCCGTCGGCGCTCCCTGCCGGGGACGGCCTAATCAGTTTCGCCACGTCGCGGCCGGCCGAGCAACTGTTTCCGCTCGACGAGTTTCGGGCGACATGCCGGGAAGTGATCGCGGGGAGCCAGGCGATCGGCATCCTCCAGCTCGGCTCTCCCGGCGGCTACGGCCCGTTGCGCGAGTACCTGTTGGCGGAGGCGCGGCGCTCGGCGGTGGCGAGGGAGCACGACGAGGTCATGATTACCAACGGCTGCCAGCAGGCGCTGGATTTGCTGGCGCGGGTGCTGGTTCGCACCGGTGACACCGTTGCCGTCGAGGAGCCGGTTTATCCAGGCCTGAAGAACGTGTTTGTGAGAGCCGGCGCCCGTTTGGCCCCCGTTCCGGTCGGGCCGCAAGGCATGGAAGTGGACCACCTGGAGCGCGTGCTGGCCAGGGAGAAACCAAAGCTGCTGCTGGTGACCCCGAATTTCCAGAATCCAACCGGCGCGACGCTGCCGGGTCCCGCGAGGAAGGCCGTGCTGCGAGCGGCGCGAGAAGCGCGCGTGGTGGTGGTGGAGAACGACATCTACGGCGAGCTTCGCTACGAGGGTGAGCCCGTCCCGACGCTCAAGCGGCTCGACGATTCGGGCGATGTGGTGCTGTTGCGCAGTTTCTCGAAGATCGCCTTCCCGGGATTGCGCGTCGGTTGGGTGACCGGGCCTCGGGTGCTGCTGGCGCGGCTGGAGGAAGCCAAGCAGTGGACGGACCTGCACACCGACCAGCTTTCGCAAGCGGTCCTGCTGCGATTCGCGGAGTCGGGCCGGCTGGCCGCGCATCGCGTGCGCATGATCGCCGCCGGCGGCGAGCGGCTGGCGGCGGTGCTGGCGGGGTGCGAGCGATGGCTGCCCGAAGGAGCGCGTTTCACGCGGCCGCAGGGCGGCATGAACCTGTGGGTGCGGCTGCCGGAACCGCTCGACGCGGCAGAACTGCTCCCGCGAGCGCAGCGGGAGAACGTGACGTACTTGCCGGGCAGGTACTTCGAGGTGTCCCGCCACGATCCAGGCGCGCTGCGCTTGAGCTTCGCCGGGCTGGCGCCGGACAAGATACGGGCGGGTCTGGCCGTTCTTGGCGAGATCTTCTCAAAGGAATTGGACCGCGCGCGGGCGGCGCGTCATTCGCAGCCCGCGCCGGCAATGGTGTAGGGCCGCGGACGCGGCCCGGAAGGAGAGCGTCCCGATGTACATGGACGATACGTTTCGAGTGAAAGTCGGCCTGGCGGAAATGCTCAAGGGCGGCGTGATCATGGATGTCACCAACGCCGAGCAGGCGCTAATCGCCGAGAAGGCGGGGGCGGCGGCGGTGATGGCGCTGGAGCGGGTCCCGGCCGATATCCGCAAGGAAGGCGGCGTGGCTCGCATGGCCCCGATCCGCAAGATTCGCGAGATCATGGAGACGGTCAGCATCCCGGTAATGGCCAAGGCGCGGATCGGGCACTTCATGGAGGCGCGGGTGCTGGAAGCGCTCGAGGTGGATTACATCGACGAGAGCGAAGTGCTGACGCCGGCCGACGAAGAGCATCACATCGACAAGCGGGCGTTCAAGGTTCCGTTCGTGTGCGGCGCGCGCAACCTCGGCGAAGCGCTGCGGCGGATCGCCGAGGGAGCGGCGATGATCCGCACCAAGGGCGAGGCCGGCTCGGGCAACATCGTCGAGGCGGTGCGGCACATGCGGACCATCCAGAAGGAGATGAAGCAGCTCACCGTTCTCGGCAAGGAAGAACTGGTCGCCGAATCCAAGAAACTGCAAGCGCCGCTTGAACTGGTGGAGCTTGTCGCCCAGCGCGGCAAGCTGCCGGTGCCCAACTTCTCGGCCGGAGGGATTGCGACGCCCGCCGACGCGGCGCTGGTGATGGCTTTGGGCGCCGAGGCGGTGTTTGTCGGCTCGGGGATTTTCAAGTCCGAGGATCCGGATGCGCGCGCTCGGGCGATCGTGAAGGCAACCACGTACTGGAAGGATCCGGCGAAGCTGCTCGAAGCGAGCGAAGAACTCGGCATGGCGATGCTCGGGATCGACGTGGCCAAGCTCGAGGAGTCGGAGCTGCTTCAGACGCGAGGTTGGTAGTGGCTGGAACCGCCATTGGCGTTCTCGCGCTCCAGGGCGACTTCGAAGCGCACCGGCGCGCCATCGAGCGGGCCGGCGCGAACGCTGTCGAGGTGCGCGCCGCGGCCGGACTGGAGGAGATCGCCGGCCTGGTGATCCCCGGCGGCGAGAGCACCACCATGCTGAAGCTGATCGGCGAGGAGAAGCTCTTCGAGCCACTGCGGGCCTTCGGCGAGCGCCGGCCGATTTTCGGCACGTGCGCGGGGGCGATCCTGCTGGCGCGGGAAGTGTCGCGCCCGGAGCAGGCTTCGCTCGGGCTGATGGACATCGCGGTGGAGCGAAACGCCTATGGGCGCCAGCTTGACAGCCACGTTGCCAGCTTGCAGCCGGAAGAGGAATTCCGCCGCCGGGCCGGGAGCGGGGAACTGGAGACCGTGTTCATTCGAGCGCCGGTCATCCGCCGGGCGGGTCCGTCGGTGCGCGTGCTGGCCTGGTACGACGGCGACCCGGTGCTGGTGGAGCAGGGGCTTCACCTGGCGGCAACGTTCCACCCGGAGCTGACCGAGGACCCACGGGTCCACCGGTTGTTTCTGGAGAAGGTCCGCGCCGTCATGTAGCGTCGGAACCCGTCGATGTTCCGGATTCTCTTTGTGTGTCTCGGCAACTCCTGCCGCAGCCAGATGGCGGAAGGATTCGCGCGGGCTTACGGCAACAAGGTTTGGGAGGCGGCCAGCGCGGGGCTGATGCCGGCGAGCATCATTGCGCCGCTCACTCGGCAGGTGATGAGCGAAAGAGGCGTCGACTTGGGCGACCAGTTCCCGAAGCCGATCGAGTGGGTGGGGCCGGAGACCTTCGACCTGGTAGTGAACCTGACCGATCTTTCGCTGCCTGATGGAATCACCTCGCCGGTCCGCGTGTGCAAGGTGCGCGACCCGATCGGCAGCGGCGCGAGGGTGTACCGGCAGGTGCGGGACGACATCGAACGGTTGGTGCTGGACCTGTTGAATGAGGTGCGAACGGGAGCCGCGCCCGCGCCGTAATTGACACCGCCCGACGGGTTCGAGAAAATGAAGGCGTCCCACCACATGCGGATGTGGCGGAATTGGCAGACGCGCTAGATTCAGGTTCTAGTGGGGGCAACTCCGTGGAGGTTCAAGTCCTCTCATCCGCACCAATTCGATTCTCGAAAACGTCTACGCCGGGCTTGAAGGGCCGTTGGTGTGCTCGCGTGAGCGTACAGCGGCACGGCGGCGCGCGCTTTGCCGCCGAGGAGCTGGTACACGGGCACGCCGAGGCGCTTCCCGAGGACGTCCCACAGCGCTCCGTCCACGCCGCTGAGCGCGTTATTCAAAGTCACGCCGCTGCGGAAGTAGGAGGACACGTAGGCCGACTGCCAGGCGTCTTCGATCGCGCCGCATTCCCGGCCGACCAGCAGCTCGTTCAGGTACGGCACAGCGGCGGCGACCGCCAGCGGCCGCTCACGATGGGTGGCGCAACCCAGGCCGTACAGGCCCGGCTCGCTGGTCGTTACCTTGACGACGACGGCGTGGTTGTCTTCCGGCTGGGTGGGGATCGCCTTGACACCGGTGATCTTCAACGGAGGCATACCGCGCTGCGCGGCCGCGAAAGCGGCTTTGAGCGACCCCGCCGGGGCATGCACGCCACCGGCGGCGAGAGTTGCGAGGAGATTGCGTCGGTTCACAGTCGCCTGTGGACCCGCCTCAGTTACTGGCAGTTCAGCAGCGCCCCCGCGTGGGCGCAGATGTTCGACATCTGCGTGCCGGAGTTGAGGCACGGAGAGGACGAGACGCCGCCGAAGTGATGCAAGGCGACAGCCCGTCCGGTGCTCGCATCGATGATCGGAGATCCGGAAGAGCCGCCTTCGCTGTCGCAGCCGTACGTCATCTGGCTGTTCGCGGCCGCCCCACTAATGTTCTGGTTCACGCCGTCGGTCTTGCACAGAACGGTGTGGGCGGCGTCCTCGTAGTAGCCGACCTTCTTCACCCCTCCGCCTGGGTGCTGGATGAACCAGATCTGGTCGCCCTCGGCAGTGAACTGGGTGGTCGGAACCAGTTCTCCCCAGGTCGCTTCGGGACTCCCCCCGAGCGTGAACAGCGTGTAATCGAGCCCGCCGTTGACGGTGCTGGTTCTCAGCAGGGCGCCTCCGGCGTAGTTCGTCGCGGCGGCATTCGTCACTCCGCCGCAGGTCGCGCGCTGGTGATTGAATCTGGCCTGTACGCTCCGCACCCCGCGGCGTGTGCTGACGCAGTGATTGTTGGTGATCATCGTGTTCGGGTAGTAGCCGGACACCAGCCAGCCGGTGCAGTAACCGAGCAGCCCGCCGCTGATGAAGGAGACCCGGGCTACGGGCATTTGCGCGGCATCGATCAGCGGGTCGGCGGTATGGCAGGCGATGTCCTCGCGCCCATCGGTGCCGCACACGACTTCCGGCGCCGGCGCTTCCGCGCCGCTGTCGATATCCACGTCGCCGTGGCCGATGGCGTCGATGCGATACCCGCGGCCGCCGCCCGCGCTGCTGTGGATTCTGACGAAGGCCGTATCGCCTCGCACGGCGAAGGACCAGAACTCGCCGTCGCCGTGCGGACCCCGGTCCGTGTAGGTCCAGACGTCGGAGCCGTCCTGGCCGGACACGGTGACGGAATCGCCCAGAGACAACTCGAACTCGGCGAAGTGGATTCGAAGGAACGCCGCCCCCGGCGAATGGATGCGCTCGGACCACACCGCGGGCCGGTGGGCCGCGCCCGCGGCGTACGGACGCGGGCTGGCCGCCTCGAATCTGACAACCCGTCCGATGACGAGCGGCTGCGCCGATGCGACAGACGCGGCGAGCATGACCGAACCCCACACGCAAACGACAGTGGATTGGCTCATCTGTGTTCTCCTCGGCATGTCCTCTTGAAAGCGGAACCGACCCAGCACTCGAAACTTCGGATCAGTATACACCCGGATTGGCGGCGGTGAAAGCGCACCTTCCGTGCCTGGATCGCGCACGGATAGAGCTGTTTCAACTGACGGCAGGAGACAGGCGCATGGCCGGGCGCCTGAGCCCGGCCGCCGGCGGCGTACGGTGCGGCGCTGCTACTCGGCGAACGAACCTTCGCCGAGGTCTTCCGAGAGACCCCCGCCGTACTGGAGGCGGGTTTCCTCTTCATAACCCGGAATGCCTTCGCCCATCGTCACCTCAGGCTCGGCGGACACCTCCTCCTCGATGAGGTCCTCGCCGGCGATCTTCACCCGGCGATAGTATTCCATGCCGGTGCCGGCCGGGATGAGACGGCCCATGATGACGTTCTCCTTGAGGCCGCGGAGATAGTCGACTTTGCCGTTGATCGCCGCTTCGGTCAGCACGCGAGTGGTCTCCTGGAAGGACGCGGCGGAGATGAACGAGTCCGTGGACAGCGAGGCCTTGGTGATGCCGAGCAGGACCGGCTTGCCTTGGGCGGCCCGGCCGCCTGCCTCCACCACCCGCGTGTTCTCCTCGCGGAACTTGAACTTGTCCACCACTTCTTCCGGGAGGAATTCCGTGTCGCCGATCTCCTCGATCTTCACCCAGCGCATCATCTGCCGGACGATCACCTCCAGGTGCTTGTCGTTGATGTTGACGCCCTGGAGGCGATAGACCTCCTGGATTTCGTTGACCAGGTACTTCTGGAGTTCCTTTTCGCCGAGCACGTGGAGGATGTCGTGCGGATTGCGCGGGCCATCCATCAGCGGATCGCCGGCTCTCACCCGCTCCCCCTCCTGGACGTTGATGTGGACGCCGCGCGGGATCAAGTATTCCCGCTGCTGCCCATCGTCGCCCACGATGAACACCTTCCGCGATCCCTTGGACACGTCGCCGAACTTCACGCTGCCGTTGATCTCCGAGATGACCGCCGTCTCCCGCGGCTTGCGGGCCTCGAACAACTCGACGACGCGCGGCAGGCCGCCGGTGATGTCCTTCGTCTTGGTGGTGGCGCGCGGGATCTTGGCCAGCACGTCGCCGGCGTGGATCTCCTCGCCGTCCCGGATCATCAGGTGGGCGTGAGTCGGCATGAGGTAGCGCTTCTCTTCCGCTCTTGAGCCACTGGAGGGCCGGACCACGACGGCCGGCTGGCGCTTTTCGTCGGGCGAGTCGACCACCACCCATTGCGACATGCCGGTGATCTCGTCCACTTGCTCCTGAAGCGTGATGCCGTCGATGAGATCTTTGAAGTGAACCACGCCGCTGACCTCGGTGAGGATGGAGAAGGTGTAAGGATCCCATTCGAGCAGGACCTGGTTCTCCTTGACAGGCACGCCCTCCTCGGACAGGACCTTGGCGCCGTAAACGACCGGGTAGCGCTCTCTCTCGCGGCCCTTCTCGTCGACGACGACGAGGATGCCGTTGCGGTTCATGGCCACCAGCTCGCCCTTGTTGTTCCGGACGGTGGAGATGTTGAGGTACTTCACGAAGCCGTCCTTCTTGGCGTCCTGCGTGGACTGCTCGCTGACCCGCGTGGCCGCGCCGCCGATGTGGAACGTCCGCATCGTAAGCTGGGTTCCCGGCTCGCCGATGGACTGGGCGGCGATCACGCCCACTGCCTCACCCCGCTCGACCGTCTTGCCGGTGGCGAGGTTGCGGCCGTAACACAGCACGCACACGCCACGCCGGGATTCACAGGTGAGCACGGATCGGATCTTGACGCGCTCGATGCCGGCCGACTGAACGGCTTCCGCCAGTTCCTCGGAGATCTCCTGGTTGGCGTAAACGAGAACCTTCTGGTCGTAGTCCTGCACGTCCTCGAGCGCCACTCGGCCCACAATGCGGTCGCGCAGCGGCTCGATGATTTCACCCGACTCGACGATGGGTTCGACGTAGATGCCGTCCGTGGTGCCGCAGTCGAATTCCGTGACGATGACGTCCTGGGCCACGTCCACCAGGCGGCGGGTGAGGTAGCCGGAATCGGCCGTTTTGAGCGCCGTGTCCGCGAGTCCCTTCCGGGCGCCGTGGGTCGAGATGAAGTATTGCAGCACGTTCAGACCCTCGCGGAAGTTTGCGGTGATCGGCGTCTCGATGATCTCGCCCGAGGGCTTCGCCATCAGGCCGCGCATTCCGGAAAGCTGGCGGATCTGCTGCTTGGAGCCGCGCGCCCCGGAGTCGGCCATGATGTAAATCGGGTTGAGGTAGCGCCCCGTCCGGTCGTCTTCCTCCATCAGCTTGAACATCTCGTCGGAGACCTTGTCGGTCACCTTCGACCAGATCTCGATGATCTTGTTGTAGCGCTCGCCGTGGGTGATGGCGCCTTCCTGGTACTGCGCCTGGACCTGCATCACCTGGCGCTCGGCTTCCTTGACGAGCTGCATCTTCTGGCTGGGCACCACCATGTCGTCGATGCCGATGGAGATGCCGGCGCGGGTGGCGTAAAGGAAGCCCAGTTCCTTGACCTTGTCGAGCATCTGCACCGTGGTGTGAAGGCCGAACTTCAGATAGCAGTACTGCACGAGCTGCGTCAGGCCCTTCTTCTTGAGCAGGCCGTTGATAAAGGGCATCTCCTCGGGGAGCGAGTCGTTGAGAATGACGCGACCGACGGTCGTCTCCATGTACTGCTTGTTGTACTCGATCGGCTGGGCGTGCAGGATGTTCTGGTTGTCGAACTCCTTGCTGAGGTCCACGACCTTGCCGGTGTAGCGCAGCTTGATCGGCGAGAGCGTCTCCACCTCGCCCATTTCCAGCGCGATCAGCACGTCGTCGGCGGAGGCGAAGGTGCGGCCTTCCCCCTTGGTGCCGGGCCTTGCTTTGGTGAGGTAGTACAGGCCGAGCACCATGTCCTGCGTGGGCACGGCGATCGGCGAGCCGTGGGCCGGCGACAGGATGTTGTTGGAGGCCAGCATCAGCGTGGACGCCTCGATCTGCGCTTCCGGCGACAGCGGGATGTGGACCGCCATCTGGTCGCCGTCGAAGTCGGCGTTGAACGCGGTGCACACCAGCGGGTGGATCTTGATCGCCTTGCCCTCCACCAGCACCGGCTCGAAGGCCTGAATGCCGAGGCGATGCAGGGTGGGAGCGCGGTTGAGCAGGATCGGGTGATCGCGGATGACTTCCTCGAGAATGTCCCAAACCACCGCGTCCTGCTGCTCGACCAGTTCCTTGGCCTGCTTGATGGTGGTGCAGTGACCGCGCTGCTCCAGCCGGTGGTAGATGAACGGCTTGAACAGCTCGAGCGCCATCTTCTTGGGCAGGCCGCACTGGTTCAGCCGGAGCTCCGGGCCGACTACGATCACCGACCGGCCGGAGTAGTCCACGCGCTTGCCGAGCAGGTTCTGGCGGAACCGCCCCTGCTTGCCCTTGAGCGCGTCGGACAGGGACTTCAGCGGGCGATTGTTGGCCCCGCGCAGCACGCGGCCTCGGCGCCCGTTGTCAAACAGGGCGTCCACCGCCTCCTGGAGCATGCGCTTCTCGTTGCGCACGATCACGTCCGGCGCGTGCAGCTCGATCAGCTTTTTCAGCCGGTTATTGCGGTTGATGACGCGGCGGTAAAGATCGTTCAGGTCGGAGGTGGCAAACCGCCCTCCATCCAGCGGGACCAGCGGCCGCAACTCCGGCGGAATCACCGGCACCACGTCCAGGATCATCCACTCCGGCTTGTTGCCGGACTTGCGGAACGACTCGACCACCCGCAGCCGCTTGGCGTACTTCAGCTTCTTCTGCTGCGACGCCTCGGTCTTCATCTTGTCCCGGATTTCCTGGCTGAGGACCTCGATGTCGAGCTTCTTCAGCAGCTCCTTGATGCCCTCGGCCCCCATCATGGCGACGAACTTGCCCGGGTTCTCCTGGTCGAGCTGGCGCTTGCGCTCGTCGCTGATGACCTCGCCTTTCTTGAGGCCAGCCGCCTCGCCCGGATCGACCACTACGAAGGCCTCGAAATACAGGACACGCTCCAGCTCGCGCAGGGTGATGTCGAGCAGGTATCCGATGCGGCTGGGAAGGCCCTTGAAGAACCACACGTGGGAGCAGGGACTGGCCAGCTCGATGTGCCCGAGCCGCTCGCGGCGGACCCGCGCCAGCGTCACCTCCACCCCGCACTTGTCGCAGATGACGCCGCGGTGTTTCATGCGCTTGTACTTCCCGCACAAGCACTCCCAGTCCTGGGTCGGGCCGAAAATGCGCGCGCAGAACAGGCCGTCGCGCTCCGGCTTGAAGGTGCGGTAGTTGATGGTTTCCGGCTTGGTGACCTCGCCGTGCGACCAGCTTCGGATCTTCTCGGGTGACGCCAGACTGATGCGGATCGAGTCGAAATCCGCGATTACGTTCGTCTTTTCGTAGGGAGAGGAACGGTACAAGGTGCCTCCTATCTCCGGCTGCAAAAGGTCGCTGGCGGAAGGGAGCCGTCCGCCTGCCTTCTGCCTCCAACCACCTAATCTGCGGCCAGCGCGGCGATTTCCATCGCCTCGCGCGGCTTCTTCATCAACTCCACATCCAGACAGAGGGACTGCAACTCTCGAATCAGCACGTTGAACGACTCGGGCACGCCCGGCTCCGCCGCCGCTTCGCCCTTCACGATGGCCTCGTAGATCTTGGCGCGGCCGTAAACGTCGTCCGACTTCGCCGTGAGGAGTTCCTGGAGGATGTAAGCGGCGCCGTAAGCCTCCAGCGCCCACACCTCCATCTCGCCGAACCGCTGGCCGCCGAACTGCGCCTTGCCGCCCAGCGGCTGCTGCGTGATCAGCGAGTAGGGGCCGATGGAGCGCGCATGGATCTTGTCGTCGACCAGGTGTGAGAGCTTGAGCATGTAGATGTAGCCGACGGTCACCGGCTGCTCGAACAGAGTGCCGGTCATGCCGTCAAACAATGGCGTCTTGCCGGAGTGCGGCAGTCCGGCCTCCTCGAGCTGCGTCTTGATGTCCCGCTCGGCCGCGCCGTCAAACACCGGCGTGGAATAGAAGCGGTTCAGTGCATGAGCCGCCCAGCCGAGGTGCGTCTCCAGAATCTGCCCGACGTTCATGCGCGATGGAACGCCCAGCGGGTTGAGCACGATCTCGACCGGCGTGCCGTCCGGCAGGTAGGGCATGTCTTCCTCCGGAACGATCCGAGCGATCACGCCCTTGTTGCCGTGCCGTCCGGCCATCTTGTCGCCGACCGAGAGCTTCCGCTTCATGGCGATGTAGACCTTCACGAGCTTGATCACGCCCGGAGGCAGTTCGTCGCCCTTGCGCAACTTCGCCTTCTTCTCCTCGTTGATCTTCTCCAGCACCGCGATCTGCCTCGAGGTCATTTCCTCGATCTCGTCGATCTGCTCGTTGAGCCGCGGATCCTTGTCTCTCAGCTTCATCCGCTTGAGGTCGCGAGCCCGCAGCTTCTCGATGACGTCGCGCGTCAGCGGGGTGCCTTTGGCGAGCAGCCGCTTGTTGGTCTTCTCGTCATGCAGGTCGGCCAGGAGCTGCTTGTCGCCAAGTTGCGCCTCGAGCCGCTTGGCCCGCTCGTCGTTGAGGATCCGCTTCTCGTCCTCGAGGTTCCGGTCGAGCCGTTCGATTTCCGATTCCAGGATCGCTTTGGACCGCTCGTCCAACTCGGCGCCCTTCCGGGAGAAGATCTTGCAGTCCACGACCGTGCCTTCGATGCCCGGCGGGCAGTAGAGGGAAGCGTCCTTGACGTCGCCCGCCTTCTCCCCGAAGATGGCGCGCAGCAGCTTCTCCTCGGGAGTGAGCTGCGTTTCGCCCTTTGGCGTCACTTTGCCGACCAGGATGTCCCCCGGCTTCACCGTCGCCCCGACGATGATGACCCCGCTTTCGTCGAGGTTGCGCAGAAAGCTCTCGGCGATGTTCGGGATGTCGCGCGTGATCTCCTCCGGGCCGAGCTTGGTGTCGCGGGCCTCGATCTCGAACTCCTCGATGTGGATCGAGGTGTAGTAGTCCTCCTTCACCAGCTTCTCGCTGACGACCACGGCGTCCTCGAAGTTGTACCCGCGCCACGGCATGAAGGCCACCAGGACGTTGCGGCCGAGGGCAAGCTCGCCCGAGTCGGTGCACGGGCCGTCGGCGAGCACGTCCCCCTTCTTGACCCGCTGGCCTTGCTTGACGATCGGTTTCTGGGTGATGCAGGTGTTTTGGTTGGAGCGCTTGAACTTCGTCAGCGTGTAGATGTCGGCGCCGACTTCGCGCGAAAGCTGTCCTTCGTGGACGTTGCCTTCGACGCGCACGATGATCCGCTCGGAGTCCACCGAATCGACCACGCCGGCGCGCCGGCAGATCTCCACCGCGCCCGAGTCGCGGGCCGTCACCCGCTCCATGCCGGTGCCCACATACGGCGCCTCGGCGCGCAGCAGCGGCACCGCCTGGCGCTGCATGTTCGAGCCCATCAGCGCGCGGTTGGCGTCGTCGTTCTCCAGGAACGGAATCAGGCTGGCGGCCACCGAAACGAGCTGTTTCGGGCTGACGTCCATATACTGCACCTGTTCCCGCTCGACGAGCTGGAAGTTGCCCGCCTGGCGCGCGTTCACCAGCTCAGCGGCGATGCGCCCGTTCTCGTCCAGCTCCACGTTAGCTTGGGCGATGACGTACTTATCCTCCTCCCAGGCCGAGAGGTACTCGCAGTGCGCCTCGAACTCGGCGGACTGCTTCTTGGGGCCCAGCTCGCGGAGGGCTTTCTCCACCTCGGCGCGTGACGCCACGTCGCCGACCTTGAAGTTCGTCTCGCCGGGGTTCAGGATCCTGACCTCGTCCACGACCACCCCCTTCTGCACTCGCCGGTACGGACTCTCGATGAAGCCGTACTCGTTGATCCTGGCGAAGCAGGAAAGCGAGGAGATCAGGCCGATGTTAGGACCCTCCGGGGTCTCGATCGGACAGATGCGGCCGTAATGGGTGGGGTGCACGTCGCGCACCTCGAAACCGGCCCGCTCCCGCGACAGGCCGCCCGGACCGAGCGCCGACAGCCGCCGCTTATGAGTGATCTCCGATAGCGGGTTGGTCTGGTCCATGAACTGCGAAAGCTGGCTCGATCCGAAGAACTCGCGGATGGCCGCCATCACCGGCTTGGCGTTCACCAGGTCGTGCGGCATCGCCGTCGACATCTCCTGGTACACCGACATCTTTTCCTTGATGGCCCGCTCCATCCGCACCAGGCCGATCCGGAACTGGTTTTCCAGAAGCTCGCCAACCGCGCGAACGCGGCGGTTGCCCAGGTGGTCGATGTCGTCCACCCCGCCGATGCCCTTGCGCAACTGGAGCACGTAGCGGATGGTGGCGATGAAGTCGTCGGGCGAAAGCGTTCGCTGGTCCAGCGGCGTAGCATCCGCCCGGTCGAACAGCTTGATGTTGAACTTCATCCGGCCCACGCGCGAAAAATCGTACTTGCGGGGGTCGAAGAACATGCCCTGGAAAAGCTGGGTGGCGGTGTCGAGTGTCGGGGGATCACCGGGCCGCAGCTTGCGGTAGATCTCGAGCAGGGCGTCGGCCTGTGTCTTGACCGGATCCTTCTTCAGCGTCATTGAGATGACGTTGCCGGCGTCATCGCGCTCGGGGAAGAAGATCTCGAAGCTGGCGATCCCTGCCTCCATGAAGCTGGAAATCGCCGCCGTGGTAACTTCCTGGTTTGCCTCGAGCAGTACCTCACCGGTGGACATGTCCACCACGTCGGCGACGGCAAACGCTCCCTCGAGGTCGTTCACGGCCGTCTCGACCTGATCTACCCGCGCCTTCTGAAGCTCCTTCAACACGGTATCAGTGAACTTCTTGCCGGCGGCGACGATCGTCTCCCCGCCTCGCGTGGTCGCTGCGTGGGAGAGCTTCAATCCCTTGAGGCCCGGCGAGACCTGCCAGAAAAGCCGCTTGTCCTTGATCGAAATCTTCTCGACCTTGTAGAACGTCCGCAGAATCTGCTCGTCCGACTTCAGGCCGAGGGCGCGCAGAAAAACCGTTCCATAGAATTTCCGCTTGCGGTCGATGCGGACATGCAACAGGTTCTTGGTGTCGTATTCGAACTCAACCCAGCTCCCGCGGTAGGGGATGATCTTGCCAAGGTAGTAGCCCTGCGACGGGATGCGCTCGAAGAACACGCCAGGGGAGCGGTGAAGCTGCGAGACAATGACGCGCTCGGTTCCGTTGATGATGAACGTGCCGTTTTCGGTCATCAGCGGGATCTCGCCGAAGAACACCTCCTGCTCCTTGATGTCGCGTACCGTCTTCTCGCCGGTCTCCGCGTCCTTGTCGTAGACGGTGAGACGGATGGTGACCTTCAACGGCGCGGCGTACGTCATGCCGCGCTCTTCGCACTCCGGCACGTCGTACTTCAACTGCGTGCCTACCGGATCGCCGCAGCGGTTGCAGAAGGTCACGATGTTCTTGTTGAACGTGCCGCAGCGGTGGCACAGCACGTCGCCGGCATGGAACGGATCGGTGCGGATATAGGCGCCGCAGCCCGGATTCCGGCAGGTGGTGCGCAGGTGATTCAGCCCCTTCAGGTTGCCGCACTTGCATTCCCAGTTACCGATGGAGTAGTCGACGAATTCAAGCTGGCTGAGTCCCCGGAAATCCGTGATTGGGAAGACCGAATTGAAAACGCTCTGAAGGCCGATGTCGTCCCGCTCGTCGGGCAGCAGGTCCATTTGCAAGAAGCGCTCGTAGGACTGCTTTTGCACCTCGATCAGGTTGGGGATGGGGATCGAGGTCTTGATCTTGGAAAAATCAACCCGCTCGCGGGTGGCGCCAATAGCCGGATTTTGCATCGTGCACTCCTAAAGCCGAAAAACCTGCGACACAGTCCAGGCAGTTCAGTAAGTCGCGTGTGGGAGCGGTCCGCGGTCCATGACGCGGAGGACAGCCCCAGGATTGGCGTTCCAACAAGGTTCGCCCGTGACGGAAAATAAGACCAACGGGATGCTCCGCGAGTCCGATGAGGAAAACTGTCGTGAATCCGATGGTTGGCGGCGCAACCCGCCCGTGCGCTTCTCAGGTTCAGAGACACTACGGGCACACAAAGACAGACGGGCGCTGGCTGCGCGGGTCGCGAGGTTCACAGGCGATTTGGACCGGGATCGACTCCGGTTGAGACACACATAGTTTAACAGACGCGACACCCTCGGTCAAACGGCTAGGCGCTTCCCCCGATCGTCGGAGGTCCGCTTGCACGGGCCGCTCGGCCGAAAGCCATGAGCCACCGGCCTATTTCACCTCGACGGTTGCGCCAGCGTCTGTGAACTTCTTCCTGATCGCCTCAGCCTCTTCCTTGTTGACGCCTTCCTTGACGGCTTTCGGTGCGCCATCGACCAGTTCCTTGGCTTCCTTCAGTCCGAGGCTGGTCACCTCGCGAACCGCCTTGATAACGTTGATCTTGTTGGCGCCGGCTGCGGTCAGTACCACGGTGAATTCGGTCTTCTCCTCGGCCGCCGGCGCGGCCGCCGCCGCAGAGGCGCCCGGCGCCGCCACGGCTACCGCCGCTGCCGCCGCCGACACGCCGAACGCCTCCTCAATCCCCTTGACCAGTTGAGCTGCCTCGAGCAGCGTCAGGCCTTTGATCTGTTCCAATATCGCGTTAACGTCCGCCATTGTTCTGTTTGCTCCTAACTTTACGCCTTGAACTTGTCTTCTTTGACCGCCTGATCCAGGACCACGGCCAGGTTCTTCGCCACGCCGTTGAGCGCCGTCGCCACACGCTGGGCCGATGAATTGACCAGCCACAGGACTTTGACGATGAGCTCGGGCTTTGACGGCATGGTCGCCAGCTCGTGGATCGCCCGGATGTCGATAACCCTGCCTTCGACCATCCCGGCTTTGAACGTGAAAGTCGCATTGGCCCTGGCATAGCCGGTCAGGACCTTCGCCAGCGCCACCGGGTCGGACGTGGTGTAGGCCAGCGACGTCATGCCGGCCAGTCCCTTCAGCACATCCTCGGCCCTGGTTCCCTCGGCCGCCTTCTCCGCCAGGTTGTTCTTAATTACCCGGTAGCTGCCGCCGGCGGCGCGCACGGCTTTGCGCAACTCGAAGTCCTGATCCACTTTGAGCTTCTCGAAGCCGGCCACGAACAGGTGTTCCACCCGCTCCAGTTCCTGGCGCAGAGCGTCAACGTCCTTCCGCTTGTCTTCCTTCTTCTTCATATTGCCCCCGGTCTTTACTGGACCTTCGTGTTGAACGCCGTCACGTCCAACGAGACGCCCGGTCCCATCGTTGAGCAGATGGTGGCGCTCCTGACGTACTTGCCCTTCGCCGCCGCGGGCTTGGCCCGCAACACGGCCTGGATCAGGGTCTGCGCATTCTCCAGCAGCTTGTCGCCACGAAAGCTGACCTTCCCCAAGGGAGCGTGGATGACGCCGGTCTTGTCCACACGGAACTCGACCTTGCCGGCCTTCACTTCTTTCACCGCGCGGCCAACCTCCACGGTCACGGTCCCGGTTTTGGGATTCGGCATCAGCCCGCGCGGCCCGAGAATCTTTCCAAGTCGGCCCACCGACCGCATCATGTCCGGAGTGGCCACCACCGCGTCGAAATCCGTCCACCCTTCGGACTGGATCTTCTGCACCATGTCCTCGCCGCCCACGAAATCCGCGCCCGCCTCCTCGGCTTCCTTCATCTTCTCGCCGGAGGCGATCACCAACACTTTTTTGGACTTGCCGAGGCCGTTCGGCAGCACCACCGTGCCGCGCACCATCTGGTCGGCGTGCTTGGGGTCGACGCCGAGCCGCATGTGCAGCTCGACGGTCTCATCGAACTTGGCGAACTTGATGCGCTGGACGAGCGGAACCGCGTCCTCCAGCGTGTACGACTTGCTCTGCACCTGTTGAGCGGCGGATTGGTATTTCTTCCCTGTCTTGCGAGCCATTTTGGTTCCTGGTTCAAACGGCAGGGGAACAACCACCCCTGCCTCCCACGTGTGGAAATTCGCTTCCTGGACGGAACCTATATGATACCGAACTCCGCCCGGTGG
>CAZACK010000048.1:0-36450 GCA_964483455.1 uncultured Solibacteraceae bacterium
GCTTGCGGTTCGCGATCCGCGAAGGCGGCCGGACGGTGGGCGCCGGCACGGTGACCGAAGTCGTGGAGTAGGAGCAGACCATGCCGCGCGAGATCATCACGTTCCAGTGCACCGAGTGCAAAAGCCGGAACTACACCAGCACCAAGAACAAGAAAGCCGCCAGCGAGCGGATCGAGCTGAAGAAGTTCTGCCCGCGTTGCCGCAAGCACGTCGTGCACAAAGAGATAAAATAGGAGTGAGCGATCGCCGATCGCTCGCCCTTGTAGGGGCGTAGGTTTAACGGTAGACCAGCGGTCTCCAAAACCGCGAGTGGGGGTTCGAATCCCTCCGCCCCTGCCAGACCCGCCTGTCCTGGAGAATGACAGCATCGCCTCCAGCCTGGCCGAGACCGAAACATGGCTGAAGAGAAGAGTTGGATGGAAAAGGTCACGGGCTGGCCCGTGGCCGTCAAGAACTACGCTGGGGAACTCCACCGCGAAATGCGGATGGTGACCTGGCCGTCCTGGAAACAGGTTCGCGCGACGACGAGCGTCGTCATTGCCGCCGTGTTCGCGTTCGCGGCGTACTTTGCCGTGGTCGACCTCCTCATCGGACGCGCCCTGACAAAGGTGTTCGACACCTTCAGCAAGTAGAGACTGCCGCAATGACGGAACAGGACAGCCCAGATTTCATGGAAGAAGCGCCGGCAGCGGCGGAAACGGGCGGCGAGACTTCGCCCACCGGCCAACCGGCGTCCGAGGACCGCGTCGAGGAGGAACAAGCCGCACCGATTTCGGCCGCGATCGAGGAATCCCCCAGGAAGTGGTTCATCCTGCACACCTACTCGGGGTTCGAGCAGAAGGTGGCGGACTCGCTGCGGGGCCGCGCGGAAGCGTTCGGCTTCGCCGACAAGATCGGCCAGGTGCTGATTCCGACCGAGGAAGTCGTCGAGCTGCGGGCCGGCAAGAAGGTCACCAGCAAGCGCCTTCTGTACCCAGGCTACGTGCTCGTCGAAATGGAGATGAACGACGAGCTCTGGCACGCCGTCAAGGCGACGCCGCGGGTCACCGGATTCGTCGGCGGAGGCAACAACCCGGTTCCGCTGAGCCCGGACGAGGTCAATCAGATCCTGTACCGGCAGGCGTCCTCGGCGGAGCGGCCGCGCCCCAAGCTGAGCTTCGAGAAGAGCGAAATGGTGCGGATCATCGACGGGCCGTTCACCAATTTCTCCGGCAAGGTGGACGAGGTGAACAGCGAGCGGAATACGCTCCGCGTCCTGGTGACAATCTTCGGCCGGGCGACCCCGGTGGAGCTGGACTTTTTGCAGGTAGAGAAAATTTAACCGCGGAGCCGCAGAGTGCGCAGAGAAGAAGAAATCTCTGCGATCTCTGCGGCTCTGCGGTGAAGGAATATTGATATGGCGAAGAAGATTACGGCGCAGGTGAAACTGCAAATTCCCGCCGGTAAAGCGACGCCGGCGCCGCCGGTCGGGACGGCTCTCGGCCCGCAAGGCGTGAACATCATGGAGTTCTGCAAGGCGTTCAACGCCAAGACGTCCGCCAAGGATCAGGAAGGGCTGATCATTCCGGTGGTCATCACGATTTACAGCGACCGCTCGTTCACGTTCATCACCAAGACGCCGCCGGTTCCGGTGCTCATCAAACGGGCAGTGAACTTGGCTAAGGGTTCCCCCGAGCCGAACAAGAACAAGGTCGGCAAGATCACCGAGAAGCAGGTCGAAGAGATCGCCAAGATCAAAATGCCCGACCTGAACTGCTTCACCGTCGAAGCCGCGATGCGCTCCGTCAAGGGCACCGCGCGGAGCATGGGCGTCGAAGTCGTGTAGCGGCGCGCCAGCCTACCGGAGACGATCCAAGCCCTCGGTCAACTCGATCCGCGTTCCCCAGGGATCCGTCAGGAAGGCGATCGTCAGGCCGAATTCCGGCCGCGCGGTCGGCGGCATGTCGAGTGTAATCCCGGCCCCTTGCAGTTTCTTGCAGAATGCCTTGATGTCGCGCACCTCGAAGCCGATGTGATCGAGCGTGCGCCCCTTGGTCGGGGCCGTGGGCTGGGCGGAGGCGTTCCACGACAGGTTCGCGCCCGGAAGATCCGCGGCCTGGAACCGGCCCCGCATGCCCGGCTTGGCGCCGAATACCTTGACATACCACGCGCGCATCTCCTCAAGCTCGTGGGTTGCGAAGTGGATGTGATGGTGCTTGATCGGCGCGTCGAGGCCGGCGTCTTCGGTGAACTCCACCTTCACGCCGCCGGGGAACATGGCGAACAACTGCCGGCTCTCCGGGGTCTCGCGGATAATCTCGGCGCCCGCTGCCCTCAACCTGGCTTTGGCCGCGGCCAGATCGCGAACCAGGAAGCCAAGATGATCCACGACCGAGCCGTCGGTCCCGCCCGCTGAGTCGGCCTCCCGGAAGCCCACGATCACGCCGGGGAACAGCGCGAAGTCCAGCGGACCAAGCTTCACCGCCTGCCCGCCCAGCGCATCGACCCACAGTCTCCGGTGGGCCTCGGGGTCGGTTGTGAGGACGTGCAGATGGCCCATGGAAACGCCGACCTCGTTGGGAGGCGCGATCTGGGCCGCCAGCGGGAGGGCGAGAGAAACGGCGAAGCAAGCCTGCGGGCGCATGGTCCCAGCAATTATGTCACTTCCCACCGGGGGCTGCTAAGGGCGACCGGACGGGAAGGCGCCCGGCCCCTTTCTGGTATGCTTGGCTGAGTATCTGGGCATTCATCGGGATTTCCAAATGACTCCGAGCCGTAGAGCGTTCTTGAAGAGCGGGACGTTGGTGTCAGTTCTGGGCTTCGATCTCCGGGCTGCGTACGCGCAGGCCAGAGAGCTGAAGATCGCGCGCACCACCGAAACGCGGTCCACCTGCCCATTCTGTTCGGTGAGCTGCGGGGTCATCCTCCACACGCTCGGCGACAGGTCCCGGAACATCAAGGCGACGGTGGTCCACGTGGAAGGCGACCCCGACCATCCGATCAACCGGGGCACGCTGTGTCCCAAGGGCATCACGCTGAAGGACAACATCGTCAACGACCTGCGCCTGACGACCGTTCGCTACCGCGCGCCGGGCGCGGACCGCTGGGAAGAAAAGGCCTGGGATTGGGCGATCGACCGGATCGCCCGCCTCATCAAGCGGACGCGCGACGAGAAGTTGATCGAACGGGACGGCCAGGGCCGGACGGTCAACGCGTTGACCGCCATCGCGGTGATCGGCGGCTGCACCGATTCGAACGAGAACAACTACCTGCTGGTGAAAGCCTACCGCGCGGGGCTTGGGGTAATCCCGCTCGAGCAGCAGTCGCGCATATGACACGGCCCGACGGTGGCCAGTTTGGCCGCCACGTTCGGTCGCGGGGCGATGACCAACGGCTGGACCGACATCGCCAACGCCGACGTCATCCTGGCGATGGGCGGAAACCCGGCGGAGAACCATCCGGTCGGATTCCGCTTCGTAATGGACGCCAAGCGGAACCGGAACGCGAAGCTGGTGTCGGTGGACCCGCGATTCAACCGCACTTCGGCCGTGGCCGATTATTTCACCCAGATCCGGGTCGGGACGGACATCGCCTTTCTCGGCGGTTTGATCCACCATGCGCTGTCGCGTGACCGCTACCATCGCGAGTACGTCCGGCTGTTCACCAACGCGCCGTTCCTGGTGAAGGAGGGATACTCGTTCAACGAGAAGGACGGGCTGTTTTCCGGCTGGGACCCGGAGAAGAAGGCGTACACCGACAAGTCCACCTGGCACTATGATTTGGGCCCGGACGGCTTTGCGAGAGTCGATCCGTCGATGGAGCATCCGCGCTCGGTGTTTCAGCTCATGAAGAAGCACTACGCGCGGTACACGCCGGAGATGGTGGCGAGGATCTGCGGATGCACGGCGGAGGATTTCCTCAAGGTCGCCGATGTCATCACCTCCACCTACCCGCCCGACAAGGCGGGAACCATCCTCTACGCGCTCGGCTGGACGCACCATAGCTCGTCGGTGCAACTGATCCACGCGGCCGCGGTGCTGCAACTGCTGCTGGGCAACATCGGGGTGGCCGGCGGCGGCGTGAACGCTCTGCGCGGGCACGCCAACATCCAGGGCGGCACCGATTGCGGCGTGGCGTACCACAATCTGCCCGGCTACCTCCCGGTCCCGAACGCCGGGCACCAGTCGCTGCGGCAGTTTGTCAGCGCCCTCACTCCGAAACCGCTGCGTCCGGACTCGATGAATTTCTGGTCGAATTCCGACCGCTTCGTCGTAAGCCAAATGAAGGCTTACTATGGCAAGGCGGCGGCCAGGGAGAACGACTTCGGATTTCACCTCCATCCCAAGCTGCCTCTTGCCGGGGAAGTCCCCGAGAACTGGAGCTGGGCGTTCATCTTCGATCGCATGTACGAAGGGCGGCTCGACGGCCTGATCAGCTACGGCATGAATCCGGTGTCCAACGGGCCGCACTCGCGGAAGGTGATCGGCGGCCTGGCGAAATTGAAATGGCTGGTGGTGGCCGAGAACTTCGATCACGAAACCGCATCCTTCTGGAAGCCGGAGATCCTGGAGTTGATCGGCAGGAAGCCGGCGGACGTCGAAACCGAGGTGTTTCTGCTGCCGGCGGCCAACTTCGCCGAGAAGGACGGCACCTTCACCAATTCCGCCCGCTGGATTCAGTGGAAATGGAAGGCGGTCGATCCGCCCGGGGACGCAAAGGCCGACCAGGAGATCACCGCCAGGATCTTTCTGAAGGTCCGTGAGCTGTACGAGCGGGAGGGCGGCCGGTTTCCCGACCCGATCCGGAGCCTCAACTGGTGGTACACGAACCCCTCGCATCCCTCGATGGACGAGGTGCTGCGGGAAATCAACGGCTGGGCGATCACCGATGTCAGAGACGAGTTGAATCCCGGCGTCATCGCGGTGAAGGCCGGCCAGCAGCTTAGTAAGTTCGCGGACGCGCGGGCCGACGGATCGACGGTTTCCGGCAACTGGTTATACATCGGAGCATACACGGAGGCCGGTAACCTGGCGCAGCGCCGCGGCGGCGGCGATCCCGGCGGGCTTGGCGCCCATCCGCAGTGGGCGTTTAACTGGCCCGCCAACCGGCGGATCCTCTACAACCGCTGCTCGGCCGACGCCGGCGGGAAGCCATGGGATCCGGCGCGGCCCGTGCTGTGGTGGACCGGCGAGAAGTGGGCCGGCGACGTTCCCGATTACCGGGCGGACAGCGCTCCGGCCGAAGGCCTGGGAGCTTTCCTGATGCTGCCGGAAGGCTCGGCGCGGCTCTTCGTTCCGGGAGCGTTTGCCGAGGGGCCGTTCTCCGAGCACTACGAACCGGCCGAGGCGCCCATCGTCAATCCGCTTCATCCGGCGCAGAGCATGAATCCGGCGGTGCGGCCCTTCTCGACCGAATTCGACAAGCTAGGCAGCAGCTCGGACTTTCCGATCGTTTGCACCACCTACCGGCTCACCGAGCACTTCCACTACTGGACGAAGAACAACGCCTACAACATTCAGCTCCAGCCGGAGTTCTTCATCGAGATCCCGGATGAGCTTGCCCGGGAAAAGGGGATCGCCAACGGGGAACGGGTGCGAGTCACGTCGGCGCGAGGCTCCATCGAAGGGAAAGCCATGGTGACCAGGCGCATCAAGCCCATGATGGCGGGCGGCCGGAAGGTGTACCAGATCGGCTTTCCGATCCACTGGGGTTTTCTCGGGCGCGGAAAGCAGAGAGGATCGCTGGCCAACCTGGTGACGCCGACGATTCTCGATCCGAACTCGTTCGCGCCCGAGTACAAGGGGTTCCTGGTGAAGCTGGAGAAGGTGTGAGGGGACGTGGCCGGGAAGACGCTCGAGCTGAAACGCATCTCGGCAAACACGACGCCGGCGCCCGGCATCCGCGCCTTGCCGGACGTGGCGAAGTACATCGACACGACCGCCTGCATCGGCTGCAAGGCTTGCGAGGTGGCGTGCCAGCAGTGGAATGACTTACCCGCGGAGACAACGGTCCAGTTCGGGACTTACCAGACGCTTCCCGAGCTGACGCCAAACTTCTGGAACCTGATCCGGTTCAGCGAGTTTGAGGATGCCGGCGGGTTCCACTGGATGATGCGCAAGGACCAGTGCATGCACTGCGGCGATCCGGGCTGTCTGAAGGCGTGCCCGGCGCCGGGGGCCGTCGTCCAGTACGTGAACGGCATCGTGGATTTTCAGCAGGAGCAATGCATCGGCTGCGGCTACTGCATCACCGGCTGTCCGTTCAATATCCCGAAGCTCAGCGCGAGGACCAAGAAGGTGTACAAGTGCACGCTGTGCGTGGATCGGGTTTCGGTGGGGCTGGCGCCGGCCTGCATCAAGGCCTGTCCCACCGGATGCCTGCAATTCGGGACTAAGTCGCAGATGCTGGATGTGGCCCGGAAGCGGGTGGCCCAGTTACAGGAGGCCGGGCACGCCGAGGCGGGTTACTACGACCCGCCTGGCGTCGGCGGAACCAACGTGGTCACCGTGCTCGCCCACGCCGACAAGCCGGAGCTGTACGGTCTTCCGAGGGACCCGTCGATCCCGCCTGCGGTCAGCTTGTGGAAGGGGCCGCTCAAGTGGATGGGGAACCTGGCGATGGCAGCGGGCCTGATCGGCACGGCGCTGCATTACTTGCGGCATGGCGCCAAGCATGTTCCGGAGGCCCCGAAGGCAGGAGGCGCCCGATGAGCGGGAGCGGCCGGCTGTTGCCGAATGGCGGGATTCTGCGCTACACGCTGATCGAGCGGGTGATGCACTGGATTGCCGGGTTGTTCTACGTTTACCTGCTGCTGACCGGGCTGGCGTTCTGGTCGCCCCGGCTCTACTGGATCGCCTCGATGCTTGGGGGCGGGCCGACGGTGCGGGCCTGGCATCCCTGGGCAGGCGTGGTGTTCACACTGGTGCTGGCCTGGATGTACTGGGAATGGGTCCGCGACATGCGATTGACCGGTATGGACCGCGTTTGGAACAGGGCCCTGGCTCATTACATCCGGAACGAGGACGACAAGCTGCCGCCGGCGGGCCGCTATAACGCGGGGCAGAAGCTGTTCTTCTGGCTGATGTTCTATTGCGGGCTGCTGCTGCTGGCCTCGGGGGTGGCGCTGTGGTTCACGGAGCGCATCCCGTGGAGCCTGCAATGGCTGCGGCAACTCGCCCTGCTGGTTCACGTGATCGCGGCTCTGCTCACCATCGGCGGCTTCATCATTCACGTCTACATGGGCACGGCGGTGGTCCGCGGCGGGTTCCACTCGGTGATTCGCGGCGAGGTTTCCCGGCGCTGGGCCGAAACGCACCATCCGGTCTGGCTCCGCGAGATCGACGGCGGCAAATGAGCGGAGCCGCCTACGACGATCGGATCCGCCGGGCGGAGGAACTGGCCCGCGGGCACGCGTCCGCCTCTGAGGCGCTGCGCTTCTATGCCGAGGTTGCCGCGTTCCAGAAGTTCGTATACGGCGGGTTGACGGCGTCCTGCACGGCGGCGTCGCTGGGCGCGAGGATTCCTGAATTGCGCCTGCTGGTCGAACGGGCAGGCCCGCGGAAACTCGCGGACGCCGCTCGGGACCGCGATTGGGCGGACCTCCCGCAGCGCTTCTGGACCACGCGCGAGAGCCAGGACGAAGCCTCGGCGTTTTTCGCCAGGGCGCTCCTCCAGCCGTGGGCGGAATGGAGGGCGGAACGCTCCAACGCAGATCCGGCGAATCAAGGCAAGCCGCTGTGCCCGTTCTGCGACGGCAGGCCGGTCGCGGCGATCCTCCGTCCGGAAGGACACGGCGCGAAGCGGTCGCTGCTATGCTCGCTGTGCGCGACGGAGTGGAGTTTTGCCCGGGTCCGCTGCCCCGCCTGCGGCGAGGAGAATTTCGAACGCCTGCCCGTTTACACCGCGCCTGAGTTTGAATGCTTGCGAGTCGAGGCCTGCGAGGGCTGCGGGAAGTACTTAAAGTCCGTGGATCTGACGAAGAATGGCTTGGCCGTGCCGGTGGTGGATGAACTGGCCGCGCTGACGCTCGATCTCTGGGCGCGGGAGCACGGCTACTGCAAGCTGGAGCGGAATCTGCTGGGGTTCTGAGCCGCGGCTAACGGCGGAAGAGTTTGCGCTTGATGTCCGGCCAGAACTCCTTCAGGACGTTCTTGCCGGCGTCGAGCCCGATGCAATATCCGCTGCGGCGAAGGCCGTCGCCGAAGCTGTTCCTGGAGTCCGGGTACCACAGGTTGGGGGCGAAGCCCGCGCCGAACGCGCCCGCCATCCGGCCGAGGGCCAAAGTTGTTCCACCGTCGTCCGTCTTGCGGAGAAACGTGTACTTCACCGCGTGGCCGACACGCGCCCAGCCGCCGCACCCCAGGCACCTGCTGTAGGGCATCACTTCGCCGCGGAAGCCGGCCACTCCGAAGTCCACCGTGTTCTTGATGAAACGCCGGGCGTAAGCCGAGGCGAGCCGCTTGCCGAACCCGTCGCTGCCGCCGCCCCACTCGTCCGGGCTGGTGCGCAACTGGTTCCAACCGGCGTTGGTGAAGGCGCCGAAATGCGCCGGCGGCCCGAAGGTGTGCTCCCAGTAGTACTCGCGGTTGGTTTCGGCGACAATGGCAGGCTGGGCAGCCGGAGCAATGTTGGCGGCGGCGGGAGTGGCGTCCTGGGCGCCTGCCGAACCGGCGATTCCTATCGAAATGACGGCGGCCAGCAGTCGCGAATAGCGCAAATAGGCCTCCCCGGCCGGATCTTGCCGGGATCCCCTCTGACCGGGCGACATTGAGGCAAGTGTATCACAGGCCGGCAGGGCCGCGGACGGGAATTCGCGAGGGTGGGTGCGCGACATCGGCTGGATGCTTGATTGTGCGCACGATCCCGCGGTGCGGGCCGTGTGGCGGGGTTCCTCGCCAATCCGGCGGTACGCTATCCTTTCGCGAGTCGCCGATTCAACGCCGTTATGACCGTCTCGCGCGCCCCAGCGGCTAATTCGAACGCTTTTCGCTCTTTGCCCGGCAACAGCTCTGGGAAGTCACCCGGGTAGCGGATCTTGACCCCGAACGGGTTCAGGAACTTGATGCCCTCCAAGTCTGCGGCAACTTCAGCGGCAACCGTGCTAAGGATATCCAGCAATTCCTCGAGGTCGTGGGTCTTCGGAAACTCGACCTGCAAACTGACGAGAAGGGCTTTGAGGTACTTCTCGGCGGCTTGCTGGCAGTGAAACGCGATCGAATCTCGTATGGGATTCGGGGCCGTCATCAGCCATTCGGCCGTCCGCAAGTCCACGTCGGCCTTGGCAATCCACTGGTGTACGTGATCACGAAGTACCTCGTCAGGCGGCTTCATAGATCACGCGTCCGTACTTGTGAGCGGGGTAGGCGATGCCGCCGAGAACGTCTTTCGATTCCTCGTATTTCTCGGTGGCGATGACAAACACGTCGAATGGGGCTCCCAGGCCGCGGAGACAGCCACGAAGCCGGACGTACTCCTCAATTGTGTGCAACGGCGCCGGCTCGACGACGAGGAGATCTATATCACTGTCACGCGTCATCTGGCCCGTGGCCGCGGACCCGAAGAGAATGATTCGGTCCGGCAGGGTGACGGAGAGCAGACGCCGGACAATCTCCCGGACCAGGCTGTCGTCAATGCCCATCACTCACATGATATGGGAGACGCCCGGCCCGCGCCTACCGCATATCACCGTAGTAGATCCTCCAGCCGGATCTTCTCGTCCGTCTTCGCGTCGCGGTACTTGACGATGACAGGGGTGTAGAGCGACAGGCCCCAGTCCTTGCCCGGCCCGCGGGTGATGGCGCGGGCGCCGGCGACCACCACCGCGCCCTCGGGGATGATCAGTGGCTCGTCGTCAGAGGCGCTGATGATCTCGCCGCGCACGACGTCGTAGACCGGCGTCGAGCGGTTGAGAATCGTGCCGGTGCCGAGCACCGCGCGGCGCTTCACTACCGTGCCTTCGTAGACGCCGCAGTTGCCGCCGACCAGCACCTCGTCCTCGATGATGACCGGCAGCGCGCCGACCGGCTCGAGAACGCCGCCGATCTGCGCCGCCGCCGAGAGGTGGCAGTGCCGGCCGACCTGGGCGCAGCTTCCGACGAGCGCGTGGGAGTCCACCATCGTTCCGTCACCGACGTAAGCGCCGGCGTTGATGTACATGGGCGGCATGCAGGTGACGCCGCGGCCGACGAAGCAGCCGTCGCGGATGCTCGATCCGCCGGGCACGATCCGCACGCCGCTGTCCGGGGTAAGGCGCTTGACCGGATAGGTGGCTTTGTCGAAGAACGGCTGCCGGGCGCGGTCCACCGACATGTCCACCAGCGCGCCCATGCGAAACCCGAGCAGGATGCCTTTCTTGACCCAGCCGTTCAACCGCCAGCCGCTCTTGGCAGACTCGTCCGGCTCGGCGGCGCGCGCCAGGCCGGCGTTCAGCGCGTCCTTGAATTGCTGAAACAGCCGGAAGTGGTCTTCGGTGTACGACTCGGGCTTGGAGTCGAACAGGATCTCGATTTCAGTAGGCAGCATGGACGGGATGCGGTGCGAGCAGCGCGAGATGCTGGAGCACCGTTTCGATCCTGGCCCGGCTGGCGGCGGACGGCGGCACCAGCGGGAGGCGCCACACCGGCTCGATCAGGCCCATCATTGCCAGCGCCGCTTTCACCGGGATCGGGTTGGATTCGACGAAGTTCACTTCCATCAGAGGCAGGTACGTGCGGTGGAGCTTGCGCGCTTCGGCGAAGTCTCCCGCCAGGCAATGCTGCGCCAGCCGAGTCATCTCCGCCGGGATTTCGTTCGACGCCACCGAGATGATGCCTTTCCCGCCGAGCGCCATCAACGGCAGCGTGATCGCGTCGTCGCCGGAAAGGACGGCGAAGCGCTCGGGGACCGCGTTCAGGATCGCGGACATCTGGGTGATGTTGCCGGAGGCTTCCTTGACGCCGATGATGTTGTCGATTTCCGCCAGCCGCTTGAGTGTCGCGGGCTCGACGTTGATGCCGGTGCGGCCCTGCACGCTGTAGACGATGATCGGAAGACGCGTCGAGGACGCGATCGCCTTGTAGTGCTGATAGAGACCCTCCTGCGTCGGCTTGTTGTAGTACGGCGTCACCGACAGGATGCCGCTCACTCCCATCGCCTCGAGCTCGCGGGCGAGCGCGACGACCTCGGCGGTGTTGTAGCCTCCGGCGCCGGCCAGCACCGGAACCTTGCCGCTGGCTTCCTCGAGGATGATCTCGACGACGCGCAGGTGCTCGGCGTGCTCGAGGGTGGGGCTTTCACCGGTGGTTCCGCAGGGCACCAGGAAGTTGATGCCCGCCTCGATCTGCCGGCGGACAAGCCGCCGCAGCGCGTCCTCGTCGAGCGACAGGTCCCGCAGGAAGGGCGTGACTAGCGCCGTGCCGCAGCCTGTGAACATACGCGCCTCCAGTCTAACCACAGAGTCACAGAGTACACAGAGTTTTCTATTTTGTCTTCTCTGTGTCCTCTGTGCCTCTGTGGTGAAATAGCACCTCCGAAAATTCGAAAAAGCCTCTCTTCCCGATCACCCATTGTGCCGCTTTCAGCGCTCCCCGGGCGAAGCCCTCCCGGTTTCTGACCGTGTGCCGCAGGGTGACGGTGTCGGCCTGGGAGTCGAATCCAATCTCGTGCGTGCCGGGGTGGGCGCCGGCGCGGCTCGAGGACACGTCAATGGACCTCGCAAAGCCGGTCCGCTTCATCTCCTCGACCAGCTTGAGGAGCGTTCCCGACGGCGCGTCCTTCTTCGTCGCGTGGTGGATCTCCCAGGCCCAGGCCCCGTAGTTCGTCTCCCCCTGGAACCACCGGGCCGCCTCGGAAACGAGCCGGAAGAAGATGTTCATGCCGACCGAGTAGTTCGGACTCCAGACCAGGCCGATTCCCGTTCTCTCGACGACCGCTTTCACGTGCTCCAGGCAGTCGAGCCAGCCGGTGGTGCCGACCACCAGGTTGACGCCGACGGCGGCGATCCGCTCGATGTTTTCGACGGCGGCGGAGGGAGTCGAGAAGTCGATGGCCACATCGACGCCGGCAAAATTGTCCCGGCTGATGCCTTCGAAGTTCTCGTTGTTGAACTCGTCGAGCCTCAACGCGACGTGGCAGCCGAACTCAGGAGCAAGCTGCTCGATCATCCGGCCCATCTTGCCGTAGCCGACCAGTGCGAGGTTCATACGCTAGTCAAACACCGCCGGATCGACGTCCCGGAAAAACTCCGTGTGCAGCAGCTCGACGGCGCGCTTCAGGTCCTGCTGCGCCACCACGAAGCTTAAGTTTAACAGCGAAGCGCCTTGGGAGATCATGCGAACGTTCACCGGCTCGAGTGCATGGAACACACGCCCGGCCACACCGGGAGTGTAGCGGATATTCTCGCCGACCAGGCAGACGATGGCCTGGTCGTCCTCGACTTCGACCTCGGCGATTTGCCGCAGGTCCTCGCAGATCCGGTCGAGCCGCGCCGTGTTGTCGATGGTCAACGACACGCTGACCTCGGAGGTGGACACCATGTCCACCGGCGTCTGCCAGCGGTCGAACACCTCGAAGATGCGGCGGAGGAAGCCGTAGGCCAGGAACATGCGGGTCGAGCGGATGTTCAGCAGCGTGATCCCGCGCTTGCAGGCAATCGACTTGACGATGTTCGCGCAGGGAACCGCGTCGGCGATGATCCGCGTGCCTCCCGCTTCCGGGCGGCGCGAATTGAGGATGAGCACCGGGATGTTCTTTTCGATGGCCGGAACTACGGTCGCGGGATGCAGCACCTTGGCGCCGAAATAGGCCAGCTCGGCGGCCTCGGCGAAGGAAATGGTCTTGACGCGGTGGCCGCCGGGCAGGATGGTCGGGTCGCAGGTAAGCATGCCGTCCACGTCGGTCCAGATCTGGATCTCCTCGGCGCCGATGCCGGCGCCGACGATGGAGGCGGTGAAATCCGAGCCGCCGCGTCCGAGGGTTGTCGTGACGCCGTCCTCGGTCGCGCCGATGAACCCGCCCATCACCACCCCGCGCTCGGCGGCGAGCGGAGGGACTTCGGAGGCCAAGCGCTCGTAAGTGTTGGGGAAGTCCGGAGCGGCCTGCGTATGGCGGTTGTCGGTAACGATGAGCTTCCGCGCATCGAGGTGGGCCGCCTCGATGCCGAAGCCGTGGAAGGCCAGCGTGACCAGCGCGCTGGACAGGCGCTCGCCATAGCTGGAGATGGCGTCGATGGAGCGCGGGGTCAGTTCGCCGAGCACCGCCAGGCCGCGCACGAGTTCGGAGAGCTCGCGGAAATGCTCGTCGAGAATGCGCTCGGCGGCCGGCCAGCCGGTGTCTCCGATCGCCTGACTCGCCTCGCGGTAGTGGAACTCGCGCAGCGCCTGGGTTTGCTCGAGCGCCTGCTCGCGGCGGCCGTTCACGGCGTCCGAGGCGATGGCCAGCAGCTTGTTGGTGGTCTTGCCCATGGCCGACACGACGACCACCGGCCGCCGGTCCAGGCGGGCCTTGACGATCGAGGCGACGCGCTCGATGGCGGCCGCCGATTCGACCGACGTGCCGCCGAACTTCATCACGATCATCGGTCGAGCATTCCTTCCGAGACCATCAGCTCGGCATTGAGCACCGCCGCGCCGGCCGCGCCGCGCACCGTGTTGTGGCCGAGGGCGATGAACTTGTAGTCGAGGACGGGGCAGGGCCGCAGCCGCCCGACGAACACCGCCATGCCGCGCTCGCGCTCGACGTCCTTGCGAGGCTGCGGCCGGTTCTGCTCGGGCATGTAGATCACCGGCCGCGGCGGCGCGCTCGGCAGACGGCGCTGCTGCGGGACGCTGGTGAAGGCGTCGAAGGCGGCCAGAATCTCCTGTTCGGAAGGCTTGGCGCTTAGCTCCACCGAGATGGTCACGGTGTGGCCGTCCACCACCGGCACGCGGTTGCAGTGGGCGCTTACCTTGGCGGCGAGCGGCACGATCTTCTGGCCGTTCATCGAGCCGAGGATCTTCTGCGTCTCCTGCTCGATCTTCTCTTCCTCGCCGCCGATGAACGGGATGACGTTGGCGTTGATGTCCATCGACGGAACGCCCGGGTAGCCGGCGCCGGAGATGGCTTGCAGCGTCGTCGCAATCACGCGGGTGATGCCGAACGGTTTTAACGGCGCCAGGCCCATCGTCAGCACGACCGTCGAGCAGTTCGGGTTGGTGACGATCTGGCCGGACCATCCGCGGTTCTGCTGCTGGACGGGAACAACCTTCAGGTGGTCCGGGTTGATTTCCGGGACCAGCAACGGCACGTCCGGTTCCATGCGATGGTTGCGCGAGTTGGACACGACGATGTGCCCCGCCTGGGCGAAGGCGCGCTCGATCTCGGTAGCGACGCTCGCGTCCATGGCCGAGAAGAGGATCTTCGGCGCGTTGCCCGGCTTGCACTCCTCGACGGCGATGTCCGCCACGGTCTCCGGCGTCACGCCGCCGAGATGCCACTGACAGGCTTCCTTGTAGGGCTTGCCGGCCGAGCGGTCGCTGGCGCCGAGCCACGTGAGGTCGAACCACGGGTGGCCCTGCAAGAATTTCACGAAATGCTGGCCCACCATGCCGGTGGCGCCGAGAATACCGACTTCAATTTTACGTTCCATGTTCATGTTCCTTCGGTGAGCAGTTTTCTCACCATGTGTTGATAGATCCGTACCGCTTCCGGAAGCTGGCGCTTGGGGACCCGCTCCTCCAGCGTGTGGGCGACGTGGATGCAGCCCGGTCCGATGAGATAGGGCTTGCCCCAGGCGCCGCCGAAGGCCGGGATATCGGTGGTGTAGGAGACGACCGTGGTGTCGAATCCTTCGAGCGACCCGAGCCGCGCCGCCGGGATGCAGAGTACCTCCTGGATTTCTGCGCGTCCGGCCACGGCCTGCGCGACTTGACATCGCGTGCCGTCGGGATCTCCGACGAGGCGAATCATGACCTCTGCCCTGGCCTGATCCGGAACGATGTTCGGCGCGCGGCCTCCGGAGATGGTGCCGATGTTGAGCGTGCTCGGACCGAGCACCGGGTCCGACGGCAGCGGCATGCGCCGGATTTCAGCCAGCGCGTCGAGCAGCTTGTCGATCGCCGACTCGCCGAGTTCCGGGTAGGCGGAGTGCGCCATCTTGCCCCGGGCTTCGATCTCGTAGCGCAGCGCGCCTTTGGAGCCGAGCGCGAGCTTGTTCTCGGTCGGCTCGCCGTTGATCAGGAAACGCGAGCCGCGCGGCTCGCGCGCCGCGGCCATCGCGCCGGCGCTGTTGCGCTCCTCGCCCACGACGAACAGCAGGCCGAAGTTCCGTACATCTTCCTCGAGCAGCGCCTGGGCTGCGTGGATCATCGAGGCGATGATTCCCTTGGTGTCGCAGGCGCCGCGTCCCCAGATGTGCTCGTCGTCCTCCTTTGAGGGAATGTGGGGCGGCACCGTGTCTATATGGGTGGAAAGCGTGACGACGGGCGTGTCCCAATGCGCGAACACGTTAAACCGGCTCGGCTCGACTTCCATGCGCTCGACGCAGCCGCGGAAGCGTCCTGCAAGGGCTTCGAGGCGGGCGTAGAGGAAGTCGCCGATTGCCCGCTCGTCGCCGGTCACCGACTCGATATCGACCAGCGCCCGCGTCAGTTGGTACACGTCCATAGTGAGCCTGCTGCCGGAGTGGAGAGCGGGAGAGGAAAGAAGCCGCTGGGGGAGACCGGACTTCTTTCACTGCTCGATAGCGCTCCATCCGTCCTTGACAACGGATGACAGTGGGCAGGTCTTATCCTTACCCCCCAACCGCCGCGGAGGACCTTCCGGCGGGGATTTCGGCGGTGACTGCCGGCCCCTTTCGCCAGGGCGTCCGAAGCGCCTCGGAACCGCCCGCCCGGCTACTGATGGCCGCCGCGCCTCTATCAAGGTGAAGTTTCAGGATAGCACAGCCGCAGGCTCCACTACTTCAGCCAGCGCTCGAAGAAGGACGGCCAGGCGGGATCGATGGCCGGCCCGTTCGGCTTGTGGCCGTCCGTGGTCAGCACGAATTGAATCCGCTCGGGGATGCCGAGTAACTGGTAGACTTCGCGGGCGCGGTTGAAGTAACCCCAGCTCTGGAGATCGTCCGAGTCGCCGCCGTCGTCCTCGCGGTCGCCATGGCCTCCAATCAAGAGGAACGCCCGCGGGGCGGCGAGCGCCATCAGTTCGTGATGGTCGTGCTCGAAGCCGGGCCGCTTCCGATCGGGGTTGAGCAGGCTCATCACGGTGCGCTCTGGGGTATTTATGTCCGGGAACGGCCGCATCCAGTCCAGATACCACGGGTCGTACCAGTTGGTGCCGCCGTTTATGGCAATGTGCGGATCGAGCGCCACTACTGCCTTGAATTCGGGCGCGAATGCCGCCACGTAGACGGCGGCCTTCGCGCCGAGCGAAAAACCGATGAACCCGATGCGCCCTGGGTCGACTTGCTCCAGACTGCGCAGGTACTCCGCCTCCCGGCGCGCGTCGTGCACCATCTTGCCGAGCGGCAGCCAGCGGCCGAACCGCTCGTACAGGACTTCCGGCACGCCCCGGTTGTAGCGCGTCCCGCCGCGATAATTGCGGATGAACGACCAGCTGGTGAGCACCACGTAGCCGCGCTCCGCCAGCCAGCCGCCCCACCACTTCTCGGGTTCCGCGTAATCCGGCGAGGTGGACGTCCAGCACACGACTGCCGGGAAAGGACCAGGCCCCTGGTTCTTCGGCAGCAGCAGAACGTGCGGCTGGTAAAAGTCCTTCTCCATGGGAAGCTCGAGATGGATTCGGGTGTAATGCTCCCGCTCCTGCGTGTCGAGGAGGCGAGCCTTACGGATGTCGCCAAACCAGCGGCGATCCCGTCGGCCAGGCTCGAGCTTGCCCAAGATGGCGGTCCACAGCTTCAACAGCTCGGGGCGGCGTTTCTTGTACCAGTCGTCGGGCGTCCGCAGGCCCTCGATCAGCGAAGGGATGATCTCGTTCTCCGCGCCCGGCTCCGGCGCCGGGCTTTCTTGGGAAGTGACGCGGTGCTGGTTCAGGCGACGAGAGGGGTCCGCGGTTGATGAAACCTGCGCAAAGAGTAGGAGGAGAACAAGCATCAGGCGGAGACGACGGGCAGGCCGCTCGCCTCCCAGGCGGACATCCCGCCGACCAGGTCCGCAAGGTTGTCGAAGCCTTGGCGCTGGAGAAGGCTCGCCGCGATCGAGGACCGGTAGCCGGTCTGGCAGTGAACGACGATGGCCCGCTTTCGCGGAATCGAGTCCGCTTGCAGCGGCAGCCGGTTGAGCGGGATAAGGAGACTGCCGCCGATCCGCTTCGTCTGGTGTTCACGGGGAGCGCGCACGTCGAGCAGCAGCGGCGGCTCGCCGGAAGACAGGCTCTCGGCGACGGTGACGGCAGGGATGCGATCGACACGGCGCACGAGGTCCGGCCGGTCGTCGAACGTGAACATTCCTCCCTCGAGATAGCCGGCGACGTTATCGAAGCCGATCCGGCCGAGGCGTATGGCCGCTTCCAGTTCGTGCCCCGGATCGGCGACGAGGACGATCGGGCGCTCGTGGTCGAGCAGCGTGCCGGCCCACGTCGCGTACTGGCCGCCGAGGCCGATGTTCACGCTGCCCTCCAGGTGCGCGCCGGCGAACTCCGGCGGATTGCGGACATCGAGCAACTGCGCGCCCTCGTCCTTCATCTTCAGCACCCGTTCGAGCGGCAGGGGCCGGAGAACCTGCTGCAATGTCTTCTCCAGCGTCCGGCGTTCCTTGGTGTTCAGCACGGCGTCGTACGTGAAGTAGGCGGGCGCGTCCGGCTGGTCCGCCGCGACCAGGGCGATGAACTGCGCGCGGCTCATCGGCTGAAGGGCGTAGTTGTATTGCCGCTGGACGCCGATGGTGGAGACCGTCTCCTTGCCGAGGCTCTTCCCGCACATGCTGCCGGCGCCGTGGGCCGGGTAGACCAGGGTGTCGTCCGGCAGCGTGAGCAGTTTGTCGCGCAGCGAGTCGTAGAGCAGGCTGCCCAACTGCTCGGCCGACCAGCCTAGCGACGCGCGCAGGTCGGGCCGGCCGACGTCGCCGATGAAGAGAGTATCGCCGGTGAGCACGGCATAGGGGCGCGTGCGGTCGCGCGTGAGGTCATGAACCACCAGGCAGATGGACTCCGGCGAGTGCCCCGGCGTCTCGCGGATCTCCAGCCGCACCTCGGGACCAAGCGAAAGCACGGCGCCGTCGCCCATCGGCTTAAACCGATACTCGGCTCGCGCGCGCGAGCCGAGGCAGATCACCGCTTCCGCGCGGTCGCGCAATTCCAGGTGCCCGGCGAGAAAGTCGGCGTGGAAATGGGTGAGAAAGACGTAGCGGATGTCGAGGCCCTCGCGGAGGGCGTCATCCAGGTATTGATCGACGTCCCGCTGCGGATCGACCACGGCGGCCGTCCGGCTCTGCTCGTCCCCAACCATGTACGAGGCGTGCGCGAGGCAGCCCAGGTAGTACTGCTTGAGGAACATACGCACCTCCTTCCCAGTAGGAGGAATCGGCGGCTACAGCCGCTCTCGAATCCAGGCGTGGCTGGGGTCGTCCCTCCAGGCGCCGTAGGTCCGGCCTTCGCCGGCCAGCACCCACGTGTAATTCAGAGTATAGCCCGGACAGGCGGCCACCGGGTGGTAGCCGCGCGGGATCAGCACCGTGTCGCCGTGCTCGACAGCGAACGCATGATCGATCGGGTCGGGGTCATCGGCGTCCGTGTAAATGCGCATGAAGCCGAAGCCTTGCGGCGGGTCGATCTGGAAGTAGTAGACCTCCTCCATCGGGCATTCCCCGGGCGCGAAGCGGTCGTGCTTGTGGGGCGGGAAACTGGACCATCCGCCCGCGCTCACGGTTTCGCCCGCAATCAGGCGGGCGGCATCGACATTGTCCGCGATGTGCGTCAGCACCACGCGCGACCAGTTGCCGCGGCCGACTTCCTTCCGCATGATCTCGCCGGCGGCGATCAGGACCGGTTTCCCGCCCGGCTTGCCGAGGGCGCCGGCGATGGTGATTCTCGCCGGGCCATCCAAGCCGGCCAGCCGCAGCTTCGATCCGGCCGGCACGTACACCATCGGCGCGGCGTCTTGAATCGACGGGCGCGGGCCGACGTCGGCCGACCACCGGCCGAAGCCGCCCTCCGCCTCCACCCGCACCCGCCCGGTGTAAAAGTCCAGGCTGAGTTCCTCTTCGCCGCTCTCGAGCGAGTGCTCGCGCAGCGCTCCGCCGAGCTCAACGACCGTGAACGAGAGATGCTTCAGGTGCTTGCCGCGTTCGGCGATCGGATAGACGCCCGGCGCCTGTCCCGGCGACTTTATGTGCAGGAGCATGGCCCAGCAGCTATCATAGTCAGAAAATCGGTGACAGGCTACGCAATCCCCAATTTCGCGGATCATCGAGCACTGCGCCTGGGCGCGGAGGAAATGAGGATTGCGTAGCCTGTCACCGATTTATCCGATTGTGGATACGGCCCTGCTGGCCGCTCGCGGGTGCGCGGCCGGGACGGCGGTGCGGGCCATGCTCGACGGAGGGGCGCGGATTCTTCAGTTTCGCCACAAGGGCCACTACACCCGCGGCGTGTTCGCGGAGGCGGAGCACGCAGCCGCGCTCTGCCGCGAATCGGGCGCGATCTTCGTGGTGGACGATCGCGCGGACATCGCCTTGCTGCTCGACGCCGGTCTCCACGTGGGCCAGGACGACCTGCCGCCGCAGGATGCGCGGCGCCTGATCGGCCCGTCACGGCTGCTCGGGTTTTCGACGCACAACGAAGCGCAGTTGCGCGCGGCGCTCGCCGAGCCGGCCGATTACCTGGCGCTCGGGCCGGTTTTCGGCACGACGAGCAAGGACAAGCCCGACCCGGTGGTGGGCGTCGCCGAGTTTCGCAGGCTGCGGCCGATCGCCGACCGGCCGCTGGTCGCCATCGGAGGAATCACCCGGGCCAACGCGCTCGCGGTTCTGGAGGCAGGCGCGGACTCGCTGGCTGTCATCGGCGACCTGCTGCCCGAGGTGTGCACGTACGAATCCCTTCGCGCGCGGATGGAAGAATGGCAACGACTCGTGAAGCACCAGGACTGATCAAGGGGCTGGGCCTGCTCGACGCCACGACGCTTGTCATGGGATCGATGATCGGCTCGGGGATCTTCATCGTTTCGGCGGACATCGCCCGCCAGGTGAACTCGCCCGGGTTGCTGATCGCCGTGTGGCTGGTGGCGTCGGCCCTGACCGTAACCGCGGCGCTGAGCTACGGGGAGCTTGCGGCAATGATGCCGCAGGCCGGCGGGCAATACGTCTACCTGCGCGAGGCGTTCGGGCCGCTGTTCGGCTTCCTGTATGGCTGGACGCTGTTCCTGGTGATTCAGACGGGCACAGTGGCGGCCGTCGCCGTGGCTTTCGCCAAGTTCACGGCGGTGTTTGTTCCGGCGCTCGGCTGGAGCCCGCAAGAGGGATATCTGATCCGGCTCGGCGGGTTCGGGATCAACGAGCAGCAAGTGCTGGCAATCGCCGTGTTGCTGCTCCTGACGTGGGTGAACACCAGGGGCATTCGGACCGGCGCGACCGTCCAAAACATCTTCACCATCGCCAAGACCGGGGCGCTGCTGGGGCTGATCGGCTTCGGCGTCCTGGCGGCCCGCAACCCGGAAGCGCTTGCCTCGAACTTCATCAACTTCTGGCGCGGCGCGGGCTGGAACTTCGAGGCGGTGCGGCTGGTGGGCGTGGCGATGGTCGGCGCGCTGTTCTCCGCCGACGCCTGGAACAACGTAACGTTTGCCGCCGGCGAGGTGCGCAACCCGCGCCGCGACGTGCCATTGGCGCTGGGCTTGGGCACCGGCATCATCTGTGCGCTGTACATCGCCACGAACCTTGTCTACCTGAAGCTGCTGCCGCTGACGGCAATTCAGACCGCGCCCGAGGACCGCGTGGCCACTGCCGCCGCCGGCGTGATCTTCGGTCCGGCCGCGGTTCAGCTCATGGCCGCGGCGGTCATGATTTCCACCTTCGGCTGCATCAACGGGATGCTGCTGGCGGGCGCTCGTGTGTACTACGCAATGGCGCTCGACGGCCTGTTCTTCCGCCGCGTGGCGCAGGTCCACCCCCGGTTCCACACGCCCGCGGTGTCGCTGGTGGTGCAGGGCGCATGGGCCAGCCTGCTGACGGTCAGCGGGACATACAGCGATTTGCTGGATTACGTCATCTTCGCCGTGCTGCTGTTTTACATGCTGACGATCGCAGGGATCTTCGTGCTCCGGCACAAGCGGCCGCATGCCGAGCGCCCCTACCGCGCCGCCGGCTATCCATGGATCCCGGCAATCTACATCGTCGCCGCGGGACTGATCGAAGTGCTGCTGCTGCTGTACAAGCCTCGATACACGTGGCCCGGGCTGATCATCGTGCTGCTGGGCGTGCCCGTGTACTTCCTGTGGAAGCGCAGGGCGGATGCACAGCCTCCAACTTAGACAGGGTCCCTGTGGCGAAACGGATGTTTGAGCCGGGTCGCACGGCCGCGCAGTTCCGCGCTCGCCACAGGATGGCGACCTGGGTGCGTGGCCGCTTCAAGGACTTCCGACGCCCTGACGATTCGGGGCTTGTCCGGCCCGACACACTGGATGTGCACTGCCCGGGGAATCGGCGGCGCGGACAAGGGTATCGCAAAGCGAGCCGGCTTTCATGCGACGGCCCGCATCGACCGCCGCGAATTCAACGTGAGCGGGAACGCGCCGACTCACCGGGGCGCCGTTAGCTGGCAGCGGTGTGTTCGTCGAGATCGACGGGAGAGGGCTCGCATCGCCCGCGACAGCCGCGTCTACGTCAGGCTGAACTTGCGCCAGTCGATCTTCGTCTCGTCGAATTCGCCCAACCCGAGCACGCCGGCGATCTCCACGTGCTCGGGCTGCATGCGGTAGAACTCGCTGTCCTGATCGGGCGGCGCCTCGCCGACGGGCTTCATACCCATCTGCTTTCGCTTCTCGTCGATGATCTTCCACCCGATCCGGTCCAGCGCCACCGGGTCGGTGGCGAAGTACATCGTCTTGTGATGCCAGACGTAGTTCTTCACTTTCCCGCCCGGACCTCCGTGGTAAGCGCCCTGAATGCCGTCGAGGATGTGCAGGACAACCTTCCGGCGGATCACGGGGATGTCCACCACCGCCGGGATGAAAGTTCCGCAGGTGTTCAGAGTCGGCGTCGAGTGGCTGCGGCTGACGTTGTTTACGAGGCCATGCGACATGTTCTTGAGCGCCAGAGTGATTCCCGCCGACTGGTGGTGCTTGAGCACGCACAGGTTGATCATCTTGTTCACGTCGCGGGTCAGGAACTTCGCCACGTAGGACCGGCGGTGGTGCGGATCGGCCGGGTTCTGCTTGGGCAGCACCACCTGCGTCTCCATGTAATGGCTGGGATCGTAGCCATCCATGTCGAGTTGCAGCTCGTCAAACTCGTCCGTCGCCCACGTCCAGCGCACGCCCTCGGGCAGCCACTTGTCAAACCCGGCGCTGAGGAACATCGATTTGTAGCGGTCGTAGGCGACGATGTCGCGCGGCTTGACGCCCGCGATCTTCAAGCCCTCGACGATCTCGCGCACCACTTCCGGCGCGGAGATGACGTGCGGCTGGCCGACGGGGTTCAGCTTCACGCCCACGACGTCGCCGGGCTGGAAGAAGAACCGCCAGGCTTCTTCGGGCGAAGGGGCGCCGGTCAGCTCCATCATTCCCTTGTGCATCATCCGGCGGACCGGCTCCTGCCGGTAGCCCGATGCCAGGATGCTGCCGGGGTGATCCACCGAGACCACCCGCCCTCGGAAAGGCCCGGGAATGCCGAGCTTGGCCTCGGCGGCCGCCGGTCGAGCCGAATACGCCGCGCCCGCGGCGAGAAACGTGGTCCTAAGAAAGTCGCGTCGTTGCTGGATCACCGGAACAGTCCCCTCGATGTCTCCAGTATAGACTGGCCGGGCCGCGAGCAGGAATCCGCCGCCGGATCAGTAGACCGGAGGCGGCGTGAAGCCGCCGGTCTCCCTGGCGAGCAAGCTCGCAAGCCGGATTGGCGTCGCGTCTTCGAGATACGGTCCGAGGATCTGGATTCCGACCGGCAGTCCACTCGCGGTCTTACCGGCCGGCGCCACCGTCGCCGGGCACCCCGTCAGATTGGCCAGGCACATGTAAGTGAGCAGCGCCGGCACATACGGAAGCCGGCCCTCGGGGGTCGCCAGCGTCCGGCGGGCTTGCTCGCTATGGTCGTGCGGAAACGCCGGGACGGGCAGCACGGGCAGCAGGAACGCATCGATGTTGCGGAAATATCGCTGCCAGAAGGCACGGAACGCCAGCCGCTGGAGATTGCGCCGCTGCCAGGTGGCAAACGTGGCGAGCGATCCCGGCGCTTGCCAATCCTCTTTTCGTCCAGCCAACTCGGCGCGCCGTTTCTCCTGCTCCTCGGGCGGCATGGTGCTGAACAGAAACGCCCCCAGCATGAATAAATATGTGGAGTAGAATTCGGCAAGAGAAAAACCGGGAGGCCAGCCGGGCTGTAGTCTCGCGCCCGCCTTCTCGCAGGCGCGGACCACAGACTCCAACGCCGGTTTGATTTCCGAAGACACCGGCATCATCGGGTCTTCGAGCAGATAGCCGATGCGGAACTCGCGCAGCCGCCGGTGACGCGGCTCGGGAAGCCGCCAGGAGTAGGCGCCCGAGTCCGGCGCCTCCGGCCCGCCGATGACGCCGAGCGCCACTTCGAGATCCTCCGCCGTGCGGGCCATCGGGCCTGCGACCGCCAGCAGCGTCGAGAAGCCTGGATCGGCAAGCACGCCGCCGGGAAGGTGTCCCCGCAAACTCACCACGTCGAGCGTCGGCTTGTGGCCGAACATGCCGCAGCAGTGCGCGGGCGCGCGAATGCTGCCGCCGATATCGGAGCCGAGCCCCAGGAACCCTAGCCCGGCCGCTAAGGCCGCCGCCGTGCCGCCCGACGAGCCGCCCGGCGTGCGGGTCACGTCCCACGGGTTGTTCGTGGTGCCGTAGATCTCGTTGTAGCTTTGCCCGTCGAACAGGTTGAACGGTACGTTGGTGGCGCCCAGGATCACCGCACCGGCGTCCAGCAGCCGCTGGACGGCAGTCGCGTTAGCAGGGGCCTTCGAGTTCTTCAGCGCAGGGATGCCCCACGTGCAAGGCCGTCCGGCGATCCCGAAGCTCTCCTTCACCACTACCGGCACGCCGGCAAGCGGCCCGAGCCTCTCCCCGCGCGCGACGGCCTCGTCGATGCGTCGCGCTCGAGTGACGGCCTCGTCGCGCATCTGGTAGACGAAGGCGTTCAGCTTCGGCTGGAACTTGTCAATCCGTTCGAAGACGTGCTTGGTCAGCTCGACCGATGAGATTTTGCGGGTCCTGATCGCGTCCGCGGCGTCCAGCGCGGAGCCGAAATTCGGGTCGAAGGTCGCCGCCGCGCCCGGCGCAGCCAGTGGAGCGGCCAGAAGGGCAAGCGTGTCACGACGCGTCATTCATGAATTGTATCTTGGGAACCTATGCTGCGCCGGCGAGAAACTCGGCCACGGCCTTGCTGAGCGCCTCCGGCGCCTCGATCTGCGGAAAATGCCCGGCGCCGGGAATGACCACGAGTTTCGCGTTCGGCAGCGCTACCACGTAGGCCCGGCTGGCGGAGGCCGGCTGCAAGTCTTTCGCTCCATGGAGGACCAGCGCCGGGGCGCTGACCACCTTCAGCGCGGCGCGATAGTCGTGCCACCGTCCCATGCTGAAGAATTGCGCGCGCGCCATCCAGCCGCCGGCCAGCTCCGGCCCGGGCGCGGCCGGTGGTAGGACTCCGCCGGTGGCGCTGAGGTAGAAGGGAACCAGCTCCAGTTGCTCGCGCGCCAGTTCAGTCTCGGACTTGGCAAAGACGCCGCCGAAGTCCATGTACCTCTTCAGCCAGCGGTCGTAGGCCGCCCGCTTGGCCTCCGGCAGCCGCGTGCGGATCTGTTCGAACAGGTCGCCGTGGGGCGAGGGCATCAACAGCATGTCGGCCGGTGAGATCAGCACCATCGCCCGGACGCGCTCGGGAAACTCCGCCGCGTACAGAGCCGCCAGCAGGCCGCCCCAGGAGTGGCCCACGAGGATGATCCGCTCCTCGCCGAGGATGCGGCGGATGCGCTCGATGTCGGCGATCTGCGCCCCGACGCCGAGCGTCCGCTCCAGACGCGTGAGGCTGTCGCGGAAATCGCGGGCATCCAGCCGGTCGATAGGCCGCGTCGAGCCGCCGCAGCCGCGCTGGTCGTAGTAGTGAAACCGGAAGCGGCCGGCGAGGGGCTCCAGCCCGGCATACGGCTCGCGCACGGGAAGGCCCGGCCCGCCGTGCAGGACCAGCACGTTCGTGCCGGTCCCGCTGGTGAAGTACTTCAGCGCGATGTCCCGCTCCACCTGCCAGCGTCCGGCCTCGCCGGCTTGCGCCGGCGGATCGAGCGGCGCCCGCAGGTTCCGCCCCGCCCGCACGTCGCCCGGATGATACAGAGGCTGCCCCATCCACCACCACATCAGGCCGACTCCGGCCGCGATGAGAACCACCAACACGCCCGCGCCAATTAGCATCTTGCGCTTCATGACCGGTTCAACCTCGCGGCGCCAGCGGCATCCAGATATCCGTGATCAACTGCTCCGGGGGCGTGGCAAACGGCGAGTTGCGGTAGAACTCCAGCGGCGGCGAATCCGCCAGTTCGCGGCCGCTTTGCGGAAGCCACTCCCCGCACAGCCGAGCGTACGTCTCGCCAAGCTTCTGATACGGCCCGATGTGCCTTACCACGGCGTACTCGCCCGGCCCGATCTCCTGCACGCCCACTTCTCCCTCGCCTTGCGTGCCCTCAGAGACGGTGATCGCGGCGTCGTAGCGCATCTTTTCCGGCGGGGTCACCTCCGGATCGTCATAGCAGATTCCGAGCATCCGCGTCGACGGCCCGAACAGCCCGCGCGGGCCTGCCCACTGAGCCAGCCGGGCCCATGCCGCTCCCACTTGATCGTAAGGCCCCACGTGCCGCAGGAAGACCACTTTCATCCTCTCCAGCCTGCGGATTTCGACATCCATCGTTTGTCTCCTTTCCTCTTGCCGGCCGCCCCGGGCGGCGGCTGAGGAGATGTGGTTCTTGCGGAACACGGACGGCGGCTGCCCGAACATCGCCTCAAAGGCGCGCGTGAACGATTCGTGCGTCTCGTAACCGGATTGAAAGGCGATGTCCGTGACCGATTGCCCGGTGAAACGCAGCCGCAACGCCGCCCGCTCCAGCCGAAGCCGCCTCACGTGCTCCTTCACCGCCTCGCCGACAATGCCCCGAAAGATCCGGTGAAAGTGATAGGGGGAGAAACACGCCACCCGAGCCAGTTCCTCCAGCGTCATCTCCTCGTCGAGGTGATTCTGGATGTGCAACTGAACCCGAAGGATTCTCTCCCGGTAGGAGTCTTCCGTGTCCTCTTTCATCCAACCACTGTAGTCCGCCGCTTCGCTCCGGCGCTTGACGTTCTTTGCGGAATTCGGGGTCCGGTCTAAGATGAAACGGTGGCCGCGCCCGCTCCTCAGGCCCCTTCCCGCCTCGTATTTGCCGACTGGCTCCGCGGCTGGGCCATTGTCGTCATGATCGAAGTCCACGTCTTCAACGCGCTGCTGCATCCGGACCTTCGCGAAACAGGCTGGTTCCGGGCGTTGAACTTCGTCAACGGACTGGTGGCGCCGTCGTTCCTGTTTGTCTCGGGCTTTGTGTTCCTGGTGGCGAGCCGGCGCCGGTTGAACGAGTTGCGGTCGTTCGGGCCCACGCTGGGGAGGCAGCTAAAACGAGTCGGGCAGATCTGGCTGATCGCCTATCTCCTTCACCTTCCGCCGGCGCCGCTGCCGCAGTATTTCTCGGCGTTCGGACAGCTCGATTGGAGCGCTTTCTACAAGGTGGACATTCTGCACTGCATCTGCGCCACCTGGCTGGTGCTGCTGGCGAGCGTGGTCGTCATTCGCTCGGAAGGTGTCGTGAGGATCTGGCTGCTGGCGACGGCGCTCGCCGCCACGGTGCTTGCTCCCTGGATGTGGAGTCTGAGGCTGTCGCCTCCGCTGCCCGCGCCTCTGGCCGCGTATTTCAACGATCGCCTCGAATCGCTGTTCCCCCTGTTCCCCTGGAGCGGCTTCATGCTGGCGGGGGCGCTGTGCGCGAGCCTCTACCTCAGTCCGTCCGGAGGCGACCGGATTCTGCCGCGCCTCGCCGTGGTGGGACTCGCGCTCACGGTGGGATGCGGAGTGCTGCCGGCCCGCACGGGTCCGGGCGCTGTCTGGGCAGCCGATCCGCGCTCGTTCTTCCTCAGGCTGGGCATCGTCCTCGTGCTGCTCGGCGCCTGCTGGTGGCTCAGCGGCCGTCGGCAGCCGCGGACTTCCTCAGTTTTCCTCACCATGAGCCGTGAATCGCTGTTCATCTACGTGGCTCACATTGTGTTGCTGTTCGCGCCCCTGTGGGCCGGCCGCAGCCTCGCGCAGATTCTCGGACGGACCCACGGGCCTGCCTACTGCGCCGCGGCCAGCGCGGCGCTGGTCGGTTTGATGGCGGCGGCCGCGTCTCTTTGGGCCCGCCGAGCCCGCAGGCGCCGGCCATGAAATAAGATGCAATGGAATCGGTTATGAAAACACTCACAGCACTCATTCCTCTGGTCGTGATCCTGGCCAGCGCGCAGGAAGTCCCGCGCCCGGAGTATCCCCAGCCGCAATTCCAGCGCGAACAGTGGATGACCCTCAACGGGCAGTGGGAATTCGAGTTCGACGATTCGAACGCGGGGCTCGATCAGAACTGGGCTTCCGGCGCGAGGAAATTCGCGCGTACGATCGTTGTCCCGTTCTGCTTCGAAAGCAAGAAGAGCGGCATCGGCGATACTTCCTTCCACCAGTGGGTCTGGTACCGGCGCGGCGTCACCTTGCCGGCGGACTGGATGGGCAAGCGCATTCTGCTCCATTTCGGCGCCGTGGACTACCGCGCCCTGGTCTGGGTCAACGGCCAGCGCGCTGGCTCGCACGAAGGAGGCCACGTCCCGTTCTCCTTCGACATCACGCCGCTGCTCAAGTCCGGCGCAAACGTGATCACTGTAAGGGCCGAGGATCCGCCCGCCGACCGCTACCTCCCCCGCGGCAAACAGTTCTGGGAGCCGAAATCGCGCGGCATCTTCTACACACGCACCACCGGAATCTGGCAGCCGGTCTGGCTGGAAGCGGCCGGCGAGAGCTACCTCACGAAGGTCCGCACCACGCCGGCGAACAACGGTATCGTGCGCTTCGAGGCCAAGATCGCGAGGCCCCAGCCGGACCTGGAATTGCAGGCGACCATCCGCTTCGCCAACGAGACTGTCGCCTCGGGCGGCAGCCGCGCCTTCGGAGGGCGGGCGTTCCTGGCGCTCGGAATCACCGGACCCAGGCTGTGGTCGCACAACTCGCCCAACCTCTATGACGTCACGTTTGAGCTCAAACGCGGCGGCGCGGTGCTCGACCGGGTGCAGTCGTACTTCGGGTTCCGCTCCATCGGGACGGCGAACGGCCGGGTCCTGATCAACGGCCACCCGACGTACCTGAAGATGGTCCTCGACCAGGGATACTGGCCGGAGAGCACGCTCACTCCGCCGACCGACGAAGCGATCCAGTACGACATCCGCATGATGAAGGAGATGGGTTTCAACGGCGCGCGCAAGCACCAGAAGCTCGAAGATCCGCGATTCCTCTACTGGGCGGACAAGATGGGCTTCTACGTATCGAGCGAGATGGCGAACGCTTACCTGTTCGACGAGGAATATGTGGAGCGGTTCACGAAGGAATGGGTGCGGGCGGTGGAGCGGGACTACAACCACCCGTCGGTCATCATGTGGGTGCCGATCAACGAAAGCTGGGGCACGCCGGACCTCGCCGACACCCGCCAGCAGAATCACCTGAAGGCCCTCTACACGCTGACTAAGTCGCTCGACGGCACGCGGCCGGTCATCGACAACGACGGATGGGAACACACCGACATGACGGACCTGTTCGCCATCCACGACTACCGCAAAACCGGCGAGTTACTTCTTGAGCGCTACCAGGATCTTGGCAAGCCCGGCGCCGGCGTCCCGGACAACGCCCGGCTGGCGCTTATTCCAGGCTACAAGTACAACGGAGCGCCGATCCTGCTGTCGGAGTTCGGTGGCATCGCCTACATTCTGCCGGGCTCGCAGGTTCCGCCGGACGCGTGGGGCTACGCCGGCGTCGAGCCGACCCCCGAGGCGGCGCTGGCGCGCCTGCGCGGCCTCTACGAGGCCATCGCCAAAATCCCGGCGATCGCCGGAATCTGCTACACGCAGCTCACCGACGTCGAGCAGGAGATCAACGGGCTGATGAGCTACGATCGCAAGCCCAAGTTCGACGCGAAGGTGCTGCGGGAGTTGAACGGTATGCTGGAATGATGAGACTGACGCTTCCACGAAATTCCGACGCCATTCCCGGTCAACGCTCTGGAAGAAGGCCCGGCAAGGCTTCCGGGGATATCCTATCGCCACAGTCGCTTACTATGGTCCGGACGACAGCCGCGCCACCAAGGTAGCGGTGGGCATCGTGAGGTCCGATGGCGCCGAACCGGACATCATGGAGCGCTGGTTCTCCGCCGGCCAGGATATTCGGCGGGACGCAATTGTCACGCAGGCAATTCTGGCATTCATACGACGTCACGGCGCGAAATCCGTCGCCATGCTCGATCGGATCAGCGGATGCCCGCACGAAGAGGGCATCGACTACCCGGAGGGAAGAAGGTGCCCTCAGTGCCCATTCTGGGCGAATCGGCATCGCTGGACGGGAGAGGTGATCCAGTAGGCCCTGAGCAGCGCCGAAATGGCGTCTGACCCTTCTTGGCTAAGGTTGCGCCTCGGCCTGCGCCGCCATCACCAGCGCCGCCGCGCCGATGATCCCAACCTGGCCGCCGATCTGCGGCGTCACGATCGCCACTTCGCGCCGCAGCATCCGCCGGGTGCGCCGTGCGACCTCCTGGCGAAGGGCGGCGAACAGCGAGTCGCCGGCTTCGGAGATCTGGCCGCCGAGGATGACGATCTCCGGATCGAACACCAGCAGCAGGCCGGCAAGGGCCGCCCCCAACGCCCGCGTGGCGCGGTCAACGATGCGCCGCGCCAGTTCATCTCCGTCGGAGGCAAGCTCGAACACGGCCTGGCAGGTGAGCGCCGCCGGCCCCTGCCGCGCGAGCGCGGCCAGCCTCGACGCGCAGCCGCGATAAGCGACCGAAAGCGCCTCAGCCTCGATGGCGTGCCCCGAGAAGTAAGTTTCGAGACACCCGTTGTTGCCGCAGATGCATGGCGGGCCATCCGGGTCCACGGTGACGTGACCGAGGTGGCCGGCGACGCCGGTGGCGCCCTTGAGCAGCCGGCCGCCGGCCACAATTCCTCCGCCGACGCCCGTCCCGAGGGTGAGCATCAAGACATCCGACCGGCCCTTGGCCGCCCCCCACGCCAGCTCACCGGCCATCGCCGCCCGCGCGTCGTTGTCGCCGACGACCAGAGTGCCGGCGGGGAGCGCTTCCTCGAGCAATTTGCTGAGCCTGTAGCCTTCCAGGAACGACAGTGCGCCGGGCAAGACTTCCACTCGCGTCGTCAGCGGATGGATGATGCCCTTGCAGCCGATCCCGACGCCGGCCAGCGGACGCGCGGCCAACACCGCTTCCGGCGTCTGTTTCCCCTCCGGCGTCCCGACGGCAAGGACCGGGAGCGTCAGCTCACGCACGAGCGCCAGAAGCGATTCCCGGCAGGAATCGAGATCGCCGGGAGTCGCGGCGCTGGAAGAGGCCGTGATCCGGCCGCTCTCGTCCACCAGGCCGGCCTTGATTCGCGATCCTCCGATGTCGATGCCGAGCGCGATCATCCGAGGCCCAGTTCCCGCCTCACGGCTCGCACGCCGGCCACCAGGTTAGTGAGTTTCTGCCGCGCGGCCCAGCGCGCGGTCTGACTCAGCCCGCAGTCCGGCGCGAACGACAGGCGCTCCGGAGCCGCATACTCCAGGCACCGGCGCGCGCGCGCGGCGACATCCTCCGGCGTCTCGATATAGTAGCTCTTGACGTCGATGATGCCGACGGCGACGTCTTTCACCGCCGCGATATCGCGAATCAGTTCCAGCTCGGCGAACTCCCGGCTCGCCATCTCCAGGTGGATCTCGTCCACGCGGAAATCGAGGAACGCTGGAAACATCGGCGCGTACCGCCGCGGCCCGACCGCCCTCCCCTTATAGTTGCCGAAGCACAGGTGCGTCGAGAGCCGGCAGCGCCCAGCCACCGTCTCCACCGTGCGGTTGAAGATGTCCACCAGCCGCCGCCTGTCCTCGCGATGCGCGTAACAGCTCATCGAGGGCTCGTCCACGGTGATCTCCGCGCAGCCCGCCTCGACGAGCGCCTCGAGTTCGGCGCGAACGATCGGCAGCAGCGCCTCGGTGACCGCGTACCGGTCCGCGTACATGCCGTTCGGCACCAGCCGGCCACTCAGCGTGTACGGCCCGGGCACGCTCGATTTCAGCACCGGGCCCGGCGGCGCGATTCGCTGGAGCCGCTCGAACTCCGTCACCGCCCCGAGCCCGCGCGGCGCGCGCAACGGCCCACTGATCGAGTGCCGCCCGCGCTGGTCGTGCGCCGGAGGACCAAAACGGCGAGGCGGAGCAGGCTCGCGCTCGATCCCCTCCAGGCAACCATAAAACGAGAGGTTGAAGTCGAGCCTGGTCTGCTCGCCGTCCGTGATGACATCCAGGCCAGCGGCCACCTGGTCGTGCACGGCGGCGATCACCGCGTCTTCCTGCAATTCCTCGATGTCGGCGGGACCGAACCGGTCAAGCTGCTGGGAGGCGTGCTCCAGCCACCCGGGGAACGGGTAGCTGCCGATGACAGTGGTTCGAAGCGGCTGTTCTCTCATGCGCTCGTCAAGCTCCACCCGGCGTCCACGGCGAGGATCTGGCCGGTGATCATCCGCGATTCATCGCTCAGAAAAAACACCGCCGCCCGCGCGATCTCTTCCGGGTCGATCATGTCTTCGGCCAGCGGCTGCTTGATCTTCATGTACATCGAGATCAGCTTGTCCTCCTGCGCGCGCTGGCTCATGGGCGTCCGCACCAGACCGGGCGCGAGCGCGTTCACGCGGATCTTGTGCGGCGCATAGTAAGCGGCCATCGTCTGCGTCAGGGCGATGGCCGCGCCCTTGCTGGCCGCGTAGGCGTGGGTGGCGAAGTGCTTCGTTTCCGGAGAAAACGCGGTGACGCTGCTCATGTGGAGGATGGAGCCGCGGCACTTGCGCTCCCCGAGCGGGCGATCCATCATGTGCCGCAGAACGGCGCGCGTGACCAGGAAGATGCTCTTCGCGTTCACCGCCATGGTGGTGTCCCAGCCCTCTTCGGTGCAGCGGTCGAGCGGGCCGTCGCCGAACTTCCTCCCGCTGATGCCCGCGACGTTGAACAAGCCGTCGATCAGGCTGAAACTCCTGGCGCATTGTTCGACGGCGGCCTCGGCCTGAGCAGCCATCGTAAGATCTGCCGCCCGCCAGCCACAAACGCCGCCCTGACCCCGGATCTCGCCGGCAAGCTTGGCGCAGTCTTCCTCCACGAGCGAGGCGATGAACACCTGGGCGCCTTCGCGGGAAGCCAGCAACGCCGTGGCTGCCGCGATGCCGGTGGCGCCGGTGATGAGGATCGTTTTCTGGTCAAGCCGCCCAGGCATCCCTTCAAAGATGGTCTCACATTGTACATTTGACCAGTCGCGGTCCGCTGACAGGCGCTAGCGGCCGAACGGCGACCGCTCAAGGTGAGGCAGAAAGCGTGTCTTGCCGGTTGGGAATTCTGTAGCCTGTCACCGATTCCCGGCGTCAGCCCTTCTCCGGTTTCGGCGTCTTCGGCGTGCTTGCCGGCAAGGCGGGCTCTTTGACGAACTCGGCCGGAATCTCCCCCGTCAGCGACTTCAGGAACGCCACCACCTCCGCGGTCTCCTCAGCGGTGAGCTGGCGGCCGAGTTGGAAATCGGCCATCGTCTTGACGGCGGCTTCCAGGGAGCCGACGGACCCGTCGTGATAGTACGGTCCGGTGTTGGCGATGTTTCGCAAAGACGGCACCTTGAACATCATCCGGTCGCCGTCCTCCTTCGTCACCTGGTAGCGGCCAAGATCCGAGGTGTTGGGCCACGGCCTGATGGCGCCCAGCTTCTGGTACATATGCCCGCCAAGGTAAGTGCCGCTGTGGCAGGCCGGGCAACCTAGTTCCACAAACTTGTTGAAGCCGGCCTTCTCCTCGTTGGTGAGCGCCGCGGCGTCTCCGGCGAGAAAGCGGTCCCACCTGGCGGGCGTGATCAGCTTCCGCTCGAAGGCGGCGATCGCCTTGGCCATGTTGTCGAACGTGACCGGGTCCTTCTCGCCGGGGAACGCTTTCTTGAAAGCCTCCACGTAGTCCGGCATCGATTTCAACACGGCGATCACCTTCTTCTCGGATGGCATGGCCATCTCCACCGGATTCAGGACCGGCCCTTTGGCCTGCTCCTCGACGGTGGCCGCCCGCCCGTCCCAGAACTGCGCGACGTGGCCGGCCGCGTTATACACGGTCGGCGAGTTCCGGGCGCCCTTCTGCCCTTTGTGACCGTCGGAAACCGGGTCGCCGTCCACGCCGTACCGGTCCAGCATGTGGCAGGTGTTGCAGGAAACATCCTGGCCTTTGGAAAGCCTCTTCTCGTAGTAGAGCATCCGTCCGAGTGCGACCTTTTCGTCGGTAATCGGATTCGCGGCCGATTCCACTACTGCCGGCGCCGCCCGGAACAGGCGCAGCTTGGACGCATCCACCTCCACCGCGCGCCTTTCGTCTCCGCAAGCCGCCAGCCAGAGGAGACCGGCCACAACCGGCGAGGCGTGCACAATGAGCGCTGTTCTCATCCTGGAAATCCTCCCGTCGCGCAGAAAGTCAATTCAGGACCAGAATATCCCATGTTGTGCGGAGGTGGGGACCGCGCTACTCGTACAGGTGGGCGAGGCTCTTGCGGTAAGCCTCGTAGAACCGCTCGAGCTGCTCCTGGGCGGCGGTGTTGCCGATCGACTGGTGGCTGGGCAGCAGGACGGGCTTGTACCCTCGCGCGAGCAGCTTGGCGGCGGTCTCGCAGCGGATCATGTTGACGATCATGGCGCCGGTGACGGTCGAGGCCGGGCCGGTCCCCCACTCCAGCCCTTCCAGTTGCAGCACGCAGTCGCCCGGCGGGCAGAGGTTGTCGATCACCACGTCGGCGACGTCAACGAGCTTCTTGCCGGAGGAATGCGCCGGCGGCGACTGCTCGCAGTGCTGCCGCGAGACAATCGCGATCACCGGATGGCCGCGCCGCTGCGCGCCCATCGCCATCTCCACCACCACCGGGCGGATGCCGCTGGTCGAAATCACGATGAACGCGTCGCTCGGCCCGAAGCGAAAGCTCCTGAGGATCTCCTCGGCGTAGCCTTCGTACTTCTCCAGGTGCAGCGCCGTACGCAGCCCGTTGTTTCCGATGATGGCCGCGTGGTTGGACAGGGCCGTCTCAACCAGCGCCACGAAGCCGGCGAAGCAGCCTTGCCGGGGCGTCATTTCCTCGCACATCATCCGCGAGTGCCCTGCCCCGAACAGGAAGACCACGCCGCCGCCCGCGATGCTGTTCGCGCAGATTCCCGCCGCCTGCTGGATCTGGTCGAGCTGCGTCCGGCGCAACTCGGCCAGCAGGCTCATCGCCTTGTCGAAGTAGTCTCCAGCGGCGGTCAAAACTGCCCCCCCTGGCTCAGTCGGCGGACGCCGCCGCTTTCAGTGCCTCGGCCCCCTCGATCCGCATGCCGTAGAAGCTGCGATAGACGAACACCATCGATACCGCCAGGAAGACGGCCGCCAGCGTATGGACGAACGCCAGCCCTTGCTTCGCAGTGACCGAAACCGCCAGCTCCACCGCCAGCAAGCCAAACAGCGTGGTAAACTTGATGATCGGATTGAGAGCCACCGAGCTGGTGTCCTTGAACGGGTCGCCGACCGTGTCGCCGATCACGGTGGCCGCGTGCAGATCCGTGCCCTTCGCCTTCAGCTCCGTTTCCACCACTTTCTTGGCGTTGTCCCAGGCGCCGCCCGCATTGGCCATGAAGAACGCCTGAAACAGGCCGAACAGCGCGATCGAGATCAGGTAGCCGATGAAGAAGAACGGCTCGACGAAGGCGAACGCCAGCGTGGCGAAAAACACCGTCAGGAAGATGTTGAACATTCCCTTCTGCGCATACTTCGTGCAGATCTCCACCACCCGCTTGGAATCCTTCACCGACGCCTTCGTCGCCCCTTCGAGCTTGATGTTCGCCTTGATGAACTCGACGGCGCGGTAGGCGCCGGTCGAGACGGCCTGGGTGCTGGCGCCGGTGAACCAGTAAATGACCGCGCCGCCGGTGATGAGGCCGAGCAGGAACGGCGCGTGCAGCATCGACAGCTTCTCGAGATTCTGCGTCAGGCCGTGCGTCAGCATGACGATGGTGGCGAAAATCATCGTCGTGGCGCCCACCACCGCGGTGCCGATCAGCACCGGCTTGGACGTCGCTTTGAACGTGTTCCCTGCCCCGTCGTTTTCCTCCAAATTGTCCTTCGACCGGTCGAAATTCGGCGTGAAGCCGAACTCCTTTTGGACCTCTTCCCTGATGCCCGGCAGTTGCTCGATGGTCGACAGCTCGTAAATCGACTGCGCGTTGTCGGTCACCGGGCCGTAGCTGTCCACAGCGATGGTCACAGGCCCCATGCCCAGGAAGCCGAACGCCACCAGGCCGAAGGCGAACACCGCCGGCGCGACCATCAGGCTGCCCAGGCCGAAGGTGCTGACCGTGAAGGCGATGCTCATCAGCAGCAGCACCGCGATGCCGAGCCAGTAGGCGCTGAAGTTGCCGGCCACGAAGCCGGACAGGATGTTGAGCGAAGCGCCTCCCTCACGCGAGGAAGTGACGATTTCCCTGACGTGGCGTGATTGCATGGAGGTGAAGATCTTGACGAACTCCGGGATCAGCGCGCCCGCCAGCGTGCCGCAACTGATCACCGTTGACAGCTTCCACCACAGCGAGGTGTCGCCCTTCAGGTCGGGGATCATCAGCGAGCTGATCACGTAAGTGAGGCCGATGGACAGCAGCGAGGTTAGCCAAACCAGGGTCGTCAGCGGGTGCTCGAAGTTCATCTTGTCGGCGTTAGCATACCTCGCCTTGGCGATCACGCCGTTCACGAAGTAGCCGACGCCGGAGGCGATCACCATCATCACGCGCATCGAGAAGATCCACACCAGCAACTGCACCTGGACCACCGGGTCGGCCACCGCCAGAATGATGAAGGTGATCAAAGCAACGCCGGTGACGCCGTAGGTCTCGAAGCCGTCGGCCGACGGCCCGACCGAGTCGCCGGCGTTGTCGCCCGTGCAGTCGGCGATCACCCCCGGGTTGCGCGCGTCGTCTTCCTTGATCTTGAAGACGATCTTCATCAGGTCCGAGCCGATGTCGGC
>CAZACK010000049.1:0-36368 GCA_964483455.1 uncultured Solibacteraceae bacterium
GTCCTGATCGTGTAAAAGTCTGTTTGTAAACTTTATTTCTTAACACGCTCTTAGCGAGCCTAGTTTGCCTTCTCCGTTCGGCCCGCTGCCGCTTCCCTTCGTTTCTGGCGTTTGCGTTTTGCGCCGCCATTGGTAGGCGATTCGTAGAAGCGCTTTAGCATACCAGACCCTTCAAGCCGTGGTGAGGCCGTTTCCATGCTCATGCAAGCGTTCGCTGCCTTTTCTTCAACGCACTTTTCAAACAGTAAGGACTGACGGACGGCTGGTGGAACTTCGGTTTAGAATAGGGACTCTTACGCCTATGGACGACCACACCAAGTTCCTTCTGTCGGAAGACCAGATCCCCACGACGTGGCTGAATGTGCTGCCGCTGCTCAAGGAGCCGATGGAGCCGCCGCTCCATCCGGGCACGGGCAAGCCCCTCGGCCCGGAGGACCTGGCGCCTATTTTCCCGATGGCTCTCATCGAGCAGGAATTCGCGCCGCAGGTGGAGATCGACATTCCCGGTGAAGTGCTGGACATCTACCGGCTCTGGCGGCCGACGCCCCTGTACCGCGCCCGGCGCCTGGAGCAGGAGCTCAAAACGCCTGCCCACATTTACTACAAGTACGAAGGCACAAGCCCGGCGGGCAGCCACAAGCCCAATACGTCCGTTCCGCAGGCCTTCTACAACAAGAAGGCCGGCATCCGCCGCCTGGCGACGGAGACGGGGGCAGGGCAGTGGGGCAGCGCGCTGGCGCTGGCCTGCCGGCTGTTCGGGCTGGACTGCACGGTCTACATGGTGAAGATCAGCTACCAGCAGAAGCCCTATCGCCGCTCGATGATGAACTCCTGGGGCGCGGAAGTGTTTGCCAGCCCGAGCGAGCAGACCAACTCCGGGCGAGGCGTGCTGGCAGCGAGCCCGGATTCTCCGGGCAGCCTTGGGATCGCGATCAGCGAAGCGGTGGAGGACGCGGCCACCCACGGCGACACGAACTACTCGCTCGGCAGCGTGTTGAATCATGTCCTGCTGCACCAGACGGTGATCGGCCGGGAAGCGAAGGAGCAGATGAAACTGGCCGGCGAGGAGCCCGACGTGGTGATCGGCTGCTTCGGGGGCGGCAGCAATTTCGCCGGCCTCGCGCTGCCGTACGTGCCGGACAAGATCAACGGATCGGCGGTGCGGCTGGTGGCGGTGGAGCCGTCGGCGTGCCCGACGCTGACCCGCGGCTCGTACGCCTACGACTTCGGCGACACCGCGAAGCTGACCCCGCTCATCAAGATGTACACGCTGGGACACGATTTCGTGCCGCCCGGCATTCACGCCGGCGGCCTGCGCTACCACGGCGCCGCGCCGCTGGCTAGCCACCTGCTGCATCATGGCTGGCTCGAAGCGAGGGCCTACCCGCAGAACCCGGTGTTCGAATCGGCGATGACGTTCGCGCGAGCCGAGGGCATCATCCCGGCGCCGGAGTCGGCCCATGCGATCAAGGCGGCGGTTGATGAAGCGGTCCAAGCCCGGGAGGAGGGCCGCCCGCGCGTGATTCTGTTCAATCTCAGCGGCCACGGCAACTTCGACATGGGCGCCTACGACAGCTACCTGGCGGGCAAGTTGCAGGACTTCGAGTACCCGGAGGAGGCGATCGCCCGGTCAATCGCCGCGCTGCCGGCGGTGGGCTGACATCAGGGCGTCGGGGGCTGCTCGGTGAGTTTCTCCTCCGGGAGCGGCTCCGGAGTGTCGAAGGTGATGGTCGCCTCGGCGGCGAACTTGCGGTACATCCGGAACTCCACCTCGTTCTTGACGAGGTACTTTCCTTCTCGCATCCGGACCACGGCCTTCAGCGGCAGCATATATTCGCGCTCGGCGATCGACGCGTAGTCGTAGTCCATCATGGTGGACGCCTGCTGAATCGGGAACGACGGCGGCATGTCGATCGCCTCGAGGGTGATGCGCATCACCATCAACGTGTCGCGGTCCACGTAGATCAACCCGCGATAGCCGGGAGTGACCTGCATTTTGCGCTGGTAGTCGATGGACCATTTTGACCGGGGTTGAGAAACACGATAGGTGAAGACATGGGCGCGCTTGCCGCGAAGGGTGGCCCAGCGTTCCCACTGGAACCGCGCCTGCGTCTCGGGATCGAAAATCTCCTTCATCATGCTGCCGAACTCGCCGGTGGAAGTGGCGCCGCCGATGTCGTGCATCGGGCGTTCGGTCATCATCCCGTTGACGAGGATGGTCTTGTATTCTTCCTTCTGCTCGAAATAGCTGAGCCTCGCGGTGATGACATCCTGGCGCTGCCAGAACTCCAGCCCGGTCGGATCGGCGTAGCGGCGAGTGACCTGGGTGCAAATGAAGTCGGGCAACTGCCGGGTGTAGTTGGCGGCGTAGTCGCGAAGTGCGTTCAGGACTCTCTGCTGCTCGGCGCCGTCAGGCGGTGGGATGCGCGGGGGCTGCGGCTTGGGGACGGGGCGCGGGGCTTCGGGCAAGTTCCTGCTGGCGGCTTGCAGCGCTTCCAAGGCCTGGACAGTTTTGTGACCGGCGCCGGCAGCTTGCAGTTCGACAATGGTGCGGTCGTCGAGCCTTTGGGTCAGGACGACTTTCCCGAGGAACTCGGCGACCTGCTTGTCCTGGTGACCAAGCTGGATGGAGGACCGGACGAAGTTCGCCAGTTGTTCCACCGACAGCCTGGTTTGAGCGGAGGCGAGGCCGGCCGCCGCGAAGACCAGCGCAAGCACCAAGCGCATGCTTCTATTCTCCTACGCCAGCGCGGCTGCGCGGTTGCGGGCGGTCAGAAGGGCCAGCGCCTTTTCTTCTTCGGGGCTTCCGGCTTCACTGCCTTTTCGATCGCCTCCAGCGCCACCGGGGCCATCATCCGGTAGCCGCCGGGGTTCGGGTGGAGGCCGTCGTCGGCGTAGTCCGCTTTCAGGAAACCCGAAGCGTCGACAAGCTGGGAGTAGTAATCCACGTAGACGAGATTCCTCAGTGCGCAAAACCTCCGGATCCAGTCGTTCAGCGCTCGGATGGTTTCCGGAGGGCGCCGCTTGGTCTGCTGCCTGTGGTAGTCGCTGACCGGCAGGAGCGAGGCGAACAACGGCTTGATCTTGTGGGCCTCGGCGAGGTCGGCGATCATTGTCAGGTTGTTCTGGATTGTCTCGAGCGGTGTGCCGCGGGCGATGTCATTGGTGCCCGCCAGAACCAGGAGCGCCGCCGGTTTCAGGTCGACGACGTCCGCCTTCAGGCGGCCCAGCATTTCTCCGGTCACTTGCCCGCCGATGCCGCGGTTGACGAAGTCGCGGTCGGAGAAATACTCGTTGAGGCGCCAGCCGTCGGTGATCGAATCGCCGAGGAAGACCACCCGCGGATTGCCGGGTTGGGGCGGCCCGAGCTTCAGGTTGGCCTCGGCGTACCTCCGGAGGTTGTCGCGGTCCGGACTGCGGATTTGGGACTCCTTGCTCTCGAGCAATGCGCGAAAGTGGGACTCCAGGCGGTTGGCCGCATCTCTGAGCTCGGAAAACTGCTTGCCCGCCTCGGCGGGAAACGGGTAGGGCTTCGGCACGGAGTCGGCGAGCATCAGGTACGCGCGCACATTGGTGAGCAGCGCGTAGGTCAGCCCGGAGTGCTGGGGCCATGATTCGCGGAGGGCGGCCAGCGCCTGCCGCGCGTTCTCGGTTACCGGAGCGCCGGCGCGCAGGAGTTCCGGAATCGACACCTTGGTCGAGTCCATGAGCTGCACGGCGCGCTCGCCGAGGCGGAGTGAGTCGTCGTAGGAAAGAAGGGCCTCCTGCTGCCCGCGGGCAGCGGGGATTGAGAGCAGGATGGCGGCCAAAGTCAGGATCTTCATGTCTCCACTTTCTCCAACTGCAATGTGACCGTGCCGATGTAGAACGGCAGCCGCACCCGGAGCTGTACCGGCAGACGCCGCTCGTCGTCGGTGAGCCAGATGAACATGCGGCCTTTGCGGCGATAGAAAACGCCGTTAAACAGGAACGCCTCGTAGCGGATCGTCTTGTAGGAACCCGAGGGCGTCCGAACCGTCTCGCGCTCCTGAGCCAGCACCTTGGCGAGGATGCTCTTGCGCCCGTCGCTGATCGGGATTTCGACCGAGCTCCCAACGGCGACTCGCATGGCCCGCAGGCGATAGAGGCCTCCGATCACGTCGTGCACGCAGGGCGGGATATCGATCTCGCGGGTGCTGACGGTTCCTTTCTTCAGGTCGCGCTCGAGGGAGCTGGCCTTCCCGCGCTCGGAATCATACGTGACACTCGTCTCCCGGTGGCGCGATCCTTCGCGCGCGGTGAGCAGCGAGCTGGCCGCGCACAAGCTGTCGTCGGAGATCGCCCGGTACCGATTGTCCACTTTGTGGAGCGTGGAAACCAGTCCCACGGACTGAATGGTCATGTCGGTCTGCCAGCCGTGGCCGGAGGGTCGGGTGCGGCTGAGCCTGACATTGCCGGCGTGGATCAGCCGCCACTCGGCCTTATAGCGCAGGGCCTCGGGAGAAGTTGCTCCTTGTTCCGAGTTCTTGCGCGAGGGCTGCTCCGAGGACGGGGAGGCAAGGCCGAACAGCAGCAGAAACAGCAAGGCGGCCGGTTCGCTCACAGCGGCTTGATCAGCCCAGCGGCTTCCCATTCGGCGAGCTGTTTGCGGACGGCCTCGGCGGCCGGGCCGGCGGTCTCGGCGGCAAGGAATTGCCGGAATTCCGCCGCCGCTTCCTGAATCTGTCCGCGCTGCGCGTAAACGTTGCCGAGCAGGAAGCGGGTGCGAGGATAACGGGCGGCGTTCGGACTGGCGTGTACCACCTTGATGGACGCCTCGGCGGCTTCGAGGTTGCCGAGGGTAGACTGGGCGATGGCGTGGTAGTAGCTTGCTTCGACGTGCTCCGGCGCCAGATTCAGGATGCGCCCGGTCCACTGGGCTGCTTCCGGCATGCGGTTCTGCTTGAGCTCGAGCAGAGCCAGGGACAGCATCGGGGGAAGGAACTTCGGGTCCGACTCGGCGGATTTCCTGAAGGCGTCCCCGGCCCCCACCAGGTCGTTCCGCCGCGCGCGGTTTTCGCCGAGCAGGTTCCAGGCGGCGGCGAACTGCGGATACGCCCGAACCGCCTTTTCGAGTTCCCGGGCAGCCTTGTCCAGGTTGGGCTGCTCCTTGTTGGTTTCATTCTCCGCCTTTTCGAAGGCCTTTCGCGCCTCTCCGGGCGCGGAAAGCGTGGTCACGCTGACCAGCAGTCCGGCCTCCTTGGCCACCGGACGGAGGATGAGGGTTCCGACGTCGGGAGACTCGAAGACGCTGCGCCGCCCGAGATGGATCTTGGAAGAGGTATAGCCGGGCAGGCTGGCTTCAAGCTCACAGTTGGTCAGGCTGACGAAGCTGCGGTCCGATCCGCTGGCCCCGACCGGCGCCATCGGGCCCGTGCGGCTGGCGTCCTCGATGCGCCGGTGTTGGGCTCCGCCGACGGGGAAGTTGAAGCTACCCTTGCTGTCGGTGAACGCCTGCGGCTGCGTCATTCCCTCGCAGCGCAATTCCAGCTTGGCCGGTTGCGGCGGCGGCGTTCCGTCGGGCATCACCACCTTGCCGGAGATGTAAAGTTGCCGGAACTGCCCCTGGGCGACAAGCGCCAACACGGGTAAAAGCAGCCAGATGTTCCGCGGACGCATGAAAGCCTCCTTCCCGAATTATCCGTTGTTGCGGAGAGAGGTTCAACGGGCAGCGCGGGCGACCCTGAGATCCCGAACAGCTCATTCGAGGCGGGCGCGGCGCCGAATTCCGGCTTTCGCGATTCAGAAATCGATGGAAGCAAGCACCTCCGAGGGCCGCCGGCCGAAGGCCCGGCACAGCGCGAGGAAACTCTCGATGCTGGGCAGGTGCGCCCCGCGCTCGATGGAGCTGATCTGGGAAACGCTGAGTTTGGTCGACGAGGAAAGATCCTTCAGCGACCAATCGCGCTCGACCCGCATCATCTTCAAGCGATGCCCTAGCTTGTGGCGCAGCCGGTCGTGCGCCGCCCGGCCGAGGCCGAAGGCGTCCACGGCGGAGTTCAGCACGTGACGTAGCTGAGACAGCGAGAAGGGTTTCGCGAGGTAATCGAAGACATTCAATCGGAAGGTGGCCCGCATGGATTCGAGCGAGGGAAAACCGGTAACGATAATGATGCAAACACCCGGGTGTTTCGCGCGGAGCTGCTCGATCAGTTTCTCGCCCTGGAACTCTCCTACTTTCAAATCCAACAAGACAATATCAGGCACTGATTCCTCGAGGGAGAGCAGGAAGTCCTCGGGGTGCGCAGAGCTGCGAACCTTGTAAGTTCCTTCCCCCGTGAGAAAGTCCTCGATGTAACGGCGGAAATCGATGTCGTCATCGAGCAAGGCCACATCGACGAGCGCCGGCGCACTGTTAAGGCGGGCCTCTGCCGTCCCTTGCGCGTTCATGCGATAACCTCCATGCGAGCGGCGGGCAATCTGATTTCGAACCGGGCGCCGCCTCGCGGAAGATTTTCGGCGGCGAGGCGCCCCCCGTGCTCAAACACAATTCCCTCGGCGACGCTCAAGCCCAGCCCCGTTCCCTGCCCATTCGGGCGGCCGCTGACAAATGCCTTGAAAAGATTCGGGAGGACGTGAGGCGGAATCCCCGGGCCGTCATCCTCCACCGCCACGCAAACCCAGCTTTGCCCGTTCTCGACCAGCCTGCGAGAAAGCACAGTGATTGTACCGCCCGATTGTACCGCGCGGGCGGCGTTCCCCAGCAAGTTCACGAACACCTGTGTCAAGCGGCCCTCATCCCCGGCGACCGCATCGTGAGTGGACGTTCGATTCTCGCAGCGGACACGAGCGGAGGCCGGGTCCAGGGACACCAGGTTCCAGGCTTCCTCCACGACGGTCCGGATGGATACCGGCCCCCGCGGCCTGTCCCGCGGATCCGAGTAATCGAGCAATCGAGTGCTGATACTTGCCAGGCGGTCGGTAACTCGCAACATCCGATGCAGCTTCTCCCTGGCGGATGCCTCGCGGGCCTGTTCGAGCGAGGATTCGATGGAACCGCGCAGGACAGCCAGGGGGGTGCGGAGATCGTGGGCGACGCCGGCCGTCAGCAGTCCGAGGGAGAGTAGACGGTCCTTTTCTAATTCCTCCGCAGACATGCGGACGGAAGGCCGGTAGAAGCCGGGCAGCAGGAGGAGTTCCAAGGCAAGAACCCCACATACATAGACGATGGCCAATATCAGAAAGGCCACCCGCCGTTCGATTTCGAAACCTAGCAACAGGTACAGCACGACGCCCAGGATCAGGAAGAAGGAGTTGTAAAGGATGGCCAGAGCGAGCCGCGGGCTCCAATGATGAGGAGTCTTGCGCCCAGAAAGCATGCTCCTGTCCCTCTAAGGATTTGGGAACCCAGAATCCAAAGGTGCGGACACGGTCCCAGAATTCTCCATTATTAAAGCACAGAAATTCCGGCGAGGGAAGAAAAAAATGAGGAGCAATCAAGTGGCGGTTCGGCGGTCGCCGCGCGGCGGTGGTGCAAAGGATAGACTGGGCGCGCAAGCCCTTGCACACGCCCCAACTTATTGATTCTATTGCAGAGGTGTGAACCACGGCGTTGGGGCAGCCGGCGCCACGGCGATAATGGCGTGGGCGGGTCCGATTGTGCAGCCGGCGACCATACGGCCTCGAACATCTTAACAGCAGACGATCCATAGCCAGCTTGCCGGGAAGGGCAGATCAGTGATGTAAGTTGTTCGAGCGGCGGGGGAAACTGGGGGAGATGGTTTTTGTGTGAGGCTTGTGACCGCTTCGAAAGGCAAAAATCAAGCGTCAAGGCAAATGGATGCGGCGGACTTCGCAACAATTGACATTCCTCGCTTTTGGCTGCATAGTACACGTAACGGCAATTTGTGGAGGAGGGTGCATGCTGGTTCAAGCCTGGAAGATCTGCTTGTGTTTGACGTGTGCCGGTGAGGTTTTTTGTCTTTGGGCAACGCAACCGCCGCGCGGCGGTGAACGCTGGCCGGACTCCTACCGGGAATTTGTCCGGAACAATCGCACGACGCTGTCCACCCGCGCGTACGTCCCGATGGTTCGCAGGATTCAGGCGAATCGCGAATCCGTCCGGACCGGCGTCATGACCCGAACGACGGCGGAGGCGGCCGGCGGGACGGTGGTCAGCGGAACGCGGGCAGTCCCGGTGCTGCTGGCGACGTTCAACAATACGGCATCCGATCCATACCCCAGCGGCAACTTGCAGACGGAACTGTTCGACGGTCCGTGGCCCACGGGGACCATGACCGAATACTACCGAGAGATCTCCTACGGGACGTTCACGGTCAGCGGGACCGTGTTCACGTGGACGAAGCTTTCGCGGGACGACACGTTCTACGAGGGTCCTAGCGGCTGCAACGGGATCTGCAACAACTCGAAAGTTCCGGATTTCGTCCGTGACACGCTGTCCGCGCAGGACGCCGCGGTGAACTTCGCGCAATACGACAATGACGGTCCGGACGGTGTTCCCAATTCGGGCGATGACGACGGCTTCGTGGATTTCGTGGCGTTCGTGCACCCTGAAAAAGGCGGAGAATGCCGTGGTGGAACCAACAATAACATCTGGTCCCATCGTTTCTCGCTGTCGGGCTGGGGAGGCGCAGCCTTCACCACCAACGACGCCAAGTCGGGCGGCGGCTCCATCCGGGTGGACGATTACGTGATCATGCCGGCGGTGGCCTGCGACGGCTCGACGATGATCCAGATCGGCGTCTTCTGTCACGAATTCGGCCACGCTTTCGGGCTGCCAGACCTGTATGACACCGACGATACCAACGGCGGCTCGGAGGGCTTGGGGAACTGGTGCCTGATGGCGGGGGGATCCTGGGGCGGTGACGGCCAGAGCCCAGACCGCCCGGTGCATATGTCGGCCTGGGCCAAAGCCTTTCTGGGCTGGATCACGCCGACAGAGGTGACGGCCGATCTCAGCCCGGCGAACATTCCTCGGCTTGAAGACAACGCGACTACGTTCAAGCTTCCGATCTCGAGCAACGAGTACTACCTTGTCTACAATCTGCGGAAGGTGTTTTTCGATGGGAGGCTGCCGACCGACGGGCTGATGGTGATGCGGGTCAACGATCCGGTGGTCACCGCGGGCCTGGCCACGAACCGGGTGAACGCGGATGAGAACAACCAGGGCGTGGAAGTGATGGAGGCAGACGGGAGGAAGGACCTCGACAACCAGGCTAACCGCGGCGACGCCGGCGACCTGTACCCCGGCTCAGCGAACGCGAAGAAGTTCGACAACACGACGACTCCCGCTTGTCAGGGGACACGCGCCGTTTGCGACATCGGCTCGCCGGCCGATACCGCGACCGCCCGGCTGCTTGTATCGACGGGCAACTGCGGCGGCCAGCCGCCACCTCCGCCTCCTCCGTCGTGCGGGTCGCTGGTTGGCGCTGGTGGACGGCGAGGGGCTAATCCGGGCGATTGGATGATACTTGCCATTCCGGTTCTGGTGGCGGCTGCCTGGATTCTAAGCAGGTTTCGCCCGCGCCGCCCCGAATCCGCGCTGTGAAACCAGTTTTGTTCGAATACGCAGGGATCAGCATCTCCGCGTATTCGGCGATGCTGGCGATCGGGGGTCTTCTACTTCTGTGGCGCTCGACCGCGGACGCCGGGGCGGCGGGGTTGTTACGACGGCGGATGGTCCAGCTTGTCGTGGTTGTGTACTTTGCCGGCCTGGCTGGCGCGCGGTTCTTGTTTGTCATCGAGCACCGGGACTTGCTGCCGGGGCCGTGGTGGGGCTGGCTGTGGAACCCTGTCACTGGCGGTTTCGCCTCATACGGCGGCGTGCTGGCCGGCAGTTCGGCGGCGGTGCTATATGCCTGGCGCGCGGGCTTGCCGGTTGGCGCGGTGCTCGATGCCGGGGCCGTTGGGTTGTGCCTGTTCGGCTTCGCGGCTCGCGCCGGCTGCTTTCTCGTAGGCTGCTGCTATGGCAAGCCGACGGACTGTCCTTGGGCTGTGGTGTATCCCGCGGCCAGCCCGGCAGCCCGGCGTTTTGGCGAATCGGCCGCGGTTCATCCGACGCAACTCTATGAGGCGGCGCTGCTTGTGGTTGCCGCAACGGTGGTGGCGGCCTGGCCGTCCTACCGGGCAGGTGAAAGGTTCCTGCGACTGGCGGCATTCTATTCCGGGATTCGCTTTACGGTCGATTTCTTTCGCGGCGACTCGTTGGCGAATCCGGGAGGGCTCACGCTGGCGCAGTGGATCAGCCTGGTGCTGCTGGCCGGGTCAGTGGTGGTGTGGGTGACAAGACGGAGGAAGCCATGCGAGATCTCGGTTTGACTATCGCGCTCGTGCTGCTGTGTACGGTTGCGGCCCGAGCCGATTGCGAGGAGCCCGCGAAGCCGGTCAAGGTTTCCGTCGAGGCGCTCGCGTCCGGCGCGGGCAAGTACCTGGGCAAGACCGTCACTGTTTCCGGCTCGATCGAGAACGAAGGCCGGAATTACTTCACCGATCTCCGCGTCGTGCTGAAGGACGAAAAGGGGTACAAGATTTACGTGCGACCGTGGCTTCCGGTCAGCCTGCCGCCCGGGCCTCCGGGGGTGAAGGAGAAGCGCCCAGGGGTCCTGTCGGATTTCCTGGGGAAGAAGGTCGAACTCAGCGGGGTGGTGCGGAGAGGGGAGCTCGGGAAGGCCGGCGAAGTGACTCACCTGGAAGTGACACGCGCTGCGATTGTGCAGTGAGGCTTGGGTGGGTCGCCGGGCCGCTTGCTGCGGTCGCGGCTCGCCGGCAGCGAGCGGCGCACCCGCTGTTGCCCGCGGATTCGTCCTTGAGGAGAGCCGGACGCTTAGCGGATTGCGTTAAACGCAGAACGGTAGTACCATCGGGTTGTGATCCGGTCGTTCCGGAACAAGGAGACCGAAAAGGTGTTCCGGCGCGAGTTCAGCCGGAAGTTCCAGCGGATTGCCCCGGTGGCGAAACGGAAGCTCGACCACATTCATGCATCAACGGCCCTGTCGGATTTAGGAGCCATTCCGGGCAATCGCCTGGAGGCCCTTGCAGGTGAACGAGCCGGGCAGTACAGCATCCGTGTGAACGACCAATGGCGCGTCTGCTTCCGCTGGGTTCGCCGCGATGCATTTGAGGTTGAGATTGTGGACTACCATTAAGGAAATCGGATTATGGCAAGGAAAACCAAGACAATGCCTCCGATTCATCCCGGTGAAACGCTGCGGGAGGATTTTCTCAAGCCACTGGGCATGACCGCCAATCGCCTTGCACTGGAACTGCGGGTGCCAGTGACCCGCGTCAATGACATCGTTCGCGGCAAGCGCGCGATCACCGCGGATACGGCGCTCCGGCTGGCTCGGTACTTTGGAACTACGCCCCAGTTTTGGATGAATCTTCAGGCGAACTACGATCTTGAGCTGGCCAAGGATACGCGTGGTCCGGAGATTGTCGACCGGATCCGGCCGCACCGGGCGGCGTGATTCGATTCATCGCCACGAGGCTGCTGGCGGTCGGATTACCCGGCATTGCGGACTCCCACAAAAAACTTCGCGCCGGAGCTGACGCTCCGGCTCCGGTGGCCCATAGGGCCGCCCCACCGGAGAAAAGGAAAAAGGGAAAAAGGATCAAGGGATTTCCCGGGCGCAACGAAACCCGAGGCAGGCGTACCCGCTCAAGAATCGCTCCGGCCAGGCATCGGGTCGCGCAGCCCCAGGGCGATCTGAAACCTAACCCGCCGCGACCGGAGCCCCAACCAGCACAGCAATGGACGCCCTGCAGAACGCCGGCAGGTCGTCCGGCTTCCGCGAGGTCACCAGGTTGCCGTCCACCACGACCTCGGCGTCTTCGAAGATCCCGCCGGCGTTGACTACATCGTCTTTGATCGCCGAAAAACAGGTGACGCGGCGGCCCTTGAGAATGCCCGCCGAGCACAGAACCCAGCCGGCGTGGCAGATGGCGGCCACCAGCTTGCCCTGCCGGTCCATTTCCCGCACCAGCGTGAGGGCGGCGGGATAACGCCGGATGATGTCGGGAGCGTAGCCGCCGGGAATTACCAGTCCGTCGAAGTCGTTCGCGCTCACCTCGTCATAACTCTTGTCGCTCGAGATGGGATATCCGTACTTGCCGGTGTACTTCTCGCGGGCGGCGGCCCCCACCGCCACCACCTCGGCGCCCGCTTCGCGGAAGCGGTAGTAGGGATACCAGACCTCCATGTCCTGATAGATGTTGTCCACCAGGATCGCGATTCGTTTTCCCTGTAGTTCCATACGAGGCTATTCTATCCGGTGGCCATACCGATTGGAGCCGCCGAGCCGGTCGAAGTATTCGTAGACGGCGCGAGTCACGTCGGAAACCGGGTTCTTCTCCGCCCCCAGGTAGGCCGCCTGGACGCTGAGCGCGAATGGACGCTTCGGATGAAAGACGATCCCCGACTCCGTGAACACGCCCGGCACGTGTCCCGGTTTCGCCGCCACTTCGACCTTCGCCGGGACAGCCGCGCGCATCGCGCCTTTGACCAGCTTCAACACCCCGATCATCTCCCGCGACGCCTCTTCGTCGACCACCTTGCCGCGGTAGAGCAGCTCGACCAGCCGGGCCATCTCGAGCGGCGTCGAGACGTTCTCCTCGTCGCGCCGGGCCGCGGCCGTGTCCATCATGACTCGCCGGAGGCGCGTGAATGAGAATCCAAGCTCGTGCAGGGTGCGGTTCACCGCTTCCATGCCGGCCAGCCGGATGCACTGGTTGGTGGCCGTGTTGTCGCTCGTCTCGATCATGGCGCGCACCAGCTCGCGGATGGGGATCGTCACCGGACCGCGCTTGAGCCGGTCCTTCAGCTCCCCGTCGCCGGCCACTGCATCCTGTTCGGCCAGCGTGACGGCGTCGGTGAACCGGAGCTGCCCCGCCCGCGCGGCGCGGTACATCTCGATCAGGATCGGGATCTTGATTCCACTGGCCTGGGGGAACACGGCGTCGGCGTGATATTCGAGAGTCTGCCCGGTTGACAGATCGATCGCGGCGACGCCCAGAACACCGTCGAGCGATTCATCGACCGCCCGGATTCTGGCGAGGGCCTTTTGTTCCAGAAGCTGTCCGGCCGCCGACTGGCCCCACCCGAGTCCGAAAGAAACAAGCGCCGGCAGCAGGAAACGAATCAGCATGGTTGAAGACCGGGTGTTTCACTCATTCCAGTCGGCCACAAACACGTTGAACTCGTATCGCTCCTTCGCCTTCCAGGAGGAGATGAACACGAGCTTCTTGCCGTCGGGCGAGAACTCCGGGAACGAGGTGAACCCGCCGAAGTCAGTCACCTGCTCGAGCCCGTTGCCGTCCGTGTTGATCAGGAACAGCTCGAATTCCCTGCCGCCGCAGCGGTTCTTGTTGGAAGCGAACAGCACCTTCTTGCCGTCGGGAGTGAATGTGGGGGCGAAGCTGGCACAGCCGAACTTCGTGATCTGTTTTGGGTTCTCGCCCGCGGCGCCGGCGACGAAGATCTCCATCTCCATCGGCGAGGTCAGGTTCTGGCCCAGCAGCTCTCTGTAGCGGGCGCTGCTCTCCGGCGTGCCGGGATGATTCGCGCGCCAGACGAGCTTCTTGCCGTCGCGCGAGTAGACGGCGCCGCCGTCGTATCCCGGTCTGCGTGTGATTTGCCGTTTGCCGGAACCGTCCGTCTTCATCGACCACAGGTCCAGGTCGCCCGACTCCATCGATGTGTAGACGATGCGCTTCGCCTTGAAGTTAACGGTCGCTTCGGCGTCATAGCCGGGCCGGTCGGTGAGTTTCCTGACGATCCCGCCGCCGTCGGTGGCCAGGTACAAGTCGTAAGAAGGATAGACGGCCCACACATACCCCTTGCTCCGGTCGGCCGGGGGCGGGCAGGCGTCGCCCGCTTCATGCGTGGACGCGTACACGATGTGCTTGCCGTCCGGCAGAAAGTAGCCGCAGGTGGTCCGGCCCTTCCCGGTGGACACCATCCGCACATCCGAGCCGTCGGCGTTCATGATGAAGATCTGATCGCAGGACAGGCCGTCGCGGGTGGATTGGAAGACGAGGCGCTTCCCGTCGGGCGACCAGTAGGCCTCGGCATTCTGGCCGCCGAACGTAAGCTGGCGAAAGTTGGCGAGGCGCGGCGATGTCTGCCCCGCCACAGCCAGCGCCAGCGCCGCGGCGGCAGCCATCACGCGCAGGGTCATTGCCTGCCCTCGAACAGGTCCCGGCCCTTTACCAGCGCCCGCATCTTGCCGTCGGCGACGCTGCGCTGCAACATCCAGAAGCCGCAGTCGGGATGGACGTAGCGGATCCGATTGGGGCCGAGGATTTTCGACACGGTCTCGATCCGCTGCGCCACCAGATCCGGGGTCTCGATCTCATTGTCCTTGATGTCGATGACGCCGACTCCGATTCCGATCCTGGGATTGACGTCCCGGAGCACCTCGAGTTCTTCGAATCCGCGCCGGGCGAACTCCAGGACCAGGTGGTTCGCCTCCAGGCCGTTCATGAACTCGAGGAGGCTCTTCCAGGTCCCCTTCTGCACGGTCTGCCCGCCATAGTTGCCGAAACAGATGTGCACCGCGCGCTCGCCCTTCACCGTCTCCAGCACGTGATTGACGGCGGGCAGAGCCCATTCGGTGTCGTCCGGATGTCCGGCGATGTTCGCCTCGTCGATCTGCACGACGTCGGCAGGCACCAACTCCAACTGCTTGCGCAGCGCTCGGGCGAAACCGAGAGCCACGCCGCGCGGGCTGCCGTAGTGCCGGTCCATCATGACCTTGCTGAGCATGTGGGGGCCGGTGCAGGTGAACTTCAGCGGCGACTTCGTCAGTGGGCGAACGAACTCGAAGTCCTTCTGCAAATTGAGGGAGCCTTCGTCGATCTCGGCAACGACGACGCCGGCGGGTTCGGAGCGGTAGCTCAAGTCGCTGCGTGCGCGGAAGCGAACGAGATCGTCGGTTGTGAACACCGTGCGGATGCCTTTGAGGCGGTTCACGAAGTAGTCGATCATCCCGTTGGTTTCGGGATGGCTGGGGTCGAACCGGTTGAGCTCGCCGTCGGCGACCACGTCGATGCCGGCCAGTTCCTGGGTCTTGAGAACGACCATGATCGCGTCTCGCAGGTTCAGCCGGTTGTGGTTCGCCACCAGCCAGTGTGGGACGGGATAGCTGCCGACTACCGTGGTCTTAATCGCCATAGTCTCCAATTGTATGCTGGCGGGCCGGGCGCGGAGTGTTGCCTCGCGCAGTGGCAGGCGAAAGCGTCTGCCCCGCCGGGCAGGTTCAATGCCTCCCTTCGAACTCGAGCACAATCCCCGCCGACGGCAGGATGGGGAACATCTTGTCGAAGCGCGGGCGGGCCCGGCCGGTGTCCGCGCTGTAGCCGCCGAAGGAATCGTATCGGAAGTTGTCGCGGTTGAACAGGTTGACCACTTCTCCATACAGCGTCATGCGCCAGCGGTCGAACGTGAAGGCCTTGTTGACGCGTACATCGACGCGCTGGTAGGCGTCGAGCCGCGTGCGGTTGCGCTGTCCGGCCAGGTAGTAAAGTCCTTCCTCGCGGCGGTAGAAGCCCGGCACCGGAAAGCCGCTGCCGTAAATCCACTTGAGGCTCAGGTTCACCGTGGGTCGGACGCGATAGCTCCCGTAACCATTCACGGTGTGGCGCTGGTCCTGGTCGGCCGGAAACTCCGCGCCTGTCACGCCGTCTCGCAGCCGCGTGCGCCCGTAGGAGTAAGATGCCCACCCGGTCAGCCGGTTCGCCGTGCGGCGCTGCACGAAGATCTCGCAGCCGCGCGCGTAGCCTCGCAGCGCGTTCACGACCGGCGGATCGAGCGGCGGGTTGTACACCGCGCCGTCGATCAGCCGTGGCTCGTACAGCGGCCGGAATAACAGGTCGCGGTCCGCCCGGTCGTAGAACTCCGCGCGGATCCGCGTGCGGTCGCCGAGCCGTTGTTCCAGCGCCGCCACGAAATGATTCGCCCGCTCCGGAGCGAGCTTGCGGCTTCCGATCTTCAGCAGCATCCACTGCAAGTCGGGGTATTGAACATACTGGCCCCACCCGAGGAGGAGATGGGTTTCGGGGCCGAGTTGCAGCGCCGCGCCGGCGTGAGGTGACACCGCCTGGACGGCGTTCATGTCGTGGCGGTCGTACCGCGCGCCCGCCGACAGCCGGATGCGTCCGCCCGCCGTGCTCCACGATTGCTCCAGGTAGAACCCCGGACGCAGCGCGTTGCCGCGGAAATCGTCCAGCAGCAGAACGGCGAACGGATTGAACTGGTAGCGGTTATAGTAGCCGTCCTCGCGGGGCCGCCGCAGCGACCAGCCGGCTTCCATCGACATTCCCGCCGACTGCGTCCAGCTCGCCGCCCCGCTCCCGATCCATTCGCCGTAGTAGCCGCCGGCGAGCTTCATCCGGTCGCGATTGAGATTCTCGAACCGCTCCCGCATGTAGGCGGCGCGGCTGGTGATCAACAGCCGCGCGGACGGCGCGTATCTCCACACGACGGTGGCCAGGGTAAGGTGGTAGTCGCTCAACATCACCGAGTTGAGGCCGAGCGTGTTGCGGGCCTTGCGGCGGCTTCCGTTCGAAACCCCGTCCACGAGGCTCAGGCTGATGCTGTGCCGCGGCGTGAGGTCGTAGGCCAGCTTGGCCTGCCCGTCGAGAAAGCCGAACCCGAGGGTGTCGTCTTCGGTGGTGCGCTCGATGATGTATTGCAGATAGCTTTTCCGCGCGCCTGCCAGCCACGAACCGCGCCGGCTTCGTCCGAGCGGTCCCTCGGCGACGAAGCCCGTGTTGGAGGCGCTGGCGGTGAGCCGCAGCGACGGCGCCAGCCGCGCGCCCTCGCGGGTGCGAATGTCGAGAACGCCGGCGGTGCGGTCCGCGTACCGCGCCGGGCTCGCGCCCGGATAGAGCGACATTTCCTGGAGCATGTCGCCCTGAAAGGCCGTCAGCGAGCCCGAGGCCGGCTCTCCCGCCACCATGTGAAACGGGGCATGCAGCAGGATCTCGTCCAGGTACAGGCCGAGCCGATGGTAGTCCGCGCCGCGGAGCGAGAACCGGGCGTTGAAATCGTCGTTCGAGGCGACGCCCGGAAGTCCCTGCACGGCGCGCAGCGGGTCGTCGGCGAGCACGCTCGCCAGGTTCTTCGCTTCGCCCGCCGCCAGTGTGCGCTCCGACGGGCTGTCCGCCCGAACCGCTTCGAACGGGCCGGCGGTGACCTCGACCGTCTCCGTGCGGCGGAACGTTTCGGGGCTGAGGACAATCTCGAATTCCTTCGCTTCTCCGGCGCCGAGGGCGAACGGTTTTCGCACCAGCCGGTAGCCGACGGTTGTGACCTGCAATTCGTAGTCGCCCGGGGGAATGCCGCGAATCTGAAATTTGCCCTCGGCATCAGTGATGGTCCGGTATTCCGTGGCCGCGAGCCGGACTCGCACGTTGCCCAGCGGCTCGCCGCCCAGTGCATCCAGCACCAGCCCCCGCACTTCGGCAGTCTGCTGCGCGAGGGTGGCGGTGAAGCAGCCGCACAGGGTGAACCAGCGCAACATGGGGACACCCATAGCATAATGGAGTGCAAAACTCCTGGGATGTCTGGCGGCGGCCAGAATCCGATGCCGACACGGTGGCATGCAATTCGATAATCACATTTGACAATTGTTAACCGCATTTAACCGTTGGTTAATCACACTTAACAATCCGATTTGAGCCATTGCCTTATTCTGGTGGTGGAGACGGCGATCCTGAAAGCCCACTGCCGCCGCGGCGGCGGCTCGGCAGGGCGGCCGAAAGGAGGTGGTTTCGGATTGAGAAGCACAGGCCGAACCGTCCTTGGCGGCGTCGCGGCGGTGGCGGCGGTTGCAGCCGGCACGGGGTTCCAAAGGCAACCCAGCCCGACCACCGCTCCGATCACGATCGACTATCCGGCGGAAGGGTCGATCTTCCCGCCCGAAATCACCCCCCCTACCTTTCTCTGGCGGGACGCCTCGCCGGACGCGGCATTCTGGCGGATCGTAGTGCAGTTCAACGACGACTCGCCGCCGGTCCGGGTGCTGCCGCAATGCGCGCGGATGAAAATCGGCGCCATCGATCCGCGCTGTATCGCCGAGACGAATGAACTGCCGAAACTCACCGCAAGAGAGGCCGCCGCGTGGACCTGGACGCCGGACGCCGCAACCTGGGCGGAGATCAAAGGGCGTTCCGCCGCGCGTCCCGCGGAAATCACCATCACCGGCTTCCGCGACGGAACCTCCGTGCAAGCTCTTTCCAGCGGCAATGTCACCATCCGGACTTCGAAGGATCCCGTGGGAGCGCCCATCTTCTACCGCGATGTGCCGCTGATGCCCTCGGAGCCGGAGAAGGGTGTGATCAAGCCGCTCGCTCCGAACGCCATACCGTTGGTTGCCTGGAGGCTCCGCCATGTTGGGGAACCCCGCAGCCGCCTGCTTCTCGAAGGCATGCCCACCTGCGCCAACTGCCATTCGTTTTCCAGCGACGGGAGGACCCTGGGCATGGATCTGGACGGACCGCAGAACGACAAGGGGATGTACGCCATCGCTTCTGTCGCCCCGCGGACGACAGTGCGGAGCGAAGACGTGATCTCGTGGAATTCCTTGCAGGATCGGCCCGCGTCACCAATGCGAGTAGGTTTGATGTCCCAGGTTTCACCCGACGGGCAGTTTGTTGTAACTACAGTAAATCCCGAGAAGAAGGACCTTCGAGGCAGCTACTACGTCGCCAATTTCATGGACTACCACTTTCTCCAGGTGTTCTATCCGACGCGCGGGATCCTGGTGTGGTACAGCCGCGCGACGGGGAAGATCCAGCCGCTGCCCGGCGCCGACGACCCCAGGCACGTGCAAACGGGCGCCGTCTGGAGCCCGGACGGCAAGTACCTTGTCTTTTCCCGGGCCGAAGCGAGGGACCCCTATCCGGACGGCAGGCGCGCGGCGGAGCACGCCAACGATCCGAATGAGACGCCGATTCAGTACGACTTGTACCGCATTCCCTTCAACGGAGGCATGGGTGGCCGGCCGGAACCAATCGCCGGCGCGTCGCGGAACGGCATGAGCAATTCGTTCCCCAAGGTGTCGCCCGACGGCCGCTGGATCGTGTTCGTGCAGTGCCGCAACGGCCAGTTGATGCGTCCCGACAGCGAGCTATACATCGTCCCGGCGGAGGGCGGCCAGGCGCGAAAGATGGAGTGCAACACACCGCTCATGAACTCGTGGCACAGCTTTTCACCCAACGGCCGTTGGATGGCGTTTTCCTCCAAGGGCCGGTCGCCCTACACGCAGATGTTCCTGACACACATCGACGAGGACGGCAATGACAGCCCGGCGATCCTGATCGAGAACGCCACCGCGGCAAACCGCGCGGTGAACATTCCGGAGTTCTTGCACATCTCTGCGGGCGGCTTGGTGAAGATCGACGTCCCGGCGATCGAGTCCTACCGGCAGTTTGAGCGCGCCATGGCGTTGGCGGAGACAGGCCTGAATGAACCGGCCGCGGCCGCCTGGCAGGAACTCTTGAAGACCAGTCCCGAGGATGCCAAGGTCCTTAACAATCTTGGCGCTGTCCTGCTGCGGTTGGGGAGGCACGGCGAGGCCATTCCCCACCTCCAGAAAGCCGCGCAACTCAACCCCGAGTCCGCCGGAACCCGGAACAACCTCGGAACCGCCCTGCTGCGAAGCGGCAGCCCTGAGGAAGCGGCCGTTCATTTCCGAAAGGCGCTCAAGATCGACCCCGAGTTCGCCGACGCCCACTTCAACCTGGCAAGCTACTTCCACCAGCGGGGGAAGTTCTTCGAAGCTGTAGAGCACTGGCGAGAAGGGCTCCGCCTCGACCCGAACAGGTTGTCGGTTCTGACCCAGACGGCCTGGGTGTTGGCAACGTGCCCCAAGGGATCGGTTCGAAACGGGACGGAAGCCGTGGATCTGGCCCAACGAGCGGTGCGGTTGTCCGACGGGCATGATCCGGAAGTCCTCGACACGCTGGCAGCCGCCTATGCGGAAAGCGGCCGGTTTTCGCAGGCCGTGCAAGCGGCTCGCCGGGCTCTGGCCCTCGCTTCGCAACAAAACAGGCAGGCCCTGGTGGAAATACTGAAGGCCCGGGTGGAGCTCTACGAAGCCGGGAAGCGCGTACGGGAGGACATCGTGCGCCCCCAGGGTGGGACGTGAACCCTGGGGGTGACATCGCCGTTCCGCGACGCCCGCGCCGCCAGTTTGTCCATCCCGCCGCTGACGTATCATCAAGAGCGGCCGGCTGTCGTGACATGCCGCCGCGAGCTAAGCCATGTCCATCACCAGGCGTCTGTTTCTCTCTTCCGCATCGATTCCCCTCCTCCGATTCGCCCGCGGGCAGACTAAACCTCGCCCGCCGCGCAAGGACTGCTTCTTTGGCCTCCATTTCGACTTGCATCCCAGCCACGACGACACCGTCCTGGGACGCGATGTAACCGATGAGATGGTGGAGCGGTTCCTCACCCACGTGCGGCCGGACTTCGTCCAGTACGACTGCAAGGGCCACGCGGGGTGGCTCGGCTACCCGTCGAAGGTGTCGGATTCTTCGCCGGGCATTGTCAAGGACTCGCTCGAGGTCTGGCGGCGCGTCACCGCGCGCCACGGCGTGAGTCTGTTCATCCATTTCTCCGGCGTGTGGGATTCCCTCGCCGTCCAGCAGCATCCGGAATGGGCGCGCGTGCGGCCCGACGGAAAGCCCGACGACCGGCAGACCAGCACGTTCGGCCCGTACGTCGACGAGCGCCTCATCCCGCAGCTCCTGGAAGTCTCCGAGAAGTACGACCTGGATGGAGCGTGGGTAGACGGCGAGTGCTGGGCGACCTCCCCGGATTACTCGGCGGCGGCAGCCAAGGCGTTCCGCGAGGCGACCGGCGTGGCCGAGTTGCCGAAGGGACCGAAGGACCGCGGCTGGCTCGAGTTCCTTGAGTTCAACCGCGCCCAGTTCCGCCGGTACGTGAAGCACTACGTGGACCTGCTTCACCGCGAACGTCCGAAGTTCCAGATCGCGAGTAACTGGCTGTACAGCACGATGGTTCCGGAGCGGCCGGACTTGCCCGTGGACTACCTGTCGGGCGACTACTTGGGCAACGCCAGCATCTCGACGGCGCGCCTCGAGGCGCGCTACCTGGCGGCGACCGGCAAGCCGTGGGACCTGATGGCGTGGGGTTTCGGCGGCGGGGGAGAGGCGTACCACCACAAGTCGGCCGTGCAGATCCAGCAGGAAGCCTCGGTGGTCCTTGCGCAGGGCGGCGGATTCCAGATCTACTATCAGCCGACGCGCGCGGGGAAGCTTGACGACCGGCACATCGAGGTGATGGCGAAGGTCGCGGAATTCTGCCGCGCCAGGCAGGCGTTGAGCCACAAGACGGAAAGCGTGCCGCAAGCCGGGTTGCTGTTCTCGAGGAGCACGCTGTACTCCACCGCTGGCCGGCTGTTCGGCGGCTGGGGAGCGGCGCTGAACCCGGCGCGCGGGCTGCTGGACGCACTCGTCGAGTGCCACTACTCGGTAGATGTGATTCCCGACTGGAAGCTTGCGGAGGTCGCGGCGCGGTATCCGCTGATCGTGGTTCCGGACTGGTCGGCCATCGGCCTGGATGTGAAGGCTGCACTCGCCGGCTACGCGCGGCGTGGCGGCAGGCTGCTGCTGGCAGGCGTGGAGAACGCCGCGCTGTTCGCAACCGAGCTCGGGGTGAAATTCGTTGGCGAGCCTTCCCGGCAGTCCGCCTACGTCGCCGGCGCGGAAGTGTTCGCCAATGTGGGCGGCGTGTGGCAGGACGTGGAACCGGCGGGCGCGCGCGCGATCGAGATGCGCTATCCGACTTACGACTCGACGCGCGACGACAGGTGCGCGGGGACGGTGAACCGCCTCGGGGAGGGGGAGATCGCGGCGATGTACGGGCCCGTGGGGACGGTGTTCGCTGCGGCGCACGCGCCGGCGCTGCGCGAGTTCGTCGGGCGGGTGGTCGCGCGGCTGTTCACGCCCGCAGTCACGCTCGATGGGCCGCCGACCATCGAGTTATCGCTGCGACGGAACGGCGGCAGGCTGCTGGTGCACCTCGGCAACTGCACGGCGATGCAGGTGGCGGGCGACTACGCGGCCCTGGATTTCATACCCTCCGTGGGGCCGCTGGAGCTGGCGATTCGCTTGCCCTCGACGCCGAAGCGGGTGACTCTGGAGCCAGACGGAACGGCGCTGGCAGGCTCGTGGAGCAACGGCGCGTGGAGCGGACGGATCGAGCGGCTGGGAATACACGGGATCGTGGCGATCGAGGTGTGACAGTCAGGCGCGCTAAGGCCGCCGGCCGTTCCCGCCCTCTCGGGCGACTGCATGAAGGTCTGAGGGGTGTGTTCGGTTCCCTTTGTGGTCAGGTGGTGGCGCACGCTCTAGCGCGCAGGGCAGCCAAGCAGGCTTCGTTGTGCGCGCCGAATCAGGCCTACTGCGCCGCGACGACTCGTCGCGGGTCACGAAGATCCGTCTTCAGCAAGGCGGCGTCCCGATGAGTCGGGACGCGGCGGAGTAAACCCTGCGCCACAGTCGCCCGCTTACCGCCGACCCGGAGGCGGTATTGCCCTGGCCGGCCTTGCAGACGTTTGACGTCACCCAATTCCGTCTGGGCGTAACGCTCCAGTGCGTTCAGGATACGACGCTGCAAGTTGCGATCCAAGCCTTGGATGTCCTGTGCATCGATGGCTTCTTCCGCGGACGCTTCGCAACACAGGAAGCGCAGATAGCGCAGGGCAGCCGCGAGCTCCGATGGCGGCAGTTCGTCCACGGCGCCGTGAAGCTGCTCGCGGTTCACATCGCTCACCATGGCGTCTACAGCATAGCCCAGGCTTGGCGGCGGACGCGTGTCATAAGGGCGCTTCCGCGCTGCTCAGTGGCGCCGCCCGCGGCTGGAGTGGGTATGGAGCGATCGACGCCGGCAGCGCCGTCTGGTGTCCCCCGTTAACGCCCGCTGGATTCCAACGCCGCTTCGTACATCGCGACCACATTCTCCGGCGGCACGTCCTGCTGGAGGTTGTGCGCGGCGCAGAGGACGTAGCCGCCGCCGTCGGCCAGGTCATCGGTGCGCCGTTTCACTTCCCGCCGCACATCGTCGGGAGCGCCGAAGGGGAGCGTTCGCTGGTTGTCGATCCCGCCCCAGAACGCGAGATAACGTCCGTATTCGCGCTTCAGGCGGGCGGTGTCCATGTGCGCCGCGGAAACCTGGATGGGGTTGAGCGCGTCGATGCCGGCGTCGATCAGGTCCGGAATCAGGGCGTACACCGACCCGCAGGAGTGATACAGCACTGGCTTGCCGAAGCGTTTCACCGCAGCCACCATCCGCGCGTGCCTCGGCTTGACCATCCGGCGGTATAAGTCGGGGCGCATCAACGGCGCCCGCTGGGTGGCGACGTCATCACCGTAAATCACCACGTCTACGAATTCGCCGGCTTCACGCAGCGCGCGGTCCGCCGTCTCGACCCAGAAATCAGTGGCACGCTCCAGCATCCCTTCGGCGAACGCCGGGTTCGACAGCAGATCTCCGAGCCAATCACCGAAGCCGCGGAGAAACTGGCACTGGTGGACGGGGCCGACTCCGAGGTTGAGGATGACGGCGTGGCCAGTCTGGTGGAGCTCCCGCGCGCGCTCGCGGAGCCCGCGGTACCGGCCGGGGTCGGCGGGGTCGGGCCAGACGTGCCGGTCGAGGTCCGCGAGCGTGGGCTCGCCGGCGCAATAGAAGGGGCCGTCTGTGCTGATGTAGTGGCCTCCCTCGGGCTTCGTCCAGGTGACGCCCCACTCATCGACGAACGCGTTCGCCGACACCGGGCGGTCGGGGCGCCCTTCGGGGCCGCCAAGCAACAGCGGGCGCGCGTCCACGTCAAAGCGCTGCAAGATCCGCTCGTCGGGAATCACGGTGCCCGATCGGCGGGCGAAAAACACGGGTTGCTCCGTCCGGACCATGCCGAGATGGGCGAGCAAGCGATCCTGCGCCCCGGCCGTCATGGTGGTGGCAATGGTGCCGCCGAGGTCGATCGGCAGCCGGTCCGGCGGCTCGCGCCGGATGGCGGCGAGGATTCGTTCGCGATGGGTCATCTGGTTCCTTTCAGCAGATGATAGCTCCCAAGCACCGCTCGAGCACGGGGGAACTGAAGAGCCTGGCCGGTCTCAGGCTCGCCGGGCAGTCGGCGCGCTGCGGCGCGAGACAGGTGCTATATTGAGGGTGGCTTGAGTCCGAAAACGGCAATTGCGTTTGTTATGTTGCTCGCCGGCGCTGCGTTCGGGGCGCCTCCGCGCGTGATCTCCATCGACATCGACGGCGTGGTGCACCCGGTCACGTTGGAGATCGTCACCCATGCCCTCGAACAGGCGCGCCGCGAGAGCGCAGAGCTGGTGCTCATCCGCCTGAACACTCCGGGGGGCCTGCTGGAGGCGACTCGCCAGGTCAACGAGAAGATCGTCGCCTCGCCGGTGCCCGTGGTGACGTACGTGGCTCCGAGCGGCGGGCGCGCCGCCTCGGCCGGTTTCTTCATTCTGCTCGCTGGGGACGTGGCCGCTATGGCGCCCAGCACGAACACCGGCGCCGCCTCGCCGGTGCTCCTCGGGCAGCAGATGGACCAGGTGCTGCGCAAGAAGGTCGAGAGCGATTCGGCGGCTTCGCTGCGCAGCCTCGCCGCCAAGCGCGGGCGCAACAGCGAGCTGGCGGAAAAGGCGGTCCTCGAAGCGAAATCGTTCACCGAGAAGGAAGCCCTGGATCAGAAACTCATTGAGTTGGTCGCTCCGGACGATGCGCACTTGCTGGAAGCGCTCAACGGCCGCGAGATCACACGCATCGACGGCAGCAAGAAGAAGCTGAGTCTTGCCGGCGCGGAGATCGTCCCCTATGAGCCCACCCGGCGCGAGCAGATCATCAAGGCAATCAGCGACCCCAACATCGCCCTGGTGCTGCTGGTCCTCGGCGCGCTGGGCGTCTACATCGAGTTCAGCTCGCCCGGCCTGATCGTGCCCGGGGTGGCGGGAGGCATTCTCGTGCTGCTCGGGCTGTCGGCGCTGTCGGTGCTTCCGATCAACTGGATCGGCGTGGGACTGCTGGTGCTTGCCCTGGCGCTGTTCATTCTCGAAGCGAAGTTCGCCTCGCACGGAATTCTGGGCGCGGGAGGCGCCGTCTCGATGATCCTCGGAGCGTTGTTGTTGATCGACAGCCCGCTGCCGGAGTTGCGGATCCGCGTGAGCACCGCCATCGGCCTGACGCTGCCGTTTGCAATCATCACCGTCTTTCTCTTGTCGCTCGTTCTGCGGGCCCGCGCCCACAAGGTGACCACCGGTTCCGCCGGCCTGGTGGACGAAGTCGGGCTCGCCCACACGCCGCTCGGTCCAAAGGGCAAGGTGTTTATCCACGGCGAATTCTGGGACGCGATCTCGTCGAAGCCGGTCGAGGCGGGCGCCCCGGTGCGGGTGGTTGCCGTGGAAGGCCTCGTCCTGAAAGTCGAGCCCGAATAGAACTCTGGAGGTCATCATGTTCAATCCGTGGATGATCGCTCTGATCGTCATCGTGATCTACGTTCTGTCTTCGATCAAGATCCTCGCCGAGTATGAGCGCGGGGTGATCTTCCGGCTGGGGCGGCTGCTGCCGCAGCCGAAAGGCCCGGGCATTATTCTGGTGTTCGCGCCCATCGACCGGATGGTGCGGGTGTCGCTGCGGGTGGAAACGCTGGAAGTTCCGCCGCAGGATGTGGTCACCCGGGATAACGTGACGGTGAAGGTGAACGCGGTGGTGTACTTCCGCGTCATCGATTCCAGCAAGGCGATCGTCGAGGTGGCGAATTTCCTCTATGCGACGTCGCAGCTCGCTCAGACCACGCTGCGCAGCGTGCTGGGCGAGGTCGAGCTGGATGAGCTGCTGAGCCAGCGCGAGAAGCTGAATATGCGCCTGCAATCGGTGCTCGACCAGCACACCGGGCCATGGGGCGTGAAAGTGACGATGGTCGAGGTGAAGCAGGTGGACCTGCCCGAGATGATGATCCGGGCCATCGCCCGCCAGGCGGAAGCCGAGCGCGAGCGCCGCGCCAAGATCATCCACGCCGATGGCGAGTTCCTGGCCGCCGAGAAGCTGAGCCAGGCGGCTGCCCTCATCCAGCGGCAGCCGGCAGCCATTCAGTTGCGTTACCTGCAAACACTGGTGGAGATCGGACAGGAGAAGAACACGACCGTCGTGTTTCCCATCCCGGTGGACATTTTCACCGCTGTGAGCAAGGCGTTGAACAGGGAGGGGGAGAGCACAGGCTGAAGCCTGCGCCGACTCCCTATCGCAGCCCTTCCACCACGTGCAGCTCCGACAGTGACTGCTGCGTGGAGTAGACGTAATTGTTGCCGTCCGGGGTCATCAGGAGATTCATTCCGCTGCGACCCACACCGGCGCGGTCGGATGGTCCGATCTCCCGCACGAACTCGCGCCTGCCGGTGCGGCGGTCCACCCGGTAGACCTTCGCCGGCAGATCACCCCGTCGATACGCGAGATACGACGTCCCGTCGGGGCTCCACGCGGTGATGCGTTCGCCTTCGAGCATTCCCTCCACCGGTTGCGGCTCGCCGCCGTCCACCGGATACAGGTAGGTCTTTCCCTGAAACCGGCCGGTGACGTACTTGCCGTCCGGCGTCGGTCCGGGACGAGTCATGCGGACCCCCTCCGGCGTGATCGCGCGCGGTGCCTGGCCGTTCTCGTCGGTGACGTAGATCCTCGGACCGTGGCCGGGTTCATTGCCGTTGAAACAGAACCGGCGGCCGTCGGGCATCGGTCCGGCTTCCATGATCGCGAAGCCTTTGAGTGGGATGCGCCGTGTTTGCCCGGCACCCACCGGATACACCAGGATCTCCTCGGTGTTCGCAGCCGGCGTCACCAGCGCGTGCCCGTCCTGCGTGAAGATCCCCCCGCCCCCAAGTCCGAGCTTGAGCGCCGGCGCGCCGTTCGTCTCGCGGATGTAGACGATCTGATCGCCGCGGGCGCCCTCGCCGCTCTCGGAGAATGTGATGACCTTCCCGTCCGGCGAGATGTCGGTTGGCAGGGACCAGTCGAGCCAGGAGAGCTCCCGCTCACTGGCATCGCCGGCCACGCGAACAATCATCTTCTGCCGCCATTCGAGGTTGGCCAGCAGCACGCGTCCGTCCCGGGCGATGTCTTGCAGCGAGATACTCCCTGACTGCCGGTGCACCAGCCGCTGCCGTCCGTCCAGCGTGACCGCGTACAAGTCGAGCCGCGCGCCTCTTGCGGCCGCCGTGTACCAAACTTCCTTGCCATCCGCCGACCAGGCCACTCCCTCGGCGGCCACAAATTTCCCTGTTAGCGCCTTCCTCTGGCCGGACCTGTCAACGATGCCCAGCAGGCCGGCATTGTCGTTCGCGAGCGGGTGATCCCAAAACGCAACCTGGTCGCCCCCTGGCGAAACGCGCGGATGGCTGATGTACCCTGCGGTCCGATACAGCAACTTCCCCACCGGATACTCGAGCTGCGTGCCCTTGTCCGTCTCGCGGACGACTGCCAGGTCTTTCCCGTCCGGCGACCAGTCCGCAAACGTGATCCGCTCCTCCACCGGCCGCGCCGCCCCTCCGGAGAATGGCGCCTGCGCCAGTGTTCCGGCCGGCGAAAACGCGCTCCCGCCGACCCGGGGGTTCAGCGCCAGGGCGAGTTCACCCGTCGAGGACAAGTCCAGCAGCGCAGACTGTTGGAAACCCAAGGGCCGCGACTCCGGGCTCTCCATCCGCGCGGAGAAGATGTCGCTCGGCTCGTCTTCCCAGGTGGCGCTGTACACGATCGTGTTGCCATCCGGAGCGAAGCGCGCCGCATGGATGGTCCCGCGCCGGAACGTGAGCCGGTGGAATTGCTTCTCCACCGCCGGAGCGGTGGTGCGGCCGGCCACAAACGCCGCCACCGCCAGGCCTCCGGCCAGAAGTAACGCCGCCCACTCACCCCACCGGCGCTGCCGCTTGGCGGCGGGCTTGGGGCCGGCGACTGTCGAAGCGTGCGAAACCGACTCCAGGTCAAACGCCAGGTCTCTTGCCGACTGGAACCGCTCCTCCGGATTCTTTTCCAGGCAGTGCCGGACGATCCGCTCGAGCGCCGGAGGGAGCGGTCCGTCCGGCGTCGACAACTCTCCCGGCTCCTCTTTGAGGATCGCGCTCATCGTCTCCACCGACGTGTCGCCGCGAAACGCGCGCTTGCCGCTAAGCATCTCGTACAGCACGCATCCGAAGCTGAAGATGTCCGACCGGTGGTCGGCCGGCTCGCCGCGCACCTGTTCCGGGGACATGTAGGCAACCGTACCCAGGACCGCGCCGGGCGTCGTCTGTGTCTGGGTCTGGGTCGCATCACCATCCGAGCTTCCGCTTGCCGAAACATCGAGCGCCCGCACTTTCGCCAGTCCAAAATCGAGGATCTTCACCCGACCGTCGCGGGTGAGATACAGGTTCTCCGGCTTGATGTCCCGATGCGTGATTCCCTTGCTGTGCGCCGCCGCCAGCCCCGAAGCGGCCTGCCGGGAGTAGTCCAGCGCCTTTTGCATACCCAGCTTGCCGCCCTGAAGCCGCTGCCGCAGCGATTCGCCTTCCAGCAGCTCCGAGACGATATACGGTGTCCCGCGGTGTTCGCCGACGTCATAAATCGCGAGAATGTTCGGGTGATTCAGCGACCCGGCGGATTGGGCCTCCAGCGTGAAGCGCCGCAGTCGGCTTTCGTCGACAGCAAAGGATTGCGGCAGCACCTTCACCGCGACCTCGCGGTTCAGCCGCGTGTCGCGGGCGCGGTAGACCTCGCCCATTCCACCGGCGCCGATCGACGAGAGAATCTCATACGGACCTAATCGGGTACCCAGACCTAAGGACATGGAAGAGTTCAAGTGATTGTACCGCACTGTGGTCGGGGATTCTTGCCGCGAGAGAGCTGCGCTTGTGTAGGAGCACGGCGCGCCGCCGGCGGCGCCGCTCACACCGAGCCGCGACTGCAAGGAGCGGGCATCGGCGTTCGTTCCGGCCGAGCAACGTGACGGAAACCCCTCCTCCGGTCCGTGAACCGGTCAAACCGGCCGGATGTGGTACGATCAAGAATCTCTCCGAGGTTTTCGTGGATAGAATCACTCGCAAGGAATTGAAACGGGACGTGTTTGCCCAGGAGGTCGGGCACACGGTCGAGTACGTCGAACAGCACCGCCGGCAGTTTATCGTTTACGGCTCCATCGCGCTGGGAGTCGTCGTGCTGGCAGCCGGTTACTATTACTACAGCAAGAATCAGCACGCGGCCAGGCAGCGGGATCTGGCGGCCGCCATGAAGATCCTGGACGCCCAAGTCGGTCCTCCCAGCCCCCGTCCCACCGTCGTGACATACCCCACGCAGGAAGCCAAGACCAGTGCCGCGACGAAGGCGTTCACCGACGTGGCGGCCAAGTACAACGGCTCCGAAGAGGGTCACATGGCGCGCTACTTCCTCGGAACCGTCGCCGCCGACCAGGGGAAACTCGACGAAGCGGCGAAAGCGTTCCAGGAGGCGGCGCAGTCCGGCAACGGCGACCATGCTTCGCTGGCGAAGCTGGCGCTCGCGCAGGTTTACCGGGCGCAAGGTAAGATCCCGGATGCGGAGAAGTTGTTGCGCGACCTGATGGCCCATCCCACCGGGATGGTTTCGAACGAACAAGCCACCGTCGCCCTGGCGCAGTTGCTCGCCGATACGAGGACGGAAGAGGCTCGCAAGCTGCTCGAGCCCCTGCGCACCCGGCCCGGCGCCGTCAGCCGTGTTGCGATCTCGGTCCTGGGGAATCTGCCCAAGAAGTAGGCATCCGCGCCCTCCTCATGACGCCCAGCCTCGGCGGCCTTCGCTTCCCCGTGGAACGCAGCCGGGGAAGGCGATATCCCGAAGCGGCTCATTTCTACCGGAACGAGTTCCAGCGGGACCGCGACCGCATCGTCCACGCGCGGGCGTTCCGCCGGCTGGAAGACAAGACGCAGGTCTTCGGCGCCGGGCTGTCCGATCACTTCCGCAACCGCCTGACTCATACCATCGAGGTGGCGCAGATCGCCCGAACCGTGGCGGCGGTCCTGGGCCTGAACGAAGATCTCACCGAAGCCCTGGCGCTGGCGCATGACATCGGGCATCCGCCGTTCGCCCACGCCGGCGAGGAGGAACTGGACCGGCAGATGCGGCGGTTCGGCGACCACTTTGACCACAACCTCCACGCGCTCCGCATCATCGAGTCCTTCGAGCAGCGCTACGCCCGCTTCCCCGGGCTGAACCTGACGTTCGAGGTCCGCGAGGGGATCGTGAAGCACTCGCGCGACTTCAACGCCGGCGAGGATCCGGCGCTGGATGAGTTTCTGCCGGGCCTGCGCCCGCCGCTGGAGGCCCAGCTCATCGACCTGGCCGACGAGATCGCCTACAACACGGCCGACCTCGATGACGGATGCTCGGCGGGTTTCTTCAGCATGGAAGAAATCGCCGGATCGATTGCTCCGTACGCCGAGATTCTCGAAGCCGTCGAGACCCAATTCCCGGGCGCGCCGGAGCGCATCCGCTTTCAGGAAAGTCTTCGCCGCTTGATCGACATTCTGGTTTCCGGCCTGATCGAGGGAACCCGCCAGGCGGCGCAAGAGGCGGGGCTGAGTGAGCCGGATGACGTGCGCCGCTATCCCGGACGGGTGGCGCGGTTTCCGGAGCACGCGCGGAGCGCCAACGCTTCGCTGAAGGACTTCCTTCGCCAGAAATTGTACTTCTCCCCGGCCCTGCTCGCCGCGCGCCAGCGGTCCATTCAAATGCTCTCGGAGCTGTTTGGGTTTTTCGCCGACCAGCCGGACCGGCTGCCGCCGCCCTATCGCGAGCAGGCCGGGCGGGAGCCGGCCCATCGCATCGTTTGCGACTACATCGCCGGCATGACGGACGGATTCTTCCTTCGCACGTACGCCCGGATGGCGGAGTCTCGCTGAATGCTAGGATGAGGGTTACTACCAGCTCAACGAACTCCATGAAGTGCACCCTCTGTGAAACGCGCCGTGCGCGCAGGTATTGTCCCGGCGTGCGCGGCGAGATCTGCTCGCTTTGCTGCGGGGAGGAACGCGAAGTGACGATCGACTGCCCGCTCGATTGTGAATATCTCAAGGATGCGCACAAGCACGAGAAGCCGCCGCCGCTCGATCCGCAACAGGCGCCGAGCCGCGACATCGAGGTCACCGAGCGGTTCGTTCAGGAGCGCCAGGATCTGCTTGGCGTGGCTGGCCGCTGTCTGCTGGAGGCGGCCATCGAGACTCCGGGCTCCGTCGATTCCGACCTGCGGGAGGCGTTGGACGCGCTGGTCCGCACGCTCAAGACGCGGGAAAGCGGGCTGATCTATGAGACCCGCCCGAACAACCCCTACGCCGCCGGGATACAGCAACGGTTCCGGCAGAAGATGGACGATTTTCAAGAGCGGTTCCGGGAGCAGTTGGGCATGGCCACCGTCCGGGACGCGGATCTGCTGGGCGTGCTGGTGTTTCTGCAACGCGTCGAGTTCACCCGGAATAACGGCCGCAAGCGCGGGCGGGCGTTCGTGGGAATGCTGGCCTCTAACTTCGCCGCGCCGCTGGCGGCATCGGGCGATCCTAGAATCATCCTCTGAACGTCGGACTGCCCACGGCGGCCGATCAAACGAAGCGCAGCTCCACCTGGCTGTAGACGGCCCGGGTTTCCTCGAGCGACGCGAAATTCATGCCCGGCAGCCTGGCCGAGGCCGTTCCGGCGGCCACCGCCCAGCGCAGCGCGTCCGGGAAGTCGTCCCTCTGCGTCATCGCCCAGGTGAAGGCCGCGGCCATGGCGTCGCCGGCGCCGATCGGGCAAACGGCGTCCACGGCCGGCGGGATGGCCTCGACCAGCCGGTCCCGCCATGCTCCCACCCCGCCGCGGCTGCCGAGCGATAGGATCACGGATTCCGCGCCCATCTTGCGGATTCGCTCGGCTGCTTCGAGAAAGTGGTTGCGCGTGATGAGCGCCTTGCTCAACAGGCGCTCGGCCTCCTGTTGGTTCGGCGTGACCACGCTCGGTCCGGCTTCCGTCCCTTCCAGCAACGCTGGCCCGTCGGTGTCGAGCAGCGTCTTGACGCCTCTTTCTCGAGCGGTCTTCACCAGCTTTGAGTAGAAGCTCCATGGGACGCCGGGCGGCAGGCTGCCGCAGAGCAGCACCCAGCTTGCGCCCGCGAGGTGCTGCCCCACCGTCTTTTCCAGCCGGTCCACCTCCGCCTTGCTCATCGGGGGACCGATCTCATTCAGTTTCACGCTCAGGCCGGTCTTGTCGGTGATCGTGAGGTTCGTTCGGATGTTGTTGCGAATCCGCACGACGTGGATGGGATATCCGCTGTCGCGCAGGAACTCCTCGAATTTTGCGCCGGTCTTGCCTCCCGACGTGACGATCGCTTCGGTCCGTCCCCCGAAGGAATGAATGACGCGGGAGGCGTTGATGCCCCGGCCTCCGGCGGACAAGGTGGCCGAAAGGATGTACGCGCGGTCATCGAATACCAGGCGGTCCGCCATGACCGTGCGGTCTACGGCAGGATTCGCGGTGAGGGTAAGGATCAAGTCTACATTCTAGTACCTGGCTGCAAGAGAAGACCTTACGGTCAAGACCGAGCCGATGCGATAGCCCGTGGACAAAGCCATGCCGGTGCCCGCCGGGGGCGAGAACTGAAGAGCGTTGATTGGGCTTGGCGCGCAATTGGGGTCAGCGTAGCCTGTCACCGTATTTCCGGTAAGCTGGGGGATTGCGCTCGCATCCGCTCTTCCCGGCGTATCTCGCGTTGGCCTCCGTGTGCTTCTTCTGGGGCACCACCTACCTGGGAATCCGCATGGCGCTGGAGTCTTTCCCGCCGCTGGTTCTGGTGAGCACACGGTTCCTCATCTCCGGCTCGCTGATGCTCGCCGGCAGTTTGCTGGCGGGCGCAAGCTTGCCGAAGGGGCGGGCGCTTCGGGCGATGGCCGTGAACGGCATCCTGATTCTCGGGATCGGCAACGCCTGTCTCGTGTTCTCGGAGGTGTGGATTGCGAGCGGGCTGGCTGCGCTGATCGTGACGACAAGCCCGTTCTGGATGGTCGGCCTGGACGTGTTGTTCCCAGGGGGAGAGCGTTTGCGCGCGCCGGTGCTCTCGGGCATCGTGGTGGGAGGATTCGGGGCGGCGCTGCTGCTGGCCCCGGGCGGCCTCGATCCGGCATCCGCGCGCGGCGTGCTCAAGGGTTTTGCGATCCTCCAACTTGGCTGCCTCTCCTGGTCGCTCGGATCCATCCTCCACCGCAGGATGGCCGGCGAGGCTCATCCGCTGGTGAGCGGGGCGATCCAGCAATTGGCGGCCGGCCTCGCGTTCCTCGGTCCGGCGCTGCTGGTGCCCCAGCCTGCGGTCCAATGGAAGTTCCGCGGTGTGGCGGCCCTGTTGTACCTGGTCGTGGCGGGATCCATCATCGGCTACAGCTCCTACATCTACGCGCTCGAGAAATTGCCGGTGGCGCTGGTCTCGATCTACACCTACATCAACCCGATTGTCGCGGTCGCGCTGGGATGGCTCTTCTACCGGGAAGCGTTCGGGCGGAGGGAAGCGCTGGCGATGGGGATCATCTTCCTGGGTGTGGCGATCGTGAAGCGCTATTCCCGCCCGCCGGCGCCGGAGCTGGACTGACTGAGTATCTTCGCGCCGATCGCTCCGCCAATCGCGACCAGGCCGGTGAACATCACGAAAAAGGACAGGAGAAACGCGGCGACTTGCGCCGGGCTCTCGAAGTACCGGATCGCCTGCTCGACCTTGCGGATGGTGTCCTCCGGCATGCCGAGCGCGCGCAACTGGGCGAAATACGCGCCCGCGCCGCCTTCCCGGAACAGGTAGGCGGCGACCGCGAAGCTGAAGGTGAAGATCACGGTGAAGATGACGAAACAGCACAGCCCCGTGATCCAACCCATGCGCGCCCCGCTGCGCACCGAAACGGGATGCCCGCTGCGCCGCCGGTAGAGCAACACGGAGATGAACCCCGCCCCGAGCAGCCAGATCATTCCCACGTAAGGAGGCAGCGGGAGCGAACTCAGCACGAAGGTGAGTGCGCCCACCAGGAATGCGATGCGGACCGCAAGCGAGTTGTGCAGCCCGATCTCCGGCGGCGGGAGGCTCGCCGGTTGGGGGGGCACAGGCGGAGGTGCGCTTTCGACAACCTCGAGCGTCGGCTCGTCGCGCTGCGGCTTGCCGCACTTGTGGCAGAATCGGGCGTCCGGCGGCAGTTGGGCTCCACAGGTGCAATACTCCGGCACGAATTCAGTGTCCCGCAGTGAACAGGACCGAGGCAACCTCCGGCGCCGCCCGCCTCAGCTTCCTACGTACCTCGCATACAAACTGCGCGCCAGGCCGATGTCGGTGGTCCCCTTGATGATCGCCCGGCCATCGGGAAACACGGTCATCTCGTAGGGTGGCAAGAAGAACCGCAGCGCGAACTCGTTGGCGCGGACCTGGCCGAGCGGGGCGAGCGCCGCCTTGAGCCGGTCGAGATCCACCGGCCGGGACCGTTCGTGGATCTGTACGGCGTTCCGGCCGCACAGGCTGATCGGCGCGCGGCCGGCGCCTTCGAGGTGGACGAAACGGCGTTGCCCGCAGGCCAGGCAATCCGGGTCGGGAGCCGGCTGGCGGACCTGCCGGACCAGGCCCGTCCACACGTCGATGGTCGTGATCCTGGTGGAAACGGCATCGGCCCGTCCGGAGAGGATCTTGATCGCTTCCGCCGACTGAATGGAAGCGATGAGTGCGGGGACGGTGTTCAGCACCCCGGCTGTTTCACAGGTCGGCTGCGCGCCCGACGGCGGCTCCGGATAGATGCACTTCAGGCAGGCGGTGCGGCCCGGAAGGACCGGCATGGCCAGCCCGTAGCTCGCGACCGCTCCGCCGTAGATCCAAGGAATGCCGCGGCTGACGCAAAAATCGTTGATCAGGTACCGTGTCTCGAAGTTGTCGGTTCCATCGAGCACGACATCGGCCTCGCCGAGCAACTCGGCAATATTGGAAGGCGTCAGGTCGGCAACTTCCGGCACAACCTCGATTCCCGAGTTGACCTTCGAGAGCCGGCGCGCCGCCGCTACCGCCTTGGGTAGGCCCTCGGCCGCGTCCGACTCGTCGAACAGGCACTGCCGTTGAAGGTTGCTCCACTCGACGTAATCGCGATCCACGAGGCGCAGGCGGCCCACTCCGGCGCGGGCGAGCGAGTCGGCCTGGAACGTCCCCAGGGCGCCGCAGCCGACGATGGCCGCGCGCGCCGCGAGCAGCCTCCGCTGCCCCTCCTCCCCCAAGCCGGCGAAAAGAATCTGCCGCGAGTAGCGGTCCTTGTCGCGCTCCCTCATCCAAGCCAATCGTAGCAACGTTGCTGTATCATGCTGGAAGTGCGAGAGCACTGCATCCGCATCCGGCTGTTCCTTGCTCTGGGTTGCCTGTGGGCGGGTGTCCTCCCGGCGGCGGTCGAAGAGTACGAAGGCAAGATTGTCCGGGTCATTCTCTTTGAACCGCGGGAACAGCCGCTTCCCGCCGCCGAACTGGACGAGCTCCTTCCGGTCCGGATGAAACAGCCCCTTCGCCTCGAAGAAGTCAGGGCGGCGATCGAGCGGCTGTACGCCACCGGGCGCTACGCGGACATCGAGGTTGACGCCGAACTGCGGAACGACGAGGTGATCCTCCGCTTCCTGACCACGGGCAACTGGTTTGTCGGACGGGTCACCGTCGAAGGGGTCCCCCAGCCGCCCACCCGCGGGCAGCTTGTCAACGCCACCAAGCTCGACCTCGGCAGGCCGGTTCACGAGGAAGATCTCAGCGCCGCCGTCGAGAACCTGCGCCAGACGCTCGAAAGCAATGGCTTCCATGAAAGCCGCATCGTGTACGACGTGGAGCGGGAGGCAAGACCCCAGCAATGGCATGTCCGGTTTCGCGTGCAGCCGGGCCGACGCGCGCGGTTCGCGCCCCCGGAGGTTCGCGGGGTTTCCTCCACAACGGCCGGGCGTTTGACGAGGGCAACGAAGTGGAAGGGCTGGCTCGGCTGGAAGCCGGTCACCCAGGCCCGTCTTCAAAGCGGATTGGAACGAATCCGCAGCCACTACGTGAAACAGAACCGGCTGATGGCCACGGTGACCCTGGAGACGATCCGGCATGACCGGGCTACAGGCCGGGCCACCCCCGTTCTCAACATCAACGAAGGGCCCGTTGTGCTGGTGGAGGCGCAGGGGACCAAGTTGTCGCAGGGCCGGCTGAAGCGCCTGGCGCCCGTCTATGAGGAAGGAACCGTAGATCGCGATCTGGTGACGGAGGGAGCGGAGAACATCGTCGAGCATTTCCAGTCGCAGGGATATTTCGACGCGCGCGTGGACGTGAAGCAGGAGGCCCAGCCAGGCGGCGCTCAACGGA
>CAZACK010000050.1:0-35845 GCA_964483455.1 uncultured Solibacteraceae bacterium
TCGCTGCTGGTGGGCGGCATCGGCATCATGAACATCATGCTGGCCACGGTGCTGGAGCGGACCCGGGAGATCGGCATCCGGCGCGCCATCGGCGCCCGCCAGTCGGACATTGTCCGCCAGTTCCTCACCGAGGCGGTGTTGATCTCGATCGTCGGCGGCCTGATCGGCATCGGCTTTGGCTTCGGCCTGTCGCGGGCGATCGCCGCCGCCGCCGGCTGGTCAACGGTGGTGACCGCGGCGTCCATCGCCGTGGCTTTCGGCGTTTCCGTTTGTATTGGGCTGTTGTTCGGTATCTATCCGGCGGTGCAGGCCGCCAAGCTGGATCCCATCGAGGCGATCCGCTACGAATAGCGAATGGAATCATGCGACTTCAACGTATCCTCCCGGGCATGATCTGCGCCGTCGCGGTGCTGGCGCAGGACTCCCCCGTCTTTCCCACCGCTTCCTATTTCCGCCAGCGCTTTTACACGCCGGACACGCGGGTGGAATTGCAGCCGCCGGCGCGGCTGTCGGATTTTCTGGCCGAAGGCAAGCTCGAGCTGTCGCTGCGCTCCTACCTCGAGCTGGTGATGGCGAACAATACGGACATCGCCATCCAGCGGATCTCGATCGAACCGCAGAGAAACGCCATTACCCGCGCCTACGGCAGGTTCGATCCGGCGCTCAGCGCATCCTTCACCAGCACTCGCGCCAACTCGCCGGCGTCCGACCTGCTGGCCGGCGCGGCCACCGTCAGCCAGTTGACTCAACCGGCGGTGTTCAACTATCAGCAGATCCTCGAGACCGGCACGCAATACTCGGTGGGCTTCAGCGGCAGCAAGATCGCCACCAACAGCTCGTTCGCCACGTTCAACCCTTCCCTTACTGCGCGACTTTCGCTCGGCTTCACGCAGCCGCTGCTGCGCGGCCGCGGGATGTCCATCACGCGCTTGCCGGTGCTGATCGCGCGGAGCCGGCTGCGCTCCGGCGAGCAAACGGTCCGCGATCAGCTCCTCCGCCTGCTGGCGCTGGCCGAGACCGCCTACTGGGACCTGGTGGAGGCGAGAGAGAACGTCAAGGTGCAGGAGCAGTCCGTGGCGCTGCGCGGGCAGGCGCTGAAGATCGCCGAGCGCGAGCTGGAACTCGGCGCGCTGTCGCAACTGGATATCTACCAGCCGCGTGCCGATTATGCCTCGGCCGAGATCCAACTCTCGCAGGCGCGCTACCGGCTGGCGCAGTCCGAGGACGCGCTTCGCCGGCAGATCGGCGCGGATCTGGACCCGAAGTTCCGCCTCGTTCCGATTGTGCTGACGGAAACCGTCCTGCCACCGGACGAGACGTTCCATCTGGACCGCGAGGAGCTGGTCGGCAGGGCGCTGGCCACCCGGCCCGATTTGCAGGCCACGCTTGAGAACCTTCAGGCGGACGAACTGAACTTGAGGGGGGCGACCGACGGCTTGCGTCCGGACCTGTCGCTGACCGGTAACTACGCTTCCTCCGGCCGCGGCGGCATCTTCTACGACCGGTCCAGCAGCTTGTCCGGCCAGGGCGGCGGCAATGGGGACGTGGTGGTGATTCCTGGCGGGTTCGGTGACGCCCTCAGCCAGATGTTCAACTTCAACTATCCGACGTACACGCTCGGTCTCAACCTGCGGCTGCCGATCCGCGACCGCGCGGCCAGCGCCAACCTCGCCGACGCGCTGGTGCAGAAGCGGCTCGACACGCTTCGCCAGCGCAGCCTCGAACAGCTCATTCGCCTCGAAGTGCTGAACGCCGTCAGTCAGGTGGAATCGAGCCGCGAGGCCGTGAAGCTCGCGACCGTTGCCCGCGACCTGGCGCAAAAGAACCTGGAAGCCGAGCAGAAGAAATACGAGCTAGGCACCACTGTGCTGTTCTTCGTTCTGGACGCGCAGACGCGGCTGACCACCGCCCAATCCCGGTTGTTGTTCGAATCGGTGAGCTTCCGCCGCAATCAGCTCAGTCTGCTCCGTTCCACCGGAGAGCTGCTGGAGGCCCGGGGCGTGAAGGTACAATAGGCCTCCAGTGGGCCTCATCCGCGTCCTCTCCGATCAAGTTGCGAACAAGATCGCCGCCGGAGAGGTGGTGGAGCGGCCGGCCTCGGTCGTCAAGGAACTCCTCGAGAACTCGATCGACGCGGGCGCGACCTCGTTGCGCATCGACGTCGAGGCGGGCGGCCGCAGGCTGATTCGCGTGGCCGATGACGGATGCGGCATGCTGCGCGACGACGCGATGCTGGCCTTCGAGCGGCATGCCACCAGCAAGCTCCGCGACGTGAAGGACCTGCTGTGGATCGCCACGCTGGGCTTTCGCGGCGAGGCGCTGCCGTCGATCGCCTCTGTTTCGCGGCTGACGCTGGAGACGCGTTCCGGCCAGGAAACGACCGGCACGCGCGTGGAAATCGCCGGCGGCAAGATGCTGCGCTGCGAGGAGGCGGCGCTGGCGGGAGGAACCACCGTCACCGTGCGCGACCTCTTTTACAACGTTCCCGCCCGCAAGAAGTTCCTTCGATCCGAGCAGACCGAACTGGCCCACATCGCCTCGCTGGTGACTCACTACAGCCTGGCCCATCCCGACAAGACGTTCCTGCTCCGGGGCGCTGCCGGGGAGTTGCTGCACGTCACGCCGGCCGCCGACCTGCGCGAGCGTGTCTACCAGGTTTTTGGCGGCGAGACACTGGATGAACTGATCGACCTCGGCGCGCGCGAACGGTCGCTCGAGATGCCGCCGCCCTCACTGCCGCCGAATGCGCCGGTTTCGGCTCACCTTGATGAGCCGGATGAGCCGCGCTCCCGCCGTTTCAGTCTCCGCGGTTTTGTTTCGCGTCCGCAGGTTCAGAAGCTCAACCGCAACTCCATCTACCTGTTCGTGAACCGGCGCCTGATCCGCGACCGGCTGCTATTGCACGCGCTTTCCTCCGCCTATCACAACCTGATGCCGCCGGCCTGCTATCCGTTCGCGCTGCTGTTTCTCGAGTGCGACCACGGCGAGGTCGATGTCAACGTGCATCCGTCGAAGACCGAAGTGCGGTTTCGCCACGCTTCGTTCGTTCACGATTTCGCGCGGGATGCGATCCGCGAAGCGCTGATCGAATCGCGGCCCGTATCGAGTTTCCCCGTCCGGAGTCCCGCGCAGCCGGCGGCGCGGCTGCCGTATTCCGCGTTCACCCAGCAGATCGAGAACCAGGCTTGGCCGGCGGGTCCGTCGGAGGTGATTCCCGGAGTGCCGGAGCAGCCGGCGGAAGCTTTGCCCGAGTTCACGCTGAAAGCCCCGCCGCCGTCCGAACGGCGCTTCGACTTTTCCGGTGGCTTGGTGGAATTGGCGGAACCGCGCGTGTCGCCGCCCGTTGAGCCGGTGAAGCAGCGGATTCCCGAATCGCACGCCGGTTTTCCGGGCGGGGCGCTGCCCGATCCGTCGCCGGGCCTCGACGCCCTCTCCGACCTGCGGCCGCTAGGGCAGATCCACAACAGCTTTATCATCGCCGCCGGCCGCGACGGGCTGTGGATCATCGATCAGCACGTCGCCCACGAGCGGATTCTGTTCGAGAAACTGCTCAAGCAGAGCGCCGCCGGCCGGGTCGAGATGCAGCAACTCCTGTTGCCGCTGCTGATCCAGTTGACGCCGGCCCAGCAGGTGGATTACGCCCGGATTGCCGGCGAGCTTCGCGCGATGGGCTTCGACACCGAGCCGTTCGGCCCGCGCACCATCGCCGTCAAGGCGGCGCCGGCGGGCGTCGGGCAGGGGGACATCGAGAGGGTGATCTTCGAGATCCTCGAGATCGCCGAAGGCGAATTGCGCAAGGTGTCGATGGACGACCTGCGCCGCGCCATGGCTGCCTCCGTCGCCTGCCACGCGGCGATCAAGGTCAACATGCGGCTCGACCAGGCCAAGATGGAATGGCTCCTTTCGGCGCTCGCCGCCGCCGAGTGCCCGATGAGCTGCCCGCACGGGCGCCCCGTGGCGCTGCGCTATTCGATGCGCGAGATCCTGCGCGGTTTTCACCGGATCTAGCTCGATGCGACAATATTTGAATTATCCGGCCGCCGATGAACGCCGATGAGCGCCGAGGATACGGAGGGACCTATCGGCGTTCATCGGCGTTCATCGGCGGCCAGAAACGGTTGCGACACGAAAGGACTGACGGGCGTCGGCAGGAGGTGACCCCTGGCAACGGCCTCATACGGAAACGATCCGGCGAAGATCGGCGGATACAGAGCCTTCTGGAACAGAGAGGAAGTAAAGCGCCCGCTGGTGGGATTCTCGCTCGTCGGCTGGTTCCCGTTCGAGGAATTCGCCGCTTGTAGGGCTTGGGACTCCACTGCCTATCTCACAGCGGAGATGATCGAGCCGGTAGCTTTTGTGGAGGACCACCGCCGCATGCTGCGAGAGGGCGAAATCCTCGACGACGATGTGATTCGCGGCGCCTGCCCGGGACAAGTGGCGATCCCCTGGCTCCCCGGGATGCTCGGATGCAAGCTGCGCATCCTGCCGCACAGCGTCATGGGCGAGGAGCAGCACCTGCCGTGGGAAGTGGCCCTCCAGACACGTCTCCATCACGACAATCCCTGGTTCCGGAAGTACATGGAGTTCGCCGCAACCCTCGTGAAGGCGGCGAACGGCTGCTTCCCGGTCAGCCACTCCGCGGAACTCGGGCCGACGGACCTGCACGCTGTCTTGCGCGGCCACACGGCGAGCATCCTGGACTTGGCGGACGAGCCGGAGAAATCCGCTGCCCTTCTTTGGAGCCTCGGCGGGATCTTGCGAGACGTCACGGAAGAACTCTGGAAGCGGGTGCCGCCGTTCCACGGAGGCTACTTCGACGCGCAGTACTCGTTGTGGGCGCCCGGCCCCATCATCCGCATGCAGGAGGATGCCAGCGCAGTGTATTCTCCGGCGCTGTTCCGCAAGTTCGTGCAGCCGGTGGACCGCATGCTCGCCGGTCATTTCGCCTGTAACTTCATCCACCTGCACTCGACATCGATGTTCCTCCTGGACGCCTTCCTGGAAATCGAGGAGATTCGTTGTTTCGAAGTCAACAACGATGCGCTCGGACCGCCGGTGAAAGAAATGGTCCGCTATTTCCGGAAGGTCCAGACCGCGGGAAGGCCGCTGTTGATCCGCGGCTCATTCACCACCGAAGAGATGCGGCTGCTGATGGATTCGCTCGACCCGCGCGGGCTCTTTCTCAACATCATGGCGACGAGCCTGAAAGAGGTTGAATCGTTGCGGCCCTTGGTGGGGATGTAACCCTCCGCCGGATCACCGCGGCAGGTTGCCGAGGTTGGCCCGGCGTTCGATGTCCAGAATGCGGCGCTCCACGGTCTCCAGGCGCAGGCGCAACTCGGCATGTCCGGCACTGAAGCCGGCGAGTTTGGCCTCGGTGGTTTGGGATGTAACCGTACATCGCCTTGAGCAGACGCGTCTCGGAATCGCTCACCGCCTCGGAGATTCTGCTTTCGATCCGGCACTTCATCGCCGCCATTTCACTGAGCAGGCGGGTTTCCATCGCCTCAACTACGTTGAGCAGGCGGGTCTCCGTGGCCCCCAAGCAGTTCCTTCGGATCCTGATTGGTAACGTAGTTGTCATTCATCTTCTTCGTCGGACCCCGGGTACGAGTCCATTGTCATACGCCCGACGACGCATGGCAATCCGCGTGCCGCTATCCGCTCGCCGCCACAATGCGTTCCGCTGCCAGCTTGCCGCTGTGGATGCAGTCCGGTATCCCGATCCCGGCGTAGGCGTTGCCGGCCAGGTATAGTCCGGGAATGTCGCGCACGCGGGATTCGATCCGCGCGACCTTCTCCTGATGCCCCACCGTGTATTGCGCCATGGACCTCGGCCAGCGGGCCACCTGAATCGACAGTGGCTCTTCGGTGACGCCCATCATCTCGCGCAGTTCCTCCCGCACCATGGCGCCGAGAGACGCGTCGCTCTCCTCGACCACCGCCTCGTCCCCTCCGCCCAGGAAACAGCGCAGGACCACCCGGTCCTCCGCTACCCGGTGGTGGAACTTCGTCCCGACCCAGGTGCAAGCTACCACCCGCCGGCGCTCCCGCTTCGGAACCAGGAAGCCGAACCCGTCCAACTTGTGTTTGAATCCGGCCCGATCGTAGACCAGCGCCACCGTCACCGACGAGTTGTACGGAATCGACGCCAACAGTTCCGCCAGCTTCCCGTCCAGCGGCCGCACCAGCTCGGCGGCGGCGAAAGCTTGACAGGCAAGCACGACATGATCCGCCTCGATCAGCCCCTGATTGACCATTACTCGGAGCCCGCGGCCGAGTTGTCCGAGCTGTTCCGCTTTGCCCTCAACCACATGCAGAAGATCGCCGGCCGCGCGCCGGAGCGAGTCGACCAGACTCTCCAGCCCCCCGCGCAAGGTTTGGAAGAGCGGGAGGGAATCGCCCGCCTTCTTCTTGGCGGCGAGCCTCCGCTCGGCGAGCACGCCGCGCGCGAGGCTGCCGTATTTCTGATCGAGTTCCACGAAGCGGCCCAGCACGCTGGAAACGCTCAACTGCCACGGGTCGCCGCCGTAGACGCCAGCCAGCAGCGGCTCGGCGAGGTAGTCGACCGCCTCCGTCCCATACCGTTCCCGCACGAATTCCCCGACGGAGCGGTCGACGGCGCCGCTGGCGGGCCTGCGGAAATACTCCAGCCCCATGCGGATCTTCGTACCCCACCCCAGAAGCCGGGTGGTCATCATCGGCCGGATTCTGGTCGGCACCATCAGCATCAGCCCGTCGGGAAGCGGGATCAGCCGTCCGCCTTTCCAGACGTAGGTCACCCGAAGATGATCGTTCGACCCGATCACCTCGCCTGACAGGCCCAGCTCGCGAATCAGATCCAGAGCCCACGGCTTCGCAGACAGGAAGCTATCCGGCCCGGCTTCTAGCAGGCAGCCTTGAATCAGCTCCGTCTGTATCACGCCGCCCAGGCGCGGCCGCTGTTCGATGAGAGTCGATCGAATTCCCGCGCGCGAAAGGTAGTAGGCCGCCGACAGCCCGGAGATTCCTCCGCCGACGATGACCACCCGACGGTCGTTAGCCGGCCCGGAGCCGTTCCCGGGCCACGGCAGCCAGCGCGGCGATAAAGGTTGGGGAGTCATTCAGGGATTCCGTCCGGCGGACGCGGACCCCACGCTGTTCCGCGTAGGCCCGAAAGAGGACATCGACATCGTACAGGATTTCTACATGATCGCAGACAAAACCGATCGGTGCGACCACCACGTCGCCGAGGCCCGCGGCGGCGTAGGCGTCGATTCGGGACTCCACCGTCGGCCCCAGCCACCGGTCCTCAGTCATTCCCTGGCTCTGGTAGGCGAAATCCCAATCGCGCAGGCCGGCGCGCGCAGCCACCAGCCGGGCGGTCGTGCGCGCTTCCGCGTCGTAGGCGTCTCCGTTCTCCAGAATCTTCTCGGGCAGGCTGTGCGCGGTGAACAGAACCTTCGCGCCGGTGCCGAACGGCGCCAGCTTCTCGGCGAAAGCCTCGATCAGCAGCGGGTGATCGTGGAAAGTCTTCGTCCACACGATCTCGGCCTTCACCCCCAGCTCTTGCTTGGCTTCCTGCGTGCGGCGGAAGTACAGCCCCACGCTCATCCGTGAGTACTGCGGCGCCAGGCAGAGGGCCACGATACGCCCCACCCCGTCCGCCTGCATCCGCGCCATGGTTTCGCGGATCAGCGGATGCCAGTTGCGCATCCCGACGTAGACACGGGTGTCCGGAAACTCGTCGCACAGGTGCTGCTGGAGGGCGTGAGCTTGCTCCACGGTGCGGGCCAACAACGGCGAGCCGCCCCCGATCACGGCGTAGCGGTGTCTCACCTCGCGGACGACTTCTTCCGAGACCGGCCGGCCACCGCGAATGAATGCCAGATACTGGCCGATATCCTCGACCCGCTCCGGCGCGCCGTGCGCCAGCAACAAGACAGCCTGTTTCACGGCCGGAATTCGCGGACCATCTGCACCACCGCCTTCACGTGGTCCACCGGCGTCTCCGGCAGGATGCCGTGGCCGAGATTGAAGATGTGTCCCGGGCGCGTTCCCGTCCTCTTCAGCAGTTCGGTGACGCGCATCTTCAGCTCCGGCAACGGGGCCAGCAGCGCCGCCGGATCGAGGTTGCCCTGAATGGCCGACCGGTAGCTGATATCCATCCAAGCCTGGTCGATATTGATTCTCCAGTCGACGCCCATCACGTCGCCGCCGGCGGCGTGCAATTCGCGGAAGAAGCCCGCCGCGCCCGTGCCGAAGTGGATCACCGGGACGCCGCTCGAACGAATGCGCTCGATCAGCGCCCGGGAATACGGCGCCACAAAGCGGACGTAGTCGTCAGGTCCCAGGGCGCCCGCCCAACTGTCGAACACCTGGATAGCCCGCGCTCCGGAGGCAACCTGCATCAGCGCGAACGGTCCCAGCACGTCCACCAGCTTCCCCATCAGCCTGCGCCACAACGTCTCGTTGGCGTACATCATGTGCTTGGTGCGGAGGAAGGTTCGGGAAGCGCCGCCTTCGATCATGTAGCTGGCCAACGTGAATGGGGCGCCGACAAAGCCGATCACGGGCACCTTCCCTGCCAGCGTCCGGGCGACGATCTGAATCGCCTCGCCGACATACCCCAGTTCGTCGGTGTTGGATATCGACAGCGTGTCTACGTCCTCGGTGGTGCGGACCGGGTTGCCGATAATCGGCCCTTCGCCGGCCGCATACCGCAGCTTCAGCCCCATCGGCTCGACGGGCAGCAGCAGGTCGGCGAAGATAATCGCCGCGTCCACATCCAGCACTTCCACCGGCTGGAGGGTCACTGTCGCGGCCAGGTCCGGGCGCTTGCAGATCTCCAGGATGCCATGCCTGGCGCGGATCTCCCGGTACTGCTTCATGTATCGTCCAGCCTGCCGCATGAACCACACCGGCCGTACATCGGTCGGCCGCCGGCGGCAGGCATCCAGAAATCGGCTGTTCATTGGAGCCACGCGCATGCCAGTTTTGTATTGTCTTCGCAGAGATACACGCGAAGTCCTTTCGGTTTGTTCTTGGCCGCCCATTGGCGGCCCTGGATGAAAAACGGCTTGGTCCACGCTTCGCTATCCAGCGTGGACGGCGCCACCACCGATGCCGACAGCATCCCCCGAGCGGGATACCCGGTCCGCGGATCCATAATGTGGCTGTACAGCTTGCCTCCGGCTTCGAAAAACTTCTCGTAGTCGCCGGAGGTGGACATCGACTCGTTGTTCAGGTAGACCTCCTCCACCGTTTTCGACCACTCTCGTGGATGCCGGATCTTCACCTTCCAGCCCGGATCGTCCGGCGGCGCGCCGATCGCGTAGATGCTGCTGCCGCCGGCGGAGACCAGCGCCGAGGTGATCTTGTGTTCTCTCAGCTTCTCGACCATCCGGTCGACCGCGTAGCCCTTGCCGATCCCGCCGGGATCAAGGTCCACTCCCTGTCTGCGAAAGTGAACCGTCCGGTTGGCGCGATCGAGCTCGATGTTCCGATAGCCGACCGACGCCATCGCGCCGTCGATCTCTTCCTTTGAAGGCAGCCGCCCGGAGCCTTTGAAGAACCCCCACAACCGCATCAACGGCCCGACGCTAATGTCGAACGTCCCCTCGCTGGAACGGCTGTACTCCACGCAGGCCGACAGGAGGCTGAACAGCTCCTCGGACACGCGCAGCGGCTGGCTGGCCGCAGTCCGGTTGAGCAGGCTCCATTCGCTGTTCGGACGGTAGTTGGACAGCATTTGGTCCAATCGCCGCGCCTCCTCGAAGGCCGCTTCCGCCGCCGCCATCAGTTCCTCCTGAACCTCCCCGTAGAGAACCACGGTGAAAGTGGTCCCCATGGCATCCGCGCTGTCTTCCAGCCGCAGAAGCTCCCCGGCGCGGAGCATCGCCGGGAGCAACAACAAAAGTACCACAAAATGTTTCATTTAGCCGGATCGTTCGAGGAATGCGGCGGTTCCTCTTCGGTCTCGCACCGCGCAGGAGCAGAAGCGGCCGACGCCGCGTCCTCCGGCCTGGGCCGGGCTTTTCGAATGCGCTGCAACAACTGCTCCACCCGGCCCCGCTCTCCCGCCTCCGTGTCCGCCTCGAAGTTCAGCTCGGGGATTCGAAAGAGCCGGAGACGGCTCGACAGTTCCCGGCGAAGGAAATGCCGGGCGCCGTCCAGCGCCCGCAACGCCTCCAGCCGTGACCGTTCATCGCCCGCGCAGGAGATTCGCACTCGCGCATGCCGCATGTCCGGCGCCACCACGACCTCCGTCACGTCCACCGACGCTACCCTCGGATCGGACATCTCGTACCCAATCAGTTCGGCCAATTCCTCGCGCAGCGCCTCGGAGACGCGTTCCGGACGATGTCCTTCCATCGCTACTCAAGCCACTCCACCGTCGCTTCCGCCAGGCTGGCGCCGAGGAAGCACGCGGCTTCCTTTTCCACGGATTGGAGCACCTGCTCGGCGCGCGTATGATCCGCGGAAACGGTGACAGCAGCCACCGTCGCCCGCTGCCACACGTCCTGATGGTCGATCTCGGCCACCGCGATATTGAACTTGTGTCGCAGGCGGTCCTTCAAGCCTTGCACCAGGTGGCGCTTGTCTTTCAGAGAGTGGGCGTGCTCCAGCCTCAACTCCATTGTGAGAACGCCGATGTTTGCCATACGCAGGTGGTTCGGGGGAGGTAGTCCGGCAGCGGGTTCTGCCTCCTGCTCTCGAGGAACACCAATGTTCCTCTGCTGAAGCCGCCCGAAGCGCGCTCACCCAAGCGGGGGGCGAGAATACACAACCGCCGCCTTCCCGCCGCCGCGTGTTCCCTAAACCAGCGCTTCCACGGCGACTTCTTCGGTGACGAACGCCTCAATCACGTCGCCGGGTTTGATGTCGCCATAGTTCTCCAGCGACACCCCGCACTCCATCCCGCTCTTGACCTCGCTGGCGTCGTTTTTGAAACGCCGGAGCGACGCCACCTTGCCGGTGTAAACCACAACGTTGTCCCGCAGGACACGAACTTCCGAGCCCCGCGCGAGCAGGCCATCGAGCACCTGGCAGCCGGCCACGTTGCCGACCTTGCTGATGTGGAAGACCTCGCGAACTTCCGCCCGGCCGCGGTACACCTCCTTGAACACCGGCTCCAGCATCCCTGTCATGGCGCGCTTGATCTCGTCGATCAGCTCGTAAATGATCGTGTGCAGCCGGATGTCGACTTTCTCTTGCTCCGCCAGGGCCGAGGCGCTCCGCTCGGGACGAACATTGAAGCCCACAATGATGGCGTTCGAAGCCGACGCAAGGTCCACGTCCGTTTCGGTAATCGCCCCGACGCTGGCGCTCAGCACCCGGATGCGGATCTTCTCCGTGGACAGCTTTTGCAGCGTGTCGGAGAGGACCTCGGCGGTGCCGCCAACGTCGGTCTTCAGGATGATGGGCAGCTCCTTGATCTCACCCGCCTTGATCTGCTCGTGGAGTTGATCCAGCGTCACCCTGCTGGTGCGCGCCATCGCCTGCTCCCGCGCCTTCCCTTCGCGGTACAGCACAATCTGCTTCGCCTTGGCCGTGTCCGTCACCACCTGGAAGGTGTCGCCGACTTCCGGCAGCGCATCCAGGCCAAGCACTTCCACCGGCGATGAAGGTTCAGCGGACCGCACCTGCTGGCCCCAATCGTCGAACATGGCTCGCACCTTCCCGAACACCGAGCCGCAGATGAAAAAGTCCCCCACGCTCAGCGTGCCGTTGCGAACCAGAACCGTCGCCACCGGACCTCGCCCGCGATCGAGCTTCGCTTCCAGCACATTGCCCACCCCCGGCCGCGTCGGGTTCGCTTTCAGCTCCTGAAGATCCGCGACGAGCAGAATCATCTCCAGCAACAGGTCGAGATTCTGCTTCGTCTTGGCGGACACCGGCACAGTCACCGTCTCGCCGCCCCATTCCTCGGGAAGCAGGCCCCGGTCGGCCAGTTGCTGCTTGATTCTCTCCGGCTGCGCATCGGGCTTGTCGATCTTGTTGATGGCGGCGATGATCGGCACGCCGGCGGCGCGGGCGTGGTCGATGGCTTCCAGGGTTTGCGGCATCACCCCGTCGTCGGCGGCCACGACCAGAATGACGATGTCGGTCACTTTGGCGCCGCGAGCCCGCATGCGCGTGAACGCCTCGTGACCGGGGGTGTCGATGAAGACGATCTTGCGCCCGTTCTTCTCGACGTGGTACGCGCCGATGTGCTGGGTGATCCCGCCCGCCTCTCTCTCGGCGACATTCGTCATCCGGATCGCATCCAGCAGGGAGGTCTTCCCATGGTCCACGTGCCCCATGATCGTCACCACCGGAGCGCGCTTCACCAGGTCTCGCTCCACCTCCGCCTTCTCGACGACGTGGACGGCCTCTTCCTCGTAGCTGAGCGTGCTGCTGGCGGCGCCGAGCGCCTTGGCAAGGTCCTCGGCCAGCTTCACGTCCAGCGTCTGATTGATAGTGGCGAAAATCTTGCGCTCGACGAGCTTCTTGATCACGATGCTCGCCTTGATGCCGAGCTTCTCCGACAGCTCCTTAACGGTGATCCCCTCGGAAATGGTGATCTGGCGATTGACCGCCAGCAGCTCTTCGGCCTGTCTGCGGGCGGCAGGCCGCAGGCTCTTCTCCTCGCGCTCGAGCTGGCGGTCGCGCTCCGCCGCCCTGGTCCCGCGGCGATCCGGCGCACGACGGGCCTGGTCGGCGACCACCGGCGACGGCGGTTCCAGCCGCGCGGTGGTCGGATGGATTGGCCTACCTCGCGCTAGCCGTGCGGCTCCAGGAGGCCCCGGCCTTGTGACCAGCGGTTGACCGGGCCGGATCGGCCCACGATAGATCGGTTGTCCAGGAACGGGAGCCGGGCGCGCTCGCAATGGCTGAGGCTGTCCCGGCATCGTCCTCAGGCGCTCGAGAATCTCCGGCCGGGGCGGAACCACCGGGCGTGGCGCCGGTCTTCCGGTAATCGTCGCCCCTGCCGCCGCCGGAACAGCCGCCGGAGGAGGCGGCGTCGAAACGGCTGGTTTCGGCACTTCCTGGACGCTTGCCGGAAACGGCTGCCGTGGACCAGTGAGAATCTGGCCCGGCCGCGGCGCTGTCGGAATGGGCTTGGCCGGCATGACCGTTGGCCGCGGCGGGGTCGGAGGGATCAGCGGCGGCGGCGCTGGTGGAGGCGGAGTCGGCGCCAGCACCGGCGCCGTCTCCTTAGCCACGCCGGCCAGTGGAGGCCGCAGCCGCTGCGGCGCCCGCGTTCCGATGGCTAGTGCCGCCTGCGGGACGGACGCCTCCCCCAGCGTGCTGGGACCACCTTCTCGCACACCCGACGGAGCCGCCGTGACACCTTCCACTGCTGGCGACACTCCCGTCTCGGCTGCGTCCGGAGCCGCTTCCAATACTGGGGCCGCCTCTGCCTTTGCCGCCTCCGCAGCCGCGGTTTCCGCCTCCGCCACTGGCGGAAGCCCCCCCAAATGCCTCCGCAGCTTGTCCGCGACGTCGTCATCGACCGAGCTGGAGTGGGTCTTCTTTTCTGTGACTCCGAACTGAGGCAACAACTCGAGGATCCTGTTCGGCTTGACCTCAAGCTCCCGTGCCAGCTCGTTGATTCGGATCTTACCCATAAACTGAAACTAGAATGTTTCTACTTCTCCGACTGTTCCTCTCGGTACGACCCCGTCTGAAGCTCGCCGAGGCATACTCTACCTTCGCGCGCCACAGGCAGACGTGCCGCTCCCTGTCCCTGCTAGTTTCTTATCGTATCAGATTCCCCTGCGTCGGAACTGGTGTTTTGCAGCAGTTCTTCCATGCTAGCATCGCTCGTACCCGGCTCGGAAACGCCCGTGCCTTCAGCGTTCTCTGTCAATCCAGCCGGCATTTCTTCGACCGGCATTCCTTCCGCGGATCCCGCCGGCAAGTTCGAGCCGGCCTGTTCCTCGGGAGGCTCGCCAACGGTTGTGTCCCCGCCCTGCTCCATCGCCACGACGCCGTCCCCGGCCTCGGCGAGCGCCTCCGCGCTCTCAATCGGCGGTCCGGCCCGCGCCGCTTCCGGGACAGGCTCCGCCGCCGGTTCGGCCGCTCCCTCCATCGCCACCTCGAACTGGCTGTAGTAGTTGTTGACGGCAAGCTGGATTCGCTCCACCGTCATCGGCCCGAAGCCCGGAATCTGCTCGAGTTCTTCCGGGGTCATCGAACCCAGTTTTTCGACCGTCAGGACTCCCGTTTCGGTCAGCTTCTCGGCCACCTTCTCCGTCAGGCCGTGGTCGAGCAGGACGGAAATCGGGGCCCCTGGCACTACCAGCGCCGCCATCGCCGATTCCACCTCCTGCCGCTTCTCCTCTTCGCTCTTGATGTCGATTCTCCAGTTCAGCAGCTTGGCGCATAGCCGCACGTTCTGGCCTTTTTTGCCGATGGCCAGCGAAAGCTGGGAATCGTCGACGATCACTTCCATGTGCCGCTCGGCCGGATTGACGATCGTTACCCGGGAGATCTTCGCCGGGCTCAGCGCATTGGTGGCGAACACGATCGGGTCGTCGGAGTACTCGATGATGTCGATCTTCTCTCCCCTCAGCTCACGGATGATCGACTGCACCCGCATGCCTTTCATCCCGACGCAGGCGCCGACGCAGTCCACGTCCCGGTCCCGGCTGTGGACCGCAATCTTAGTGCGCTCCCCGGCCTCTCGGGCGCAGGCCTTGATGACCACGGTGTTGTCGTAAATCTCCGGCACTTCTTGCTCGAACAGCCGCATCACCAGTTCCGGCGCGGCCCGCGAGACGATCAGCCCGGCGTTCTTCCCCGCTTTGTCCACGCTCCGGATCACGCAACGCATGCGCTCTCCGATGCTGAAGCTCTCCAGCTTGGATTGCTCCTTCTTCGGCACCCGCGCCTCGGTCTTTCCCAGATCCACCACCAGGTCGGGTCCCTCCATCCGCTTGACGACGCAGTTGACCAGTTCGCCGACGCGGCCCGAATACTCGTGGTAGACGGTCTCCCGCTCCGCCTCCCGGACCTTCTGGAGAATGACCTGCTTGGCCGTCTGCGCTGAGATTCTGCCCAGCAGGTCCGTTGGCTTCGGGATGCGGATTTCCCCGCCCAGTTCCACCGCCGGGTCCAGGCGGCGCGCCTGCTCGAGGGTCATCTCCTTGGCTGGATCCTCGACGGTCTCGACGACCTTGAATGCCGCCCACACGAGGATCGACCCGGTTTGCGGATCGAGGGCAGCCACCAGTTCCTCGTTCGTCCGGTAGTGTTTCCGGGCGGCCGCCAGCATGGCGTCCTTCACCGCGTCCAGCACGATCTGCGGATCGATGCCCTTCTCTTTGCTTAGAATCTCGATGGACTGATAGATCGTTCCCAAAGCGCAAACCCTCTTCTTAGCTTGTCAGGAGATTACCAATCGAACTTCAGGTTGGCCTTCTGCACTCGTTCGAGGCCAAAGGAGATACTCTTTCCTGGGGAAGGCTCCAAGGTGATTACCCCGTCCGAGAAACCGGCCAGCACGCCTTCCCAGTGGCGCTGGTTGTCAACCGGCTCCCGCAACGCGACCCTCACCTTGCTGCCCCGGAAGCGCTCATAATCCTGCGGCTTCGTCAGTTTCCGCTCCACTCCGGGCGAGCTCACTTCCAGCGTGTAGCTGCCGCCGGGCACCACGTCCTCGACATCGAGGATCGTTCCGACCTGTTGGGAAATTGTCTCACAGTCGGCATGGCTGACGCCCTGTGGCTTGTCGATGTAAATGCGAAGCAGGCGGTTCCTGCCGCCTCCTGCCAGTTCCACATCGACGATCTCGATCCCTTCGGACCGCCCGACGCGCTCGGCGATTTCCGTCACCCTGGCTACCACCGTCTCTCTCATTCCGCTGGACTCGAACACCAACAAAAAAGTGGGCTTCCGCCCACTTGCGCGTTCGACACCTAAATCCAGTATACACCAGCGGCGCAAGCTCGGCGACTCTGGGGATTTAGCCCGCCCCTAGAGCCTCCGACATCCGTCCCCCCGCCGCCTCCAGCCGCCGGTCCGCCTCCTGGCGCGACACTCCGAGCCGCCCCATCACAATGGCCGCTTTGACGCTGCCGCCGGCGGCATCGAGCAGTTCCGCAGCGGCTGCCGCGTCGACCCCGGCGGCCTGCGCGACAATTCGCCGCGCCCTCTCCCGCAGCTTCTCGTTTTTCGGCTGCACATTGACCATCAGGTTGCCGTAGACATGTCCCAGCCGGATCATCACGGCCGTCGAGATCATGTTCAACACCAGCTTCGTGGCCGTTCCCGCCTTCATCCGTGTCGAGCCGGCGATCACCTCCGGGCCGGGCAGCGGCTCGATCGGGATGTCGACCGCCCGGGACAGCTCCGAATCCGGCGTACAGCTAATGCCGACGGTGATCGCCCCTTTGCTTCGCGCGGCGGCCACCGCCCCGAGGACGTAGGGAGTGCGCCCGCTGGCCGCGATTCCCACCAGCACGTCCTTGGATTGGAAGCCTCGCTCCTCGAGGTCGCGCGCACCGGCCTCGAGGTCGTCTTCACTGCCTTCCTTCGCTCCCAGCAGCGCCGATGGACCTCCGGCCAGGATCGCCTGCACTTGTTCCGGGGGAACGCTGAACGTCGGCGGGCACTCGGCCGCGTCCAGCACGCCTAGCCGGCCGCTGGTTCCCGCGCCGATGTAGAACATCCGGCCGCCGCGCTGCATCGCGGCGACCACTGCCTCCACCGCCCGGGCGATGCTCGGAATCTCAGGCGTCACCGAGCCGGCGGCCTTGCGGTCTTCGTCGTTGATGATCCGCAGGATCGCTTCGGCAGGCAGGGCGTCGATCCCCTCGGATGCCGGGTTGCGCTGCTCCGTCAGCAACTGGTCCAGCATTGCTTCAAGCCACGCCGGCCTTACGCATGACCTCCTGGGTGGTCTTGAGTCCCAGTCTCGCCCCATCCTCCGGCGCCATGTCCTTCAAGCCGCGGCCGAAGATCTCCGGGCTCACCCCGTCCTCATAGCCGCCGTCTCTCGCCGCCCGGAAGAACCCGGCCAGGTCGATGACGCCCTCGCCAGGCATCAGCCGCTCGCTGTCGATGATCTTTTCCGGCGGCAGGTCGGGGGAGTCCGCCACCTGTACGTGAATGATCCTGCCGGCCTTGCCCGCCGCGACGATCTCCTTGAGCGTCCCGCCCGCGTGATACCAGTGCCAGGAATCGAGCAGGATCCCGATGTTCGACCCGCACTCCTTGGTGAACTCGAGCATCTCGTCCATCCGCCAGATGAACTCGTGCGGGAATCGCTTGCGAATATGCAGCGGGCCGAGGAATTCCAGGCCCAGCCGAACCTTGTGCCTCGCCAGCGTCTCGGCGCAAGCCGAGAAGCGCTCCTTGTAGACCTTCCGCAGCTCGGCCTTCGGCGTCTCGCTCGATGACATGATCCATGTGCTCATGCGCGGGCAGCCGATGGCGGCGGCGAAGTGAGCCGCCTCGCCGAGCTTCTTCAACCCCTCGCGGAACGTGGCGTCGTCCTTGCGGAATTCTACCGGCAGCCCGACCACGGCCGGCTTGAGCTTCAGTTCGCTCAACAACGCCCGGGTCGAATCGATTCCTTCGTTCATCGCCCTGGCAAGGTCAACATCCACCCCGGGAAACCCGACCCTTGCCGCCAGGTGCGCAAACTCCGGCCAGGGCACCCGCCCCGCCGTCAACGTCCCATTGAGTGCAACGTACATCGAAAATCCCTTTCAGCCACAGAGGCGCAGAGACAGCCTCACCAAAGGACTCTCCGCGTCCGTGCGGCTCTGCGGTTAGTAATTCTTCTCCCGCTCTACCCGCGGCCTCTCCGCCCGGCTCATCGCTTTCTGCCCCGCCAGCGCCGGATCCGCGCCCGCCAGGTTGTCCAGATTGGCCACCACCTTCTCCACCGCGCACACGATGTCCGCCACTTCCTCCTCGCTGCCGAGCAGCAGGAACTGCGGCAGCCAGACCGCCTCGCGGTAGGCGGCGCGCTCGGACACCGGGCAGCGGCACTTACTGTAATCGACCGGCGCCTCTCGTCCCATCGATAATTGCGGATAGTCCTCCGCTGTCACGCGGAACAGGTCGCTGCGGTAGACGGGCTCGTAGAAACGCCCGTCGGAAGGAACGCCCTCCGCCTCGAGCGCGGCTACGAACAGGTCCCGCGACACGCGGTCATCCTTCGGCCGGTACTGGAACACGTAGTTGTAGATTGCCTCCCGGGTGATCGCGGGCTGCGGCGGCAGAGGTCGAATGCCCTCGACCGCGCTCAGGGCGCCCGTCAGCAGCGCCGCATTCCGTGAGCGCCGCTCCGCCAGCGCCGGCAACTCATCAAGCTGGCCCAGCAGCAAGGCCGCCTGGAACTCCGTGATCCGGTAATTGGATCCCACTGCCCGGCGCCGGAACTGGTCGGTGACGCTGGCCCGCCCGCAGTTCACGATCGACTGCACCAGTTCGAAGCAATCCAGCCGGTTGGTGATCACCGCCCCGCCTTCTCCCGAGGTCATGATCTTGCTCGACTGGAAGCTGAAGCAGCCGAGGTCGCCCATCGATCCCGCGCCCCGGCCCTTGTACTGCCCGCCGTGGGCGTGCGCGCAGTCTTCGACGATCACCAAGTCGTGCTCCGCGGCCAAGTCGATCAGCGGATCCATGTCGGCGAAACGCATGGCGAGATGGACCGGAATCACCGCCCGCGTGCGCGCCGTGATCGCCTTCCGGGCCGCTTCGACGTCGAGGCAGTACGTGTCCGGGTCGACATCGACGAATACCGGAACCGCGCCGGCGTCGAGCACGGCGACCGCGGTCCCCTCCCATGTGTAGGCGGGCACGATCACCTCGTCGCCGAAGCGAATGCCCGCCGCCTTGAGGGCGATCACAATCGCATGCGTGCCGTTGGTGACACAGCATCCATACTGTGCGCCGTGATGGGCTGCGAATTTCTGCCCGAACTCGTCCGCCAGCCGGTTCGGGAACGGGTAGCCACCCCAGTTGCCGCTTGCGAGCACCTCCAGCAGCCGCCGCTCATCCGCCGCCGTCTGCCGGGGCCACGCCGGGAAAGGGCGGGTGCGCACCGCCGTTCCGCCAAGAATCGCCAGGTCGCTCATCGGACATATATCTTACAGCAGGATGATGGAAAGCCATTGAATCCTCAGCGAATCGAGAGGCCGGGGGCGAGCCACACCCCGGCCTGGTCCCCTGCTGGCCGAGCGCGGCAACCGCGGATCAGACAAGCCTGTGGAGGCGATTCGGGGACCTGCCCCGCGCGCCTGTTGTTTGAATTGCTTCGAGGCCGAAGATGCTCCGCAAGGAACGGCATCGCTTCCTTCCGCCGTAGAACAGGCAGCCATTGGACTGATATGATTCACAGTCGCGGAACGACATGAGACCCACGCTCAGGTTGCTGGAGAAGGAGCTGATCGCGAGAATCCTGGCGGAGGCGCGCGGAATCCTGTCGAGGCTAGGAGTGGAAATCCACAATGAAGGCGTGCTGCGGCTGCTGGCCGGCCATGGCGCCGATGTGGAGCTTAAGAAGTCGCTCGCCCGTATCCCGGAAGACATGGTTGACAACGCCCTTCGGACCGTGCCCCGATCCTTCAAGCTGTTCGACGTTCTCGGAAACGAAACGCACGACTTCGGAGGCGACAGCGTGTACTTCACTCCGGGCTCGGCGGCGATCAACATCCTGGATGGCGCGACCGGCGAAATGCGCAAGCCCCTCACTGCCGACTACGTGCGCTACGTGAAGCTCGCGAGCGGCCTGCGGCACATCGCGTCCCAGAGCACTGCCCTGATTCCCGCCGACGTGCACGAGAGAATCTCCGACAGTTACCGTTTGTTCCTGAGTCTGTTGTACGGCGAGAAGCCGGTGGTGACCGGCGCCTTCACCATGGAGTCCTTCGAGATCATGAAGGACCTCCAGCTTGCCGTGCGAGGCACACGCCAGGCGCTGGAGGAGAAACCGCTCACAGTCTTCTCCTGCTGTCCCACCGCTCCCATAAAGTGGAGCGACGTGACGAGCCAGAACCTGGTGGACTGCGCCCGCTGGTCGATTCCGGTCGAGTTTGTCTCCATGCCGCTGGCCGGATTCATGGCCCCGGTGACGCTGGTGGGGAGCCTGGTGCAACAGACGGCCGAGACCCTGAGCGGCGTGGTCATCAGCCAGGCGGCCAAGCCCGGCCATCCGGTCTTGTACGGCGGCTCGCCGGCGATCTTCGATGTCCGGCACGAGACGACGCCGATGGGCGCGATCGAGACCATGATGCTCAACTGCGCCAACAGCGAGATTGGCAAGTTCTTGGGCCTGCCCACGCAAGGCTACATCGCACTGAGCGACGCCAAGCAGCTTGACTCACAGGCCGGCCTGGAAACGGGCATGGGGGCGGCGCTGGCGGCGCTTTCGGGGATCAACAGCATCTCCGGTCCCGGCATGCTCGACTTCGAGAGCTGCCAGAGCCTGGAGAAGTTGGTTGTCGACAACGAAATCTGCGGCATGACCTTCCGCCTGCTTCAGGGCATCGAGCCGCGCGAGGATTTCCCGGCGATCCCCATCTTCCAGGAACTGCTTGCGGAAAAGCACCTGCTGATCAGCGACCACACGCGCCGCCATTTGCGCCGGGAAATCGCCTTTCCCGGTCCGGTCATCGACCGCGCCAGCCGGGCGCGATGGCTCAGGGATGGCCAGGTGACGCTCCGGCAGCGGGCCGCGCGCGAAGTGGCGCGGGTGATCGGCGAGTACACTCCTTCGCGGCTGGCGGACGCGACAATAGCGCAGTTGACGCGTCTGATGGAGCGCGAAGCCCGGCGTCATGGGATGCCGGGTCTACCCGCGAGAGAGTAGCCGCCTTCTTCGGAAGAAGATCCTGGCGGCCAGGATCAACAGCACGCAACTGCCCGCCAGTTTGGCCTCGAACAGCCAGACGGACCTCACGCCGGCGGGGGGCACAAAAGAAAAGACGATCCCGGCAGTCGCCACGAGCAGCCCGGCCGTCCCGCTCCAACGCTGGCCTTGCTTGCCGGCTGCCGCGAACAGGTACAGGAATGGGATGAAGTAAGTGATCACGGTCATGTCCACCAGCAACTGGTAACCGGCGTGGAGGCTCTCGCCGGCTTGCATCGCGGCAACGAACAGCGTGCAGGCTGCGCCCTGCGCGAGAAGCGCGACATGCGGAGTCCGCCAGCGCGGGTGCAACCTGGCGAAGGGAGCCGGAAGATACCGGTCGAGACCGACCACGAACGCCAGCCGCGCGCTTCCGCCCACCCACGCGCCGAACTGGCCCAGAATCCCGAGCGCGATCAAGACACCAGCGGCCGGAGCGATCCACGGAATGCCGAACCGCTGGGCGGCCGTCTCGGCCGCCTGCGCCAGCCCCGTGACAATGCTCACCCGATCCGGCGGCAGCAAGGCCAGCATGGCCAGGGTCCCCAGCATGTAAAAGGCTGCGATGAGGACGCCGCTGATCCAGGCGGCGCGGCGCACCGTGCGCCGGGGATCGCGGATTTCGCCGCTCATGATGGCCCCAAGCTCCAGTCCGCCAAACGCAAATGCGATTTGCGGCGAGAGATTCAGCGTGTCCCAATTCCATTCGGGCATCCCACTGAGCGGCGTCGCTGCGCCATGCCGCGCAAACACCAGCGCGCCGGCCGAGAGCAGGCCCGCCCCCAGGGCACAGGTGGCCAGGGCGCCAAGGTTTTGCGTCCACTTGCCCACCCGGAGACCCACAAGGTTCGTCAAGAGCGCCAGCCACAGCACGCTCAGGGATGCGGTCACTACCGCCAGTGGACTGTCGGACAGGGCGGCCTGCCCGCCGCCGAATGCATGGAACCCCATTCCGATGCCCGCCACCAGGAGGTTCGGGAAGTAGAACAGGTTGCTCAGCCAATAGCACCAGCCGCACAGGAATCCGTGCCACTCGCCAAAGCTGTGGCCAGTCCAGGCGTAAATGCCGCCTTCCTCCGGAAACCGCGCACTGAGGGTGGCGACGGCCAGGGCCAGGGGAACGAAGAAGAGAACCGTGGCGCCCGCCCAGAGCAGTAGCGAACCGGGACCGATATGAGCGGCGGCGGCCAGCCAGCGGATACTGACAACCGCCGCGATGTTGAACAGCGCCAGGTCGCGAAGCCCCAGTTCGCGAGGCAAAGCCGAAGGCGGTTCAACCACAATTCATGCTACCAGCCGGTCCATCCGGTGCCCGCTCCGCATGTGCCACCCGCTTGGCCTCCGCAAGCCATGGGGGTGGTGGCTGGCCACCGCATGGTGTTACGGCATGCGTCCGCTGAGGCTCTGCCGGGGAACGGGCGTCTCCACATCGACCGGGTAACGTCTACGGGGATTACAGGCGGCCCGTGGAGACGATGAGCACGCTTACTGGGGTTCAAGGTGGCCGGGGAGGCTGGAATCCCGCCACAGACACGCGGGGAGCACAGAGACCAACCGAGCAAGGTGGGTCCAAGTAGCCGAGTCACGCGGACTTCTTCCGGTTGACCACCAAGCCCGCCTAGCAGTTGCGAGCCGGCCGATGGCCGGTCAACGATCCGTGGAACGAGATCAGGCAGGCGGCCGCTTCCTGGTAAGTGCTTGATGACACTGGAGGAATCGTCGCGTCTTGGGGGTTCCCCGCATCAGTCGAGCCGGGTTCGGCAAACGGGCGAATCCGCTGCCCGCCAGCGATCTCGGGAGACCACCGGCCGGTGGCCGGTGGGTTCCAGGCTTAGGCGCTGAACGAACTGCCGCACCCGCAGGTCGACTTGACATTCGGGTTGTTGAACTTGAACCCGGAGCCCTCCAGGGTCTCCACGTAGTCGATTTCCGCTCCGTCCAGGTACAGCAGGCTGGCCTGATCGATGAAGACCTTCAGCCCGTCGAAGCTGTACGTCTTGTCCAGCAGGCCGGGGTTGTTCTCGAACGCCATGGAGTAGGAGAATCCCGAGCACCCGCCGCCCACGACGGCAATCCTCAGCCCTGCCGGTTTCGGCTCCTGGGCGCCCATGATCTCCTTGACCTTGCCTACTGCCACTGGAGTTATCTGAACCATGCCTTCTCCTTCTGTCTGGAATCCCTCAACCACTCATTCTACAGGGCCTGGAATCGCGTTTCCACCCATGCCGGGAGCTCGGGCGGCGCATCGGCCCGAAGCCGCCCTGCCGGGACCTGCCTGTTTCGATGCATCCCTGCTCCAAAAGTCGCGGAAATCTGCTATCTTGTTCGGGAAACCACACCCGGAACCTGCGGAGGGCCCCTGACGCGTCTTCAGCCTGAAACCGGCTGGAAGCCGGCCGCGTCGCATCAGGTGTATGGGCGGATATAGCGGCGTACTCCCGGTCCCCATCTCCGGCCGGAAAGTGGCGGTAGCAAGACCAGTGGACCACCGGAATTCCGAGGAAGCGCTCCTGGTTCGCCGCGTCCAGCAAGGCGACCAGATGGCCTTCCGCGACCTTGTCGAAAGGTACCAGGCCAAGGTCTTCTCCATTATTTACGGAATCCTGCGCAACCGGAACGATGCCGACGATATCGCCCAGCAGGTTTTCGCCAAGATCTACTTCTCGATCGCCAACTTCGACTTCCGAAGCTCCCTGCTGACCTGGATCTACAAGATCACGGTGAACGAGTGTTACGATTACCTCCGCAAACGGCGAGTCCGAAAGCTCGTGTACGAAAGCGATTTCTCGGAAGAAGACTCGCGGCGGATGCAGAATTCCGAAGCCGCCATGGACTCGGCCCCGTCGGTGGAAGGCAGCCTCGCCCGTCGTGACTACGTGATGAAGCTCCTGGCGAAGGTCTCTGAGGAAGACCGCAACCTGATGCTGTGGAAGGAAGTGGAAGGTCATTCCATCGAGGAGTTGGCGGAAATGACCGGAATGAACGAGAATACGATCAAGGTTAAGCTCTTCCGGGCGCGGCAGAAGCTGTTGAAAGCGGCGCAGCGGCTTTCCCGGGCGCCTGGGCAGGCGACGGCATGAAGAGCCCCGTTGCCGCCGCCCGGCAAGCGCGGCTTTCGCCCCAGATGCGGACGTCAGATCCGCCGGGGCGGGAAGATGTGACAGTAGATGGTTTGATTGAGGGAAGAAGGTATGCATCAAGTTGTGAGGGGACACCTCGAAGAGTACCTCTCGAACGCCAATAACCCCCGCGTTCCCCCGGAGCTCCCGCAGCATCTGGCGTCCTGCCGGGAATGCCGCGAGGAAGTCGAAGGCATGCGGAGGCAGTGTTTGCTGCTTCGATCATTGCAGGTCAGCGAGAGCCTCGACCCCGCCGCTGGATTCTACGCCCGGGTGATCGACCGGATCGATTCTCAACGAACCTCCTCGATTTGGTCTATCTTCCTGGATCCCATTTTCGGCCGGAAGCTGGTGTTTGCGTGCCTCAGTCTGGTCATGCTACTGGGTGCGTATATGGTTTCCCAGGAGCCCCCGTCAGTTCTGACAGCAGGCAGCCCCGAAGTCATCATGGCGATCGAGCCTCATCCATTTGAAGTCAGCGGATCGGATGTCCAGCAAGACCGCGAGAACGTCCTCGTGGCCCTCGCCAGCTACCAGGAATAGGTGCATGACCGCCACAAGCCGGCTCTCCTGGAAAAACCCGCGCGTCCTCGTCACGCTGTTCGTGATCTTCCTGGCCGGCTCGATCGTCGGCGCCTTCACGATGCGGTGCGTCGTTCACGGCTTGTGGCACAAGCCTGAGCCCTATTGGCAGGAGGGCGGCAAGAAGGTCGCACTCGATCGGCTCAGCAGGGAACTCGACCTTTCCTCGTCGCAGGAGAAGGAACTGGAAGTCATCCTCGACGACTTCGTGATGATGGTCCAGACGCTTCAGGCCCAGATGGACGAGGTCCGCGCCACCGGCAAGGTCAAGGTCATGCGGATCCTCAACGAGGAACAGAAGAAGAAGTTCGAGAAGATGATGGGCGAGTTGCAGGCGCGTCGAACCGACCGCTGACCGGCGCCGACCCCGCCCTCGAATTTCCGTTGCTTTCCCCGGCGTTCGATGATATCCTGTAAATGCGTGGATTGATTTAGGGCCCGTGGCACTGGGCCTGGCTAATTGCAACCACGGAAAAAAAGTGCTAAAGGTGAGTCGGCTTTGAGATGACACCCTGCGACCTTTAGCGCAGGGTTTTTCGTTTCTTGGGCCGGACCCGCCTTCACGCGGCCGCCCGCAAGGCGCGGCGAAGCGAGGAACGATGAGTGTTCGGCCCGATGTTCTGCCCCATCCGAGCGCCCGGCTCTCCGGAGCCGATGGCGTGTTGGTTTCTGTCAGCCTGAGCGTTGATCCCAGGCTTCTGGAGTCCCTGCTGGAGACGCTGGCCGAAGCCAGTTTTCCGATTAACCCCCAGTTGTTCCACGACGCCTCCGTCGAGCGCGTCTACCCGGATGGACGGGCCGACATCGAGCCCGTCACCATCGTCGAGTTCCCGGCCTACGCGGGACGCGTCGGCGAGATCCGGCGCCTGGTGTCGGAACGAGGGTTCGATCCTGGTTCCGTCTGGTTCCGAAGCATGCTGGAAGAACTCCACTCGGAGGACATTTCTCAGCCCGCGCCTCCGGGGACGCCCTGGGTCAGGATTGTGCGGCACCGTTACTCGACGCCGCCGAGCTAACCGAATTGTTTCGGCGGGACTCGCCGCCGATCCGGACAGCCTCGGGAGGCCGTTCCCTGGGCTTCCGCGGAACAGTGCCCTGCGCCTGCGCGGGACGCTCGTCTAGCTGAACCCCCTGTTCGTCTGGCGCTGGAAGGTCTACAATACCAAGTGGAAGGCGGCGGCCCCAGATGGCGGAGCCCCTCAAGAAACGCTTTTCGAGCCCTCAGGTCGAGCAGTTCAGCGTCGCAGGCCCTCATTACACTCCCTTTGCCGGATCGTGGTTTCCCGGCGAACCGGGAGAACTCGCGAGAATGCTCGACGGGCTCTGGGAGAAGTCGGCCCGCCGGAACGGCTCCTTCCTCATTCCCGATGCCGTCGGCTTTGTCGTGCCTCACGCCGGCCTTGTCTACTCCGGAACGGTGGCGGCGGCCGCGTACCGGCATCTCGAGCGGGCGAAACCACGGCGCGCGATTCTGCTCGGCTTCTCCCACCACGGCAGCCCGCCGGGCGTTGCGATCCCGTTGGTCGACAGCTTCCAGACGCCGCTCGGGCTGGTCCCGGTTGACACACCATTCGCCGGCCGGCTTCTGGAGTGCCCGCTGTTCAAGCCGTCGCCGGAGGAACGTGTCTGCGATCACTCCATCGAGATCCAGTTGCCGCTGTTGCAGCGCGCTGCCCCCGGCATGCCGGTGGCGCCGCTGTACGTCGGGCGCCTCGATGCCCGGGAAAGAGCGCGGGCCGCCGCCTGGCTGGCGGAATGCCTCGACGCCGGAACCGTGCTCGTGGCTAGCTCCGACCTCACGCACTTCGGCAGCGCTTTCGGCTTCAAACCGTTCGCCGTCGACAGCCGCACTCCCGAACGGATCCGGGAACTCGACTACGAGGTGATGGATGCCGCCGGCAGCCTCCACGACGACCTCTTCCTCGAAACACTTCGCCGGACATCCGCAACCGTCTGCGGCTATGACCCGATCAGCCTGCTGCTCGCCGTTCTCCGGCAACTGGAAGGCAGCGGGGAGTTGTTCCAGGACATCCTCGATTACCAGACCTCCGGCGAGATCACCGGCGAGTTCCAGCACTCCGTCAGCTACGGCGCCCTCGGATATTTCCCGTGGCGTTCGTTCGATCTGACCCGGGAAGAACAAGTCGAGCTTCTGGAACTCGCCCGGCGCGCCCTCGACGCCTACCAGCGCACGGGACTACGCCAGCGCCCCGAGGGCGAGCCGAGGCTGCCTGGCCTGGAAAGGTCGTCTCCAGTCTTCGTCACCCTCCACCGCAACGGCGAGCTGCGTGGTTGCCTCGGGCGAAGCTCGGGCGACCAAAGCCTCTGGGAAGTGATCCCCGAGCTGACCGTCGCCGCGGCTACCGAGGACCGCCGGTTCCCGCCGGTCGCTCCCGGCGAGTCCGGGCTCGAGATCGAGATCTCCGTGCTTTCTCCGATGAAGCGCATCCCGGACCGCAGCGAATTCAAAGTGAACATTCACGGCGCGATGCTGGAGGCGGGGCAGCGCCACGGCCTGCTTCTGCCGCAGGTGGCCACCGAGAGGAAATGGGAGGCCGACCAGTTCTTCGACGCCCTTGCCCGTAAAGCGGGCGTCGGACGCGACGTGTACGCGGATCCTGCGACGCGGCTGCACGTCTTCCGCGCCCAGATCATCCACTAGCAACTAGCGGGATGCCTCCGGGAAGCTCGCTGGAGGCAGGTCGGGATCTGCCCAAACGCGGGATCGGGTTCCTACGGCTGCACCTGGCGGCCCCATGGGCAGCCGTTCGACGGTTTCAGCACGTCACGTGGAGCACTGCGTTGGTTCCCTCACGACTGTCCAGAAGCACCTTCACCGCGGCAGACGAAACCCGCTGCCTGGGCAGCAGCAGAGCCGCAACCAAAGCCTGGGGCCAGGAGCCAGGAGCCGGGAGCTGGAATCCGGCTCCGGCATGAGACCAGAACCTTCAGGTCGCACCAAGCGACTTCAATTCATGTTTGTTGGTTGCTACGATCACTGAGTTGGACTCCGGTTCTCCCAACCTCCAATCGGTCACCCTGGGCGAGGCAGTCTCGCGCGCGGCCGAAGCCGGCACCTTGAGCTGGATGGCCTATTCGCTGGTGGAATACCTGTTTGCCTACCTCCCGTGGGTGACGACTCCGGCCTACTTCTATCGGCCCCCCACCCCGGTTTCACGGCCATGCTGTTCGTGGCGTACCCGTTGGCCGGGGCTGTGGTGCTGGGGATCGCCGGAGCGGCGGTCCGATTGGCTGCCACACGAATACGATTTCTCGGCCGGGCGAGCGTGCGCGGCTTGCTGAACGCTGCGGCTGCGGCGAGCGTGGCCGCGGCGTATACGGCGCTGTTGGTGAGGTACCAGCTCCAGACCCGGTTCGTGGCGATTCCGCTGGCGACCTGCTTCGTACTGCTCGCGATCCTGGTAATCACGGGCATTTCCGAGGCGTGGTTATCACGTCTCCGGTTCTGCGCCAATCCGTGGACCGCCAGCCTGCTGATTCTCGGAACCTCGCATTTCCTGTGGTCCCCGCCCACCGAGGCTCTCGCCGGTCCGGGCGGGGTTCTGGTGTTTGTGACCGCCGTTCTCGTGGGGTCCTTTCTTCTGGCACGGAAACGGGATCGTGCGACCCGCAGCGCCGGCTCGCGGCGTTTCCCGCAGCGGCAATTCGCCTGGCAGGCTGTCACCGCGCTCCTGCTGTCGGTCGCGGCCCTGTTCTTCCGGCAGGAACCGGTTCGCCGTCCCGTCGAATTCCACGGCCCCGAACCGCCGGCTTCCCAGCCGAACGTAGTGCTGATCAGCATGGATACGGTTCGGGCGGATCACCTCTCCCTGCACGGCTACGGCAGGGACACATCGCCTGACTTGAAAAGGCTTGCGCAAGAGTCGGTGGTGTTCCGCCATGCCATCGCTCCGGGACCGATGACGCTCTCCACGCACGCCTCGGTCTTCACCGGCCTGTACGCGATTCGACATGGCGCACACTACACGAGGAAGAATCCGGGCGGCCAGCCGCTGGCGGAGCGCTTTCACACCCTGGCCGAGATCCTCTCCGAGCGAGGTTACTCGACCGTGGCGGTGGTAGCCAATCCCGGCATGCTGGGCCCCTACTACGGGCTCCACCAGGGGTTCCAATATTACGATGCGCGCGCGCCGGTGATCTTCCTGAGCAAGGCCAGAGGTTATCTACTGCGGCATGGAGTGCGAAACGTCATCGCTCTGTTCGCATCCCCGGCCAGCTTTGACATCCTCGCCCGCGGAGCTGACGAAATCAACCGCGAGGCATTCGGGTTTCTCGACGGATTCCGGCGCAGCGGCCGGAAGTTCTTTCTTTTTGTGAATTACATGGATGCCCACTGGCCGTATATTTCTCCGCCGCCGTTCGACCGCATGTATCCCGGAAAGGATGAGCGGTTCACACTGGTGGATTTCTACCGGCTCAGGGAGGGGGTAATTCGGGGGCGCCGGGAAGTCACCGGGAAGGAGCGCCGTCACCTGCTGTCGCAGTACGACGGCGCGATTGCCTATGTCGATTCGCAGATCGGGCGCCTCCTGGGCCGGCTGAGGGAACTAGAACTCTACGACAACGCGTTGATCATCGTGATGGGCGACCATGGCGAGGCGTTCGGAGAAAGAAGCCTGGTCGGACACGGGCTCTCGGTCTATCAGGACCAGGTACACATCCCGTTGATCATCAAGTTTCCGAACCGGATCCACAAGGCCGTCGTGGACACGCCGGTGAGCCTCGCCGACCTGTTTCCAACAGTGCTCGAAACGCTCCACTACGAGGCGTCAACGAACGTCGACGGCCGCAGTCTCCTGCCCGGGAACCCCCACCGTGGGCCGGTATTCAGCGAGAACCATCCGGTGCTGGCGCACTGGAGTGAAGAGCTGAACCAGGAGGTACGGACCATCGTTTCCGGCACGTTGAAGCTCATCAGCTCGACTCGCGGGAGGCGTGAGCTATATGACCTCTCGAAAGACCCCGGGGAGACCCGGAACCTTTATGGCTCGGACCATCTCGCGTCGAAAGCGTTGGAGACGGCACTGGATAGTTGGGTAAGAAGTCGGCCGCCATCGGAGGAGAGCAGCCCCAGGATGGATCCCTCCGTGCTCGAACGTCTCAGGTCCCTCGGCTACCTGCAATAACCGTTCCGGCGGGCGGCCGGTACATAGGTCGTCCGTTGACCGCCCTCCTCACGGACACCGCCGCCTGTCACCTGTCTTTGCCGCCTCAAGAAGTTCCTATACTGAGCAGGAATGTTGCTGCTCACCGGTCCGCCGGGCTCGGGAAAAACCACGGCCATCCTCAACGAAGTCCGCGCCGCGCTCCGCGCCGGGAAGCAGGATTTTCGCCTTATCGTCCCCACCGCCACCATGGCTGAGCACCTTCGTCACGAGCTGGCGCGCGAAGGATTCGTCTTCCGCCCGAGGCTCGTCGTCACCCTGTCGAGGTTCGTCGAGCCGTGGGTGGAAGACCTACCGCAGGTATCCGCCGCCGCCCTGGACAGGCTGATCGAGGAAGCGACGCCCGAGTTCCCCGAATTCGCCGGGGTCGGCAGCTTCCCGGGATTCCGCGGGTGCGCGGCCCGGTTGCTCGACGAGCTGAGTGGGATCGGCCTCCTGGCCGATGCGGACAGCTCGGGAGGGCTGTCCCACCAGGCGTTCCACCTCTTCGCCGGCGTCGAGAAGGAGCTCGGCCGCCGCGGCATGGCCCTGCGCGGGCGCAGCCTCCTCCGAGCCGCCTCTCGCATCCGGAACGCCGGCCTGCCCGGAATCCGCAGCGTGTTCCTCGACGGGTTCTTCACCCTCGCGCCGGCAGAGCTTCAACTCATCGAGGCGATCCGCCGCCACGCGGACGTCGCCGTCGCCCTGCCCGATTGGAGTGGAGCCGCTGATGCGCGAGCCGCGCTCCTGTCAATGGGACTCGTGGAGCGCCGCTCCGAGCGCCTCCGCAAGCAGCCCTCGGTAACCGTCGTCTCTGCCGGGACCATCGAGCAGGAAGCCGAGGAGACCGCCCGCCGGATTCTCGAGCTCGCCGCAGGCGGCGGCCTGTTCCGTGACATCGGCATCGTGGTCCGCGCGAGCGACCCGTACGTGCCTGTGCTCGAGGCGGCGCTCGAACGCTTCGGCATTCCCGCGCGGTTCTACTTCGCCCAGCCGTTGGCGCGGCACCCCGCCGTTCAACTGCTCAGCGGCGTGCTCGACGCGATGCTCACCGGCTGGGACCACGAGGAAACGCTCGGCTTGCTGCGCACGGCATTGGCCGTCCGCAGACTCTCCGTTTCCATGGACAGGTTCGACTTCGAAGCGCGTCTCCGACTGCCGGGCAAGGGCCTCGCCGGCCTCCGGAAGATCGCGAACGACGTCCGCATCCAGAATCTGCTCGATGCCTGGAGCCGCTTTGACGCCTGGCGCGCGCTCGACCTACCGCCCGAGCAGTGGCCGCCGAAGCTCGCCGAACTCGCCGCGCGGTCGCCTGCCCCTCGCGTCTCCGACGATGTCCCGCACGAGCGCGCCCTCGCCTGGCGAAGCCACTTCACCGCGATCGAGGCGTTCCAGGCCGCCGCGGTCGAAGCCGCCGGCGCGTTCCCCGCCTCCACGCTCGTTCCGTTTGCGGAGTTCTGGCGCCGGATGAAGACCGCGCTCCGGCTGGCTGACCTCCGCGTCCCCGACAGTCGGCGCAACGTAGTGCACGTTCTCGACGTTTATGAGGCGCGCCAGTGGGAGCTGCCCGTCGTCTTCGTCTGCGGCCTGCTCGAGACCCAGTTCCCCCTGTATCACCCGCAGGATCCGATTCTGCCGGACGCGGCGCGCCAGGCGCTTCGCTCCGAGGGCCTCCATCTGCGCACGGCTGCGGACGCCGACCTGGAAGAAAAGTTCCTTTTCGAGCTCGCGGTGACGCGGGCCACCGAATTGCTCGTGCTCTCCTATCCCCGCTTCAACGCGAAAGGCGAAGAGAACCTGCGGTCGTTTCTCCTCGACGAGTTCCTCCTACGGACGCCGGCCGCCGTCGAGACGGCACGGCACCGCGTTCGGCCCCTCCCGCGGGCCGCCAGGCCCGCCCCAAAGCCCGCAGGCATCCGCGAGTTCCGTCTTCTCGAATGGCTCGACCGCCGGCACGCAACGCTTTCGCCGTCGGCCATCGAGGTGTTCCTCGAGTGCCCGTTCCGATTCTTCGCCGCCAAGACGATGGCGCTGGAAGGTCCTCCGCCCGCGCCGGCCGAGCGGCTCGACGCTCTGCTCCAGGGCAGCATCGCCCACGCGGTGCTCGCGCGCTGGATCGAGAACCGGCGCCCGCTGGCGGAGATCCTGGACGCCGAGTTCCGCGCCGTCTGCGGCCGCAGCCGCGTTCCGTCCGGCTATCGGACCGAAGCGATCCGCCGCGAGATGCTGCGCGACCTCGAGCGCTTCGTCGCCTCAGCCGCCCTGCCCGGCCGTTGGCGAAGCCGCTCCGAGCGCCGGTTCCTGCTGGCCCTCGATGACGGCCTGAGCCTCCGTGGCCGCATCGACCGGCTCGACCTCGCTCCGGATGGAAAGACCGCAGTGGTGATCGACTACAAGTACTCGCGCGAGGAATCCCTCCGGCAGCGGATCAAGGAGCACGACAACGGCCGCCGCGTCCAGGGCGGCCTTTACATGCTGGCCGCCGAGCGCGCCTGGAACGCAAACGTGGTCGCGGTGCTCTTTGCCGCTCTGCGCCGCGACACGGCCTGGCGCGGCTGGCATCTCCCGCTCCCGGACCTCCGAGGTCTGGGAACTGCCGTCACGCCCGAGGTGCTCTGCGAAATCCGAGACCGTTCCGTCGAGATCACCCTCGAAGCCGCCCGCCGCATCCGCCAGGGCGTTGTCGAGGGCTCTCCGGACCAGCACGCCAACTGCGCCCGCTGCGACTTCCGCGACATTTGCCGCCCCGCCCCGGCAACCGCCACGCTCGCGGCCGGAGGCCGGCCATGGCGCTGACAACCCGGCTCTACCGTATCATCGGCGTTCATCGGCGTTCATCGGCAGCTCAAAATGCCTTCCCACCTTCTCAGTGGGGCGGAGGCGATCCATGCAACTGACCCTGCGCCAGCGAGCCGCGGTCGAACGAACCGGGCAGGACGTCTGCGTCGTCGCCGGCCCCGGTTCCGGCAAGACGCGCGTCCTGATCGAGCGGTTCCGCCGTCTGGTCGAGACGGGAACCTCCCCGCTTGCCATCCTCGCCATCACCTTCACCGAGAAGGCCGCCACCGAGATCAAGACCCGCCTGGTCGAGGCGTTCGCCGGCCGGCCGGATCTGCGCGCGCCCATCGAGCGGGCATACGTCTCGACGATCCACGGCTTCTGCGCGCGCCTGCTCAAGGAGAACGCTATCGCGGCCGGCCTCGATCCCGAGTTCCGGGTGCTCGACGAAGCCGACAGCCAGGCCGAGTTGCAGCAGGCCGCGCACGTCGCGCTGGACCAACTGTACGACACCCGGACCGCCGAGTTCACCGGCCTTCTTGACGCGATTTGCGCGCCGGCTGAGCTGGCCGAATCGCTGCTTGGGTTGTACGAGGCGCTGCGCACGGCGGGGCGATCCACGGCCGACCTTCGGCAGGAATCGAGCATCCCGCCGGCTGGATTTCGGGAGGCAGTGGAAACCGTGCGCGCGGCCCTGCGAGCCGCCGGCCCCGGCACAACGCACAAGCGGCGCGAGCGCATCGACGCCATGCGGGACTGGGCGGGGAGGGCGGCGCTCATCGCCGGCCGCGCCGCCGGCCCCGAACACTTCCGCGCCCTCGAGGAATTCCAGTTCGATCTCCGGAGCGCGGAGAGGCCCGTCTCGGAGTGCATCCGCTGGTTCCGCGAACAGAGGCCCGCCATCGCCGGCGCGCTCGTCGCCGAACACTACGCCGCCTTTCGCGCCCTGCTCGTCGATGCCATCGAGGAGATCGACCGCCGGTACCGCGCTCGCAAGCTCGAACTCAGCGCCCTCGACTTCTCCGACCTCGAAGAGCGCGCCATCGCTCTGCTGGAACGCAAACCGGCGCTACGCTTCAGGGTCCGGCGAAGCATCGCCCAAATCCTGATGGACGAGTTGCAGGACACCAACCGCCTCCAATGGAAGCTCCTTGGCCTCATCCGCACGGATGGCCATTTCTTCGCCGTCGGCGACATGAATCAGTCGATCTTCGGCTTCCGCCACGCCGATCCCGAGTTGTTTCGCGGCTATCGCGACCGGGTCGCCTCCGCCGGCGGTGAGGTGGACCGGCTGTTCGAGAACCACCGCAGTCGCGAGCCCATCCTGGAGGCTGTCAACCTGGTGTTTCAAGGCGCCGAGGGCATCGAGCCGCACCGGTTGACCGCGTCGCGCGAATTCGGCTGGAAGCCGGAGCCATCGGTCGAGGTGCTGGTCGCCTCCGGTGACGGCGGCGAGGATGCGGTGGCGCTCGAGGCGCGCTGGGTGGCGCGGCGCATCCGCGAGTTGGCCGGCAGCCTCCCGGTCGAGATCCGGGCGTGCGACGGCGGAATCGAACGCCGCGCCGCCCGCTTTCAGGACATCGCCGTGCTGCTGCGTGCGCTCACCGCCGCCACCGCCTTCGAGGACGCCTTCCGCGAATTCGGCGTGCCCTGTCTGACTTTCGGCGGCCGCTATTTTTACGAAGAGCGGGAACCGCTGGACATCCTTCAGCTTCTCCGCGTCATCGACAACCCGCGCGACGAAGTCGCGCTTGCCGGCCTGCTGCGCTCGCCAATGGTCGGTGTGAGCGACGAAAGCCTGCTGCGGCTGCGGCTGTGCTCCAAGAACCTCGGCCGGGCGCTCGCCGGACTCAACGGCCGCCCTGCCCCGGACTTCGATCCGGACGATCTCGACCGCCTACAGCGATTCGGCAATCTGCTCCGGGACCTGCGCGCCCGCCGCGACGATCTCCCGCCGGACCGGCTGCTCGCTCGCGTCCTCGACGAGACCGCGTACGCGGAGGGTCTCGACGCCCGCGCCTGCTCGAACCTCGACAAGCTCCTGGGTCAGGTGCGCGACTGGCGGCAGCGCCGCGGCGGTTCATTGCGTGGGCTGATCGCGGATCTCGAATGGCGCCGCCGGATGGAGCGCGAGCCGGTCGCGCCGCCCTCCGATTCCTCCGACGTCGTCAGGCTGATGAGCATCCACCAGGCCAAGGGGTTGCAGTTCCCCATCGTCTTCCTGTCCGCGCTTCACCGGGGCGTCTCCAGGGACAAGCCGCCGATCTCGCTGTCGCCTTCCGGCGCAATCGGCGCGCGCTGGCGAAATCCGGTCTCGGGCGAAGACCTTTCCGACTGGGCGCACCTGGAGTATTGCGATCACCAGGAGCGGAAAGAAAAGGAGGAAGAGAACCGGCTGTTGTACGTCGCCATGACGCGAGCCGAGGAACACCTGGTGCTCTCCTTCGCCAACACCGGTCACGCCATGCGAAACTGGGCCGGCAAGGTGGTCTCGGCCTTCGGATTCGACCCGGAGTCGCGGGACGAGCAGTCCGGTTTCCACCACCCTCCGTCCGCGAAGTTCCCGATCCGTCTCTGGCGGACAAGCACCCGCCCGCAGGTCCCGGCGCCGCCCGAGACCGCCCCGGCTGTTCACACGGCAGTCCTCCTGCCGCGCCCACTGCTCGCCGGCCAGCACGACTCGGCCGTCTCGGTGACCTCCGTTGCGCTGTTCGAAACCTGCCCGCGCCGGTACTACCTGGCTCGTTACCTATCGGCGGTGCAGGCGATTTCGCCTGCCAAGTCCGCTTCTGAAACCGCACGCTTATCAACACCCCCTGTGGGACAGGCCCTCAGTCTGGCCAGAGTCGAGCCGCCGGACGCGGCCGAGATCGGCCTTCAGGTCCACTCGCTGCTGGCGGGTGAACCGTGCGAGGAAGCCGGCCCGGAAGCGCGGGAACTGGAGGCGCGGTTCTGGGACAGCGATCTGGGCGCGCGCGCCGCCCGCGCCGAGCGGATCGAGCGCGAATTCGACTTCCTCATGGACCTCGACGACGTGGTGCTCCAAGGCCAGATCGACCTGTGGTTTGAGGAAGGCGGCCAACTGGTCCTGGTGGACTGCAAGACCGACGACATCGCCGCCGACGCCGCCGCCGAGCGGGCCGAGGCCTATGGGATCCAGTTGCGGCTCTACGCGCTGGCGCTCGAGCGCGTAGCCGGACGGCCGCCCGATGCCGCCTGGCTTTCGTTTCTCCGCCCCAACGTCGCCGTGCGGGTTAGCCTTGATCCGCCGCACATGCAGGCCGCCCGCGCCACGCTCCGCGCCCTCCGGGATGCCCAGAACACGATGCGCTTCCCCTTGCGCACGGGGGAGCAATGCCTCGGCTGCCCGTTCT
>CAZACK010000051.1:0-35442 GCA_964483455.1 uncultured Solibacteraceae bacterium
ATGCGCCGCCTCACTCCACTCATTTCCCTCTGGCTGATGTCCACCCCGCTCGCCGCCGGCGGCCCGCCGACATTCCGCGCCGGCGCGCACGCCGTTGACATCACCCCGTCGGAATTTCCGATCATCATCAGCGGTGGTTTCCATCCGGTCGTCGCCGAGCGGGCCGCCGACAAGCTCCACGCCCGATGCCTGGCGCTCGACGACGGCAGCCGGCGCATCCTCATCGCCGTCGTCGATTCGCTGATGATGCCCCGCGAGTTGCTGGATGCAGTGAAAGCGGCGGCCGCCAAATCAACCGGCATTCCACCGGACCGCATGCTGATCTCGGCCACTCACACGCATTCCGCTCCGCCCGTCATGGGTGCGCTCGGCACCGACGTCAACCCGGAATACGCGCGGTTCCTCCAACGGAAACTGGTCGAGGTGATGGAAGGCGCCGTCAGAAACCTCGGCCCGGCACAGGCCGGGTGGGCCGTCGTGCAGGCGCCGGAACACACGCATTGCCGCCGCTGGATTCTGCGTCCGGATCGCATTCGCAAGGACCCCTTCGGCGAGATGACGGTGCGCGCCAACATGCACCCCGGCTATCAGAGCCCGGATTTCGAGGGTCCGGCCGGACCCGTCGATCCCGGACTCTCGATTCTGACTTTCCAGTCGCCCGAGCGCCGGCCCATCGCGCTGCTGGCCAACTACTCGATGCATTACGTCGGGGTTCCGGCGGCCACGTTGTCGGCCGACTACTACGGCCATTTCGCCAGCAAGGTGGAACAGATGGTCGGAGCGCAGGACAGCGAACGGCCGTTCATCGCCATGATGTCGCAAGGCACCAGCGGCGACCAGCACTGGATGGACTACGGGCGGCCCCGCAGGCCCATGGACGCCGAGACCTACGCCGGCCAAATTGCCGCTCTCGTGCTCGATGCCTGGCGGAAGATCTCCTACCGGGACAGGATCACCCTGGCCATGTCGGAGACGCGGCTCAAGCTCGCCCGGCGTGTGGCGAGCCCCCAGCGGTTGGCCTGGGCGAAGCAGGTGCTGGGCGGAATCCCCGTCGGCAAGCCCCGGGACCAGGTCGAGGTGTATGCCCGCGAGCAGGTCCTGATCGCGGAAGCGCCTGTCCGGGAACTGAAGCTCCAGGCAGTGCGCATCGGCGACCTTGGCATCGCCGCGATTCCAAACGAGGTGTTCGCCATCACCGGCCTCAAGATCAAGGCGCATAGCCCACTCCGGCCGACCTTCACCATCGAGCTTGCGAACGGCGCCGAGGGCTACATCCCGCCTCCCGAGCAGCACAAGCTCGGCGGCTACACCACGTGGGCTGCCCGAACCGCCGGGCTGGAAGTGGATGCCGAGCCGAAGATCGCGAGCGCCGTCCTCGAGTTGCTGGAGGAAGTCTCAGGCAAGCGCCGGCGCGTACCTGCCGATACGCACGGCCCGTACGCCAGGGCGGTGCTGGCATCCAAGCCGCTGGCCTACTGGCGCGGGAGCGAGTTCGGCGGCCCCAGTGCCGCGGACTCCAGCGGTCACGGCAACAGCGGTCTGTACGAGGACGGCGTGGCTTACTACCTTGAAGGCCCGGAGTCGGCGGGCTTCTCCGGCGTCGAGATCAACCGGGCGCCGCACTTCGCCGGCGGTCGCATGCGAGCCGATCTCAGGAAGCTGGGCCCTCGCCACAGCGTCGAGCTGTGGTTCAGCAACGCCCTGCCGCCCGGCGCGCGGGCCGTCACCGGCTGCCTGCTTTCCATGGATGGGGGCGCGACCCAAGTGGGCATCGGCGGGCTGAACGGCGCCGCCGGTCGCCTTGTTTTCTCGCACGGTGAGAAGCGTTTTGAGGGGCCCACCGAGATCGCGCTGAGGACCTGGCATCACCTGACGCTGGTCCGCGACGGACAGCAATTCGCCGTGTATCTCGACGGCAGGAACACGCCCGAGATCTCAGGCCAGGCGGGCCCGGCGGCCGGGGGTCAGGCGCGCCTGCACGTCGCCGGCTGCCCGGATCCAAGCGCGAATTTCGAGGGCCGCATCGACGAGATCGCCGTGTTCGCCCGCCCCCTGCCGGCCGCCGAGATCGCAGTCCATTACGCCGCCTCCGGGATGAGCCCGGTGAATCGTTGAGGTGGGCAAGTCACGAAGCGGCCCATCGCAGGCTGGGAATCCGGCCGTCCGAACCCGATGCGGGAGGCCGACAAGAGAAGACCACCGAATGCGCACCATTATTCTTGATTTTGCCTTTTGATTTCCGATTTCTGCTATCTGCCCCGTTCGTTCTACCCTCGATCGCCGCCGCCCGCGATGTGTCGCAGAAGCCGTACGCAAACCTCCGCATCGCGCCGGTCATGGGACAGCGACTCGACAATCCCCTCCAGCAACTCCCATCGTTCGCTTTCCACTGCGGTGGCCGGAGCCCGGCGGCGGCGACAGCCGGTGTGTCGGCGCAGTTCGCCCAGGTCGAGCGCCTCGTGGCGGCTCAGGATTCCGAGGATACGGGCTGCTTCAGCAGCGCAGCCGGTCGCGGCAGCGGCCATGGATCCACCTCGCTAGACTCATCGACCGCCCCTCGGCCGTTTTGAGCGCCCGTTTCTCTTGAACCCGCCGATATGTTCCGGTGGCGGGCTCCCATGATCCGGCTGACGCGCCTGAACCATGTACCAGTGGTGCTGAACTCCGACCTCATCGAGCACATCGAGATCACGCCGGATACCGTCATCGTTCTCACCACCGGGCAGACGATGCGGGTGTTGGAGACCCCCGAGGAGGTGATCGAACGGGTCATCGCATTTCGGAAGTTGATCGGCAATGGTCTGATGAGACCGGAGCAGGGCGAACCTTCCGGCGCCGAACCAAAGGCCGGCGGCGGGAGCTGAGGACCCATGGCTGACAAAGCCGCGGACAAGAAGAAACAGAAGACGTCGAAGTCCAGGCTGGATCTCGCCAGCGTGCTGGGCTTGGTGCTGGCGCTCGGAGGCATTCTCGGCGGGCTCCTCCTGGAAGGCGGCAACGTCAAGGACGTGGCCCAGATCACGGCCGCCATGATTGTGCTCGGAGGAACCCTCGGCGCCGTCATGGTGACGACGCCCCCGGCCCTGCTGCTCGGCGCGGCCAGGAAGATCTCCCAGGTGTTCGTCGAGAAGTCTCAGTCCTCCGACGGGGTGATCGAGGAAATCATCTCTTACGCCACCAAGGCTCGCAAAGGAGGAATCGTGTCGCTGGAGCAGGAAGTCGACGACATCCAGGACCCGTTCCTCAAGAAAGCGCTGACCCTGGCCGTCGATGGGACCGACCTCAAGGACCTGCGGCGCATGATGGAACTGGAAGTCACCCTAGAAGAGCAGCGCGGCGAGGCGGAAGCGAAGGTCTACGAGGCGGCCGGCGGATACTCGCCGACCATTGGCATCATCGGCGCCGTGCTCGGCCTGATCCAGGTCATGAAACATCTCGAGAACATCGAGGAGGTGGGCAAGGGGATTGCCGTCGCCTTTGTGGCCACGGTTTACGGGGTCGGGGTCGCCAACATCTTCTTCCTCCCCGCCGGCAACAAGCTCAAGGCCCGGACGCACGAGTCAGTGCGGACCAAAGAGCTGATCCTGGAGGGCGTCGCCGGGATCGTCGAGGGCCTGAATCCGAAGCTGATCCGAAGCAAGCTCGAGGCCTACACCCGGCAGGAGGCGCAGGCGAAGCCGGCCAAGCAGAAGGATAAGAAGGCCGCCGCCGTCCCGGGAACCGCGGCCGCCAAAGGATGAGGAAACGCCAATGGCACGCAAAAAGCGGCACGCGGGGCACGAGAACCACGAGCGGTGGCTGGTATCCTACGCGGATTTCATCACCCTGCTGTTCGCCTTCTTCGTGGTGATGTTCGCCTCCTCACAGGCCGACAAGGGAAAGGCCAAGCAGGTGTCCGAGTCGGTGCGCAAGGCCCTGGAGGAAGGCTACTCGGTGTCCAAGGTGGCCAAGATCCTGGGAGGAACGATCGACGATCTCGGCCAGGGCAGCGCCATGAAGAAGGGGCCGGGCGGCAGCAAGAAAGGACAGCAGGAAAAGCCGCTGCAACCGGCCGAGGAGGGCCACTCGCAATCCATGGTCGAGTTGCTGCCCTCGCTCGAGTACTTGACCGAAGAACTGAAGGACGAGATCAAAAGCGGCAAGATGCAGATCCGGCTGGAGCCCCGAGGGCTGGTGGTGAGCCTGCAACAGGCTGCGTTCTTCCCCTCCGGAGAGGATGTCATCGCCCAGGCCACCTACCCCAGCATCGGCAAGGTAGCAGCCGTCATCCGCGGCATGCCCAACCCGGTCCGGCTGGAAGGCCACACGGACTCGGTGCCCATCCATAACGCCCGGTTCAAAAGCAACTGGGAGCTCTCGGCGGCGCGCAGCATCGCCATGATGTCACTCCTGTCAACCCGGTTCGAGATCCCGCCCGAGCGGCTGGCAATTGCCGGCTACGCGGAGAACGTTCCGCTCGAGTCCAACGACTCGGAGGCCGGGCGGGCGCGCAACCGGCGCGTAGATATCGTGATCCTGAACAGGACAGGGCTGCTGCGGGAGCCGGTCGCCGCCGCCGGCGGCATCAACGGGTCAAGGCCGCCAGGGAAAGCAGAGCCGGCCAAACCGCAGGCCCAAAACGTGCAGAAGGGATAGCGGCGGCCGGTCTGTAAGCGGCGGCGCCAATCGGAGATTATGGCTGAATACCCGAGCGACTATTTCGGTGTTCTCACCTACAAGCCGGAATCCGCAATCCAGTTTCCCGAGGGCCTTCCCGGCTTTCCCGAGGAGAAGTCGTTCCTCCTCGTCGAGCAGGCTCTCAACAAGCCCCTGCTTTTCCTGCAAAGCCTGACGCGTCCCGATCTTTGTTTTATGACCCTGCCGGTGGCCGCGATTCAGCCCGGCTATCGACTGGCGATGGCTCCCGAGGAGCTCGAGACGCTCGGGTTGCCCGCCGGCCGTCAGCCGGAGCCGGGCGCCGACGTGCTTTGCCTCGCGATTCTCGCCCTCAACACCGACGGGCCTCCGACAGCGAATCTGCTCTCGCCGGTCGTCATCAACCTGGCCAATCGCCGGGCGGTGCAGGCAATCCGGACTGACGGCGGCTATTCGCACCGCCATCCGCTCGTCGGCGTCGCCGAGGAGGTCGCGTGCTCGTGATCGGCCGCCGGCCCGGCCAGGCCGTTCGCATCGGCGACGATATCGAAGTCACCGTCGTCGAGGCCGGCCCCGGACGGGTGAAGCTCGGCATCAGCGCACCAACAATGCTGCCGATCCTCCGCAAGGAGATCTGGCTCACCGGCGAGGAGAACCTCAGGGCGGCGCGCGGGTTGGCGGGCGGGGGACTGGCGCGCTGGCTGGCGCACCTCCATGAAGATACGGGCGGCCGGGGAATGACAAGAGTCCCACATCCGGCAAAATCTTGCCGCGGGGAATCCCCATGACCACGATTCTGGAGAGGCTTTCCTCGGGATTGGAGCACCACCGGCGAGGACGGGCAGCCGAGGCCGAATCGCTGTACCGCGAAGTGCTGGCCGAGGACGCCGGCAACGCCGACGCCCTTCACCTGTTGGGTCTGCTGGCCGCGGGCGCCGGGCGGCACGATGTGGCATCCGGCTACATCGTCCGGGCAATCCGAATCCGCCCTGACGTGGCCGCCTTTCACAACAGCCTCGGCAATGAACTCCTGGCGCTCGGACGGCCCGAGTCTTCCTGCCTTTGCTTCGAGCAGGCCCTCCGGCTCCAGCCCGGCTACGCCGAGGCGTACGCTAACTTCGGCAATGCGCTGCAAGCCCTGGGACGCCCGGAGGAGGCCGAGTTCTGCTACGCCAAGGCGCTCGAACTGAATCCGGAGCTGGCGGAAGCTCACAACAACCTCGGCAATGCGCGGGTGGCGCGCGGCCGCCTCGAGCAGGCGCTGGGGTGTTTCGGACGTGCCATCGAGCTCAGGCCCGATTACGCCGAAGCGCGGGTCAACCTGGCCGGAGCCCTGCTGCGATTGCGACGTCCGGAACAGGCGCTGGCCGCCGGCCGTGAGGCCGTCCGCCTTCAGCCCGAACTGGCCGAGGCCTGGGCTTGCCTTGGCGGCGCCCTGCTCATCCTCGAGCGCTTCGAGGAATCCGAAGTCTGCCTGCGCGAGGCCCTTCGGCGCAAGCCGTCCAGCCCCGAAATCCTGGCGACGCTGGCCGTGCCGCTGGTCGAGCGGAGGAAAGCCGGCGAGGCAGCCGGGTATTGCCGCGAGGCTCTCGCCGCCCGTCCGGATTTCGCCGAAGCCCACAACAACCTCGGGACCTCGCTCCAGGAAATGGGCCAGGAGGCGGAGGCCGAGCGATGCTACCGCCGGGCGATCGAGCTTAAGCCGGATCTGCCCGACGCCCATCACAACCTCGGCAACCTCCATCGCGACCGGCTCCGGTTGGCCGAAGCCTGCGCCTGCTATGACGAGGCCATACGCCTCGACCCCGGCCATGTCAAGGCGCGCTGGAACCGTTCCCTGACCCTTCTGCTGGCCGGAGACTGGCAACGCGGATGGGAGGAATTCGATTGGCGCTGGAAGACGAAGTGGTGCCGCCCTCGAGTGTTCCGCCAGCCCGGATGGGACGGCTCGCCGCTCGACGGGCGAGCCATCCTCCTGCACCCTGAACAGGGTTTGGGAGACGTGATCCAGTTCATCCGCTATGCGCCGATGGTCAAACAGCTCGGAGGCACGGTGATCGTCGAATGCCCGCGGCCGTTGGCGGATCTGCTGCGGGGAGTGGACGGAATCGACCGGCTGATCGCCGCCGGCGAGCCTCTGCCGGACTTTGACGTTCATGCTCCGTTGCTTAGCCTGCCGCGGATTTTCGGCACGCGGCTGGAGAGCATTCCCGCGCGGACGCCGTACCTGTCGGTGGAGGAAGCGTACCTGGAGAAGTGGAAGAAGCGGCTCCGGGTCGCCGAAGGGCCGCGAGTCGGCCTGGTGTGGGCCGGCAACCCGCTGCATGCCGGCGACGGGAAGCGGTCCATCACCCTCGATACGCTCGCGCCCCTGGCCCGCGTGGACGGCGTCGAGTTCTTCAGCTTGCAATTCGGCCCCCGCGCCTGCCAGGCAAGCGCGCCGCCCCCGGGTCTTCGCCTTCACGACCTGTCTGGGGAGACTGCGGACTTCCGCGATGCGGCGGCGGCTCTCGCTAACCTCGATCTCCTGATCTCCGTGGATACGGCGATGGTCCACCTGGCGGGGGCGCTGGCCCGGACCGCTTGGCTACTCCTCGCCTACGTCCCCGACTGGCGGTGGATGCTCGTCCGCGACGACACACCCTGGTATCCGGCCATGCGCCTGTTCCGGCAGGAACAGCCCGGCGACTGGGCGCCGGTCATCGCGCGAGTCGCCAAAAGGCTTCAGCATGTCGTCGGCGAGCGTGGCTGAGGCCATCCGCTCGGGCCTCGCGCGGCATCGCGCCGGGCGTCCGGCGGAAGCGGAAGGCTACTATCGCAAGGCGCTCGTGCGTGATCCAGGGAACGCCGTCGCTTTGCATCTGCTGGGACTGGCGCTCCACCACACGGGCCGCTCCGAGGCTGCCCTCGACCCCCTGCGGCGGGCGGCGCGCCTCCAGCCCTCCGTGGCTCTGTACCCGCATTCGCTCGGCGGGGTGCTGCTTGCCCTCGGATGCCGGGAGGAAGCAGCCGAGGCTTACTGCGCGGCCGCAGCCGCGAATCCGCGGATGGCGGAGGCGCACAACGATCTCGGCTACGTGCTGTACCTGTTGGGACGATGGGAGCAGGCCGCCGCGAACCTGAAGACAGCGCTGGAGCTTCGGCCGGACTTCGCCGAGGCGCACCTGAACCTCGGCTGTGTCGCCCAGGCGCAAGGGCGTCTGGAGGAGGCCGAGAGCCGCTACCGGGAGGCGATCCGGTCTAATCCCGCGCTGGCGCTGGCTCACGCCAACTTGAGCGGGCTGCTCATGCAAACCAACCGGAGCCCCGAGGCCGAAGAGCTGGCGCTCGAAGCGTTGCGGCATCAGCCTGGCCTCGTTGAGGCTCTGACCAACCTCAGCGCAATCCGGATCGAGCAGCGCCGATGGGAAGATGCCGAGCGCCTGGCGCGGCGAGCGGTCGCCGGCCGTCCGGCCTCCGGCGAGGCCCTGGCCTGCCTGGGCTTCTCGCTGTACCGGCAAGGGCGCGTGGACGAAGCCCTCCCCTGGGTGCGCCAGGCCGTCGAGCGCGCGCCGGCGAACGCCGCCATCCATTCGGGGCTGCTGCTGGTGCTGGGCTCCGACCCCACAATCAGCGACGAAACACTCTATGCCGAACACCGGCGCTGGGCCGAGCGCCACGCGGCCTCGCCGGCGGACGGCATCAAGCCTCACGCCAACACCCGGGAGCCGGAGCGCAGGCTCCGCGTCGGCTACGTTTCCGCCGACCTGAAGATGCACCCGCTGGTGCAGTACTTCGAGCCGGCCCTGGTCCACCATGATCGCCGCGAATTCGAGATCTTCTGCTACGCCGAGGTGGCCCGCCCCGACGAAGTCACCCTCCGGCTTCAGACCCTGGCCGATCATTGGCGGTTCGTCGCCGGCATGACCGACGACGCGCTCGCCGAAACGATCCGCGCCGACGGCATTGACATCCTGGTGGACTTGAACGGGCACACCGCCGGCCACCGGCTCCAGGTGTTCGCGCGAAAGCCGGCCCCGGTGCAAGTGACCTGGATCGGCTATCCGGCGACCACCGGCCTGACGGCCATCGACTACTTTCTGGCCGACCCGTGGCTCGTCCCCGAGGGAGGCGAGCGATACTTCTCCGAGCGCGTCTGGCGCCTGCCCCGCTGCCGCGCCGCCTACCGCCCCCCGGTGGCTGACCGCCCCGTGGCCCTTGCCCCCGCTCTCGCTCTGGGCAAGGTCACCTTTGGCTGCTTCAACAATCCGACCAAGATCTCGCGGGCGGTCATCCGCTTGTGGTCCCGCATCCTTCAGGCCGCGCCCTCCAGTCGTCTGGTCCTCAAATACGCCGAGTTCGAGTCGCCCGCAGTGCAACAACGATTCCGGTCCTGGTTCGCCGAGGAAGGAGTCGAGCCCATGCGCATCGAATTCCGAGGCCGGAGCCAGGCCGCCGAATACCTGGCGGCATTCGACGAAATCGACATCGCCCTCGACCCGTTCCCGTACAACGGCGGCACCTCGACGTTCGACGCGCTTTGGATGGGAGTCCCGGTGATCGCGCTGGCCGGCGGGACTCCGTCCGCCCGCCTAGGCCTGATGATCCTCGACTGTGCCGGCCTCGGGGAACTGGTTGGCGCCAATCCCGACGATTACGTCGAGCGGGCCGCAGCGCTGGCGGCGGACCTCCCGCGCCTCGCGGAGCTTCGCGCCTCGCTCCGCGACCGCCTTCTTGCCTCCCCATGGATGGACGAGGCCGGCGTCACAAGAGACGTCGAGCAAGCGTTCCAGGCCATGTGGCGCCGGTGGTCCAAGGGCTGACGGCGTCGGTCCGCCGGGGCAGCGGTTCCGAGTCCTACGCGTGATTTGCCACCGTCAAATGACGGACCATGACGGCGCATCGAGCAGATTGCCGTGTCCCCACGCACCTTCTTGCGTACCAGCTCAACCGTGCTGGCAAACTCGAATCGGGGCCTGGGCGGCGTGATTCTTGCCATGCGGAACGAGTTGGGGCCTACAGAACCGGAATTCCGCTGGTGTTGAACACGCCGTTCAAAGGACCCGGAGAGCCGATCGTCAAATCGCCCTAAGGATGCCATCGCCAGTTTCCTGAAGAGCGGCGCCGACCTGTTGATCCTCGGCCATCGCGCAATCCGTGACAGGCTACGCAATCCCCAATTTCCGTGATACGTTCGTCTTTATGTTGAAGCCGACCATCTTCCGCGAATACGACATCCGCGGCATCGCCGAGGTTGAATTGCGCAGCCCTGACGTGGCCGACCTCGGCCGCGCCATCGGCACGTACCTCAACCGGCATGCCGGCAGGAAGATCAACCTCGGCCGGGACTGCCGCCTCAGCTCCACCCGGCTTCGCGACGCGCTCATCCAGGGCTTGACCGCCAGCGGCTGCGAAGTCACCGACATCGGCGTCGTTCCCACGCCCCTGCTCTACTACTCGGTGTTCCGCCTCAAGGCCGAAGGCGCGGTCATGATCACCGGCAGCCACAATCCCTCCGAGTACAACGGCTTCAAGGTCATGAGCGGGCTGAGTACGATTCACGGCCACCAGATTCAGGAAGTTCGCGAGATTTACGAAGACCGCGATTTCTCCTCCGGCGCGGGCTCGGTTCAGGAAGCCGATGTCGCTTCTCCCTACGTCGAGGAACTTCCCACCCGCGTGAACCTCTCCCGCCGCGTCAAGGTGGTCTTTGACGCGGGCAACGGCACTGCGGGCCCGGTGATGCGCCGGATTCTTCCCAAGCTCAACGTGGACGCCGTCGAGCTGTTCTTCGACATGGACGGCAACTTTCCCCATCACCACCCCGACCCGACGGTCGAGAAGAACCTCGTGCATCTGGTCGAGGCGGTGGCGGCGCACAACGCCGAATTCGGCGTGGCCTTCGACGGCGACGCCGACCGCATCGGAGCCGTCGATGAGAAAGGCAACGTCGTCTGGGGCGATCAGCTCATGCTTATCTACGCGCGCGAGATCCTCACCCGCAAGCCGGGTAGCACCTTCATCGGCGAGGTGAAGTGCTCGCAAGTCCTCTACGACGAGATCAAGCGCCTCGGCGGCAACCCGATCATGTGGCGCACCGGCCACTCCCTCATCAAGGCGAAGATGAAGGAGACGCACGCCGAGCTGGCGGGCGAAATGAGCGGCCACATCTTCTTCGCCGACCGCTACTACGGCTTTGACGACGCGCTGTACGCCTCGTGCCGGCTGCTTGAAATCGTCGCCGCCTCGGGCCAGCCGCTGTCGGCGCAACTGGCGGGCCTGCCGAAGATGGTCTCAACGCCCGAGATCCGCGTCGATTGCCCGGACGAAGTCAAGTTCGACGTCGTCGAGCGCGTAGCCGAGGCCTTCAAGAAGACGCACAACGTCGTCGACGTCGATGGCGTGCGGGTGCTGTTTGACCATGGCTGGGGCTTGGTGCGCGCCTCCAACACGCAGCCCGTCTTGGTGATGCGGTTCGAAGCGGGGAACGAGTCGTTGCTGGCCCAGTACAGGTCGGAAGTGGAGGCTGCGCTCGAGCAGGCCAAGACGCAGCCTGCCTGACCGGTCAGCCCTGTGCGCCGGAGGAGGGAGGACGTCCCCGGCCGCTCGACATCTTTTTGTCCAGCGCGCGCAGCAGCCGCTCGCGCAGATCCTCGGAGATCGGCTGGGGCTCCATGCCTTTGTAGATCTTCACGGTTTTCCGCGTCGTGTCCGCAATCACCCAGCAATTGGGGCAGGCCGTCAGGTGCGCTTCCAGTTCGCGGCGAGTCTCCCCGGACGCCGATTCGTCCAGGTAGTCGGACAATTCGTCGAGGAACTGCTTACAGGTAAGCAAAGACGTCGTCCCCCTTTCGCTTGAAGAACCGGGTCAGCTTGTCGCGAAGCTGGAGCCGCGCGCGGAGAAGCCGGCTCTTCACCGCCGGCACCGAGATGTTCAGGGTCTCGGCCGTCTCTTCCGTCGACAGCTCATCCACGTCGCGAAGAATGAACACGGACCGGAAGATGGGCGGCAGGCTGTCGATGGCGTCTTCCAGGATTCCGCGCAGCTCGCCTTGCGAGTACCGCTGTTCCGGGTTGTCGTCCCAGACGGCGATCTCGCGAGCGATCGTCTCTTCCCCGGTGTCGATCGTCTCGTCGAGCGAAACCATCTTGCCCGACTTGCGCTTCCGGAGCTTCATCAGCGACTCGTTGACGGCGATCCGCACCAGCCAGGTGTAAAAGCGTGAGTTGCCCTGGAACTCCGGCAAGTGCTCGTAGGCCTTCAGGAACGTGTCCTGCAAGATCTCCTGGGCATCGTCCTCGTTTTGGGTGATGTGCTTCGCCAGCCGGAAGATCCGGCGATCGTAGCGGTTGACCAGCTCGGTGAAGGCTGCCGAATCACCGTCCCTGGCCTGAGCCACAAGCGCGGCTTCGCCGTTGACGCTGGGATTCAGGGCCGGTTGCATGGATGGCTGCTGTCTTCAATGATAACCCCTGCGGAGCGCGTCTCGGGTGAGGCGGAGCGTGTTCTCGAGCGACTCTCGAGGCAGCTCGCGCACGATCGGCTTCACCAGCCAAGAGACGGCGAACGGGATGTCGCGGCTGAGCGAAATCGCCTCACACTCGATGAACGCGCCGCCGTCCCGCTCCTGGAACCGCCAGTAGCTGTTCAGGCGCCACAGGAAGCCGTGATCGCGCCCGACTGGCATCTCGTGTTCGCCATCAACTTCCGCGATCCGGGTGCTCGCCGACCGGCTGTAGCAGCGGTCCTTGCCCAGGCGGGAGTAGCGCACTGAATGCTCGGTGTCGAGAACCACCGTGACGACTTTGTGCTTCCTAAGCCGCAGAGTGACTTGAAAATCGTCGCCGGTTCGCTTGAGAATGCGCGAATCGACCACTTCGGGCCGGTAGATGTTCCTGTGGTTGCCGTAATCCTGCACCATTGCCAGCGCCTGTTCCAATGTCACGCCGGCGACGAACACCGCGCCGATCCAGTCTTCGACCGTGCCGCCCGGGATCGAGGCGCCCGCCGAGCGGTACTCCAGCGCGATGTTCCCTCGAGCGACCTCGTCCCGCCGCTCGGCGGACTCGTCGGTCCACAGGAAGCTGCGCTTGCCAATTACCCGCTCGTCGATCGTGGATTCCGCGGCCCTCACGTACCCGTCGAACGCCTCGATGGTCGGCGGCTTCAGTTCGGCAATCATGAGCCTCTGTCCGGGCAGCGCGGATGCGGCGCCCAGCAGCGCGATCGAAAGGAAGGGTGGTGGCTTCATGCTCTCTTTCTATTGGACGTTCCCAAACTGGCCATCAGGTTGCAGATTTCAAAGGCATGCAGGCCATTTGCCATGTCCACGAACCGGCCGGGACGCCGCGGAATCAACAGGATAGCTTCCGCGACGCGGATCGGTCCCAGGGGAGCCTCCTGTCAGCCGCGGAACGCAGGTGTCTGGTTTTTCTTGCACGGCGGCTGCCTCCGTGGATCAACTCGGACCACCTGACGGCGCTCGGCGCGGTGTCCCTGCTCGGCGCCGGGCTGAGCTACTGGTACGCGAGCCGCAGCCCGGTCGGGCTGATGCTGGCGACGATCTTTCTGGTTTTGAACTGGCTCGGCGATAGCCTCGACGGCACGCTGGCGCGCGTTCGCAACAGGCTGCGCCCGCGCTACGGATTCTATGTCGATCACATCCTCGACACGTTCGGCGCGTTCTTCCTGCTCGGAGGAATCGGCCTGTCGGGCTACATGCATCCGTGGTTCGCCGCCGGCCTGCTGGTCGCGTACCTCATGTTGTCCATTGAGGTGTACCTGGCAACCTACACCATCGGGACATTCCATCTTTCGCACTGGAAGCTCAGCCCGACGGAACTGCGCATCCTGCTGGCCGCGGGCAACATCGCGCTGATGTTCCAGCCGGCGGGCAGGCTCTTCGACATCGGCGGCATCATCGGAATCATCGGCATGGCGGCAATGCTCCTCACTGCCGCGGTCCGCCATGCGGCGCTCCTGTACCGCCAGGAGCAAATTCGGTGACAGGCTACGCAATCCCCAATTTCGCCGGCCCGGCGGATGGTGGCCGCCCGTGAAACTAACTGGGGATTGCATAGCCTGTCACCGATTTGTCAGGTTCAATGCGGTCGGGTTGCTTGGGATTCTGGTGCAGCTCGGCGTCCTTGGGGCGCTTACGGGCGCGTTCGGGATGCAGTATCTCGCCGCCACGGCGCTGGCCGTCGAGGCCGCGGTCTTGCACAACTTCCTCTGGCACGAGCGGTGGACCTGGCGCGACAGGACTCGCGGCGCGTGCGTCCGCGAGACGCTTGTACGGTTGCTGAGGTTCAACGCCAGCACCGGCTTGGTGTCGATCCTAGCCAACGTGTTTCTGATGCGGCTGCTGGCGGGATGGCTCGGGCTTCACTGCCTGCCGGCCAACATGCTGGCGATCGCGCTTTGCTCGCTGGCGAACTTCGCCGCCAGCGAGTGGTTTACGTTCCGTCCGGAGCGAGTTTCCGCACCCACGTCCGAAACAGCAGCGCCGCCAGAGGCTGAATCCCAGCGGACGATTCCGTTCGCCAGTCAGCGCACTCACCGTGGGAGCGATCGAGACGAACCAGAGCGAGGTGAGGCCGCCAGCGGCGAAGGCCGTCGCCAGCAGCGCGGCCTCCTGCGATCCCAAGCCGCGGGCGGCTGAAACCGCGCCCATCGAAAGCGCGGTCAGCACCACGGTGCGCTTCAGTCCCGGCTTGCGCAGCGCCCATGCCGCCGGTATCGATCCGGCTAGGCTGCCAGCCGTGGCCGCGCCCGCCACTAGGCCCAGGAAATCCTCACTGAATCCCGCGTCGAGCAGGTAGAGGTTGTACAGCAGAACGAAAACGAAGACACAGAGATGATACACGGAGGCGGTAAGGAGGTAGCGCCAGAAGCCGGCGCCAGGACCTCGCGAGCGGAGCCACCAGCGCACTCCGGCGGCCAGGGCGGGCGCCAGCGCCATGGCATGATGCGCGGCTCGCGAGACCACGAGCAGCCCGTAACGCAGCGCCGCGAGCCGGAAGTGGATATCCACAGCGACAGGGATGTTCGGGTCGTAGTAATTCCCGCGCCATTCGAAGCCGGTGTTGCAGACCATCGTTGGGAGATGGTCGATGGGCCGGCCTCGAGCGCGTCGCAGATGCGAACACATCGTGGCGAACATGATCGAGCCGCTCCGAGTTGTCGCGGAGATTACCATCGATGCGCTTCCGCACCGGCCGGGGCAGTTTGTCGTCCGCCGCGGCGCCGAAATGCAGCGTGAGTTGCGACCGGTCGAGGAAAACCAGCGCCGCCTGCCAGTCGCGCTCACTGAGGCTTGCCAGGAGCTCCAGGTTCGGCTCGGAAAAGCGCAGCGCGGCGGCGTAGGGCCCGGGAATGCCGAAGTTGGGATGGTTGAAAGCGTTGAAAAACTCGGCGCGGAACCGGATCGCCGCTTGTTCCCGCAGCGGGAACCGGCGCTCGACCGCGAGATCGAACACGTTGTTGCCCGGGCCGGGCAGGATGTTGCGGCCCGCGTTTCCGAATGTGCACGGCGGAGGGAACCGGAAGGCGTCTGTATTGAAGAACCGGTCAGCGGTGCGCTGGCTCCGCGGCAAGCGACACGATTTTCGGCGATGCCGCTGACGCGAGGTACAAGCGGGACGTGCTGGCGCGCGCGGCCTTGCGTGGAGTATCTCGGCTGGCGGGACGACACCAGGCGGGTGCTCGCGCAACTCGATCTGCTGGTGATGCCGTCGAAGAGCGAAGGGGGCATGCCGTTTGTCGTCCTGGATGCGTTTGCGGCTGGTGTACCGGTGCTGGCCTCGCCGGCGGGGGACTTGGGGGAAATCATCGAGGAAGGCGTGAACGGGTTTCTGTTGCCGGAGCCGGCGGCGGATGCCATCGCCGGGCGCCTGCGAGAGTTGATCGAGGAGCCCGACCGGTTGCCCGTTGTCGCCGGCGCCGCGCAGCGGCTTTGGCGGGACAAATTCACCTCAGTACGGCACCGGCGGGAGATTCGGGAGGTGATTCAGGCGACGGCTCAAAAAAGCTAAGCGAGTTGTCCCCCTGCCGGAGGATGCGGGTGCGCCGCAGCAGGCCGTAGCTGTCCCTCCAAAGCTGGCAAGTCGCATGCTGGGCCACGACCAAAGAAGGCGCCATGCTCCCGAGCAGGTTCAACGACTCCTCGTATTCGCGTACCAGTTCGTAGGGAGGGTCGAGAAACACGATGTCGGGATGAAAGCGGCGCAGGTTGGCCGTCACCGGGCCGCGGATCACGATCGAGCGAGTCTCCAGATCGAGGGAGCGCAGGTTTTGTTGGATGATGCGGACGGCCGTGCGGTGGTTCTCGATGAAGATCGCCTGCTCGGCACCGCGGCTCAGCGCTTCGATCCCGACGGCCCCGCAGCCGGCGTAGGCATCCAGGAAGATGCTGCCTTCGATGTTCGGCGCGAGCACATTGAACAGCGCTTCGCGCAGCCGGTCCGGTGTGGGACGAGTGGCCAGGCCGGGGACGCTCTTGATCCGGCGACTTCGGAACTCCCCCGCGATGATCCGCATCGTCTAGCCCACCTGCACCAGGCCGTACCGCCGCTGCCAGTGGTCGCGGATGTAAGCGGCGGCGCTGAGCAAATCGTCGCGCGACGGCGGATTCGACACGAAGCCCGTCGCCTCCGAGCGGGCGATCTCGAGGATGTCGCCGTCCCGCAGGATGTTGGCGATGCGCAGCGCGGGCAGCCCCGATTGCTTCGTGCCGAAGAACTCGCCCGGGCCGCGCAGCCTCAGGTCCATCTCGGCGATGTAGAAGCCGTCGGTAGACTCCACCATCGTGCGGATGCGCTCGCGGGCGTCTTCGTTCAGCTTTCCGGTGACCAGAATGCAATGGCTCTGCGCCGCGCCGCGGCCGACGCGGCCGCGAAGCTGGTGGAGCTGCGCCAGGCCGAAGCGCTCGGCTTCCTCGATCACCATCACCGTGGCGTTCGCCACATCCACGCCCACCTCGACCACCGTGGTTGAGACCAGGATGCTGAGCTCGCCGCGCTTGAAACGGTCCATCACCGCTTCCTTCTCGTTCGCCGGCAGGCGCCCGTGCAGCAGCCCGACGGAAACACCGGGGAAGACGACTTCGGAAAGATGCTTGTGCATCTTCTGCGCCGCCTTCATCGCTCGGGTTTCGGATTCCTCGATCACCGGGTAGACGACGTAAGCCTGACTCCCGGCGTCGATCTGCTGCTTCAGAAAGCTGTAGACCAGCTCGACGCGGTCTTCGGTGACGTGTTTGGTGAAGATCGGCTTTCGGCCCGGCGGCATCTCGTCGAGGACCGAAGTGTCGAGGTCGCCGTACATCGTCAGCGCAAGCGTGCGCGGGATCGGCGTGGCGGTCATCACCAGCACGTCGGGCGAGCCGCCCTTCCGCATCAGACGCAGCCGCTGCATCACGCCGAACCGGTGCTGCTCGTCGACGATCGCCAGTCCGAGCTTGTGAAACTCGACGTCCTCCTCGAGCAGGGCGTGCGTTCCCACGGCGATGTGCGCGAGCCCTTCCGCCACCAGCTTCTTGAGCTGTGTTTTCTCGCGAGCCGTCAACGACCCCGTGAGGAGCACGACAACGTAGCCCAGCTTGGCGAACAGGTCCTTGAGGTGGAAGTAGTGCTGGGTAGCGAGGATCTCGGTGGGGGCCAGCATCGCCACCTGGTAGCCGTTCTCGATGGCGATGATGGCGGCTTCGGCGGCGACCAGCGTCTTGCCGCTGCCGACGTCGCCCTGGAGCAGGCGGTTCATCGGGTGCGGCTCGGCCATGTCGCGCGCGATCTCGCCGAGCACGCGTTTCTGCGCGGCGGTCGGCTTGAACGGCAGCATCAGCTTGATGCGGTCGCGGACGCGGTCGGAAAGCTCGAAAGCGATGCCGGTCTGCCGGCGGGCCTTGTTGCGCTTCAAAGCCAGCCCGCACTCCAGCCAGAAGAACTCCTCGAAGATCAGCCGGAACTGCGCCGGCGAGCGGAACGCGTTCAGCAGCCGCAGGTCGTTGTTCGGGGATGGGAAGTGGACCTCGCGGGTTGCTGTCCAGCGGTCCACCAGCTTCATCCGGTTCCGGATGTGCGCTGGCAGGGGGTCGTCCATGGGCTTGACTGACTCGAGGGCACGGTGCACCAGCCGCCGGAAGACCCGGGTGGTGATCTTGCCGGCCGCTTCGTAGATCGGCACCAGGCGCCCCACGTGCAGCGTCGCTTCGGCGTCGTCTTCATCGCCCGACAGGATCTCGAACTCCGGGTGAAGCATCGACAACTCACCCGTGTAGCTGTCGAATTCAACTTTCCCGTACAGGGCGATTTTTTGCCCTGGCTGGATGACATCGGCGAGGTAGCCGCCGTGAAACCACTTCGCGGCCAGCCTGGCGCGCGAAGCGTCGGTGAAGGTGGCTTCAAACAAGCCGAGGTTCCGCCGCTTGAAGCCGGCCAGTCCGGCCGAGCGGACATCCGCTACTACGGTCGCCATCTCGCCGGGAGCAAGCTGAGCGATTGGCTTGGTGTTGCTGCGGTCCTCGTAGCGGAACGGCGCGTAGCCGAGGAGATCCTCGACCGTGAGGATTCCTTTCGTTTCGAGCATGGCGGCGCGCGCCGGCCCGACGCCTTTCACGTACTTGACGGGAGTCGAGAGGGACACGGGTTCCGGTTGTTCGGTTATTTGGTTGCCCCGTTGTTCGGTTTTCTGGTTCCGGTTCACTGCCCCAACCGAATAACCGTCCAACCGAATAACCGGCTAACCACCCCCGAGTGTACAATGCGGCTCATGAAGATCTTTGCCCTTCTGCTCTCCTGCGTTGTTGTGACCTGGTGCGCCGAGATTCGGCTCGGCATAATCGGCACGGACACCTCGCACGTGACCGCGTTCACGAAGCTCCTGAACGACACGAACGATCCAAACCACGTGCCCGGCGCTCGCGTGGTCGCCGCGTTCAAGGGCGGCAGCCAGGATCTCGAATCGAGCCGCACCCGCGTGGACAAGTACGCCGAAGAGCTACAGGCGAAGTGGAACGTGGAGATCGTGCCCGACATTCCGGCGCTCCTGGCCAAGGTGGACGGCGTGCTGCTCGAGAGCGTGGACGGGCGCCCGCACCTGGAGCAAGTGAGGCCGGTGTTCGCGGCCCGCAAGCCCGTCTTCATCGACAAGCCGCTGGCGGCGACGCTCGAGGACGCTCGCGAGATCGCGCGGCTCGGGCGCGAGGCCGGCGTGTCGTGGTTCAGCTCGTCCAGCCTGCGATACGGCGAGATCGCCCTGACGATGAAGCGCCCGGACACGACCGGCGCCATCACGTGGGGACCGGGGCCGTACGAGCCGCACCACTACCTCGATCTGGCCTGGTACGCGATCCATCCCATCGAGATGCTGTACACGCTGATGGGTCCGGGGTGCGAGGAAGTCACGCGCGTTTCCACCACCGATGCCGACGTGATCGTCGGGCGCTGGAAAGACGGGCGCATCGGAACGGTGCGGGCTCAACGGAACTCCTGGGACTATGGAGCTGTCGTGTTTCGCGGAAAGGAGAGTGTGCAAAGCCGGCCGGACATGAAGGCCGACTACGTGCCGCTGGTGCGCGAGATCGTGAAGTTCTTCGAGACGGGCAAGCCTCCGGTGCCCAACGAAGAGACGCTCGAGATCTTCGCGTTCATGGACGCCGCCCAGAAGAGCAAAGAAGCGGGAGGCAAGCCCGTGAAGCTCCGATAGAGGGCGCGGCGATGACCCGGCGAGAGTTCGAAGCGTTGATGCTGGCGGCGGGCGCTTCGCAGGCGGCCGCTGGCCAGGAGCGGACGGGCTCGCATATCGGAAGCCTGTACCCATTCGCGCAGAAGCAGGCGGACCGATCGCCCATCGAGCTGTCGTTCCTGAAACCGGAGTTTCGGGATTTGGCGCAATGGAAGAAGCGGGCCCGGGCGAAGGCGTTCGAGCACATGTTCTACGCGCCTCCGCCCGTCGATCCGGCGGCGCAAGTGATCCGGAAGACGGATCGCGGAGTCTACATCGAAGAGTGCCTGACGTTTCAGACGACGCCCGACTTGCGCGTGCCCGCCTACGTTCTGGTCCCGAAGAACGTAAAGCTGCCCGCGCCGGGCATCGTCGCCCTGCACGACCACGGCGGGTTCTACCTGTGGGGCAAGGAGAAGCTGATTCCGTCCGAGGGCGAGCATCCCGCCTTGACCGAGTTTCGGCGCTACTACGGCGGCAAGGGCATCGCGATCGAGCTGGTGCGACAGGGCTACGTGGTGATCGTCATCGACATGTTCTACTGGGGCGAGCGGCGGCTGGTGCTCGACGACGACCCGCCGGAGTTCCGCGAGCGTCCGGCAACGATGTCCGAGGAGAAGATCCGCGAGTTCAACCGGCGCTCGGGACAGAACGAGCAGCTTGTGGCGCGCAGCCTGATGACGGCGGGCATCACCTGGCCCGGCGTCATGCTCTGGGACGACATTCGAACGGTCGATTACCTGGCTTCCCGGCCGGAGGTCGATCGAAAGAGGCTGGCCTGCGTCGGGCTGTCCGTGGGGGGCTATCGCAGCTTCCTGCTGGCCGCGCTAGACGAGCGGATCAAGACGGCGGTGTCGGTCGGCTGGATGACCTCGTATGCGACGCAGATCAGGGCACACGTGCTGAACACTGTGGGGCTGACGTTCCACCTGGTCGGCTTGTACCGTTACCTCGACCTGCCGGACCTCGCGGCGCTGATCGCGCCGCGTCCGATCCTGATCATCAACGGATCGAAGGACACGCTGTTCAACCAGGACGGAATCAAGGCGGCGTACGAGAAGATCGACCGTTGCTACGCCAAGGCCGGCGCCGCCGGCCGCCAGGTCTGCCGCTTGTACGACACACCGCACGAGTTCAACCCGGCCATGCAGGCCGAGGCGTGGGAGTGGTTCCGGAGCTGGCTGTAAGTCAAGCCGAGACTCTCTAAGCCGCCGATCGGAGTGAGTGCAGGAGCGCTGACGAATGTGGCTCCGGGCCTTTTCCGCCGCGCGTGCAACGTTATGCGGGCCGGCCAACACAGCATCCGCGTCAACGATCCATATCGCATTTGCTTTGAATGGCGCAACGACGCCTACACCGTCCAGGCGACGGACTATCACTGAACTGGGGGACAGGGTCATGCCACGGAGGCTTCGAAGGCAGCCGGTTCATCCCGGAGAGATCTTGCGCGAACAGTTCATGCCTGAATTCGGCCTGAGCGTGAATCGCATCGCGCGGGATCTTCGAGTGCCTGTAACAAGGATCGCCGGGATCGTCCACGTGCGGCGGGCGGTCACTTCCGACACGGCGCTGCGTCTCGGGCGTTACTTTGGCACTAGCCTGGAATTCTGGATGAATCTTCAAACGGCCTACGATCTTGACGTCCGGCCGATCGCCGCGGCCTAGTCCTGGTCTGGCTCAGTGCGTCGCGCGCCCGGCGACGGGCGCGGGCGGCCTTGTGCATTGCTCGCCGGGGGCGACAGAAGGGCGGAAACACCGCCCTACGCTACAATTGACAGTTCATGTCCAATCTCCTGGAGGGCAAGACTGCCCTCATTCTGGGCGTCGCCAACAAGTGGAGCCTTGCGTATTCAATCGCCGAGGCGTTCCGGCGCGAGGGGGCGAAGCTCGTTGTCACCTATCAGGGTGACCGGCAGAAGCTCACCGTTGAGGAACTGGCCGCGATCCTGGGCGAAACACTGGCCTTGAAGTGCGACGTTACGGTCGAGGAGGACCTGGCGCGGCTGGTGGAGACCATCCAGTCCGGCGGCGGCAAACTGGATGCCGTCGTCCATAGCATCGCCTTCGCCAACCGCGAGGACCTGAGCCGCCCGTTCGTGGAAACCTCCCGCGCCGGATTTCTGCTGGCGCACGATGTCAGCGCCTACTCGCTCGTGTCGGTGGCGAGGGCGGCGGCGCCACTGATGACGAACGGAGGCTCGATTACCACCCTCACCTACCTCGGGGCGACGCGCGTGGTGCCAAACTACAACGTCATGGGCGTGGCCAAGGCGGCGCTCGAGGCCGCGATGCGCTACTTGGCCAGCGACCTCGGGGCGAAGAAGATCCGCGTCAACGCGATTTCGGCCGGTCCCATCAAGACCGCGTCGGCGCGCGCCATCAAGGATTTCTCGAGTGTCCTCGACTTCGTCGAGCAGCGCGCTCCGCTGCACCGCAATACCGATCCCGCCGAAGTGGCGGACACGGCGGTGTTCCTGGCCAGCGACCTGGGCCGGGGAGTGACCGGCAATATCGTGTTCGTGGATGCGGGGTTCCAGGTGGTCGGGCTCTAGCGGTTGGGCGGTTATTCGGTTGGGCGGTTGGGGGCGTTGACAGCGGTTTTTGGGCGTCTTTATCATAGGATTTCAGATGCGCTCCTGGCAGCGATTCCCGACCGGGTGCGCGCCCACAAGGAAGTGCTCGTAGCATCCTGGATCCAACATGATCAAAGTTGAAGGACTCACCAAACGATACGCGCGTACTGTGGCCGTGGACGACATCTCCTTCGAGGTGGAACGGGGCCGCATCGTCGGGTTTCTCGGCCCGAACGGAGCCGGAAAGACCACCACCATGCGCGTCTTGACCTGTTTTCTGCCGCCCTCCCACGGAACGGCGACGGTGGCCGGCTTCGACGTTCTCAAGCAGCCGCTCGATGTGAAGAAGCGCATTGGGTACCTGCCGGAAGCGCCGCCGCTATACCCCGAGATGGAGGTCATCGAGTACCTCCAGTTCGTGGCGCGGCTGAAAGGCGTGCCCAAGTCCGAGCGGCGGCAAAAGATCGACCAGTCGATCGAACGGTGCGCCATCGGCGACGTCCGGACGAAGCTGGTCGGCAAACTCTCCAAGGGCTACCGGCAGCGGGTCGGCCTCGCCCAGGCGATCATGCACAACCCGGACGTGCTCGTTCTCGACGAGCCCACCGCCGGCCTGGACCCCAAGCAGATCATCGAGACTCGCGAGCTCATCAAACGGCTGGCCGGCGATCATACCATCATCCTCAGTACCCACATCCTTCCGGAGGTGGAGCAGACCTGCGAGCAGGTGATCATCATCAGCAAGGGCAAGCTGGTCGCCACCGATTCCGTACAGAACCTCACCAACCGGCTGCGTGGCGCCGAGTCGGTCGCCATCGAGGTGGAGGGCCGCGACGGCGCCCTCGAACCGTCGGAAATCCGTCAGCGACTGGAGCAGGTTTCGGGAGTCAGCCGGGTCGTTGAGAAGGGCAGAAGGGACGGCCGGTACTCCTACGAAGTGGAAAGCGTTCAGGGACGCACGATCCGAGCCGACCTCGCACGGTCGGTGGTCGAGGCCGGTTGGAACCTCAACGAGTTGCGCCCCGTTGCCTTCAGCCTGGAGGAAATCTTTCTTCAGTTGACCGCGTCGGAAAAGGAAGACGGGAAGGGAGGCACAAAGTGAGAAACGTCGCCACGATTTTTCGCAAAGAGATCAAGAGCTATTTCGCATCGCCCATCGCCTACCTGCTGATGTCGGTCTTCGCGCTGATCTTCGGCTACTTCTTCTATGTCGCGGTGGCCATCTTCGTTTCGCGCGGCATGGAGTCGCAGATGATGGGCAGGGGCTTTCCGATGGACGTGAACGAGTGGGTGCTGCGCCCGCTGATGATGAACGTCAGCGTCATCGGCCTGTTTCTGATCCCGATGATCACCATGCGGCTGTTCGCTGAAGAAAAGCGCTCCGGGACGATCGAGCTGCTGATGACCTCGCCCGTCCGCGACTGGGAAGTGATTCTCGGCAAGTGGCTGGCGGCGCTGACCATGTATGCCTGTATCCTGGGGACGTCGGCAATCCACATCGCCCTGCTCTTCGCTTACGGCCAGCCCGACTGGAGGCCGATCCTGATCGGATATCTTGGGCTGCTGCTGCAAGGGGGCTGCCTGCTGGCGGTCGGGACCTTCATCTCGACGCTGACCCGGAACCAGATCATCGCCGCCGGCGCCACCTTCGCCGCCTGCCTGCTGCTCTGGATCCTGGACTGGGTGAGCGCGTACGAGACCGCGACCTGGGCGAGAGTGATGGGTTATCTCTCGGTGGTGACCCACTTCGAGCCTTTCTCCAAAGGCGTCCTGGACTCCAAGCACCTGGTCTTCTACGTGTCGATGATTTTCCTCGGGCTGTTCCTGACGGCCCGGTCGATGGAATCCCTGCGGTGGAGAGCGTAGATGAAACTCGATTGGCTCAAGGCAAGACAGACAAAGTACACGGCATATTTCGTCGTGTATCTGCTGGTGATTGTGGCCGTGCTGTCGGTGGCAAACTGGCTGGCGAACCGGCACAACAAGTCGTATGACTCGACCTCCAACAAACGCTTCAGCCTCTCCGAACAGACCGAGAAGGTTGCCGGGAATCTGAAGCAGGACGTGAAGATCTCCTACTTTGACCGCAACCGGGAGTTCGACCGGGCGCGCGACCTGCTGGACCGCTATGACAACCTGTCGGCGAAGCTGAGCGTCGCCTACGTGGATCCGGACCGGAAGCCGCAGGTCGCCAAGAGCTACGGTGTGCGAAGTTACGGGACCATCTACGTCGAGACCAACGGCAAACGGGAAGAGGCCAAGAGCCTGACTGAGGAGGAAGTGACGGGGGCGCTGATCCGCGCCTTGAAGGGTGGTGAGCGGACGGTGTGCGCCGTTTCCGGCAGCGGCGAGCACAGCTTCGACAACTCGGAGCGAAGCGGCTATTCCGGCTTGAAAGACGCCCTGGAGAAGAACAATTACAAGACGAAGACGGTCTCGCTGCTCGAGAAGCCGGAGGTGCCAAAGGATTGCACTATCCTGCTGGTGGGCGGTCCGAAGTACGATTACACCGAGCCTGCCGTGAACGCGATCAAGAGCCACGTGGAGAACGGGGGCCGCGCGTTGTTTTTGCTCTCTCCGCCCACGCAATTCGCCAAGGATGAAGTCGCCGAGAATGCCGCGCTCGCGAAGGTGATCGAGAGCTGGGGCGTCGCGCTGAATAAGGACCTGGCTCTGGATACCAGCGGCATCGGCCAGTTGTTCGGCCTGAGTGAAGTCGTGCCGCTGGTAGCCAACTATGAATTCCATGCCATTGTGCGGGAAATGAAGGAAGTGGCCACCGCCTTCCCGCTGTCGCGCACGCTGGAGGTGAAATCGGGAGACAAGACCAGCGTCGAGAAGCTGTTCTCCACATCGGGGAACAGCTACGCCACGACCAATCTCTCCTCGGCGCAGATCGAAATCGACACCAAGAAGGACAAGAAGGGTCCGCTCACGCTTGGGGCCGCCGGGACCTACCGGACGGGAAAGCCGAATCAGGACGGAAGGTTCGTTGTGGTCGGCTCGGCGGACTGGGTGGCCAACAATTTCCTGCGGTTCAACGGTAATCGCGACCTGGCGTTGAACATGATGAACTGGCTGTCTTCGGATGAAGACCTGATCTCCATCCGGCCAAAGGAGCCGGAGGACCGGCGCCTGTCGCTGAGCCGCGACCAGATGCGGACCGTCTTCTACGCGAGCGTGGTGGGTTTGCCGCTCATCGTAATCGGCGCCGGACTCGGAGTCTGGTGGCGGAGGAGATAGGCAATGCGGATCCGCGGGTTGCTCATCGCGGTGGTGGTGCTGGCGGCGCTGGGCGGCGGCGTCTGGTGGTCGGAAAAAGCCAAGAAGGCCGAGGAAGGCAAGCCCTCTCCGGACGCGCCGCCGAAAATTCTGACCATCCCGGACGATCAGATCCGGCAGATCGAGATCCGCAAGCCGGGCGCCGAGGCCACGATCGTCCGCAAGAACGACCAGGGTAAATGGGAGATGACGGCCCCTTCGGCGCTGCCGGTGGACCAGGACGCCATGTCGGGCATGGTCTCGACGTTGTCGTCGCTCGAGTCCGGGCGGCTGGTCGAGGAGAAGACCTCCGACCTTGCGCAGTTCGGACTGTCCTCGCCGTCGCTGGAGGTTACCGTTGGCAGGAAGGACGGCAAGACGAGCAAGCTGCTGGTGGGCGACGAGAGTCCTGCCGGCGGCGGCAACTTCGTGATGCTCGCCGGCGACCCGCGCGTGTTCACCATCGCCAGCTACAACAAGACCAGTCTCGACAAGACCGCGCGGGATCTCCGCGACAAGCGGTTGCTGACGTTCGATTCCGACAAGCTGACGCGGGTGGAGCTGGCGGCGAAGGGTGAGCCGCTCGAGTTCGGCAAGAACGCCCAGAACGACTGGCAGATCATCAAGCCGAAGCCGCTGCGGGCGGATGGAGGCCAGGTCGAGGAGCTGATCCGCAAGCTGAAAGACGCGAAGATGGACACAACCGGCACCGCCGAAGACGAAAAGAAGTGGGCCGGCGAATTCAGCAAGGGCAAGAAGGTCGCGGTGGCCAGCGTCACCGACGCGGCGGGCACGCAGCGGATCGAAGTCCGCAAGGACAAGGACAACAGCTATTACGCCCGCAGCAGCGTCGTCGAGGGCACCCACAAGCTTACGTCGTATGTCGGAGAAGGCCTGGACAAGGGGCTCGACGATTTCCGCAACAAGAAGCTGTTCGACTTCGGCTGGAGCGATCCGACCAAGGTGGAGATCCGCGACGGCGCCAGGCAGGTGGTCTTCCAGAAGTCCGGCGAGAAATGGATGTCCGGCTCGAAGCAGATGGATTCGGTGTCGGTGCAGTCGGTGATCGACAAGCTGCGCGACCTCTCGTCGGTCAAGTTTCCGGACAAGGGGTTCACCACGGCGGTTCTTGAGGCCAAGGTCACGTCAAACGACGGCAAGAGGGTCGAGAAGGTCCTGGTCTCCAAGAGCGGGAACAGCTACTTCGCGATGCGGGAAAACGAGCCGGCTATCTACGAGCTCGAGGCCAAGGTAGTGGAGGAACTCCAGAAGGCGGTGGCCGAGGTGAAGGAAGCCCAGCCGCCGAAGGACGAGAAGAAGAAATAGCATCCATACAGCTCGCGGGAAGGTGCGAAGGAATTGTGCGCCGCGCATCAACGCCGATGACTCAGGAAGAGCCTATCCGCGTTCATCGGCGGCCCAGAATGAATTGTTCACTCTGAGGAACTGCTCTTTCAGGCCAGACAAATGGACGGCCTTCTCACCGACCTGTACGAGCTGACCATGTCGGCCGGCTACCACCGGGCCGGCAAGGCGGACGAGACGGCGACGTTCGAGCTCTCCATCCGCAGACTCCCCCAGAAGCGCAACTTCGTCATCGTGGCCGGGCTGGCCCAGGTGGTCGAGTATCTGCTGGAAGTCCGGTTTTCCGGGGAAGACATCGAGTATCTGCGGAAGCTGCCGCAGTTCGCAGGCGCGTCGCCCGGATTCTTCGAGCGGCTGCGCGAGTTTCGGTTCACCGGCGACCTGTTCGCCGTCTCGGAGGGCACGCCGATGTTCGCGGGCGAACCTCTGCTCAACGTGCGGGCGCCGCTGATCGAAGCGCAGATCCCGGAGACCTGCCTGCTATCGAGCATCGCCTACCAGACGCTGGTGGCGACCAAGGCGTCGAGGGTTGTCGAGACGGCGGCCGGACGCGGCGTAGTCGAGTTCGGCACCCGGCGGGCGCACTCGCCGCAGGCGGGAGTGCTCGCGGGAAGGGCGGCGTACATCGGAGGCTGTATCGGCACGAGCAATACGCTCGCCGGCAGGCGCTTTTCGATTCCCGTGTACGGGACCGCCGCGCACTCCTGGGTGCAGGCGTTCGAGGACGAGGCGCAGGCGTTTCGCCAACTGCAAGAGCTGCTCGGCGAGGCAACCGTCTACATCGTGGACACCTACGACACGCTGGAAGGCGTGCGCAAAGCGGCGAATCTTGGCCGGCCTCTCTGGGGGATCCGTCTCGACAGCGGCGATCTGCTGGAGCTATCGAGGGCGTCCAGGCAGATTCTGGACGAGGCCGGACTCGCCGGCGCGAAAATCATGGCCAGCGGCGACCTGGACGAGTACAAGATCCGGCAGCTTGTCGAGGCCGGCGCACCGATCGACGCTTTCGGCGTGGGAACCGAGCTTTCGACCTCGGCCGACGCGCCGAACCTTAGCGTCGTCTACAAGCTGGTGGAACTGAAGTCGAATGGAACCCGGCGGTACAAGGCCAAGTTCAGCGAGGACAAAGCCACCCTGCCCGGCGCCAAGCAGGTGTTCCGTTACGCCGGCCACGACCTTGTCGCCTGTTCGTGGGAGTGCCCTTGCTGCGGCGAGGAGGCCGAGCCGGCGGAAGCGCTGCTGCGCCCGGTTCTTCTTGGCGGCAGGCTCGTGGAGCGGCTCCCGAGCGCCGCCGAAGCGCGCGACCGTGCCGCCGAGGCGCTGGCCAGGCTGCCGGCGGCATGCCGGCGGTTGGATTCGCCGGAGCCGTACCGGGTCGAGCACAGCCGCGTGTTGCTCGATCTGGCGCGACAAGCGCGCCGGACGCGGCACGGAGGCTGACCCATGCGCACTGTCTTCTTCGACGTCGACACCCAGAACGATTTCATGCTGCCCGCCGGCGCGCTCTACGTTCCGGGCGCCGAGCGGATACTGCCGATTATCGCCCACCTGAACCGCTACGCCGCCGAGCACTCGATTCCCGTCATCTCGGACATGGACGCGCACGCGGAGAACGACCCGGAGTTCCAGGTCTGGCCGCCTCACTGTGTGGCGGGGACCATCGGCCAACAGAAGCCGGCGGAGACGTTGATCGAGCCGCGGGTCGTGATTCCCTCCGCACCTTGCGAGTGCTCCATCGAAGGCGCGCGCCAGATCCTGATCGAGAAGCAGACGCTCGATTGCTTCAGCAACCCGAACTTGCCGGGGCTGCTCGAGAAGCTTGGGGCCGACCGCTACGTCGTCTACGGAGTTGTGACCGAGTACTGCGTGAAGTGCGCGGCCCTGGGGCTGTTGAGTACCGGCAAGTGCGTCGAACTGGTCAGTGATGCGATCCGGAGCTTGAGCGAGGAGGACGCATCCCGGTTCCTGGAGGAGTTCCTTGCAGGTGGCGGGCGGCTCGTCACGTCGAGCCGAATCTAACCACAGAGGCACAGAGGACACAGAGATCCGATGTAGGGACTCTGTGTTCTCTGTGACTCTGTGGTGGACATGCTCAACGAAACCGCCACACGCTCCAAGCCGTCTAAGGCTTGCTATACTGGAGGGTCTTTCCTGTCCATCATGAGGTTTCTCGCATTCCTTACACTTAGCGCCGGTGCGGCTCTGTGCGCCGATTTCAGCACCGGCCAGGCGGCGCGGCTGGTGATTGGCCAGCCCACGTTCGTCGCACAGAAGACCGACACCAACGCGGACATCCTCGGCGCCGCCGGCGGCCTGGCGTACGCCAACAACATGCTGTTTGTGACCGACGCCAACCGGGTCAGCGCCGCTCCGATCAACAACCGGGTTCTCGTTTACAAGAATCTCTCCTCGATGCTGCCAGGACCGTTGGATGAGCTGGCCTACAACCGGAGCTGCCCGGCCTGCGTGGGCACGGCCACGGTCGTCCTCGGGCAGGCGGATTTTACCAAGAAGGACCCGGCGCTCACCCAGACCGGGATGCGGCTGCCGACGGCGGTGGCCTCGGACGGCACGGTGGTGGCCGTGGCCGACACCGACAACAACCGCGTCCTGATCTGGCGGCAGATTCCCGAGATCAACGGGGCGCCCGCCGACGTGGTGCTCGGCCAATCCGACTTCACCAAGAGCGCCGTTCCGAAGACGCCGGCGGCGACGTCGCTCCGCGGGCCGCAAGGGGTGTGGATCCAGGACGGCAGGCTGTACGTCGCCGACACGTCCAACAACCGCGTGCTCATCTGGAATTCGATCCCGACCGCGAACGGCCAAGCTGCGGACATCGTCCTCGGGCAGCCGGATTTCACCACTTTCGTTCAGACCGACCTCACCCAGACGCAAATCAAGGCTACGGCTTCCTCGCTGCTCAACCCGGTTGCGGTCACGTCCGACGGAACGCGCCTGTACGTCACCGACCTGGGCCACAACCGGGTGCTGATCTGGAACGCGATCCCGACCCGTAACCAGCAGCCCGCCGACGTGGTCCTCGGCCAGCCGGATATGGAGAGCGCCGTTCCGAACAACACCACCAAGCTCTGCACTCCGACGGGACAAGACGATAACGGGAACGACATCTACCCGCTGCGCTGCAACGCCACCATGGATTTCCCGCGATACGCGCTTTCCGATGGCGGGCGGCTGTTCATCGCCGACGGCGGTAACGACCGCGTCTTGGTGTATTCCAGCGTTCCCACGCAGAACGGGCAGGGGGCCGACGCGATTCTGGGGCAGTTCAGCGACACGCTGAATTCCGCATCCGACAGCGGCGATCCGCTGCGCCGGGCGAGCGCGGACTCCCTTCGAACCCCGTTGTCGCTCGCCTGGGACGGCATGAACCTCTACGCCAGCGATCCGTTCAACCGCAGAGTGATGGTTTTCACCCTGGCCGAGAAGGCCATTCCGCTGACCGGCGTGCGCAATGCCGCCAGCTTCCAGATCTTCGCCGTCGGCGCCATTACGTTTTCCGGAGAAATCAAGGAGAACGACGAAGTCACCATCACCATCGCGGACAAGGAGTACAAGTACAAGATCGTTGCCGCCGACACGATCGATTCGGTGATCAACAAGATCGTCGCGCTCATCAACGAAGGCGAAGGCGACCCGAACGTCTTCGCCAGCCCGAACACGGTTCTGGGCGCGATTCTGCTGACCGCGAGGAAGGAGGGGTCGGACGGCGACGCGATCGAGTACACCGCCACTCCGAACGCCGGCGGGGTCATCGTCGTTCGAACGGTGGGAGCCCGGCTGGACGGAGGCGGAGACGCCGCCAAGGTCGCCCCCGGCACCCTGGTTACGATCGTCGGCGACGGCCTGTCCGAGCAGACGGCATCGGGCGAAATGGACACCGAAGGCCGGTTGCCGCTTAAGCTCGGTGGGGTCCGGGTGTACTTCAACGGCATTCATGCTCCGCTGTTGTATGTATCGCCCAAGCAGATCAACGCCCAGGTGCCCTTCGAGGCCCTCGCCGAGGCCCAGAACTGCGACGCCGTGGCCGGAACGTACAAGGTCAGCGAGTGCCAGAGCCTGAGCGCCTATGTGCGCACCGAATGGTCCGACGGGCGCGTCACGATCACCAACCCGGTTGCGGTGTCCATCATCCCGCAGAACCCGGGGATCTTCACGGAGGGCGGCCAGGATCCGCGGCCGGCGGTCGCGCTGCACTTCAGCAGCTTCGCGACGGGCACGATTTCGGTGGACGGGTCGGTGGCAGCGGGGGACACGGCGACCGTCAAGATCGAGGACCGCGAGTACAAATACACGGTGAAAGCGGAGGACACGCTGGCCACGATTCGCGACGGGCTGATCGAGTTGATCAACATCGATCCCAAGGTGCGGGCGTTTCCGGCCGGGCAATTCACCCGCATCCGCCTTCAGGCGCGTGAGCCGGGTGAGGCGGGCGTCGGGATCAAGTACAGCGTGAGCACCAATAGCGGGGCGAAGGTCATTCTCTCTCCCACGACCGAGGCACTCTGCTGCGCCAATGTCGCCGGCAGCCTGGTGACGGCAGAGAATCCGTTGCTCCCGGGCGAAACCTTAGTTCTTTACGCCACCGGCCTCGGCCTGATTAAGCCCGAGGAAGCCAGGAAACAGATCGTCACCGGCCAGGCTTACAACGGCCCCGAGCTGAATGAGCCGGTCGAGTTCCTGTCCTCCTTGTGCGGCAGCAAGACGGCGAACGTCCTCTACGCCGGGCTGAAGCAGGGGATGGTCGGGGTGTACGAAATCCACCTGGAGCTGAACTCCGACATTCCGACCAACCCGCGGACCCAGTGCACGATCGCCCAGGACGTTTACGTCAGCAACATCGCCACGATTCCGGTCGTCAATCCGAAGGAGGAAGAGTGACGGAAGGCGCTGTCACTGCGGCTCCTGAGGCTTGTAGCCATTGCGCAACATCGCTTGGCGCGCGGCTTCCTCGGATTCCGGCGCCACATAGAAGAAGGCGCCGGTTCGCACCTGCTGGAAGATGAAGCCTCCGAAATATTCGTCCGCTTCGACAACGTAATCCACGCCGGAGGTGGTGAGCGCCTCTTCCAGCGCAAGGGCCTCGTTCAGCCGCCTGGCGATGTAGACAAGGACCGGCTGCTTTCCCTCGAGATAGTCCGGCTGGCGCCGCATCAGCCGGCCTTCTCGCCGCGCACACGGGCGGAGTATTCCGCGTACATGCCCGGAGCCTGCCGGTTCATCCACTGGATGAAGGCAGCCGCCACCGTTTCCATGCTCTTGAATGCAACGGGGTCTTTGTACATCTCCCGCGCTTGGGGCAGGGTGTCGCGAACCCTCTCCCAGACGAACAGCATCTCGCGGCAATTCTGGAAGAACAGTTCCTGGTTGAGCACACCGCCGGCGACGAACGAGGCGGCCATGTCCCAGTAGGTGGTCACCATGCGGAGGGAGGCGTTTTCCTCCGAGCCCGGCGGGCAAAGGACGGCGACTTCCTCGATCGTCTTCGCCTGGAACTTCTCGGCGAACCACCTCCGCGCTTCGCGCATCCTTGCTTCACGTCGGAGTTCGTAGAGCTTCAAGATCAGGTTGACGTCATCGTAGGTTGGCTGTGACACGGTCTTCATGTGGTATGGAATAAGCCTAGCAGAGGCGTCGATCCCCGATCCATTTTCGCTGTCGATGCACCCGGATCGACGGCGGGGGAGCGCCTTCGACCCGCCCCCGGCCGCCCAGTTCGGACCCACTCCGGGGTGCACGCCCCGCCCGCAACATCAGCCGGATTCCGAGCCCGCTGACCGTTGTCCGATGAGCAAGAGGATTTTGGCGTTCAGTTTGCTCGCCGCGGGTGGGCGGGGATTGCTACCATAATGCGGCGTCACCAATCTCACCGCAGGTCGGCGTGTACGTGATCTGCGCCCTGGCGGGCGATGCGCCGAATTGGGCGGAGACAACCCTCAAGGCGTAGAGCAGAATCTCCATGCCTTGTGTCTGAGCAGAGATCGCCGCGCCCGGCGAGATGCTGCCCACGTCTCCGCGGCTTATGCAAGCCGGGCACGCGGGGTGGCCCGCGTGCCCGAGAAAGCGACTAACCTGCTCTCCTTTCGGCCCGACATCAGACAATGTTGAAGCGATCGAGGTCCATCACCTTGCTCCACGCAGCCACGAAGTCCTTCACGAACTTCTCCTTCGAATCGTCACATGCATAGACTTCCGCAAGCGCCCGAAGCTGCGAGTTCGAACCGAAGACAAGGTCAACACGCGTGCCGGTCCACTTGACGGCACCGCTCGCGCGGTCGAGTCCCTCAAACACGCCGTTCGCCTCGGATACCGCTTTCCACTCCGTGCCCATGTCGAGCAGGTTCACGAAGAAGTCGTTGGTGAGCACTTCCGGCCGCTTCGTGAAGACCCCATGCTGCGACTGGCCGAAATTGGCGTTCAGGACGCGCAGACCGCCAATGAGAACCGTCATCTCCGGCGCGGTCAGCGTGAGCAGTTGCGCCCGGTCGACCAGGAAATGCTCAGCCGCTGCGGCGTACTTGCCCTTCGCATAGTTGCGGAATCCGTCAACCACCGGTTCCAGCACGGCGAAGGACTCCACATCGGTCTGCTCCTGGGAGGCGTCCATGCGCCCAGGCTTGAAGGGAACGGTTAGGGCATGGCCGGCCTTCCTGGCGGCCTGCTCGACACCTGCGCAACCGGCAAGAACAATCAGATCGGCGAGCGAGACCTTCTTGCCGCCGGACTGAGCGCTGTTGAACTCGCTCTGTATGCCTTCAAGTACTTGCAACACTTTCGCCAACTGCGGGGGCTGGTTGACTTCCCAGTCTTTCTGCGGCGACAGACGGATGCGGGCGCCGTTCGCGCCGCCGCGCTTGTCGGAGCCCCGGAAGGTGGAGGCCGACGCCCAGGCGGTCGAAACCAGTTGTGAGACGGACAGCCCCGAAGCCAGGATCTTGCCCTTGAGGGCGGCAATGTCCGCCTCGTCAATCAACTTGTGATTGACCTTGGGGATGGGATCCTGCCAGATCAGCTCTTCAGCGGGGACCTCTGGGCCAAGATACCGTGCGCGCGGCCCCATATCGCGGTGCGTCAGCTTGAACCAAGCCCGGGCGAAGGCGTCGGCGAACTCCTCCGGGTTCTCCATGAAGCGCCGTGAGATCTTCTCGTAGGCCGGGTCGAAACGCAGGGCGAGGTCCGTGGTCAGCATCCCCGGCGCAATTCGCCGGGATTTGTCGTGGGCATGCGGCACGGTGCCGGCGCCGGCGCCGCCCTTCGGCACCCACTGATGCGCGCCGGCCGGGCTCTTGCTAAGCTCCCATTCGTAGCCGAACAGGTTCCAGAAGAAATTGCTGCTCCACTTGGTCGGCGTGGTAGTCCAGGTGACCTCCAGGCCGCTGGTGATTGTGTCGGCGCCTTTGCCGGTGCCGAAGCTGCTCTTCCAGCCGAGGCCTTGCTCCTCGAGGGGTGCTGCTTCCGGGTCAGGCCCGACGTGAGACGCTGGGCCCGCCCCGTGTGTCTTGCCGAAAGTGTGGCCGCCCGCGATGAGCGCCACTGTCTCTTCGTCGTTCATTGCCATGCGGGCGAACGTCTCGCGAATATCCTTCGCCGCCGCAAGCGGGTCCGGATTGCCGCCCGGCCCTTCCGGATTGACGTAGATGAGGCCCATCTGGACAGCAGCCAGCGGGTTCTCAAGATCCCGCTCCCCGGAATAGCGCTTGTCATCGGCCAGCCACGTCCTTTCAGCGCCCCAATAGACATCCTGTTCGGGCTCCCAGATATCCTCACGGCCGCCGCCGAAGCCGAAGGTCTTGAATCCCATGGATTCCAGGGCGACATTGCCGGCGAGGATCATCAGGTCAGCCCACGAGATTTTGCGACCGTACTTCTGCTTGACCGGCCAGAGCAGCCGGCGCGCCTTGTCCAGGCTGACGTTGTCGGGCCAACTGTTGAGGGGCGCGAAGCGCTGATTGCCCCTGCCGCCGCCGCCTCGGCCGTCGCCGATGCGGTACGTGCCGGCGCTGTGCCAGGCCATGCGGATGAACAGCGGCCCGTAGTGCCCGAAGTCCGCGGGCCACCAGTCCTGCGAGTTGGTCATCAGCGCCAGAAGGTCCTTCTTCAAGGCTGCGAAGTCCAGACTCTTGAACTCCTTGGCGTAGTTGAAATCCGCTCCCATCGGATCGGAGAGCTCCGAATGCTGGCGCAGGATTTCCAGCCGCAACTGATTCGGCCACCAGTCACGGTTCGACGTGCCGCTGCCTGAGGTCTGAGGGAGCGGGCACTTTGCTTCAGTTGACATGTGATCAAGTTCCTTTCAAGTGACTCTGTGCGGTGCCGGGACGGGGTGAAGCTCCCTCCCGGCCTTTCTCTTCGCGAAATTGCCACCGCCCGCGATCTTGGGGTGTGCGCCGGTGGCTTACTATCCACAAGCTTCCGAACCTCGACGGGAACCTCGCCGCGGAGCGCACTTCGCGCAAAGCCCGCGCAGATTGAGTTCACATTCCCGGAGAACCCGCCTGCCGAGCGATGCCGGCGCAGGCGCGGGCACGTCGTACCACTCCATGTCCTCAACCTTGCCGCAGCCGTCGCAGATGAAGTGGTGATGCCGCATGCCTTTTGCGTCGAATCGCGCGGCGCGGCCCTCGACGGCGACTTCACGCACCATGCCCGCCTTCACCAAGTCCCGCAGGTTGTTATAAGTCGTGCCCCTTGAAGAGCGCGGGGCCACACGGTTCACGGCCTCAAAAATCTCCGCTGCCGTGGGGTGACCGGCGTGTTCCATCAGGAATCCCATCACCGCATAACGCTGGGGAGTGCACCGCAACCCGCTGCTCTCCAGGCAGCGTTTGATCGCATCGGGGTCCACGAAATATTCAATAATAATTACTATTTAAGATTTTGTCAAGGACT
>CAZACK010000052.1:0-7863 GCA_964483455.1 uncultured Solibacteraceae bacterium
GGGCGGGACGAGGATCGCCTGTCCCGTGATCTCCAGGACGTGCAGCCAGTCGCCCGCGGTCGGAACGGAGACCCCGAGCGGAGCGGCCAAATCGGTCTTGTTCAAGAGCCGCCCGTGCCGGCTGGCCAGCAGGCCAGGAAGCGCCGGAAAGTCGCCAGGTCGCGGACGTTGGTGACAGCGCGGACGTCGCGCTCCAGGTAGGTCTGGATGAAGGAACTGAACCATAGCGCGCGTCCGCTCGGGCGCGCCAGCACCTCCGGGTAGCCGCCGAGCAGCAGGCTGACGCGATCCGTCTCGGCCAGACTGAAGGGCAGCAGTTCGAGCACGGCCGCGCGCCCCGCCATTGACTCGGTGACGCCCTGCATCAAGGGCGCTTCCTGGGAGCCGGTGAGCAACCACTGACCCATCGCTCTGGGGGCCTCGTCGATCCGCGTGCGGATGTAGGCGAACAACTCGGGCACGTGCTGGATTTCGTCGAACAAGACGGGAGGCCGGAGTTCCTCGATGAGGGCGCGCGGGTCGGAGCGCGCGCGGGCCTGCGCGTCGGGATCTTCCAGCAGCACATAGGCGGCGCGAGGAAACAGCCGGCGCATCAAGGTCGTCTTGCCGGCCCGGCGCGGCCCTGTCAGCACCACCGCCGGGAAGCTGCGAGTAGCGTCTAACACCACCTTCTGGACAGCGCGGGGGGTGAACCGCATATGATAAGTTCAAACTATCAGTTTCGATTTCTCAATCCCTGTGCGCGGGGTTTGCCCTCGCACGGCCAGAATCCGCTAAGCCCCGCGCCAACTCGGTAATGCGTGCCGGACGGCGTGGACCGCGGTCCCGGCGCTCGCTCTGGTGGGGTGCGGGTTTGTTTCGAGGGGCCCCGCCCGCCTCTGGGGGAACGCTTCCCGAGCGTTGTACCTCATCGATAGCAGGGGGGCGTCTTCAGTTGTCAAGAGAAACCCGCGCAGGAGAGTTTTGGCGGGGCCCCAGGGAGGTGACGCCGCGTCCCGACCCGGCCGCAGCGAGGGAAACGTGTACGGCCGGCGTTCTCAACATTCTGCACCGCCAGGTTTGTACCGGCGCATTTGGTAGGATGGTGAGCGGAGGCCAACGTGCGGAGCATCGCGATTCAACGGGTGGCGGAATTGTCCCCGCAAGAAAGAGAAGCCCTGGAGCGGTTGCTCGGCCGTCCTTTGGAGCCGAACGAAGAAGTAAGCATCCGAAGCTATCCCCGAGACCTTCTGCCAGAAGGCGCGGCCAGCCAGCGCGCCGCCGGGCAACTGGGCGAGCTTTTGGCGCAGCGATTCGAGCAGACCAAAGATGTCCCGGAATCGGAACTGGATCGCGCGGCAGATGAGGCGATCCATTTCGTCCGCCAGAGCGATTCCGGAGCGCGGTGAGGATCGTCCTGGACACGAATGCGCTGGTCCGCGCGTTTGTCAGTGCGCGTGGGCCGGCTGCCGAGGTGTTGCGCCGTACGACGCAGGCGCACCGGCTCCTGCTTTCGTGGTCTTTGCTGGACGAAGTGGAGCGGGTGCTCGCATACCCGCGCCTCCGAAAGATCGCGCGCTTCGCAGCGACTGATGTGGAGAGGTTCCTGAACCTGCTGATCGAAGCCGGCGAGGTGGTCTACCCGGTAGCTGACACCGCCGTTCCGGTTTCCGATCCGGACGACATCGCGATCCTTCAGACGGCCGCCGCGGGCAAAGCCGCGGTCATCTGCACGCTCGACCGGCACCTCTTTCAGCCCGAAGTTGTAGCCTGGTGCCAGGAACTCGGCATCCGGGTCGAACGCGACGTGGAAATTGCTACGACGGCTGTGAGGGCCGGACATCGTAGCCCGACGCCAGGAACTCTGCGGTTCCCCGATGCGACAAGGGCGCGACGTGCGCCAGTGGCGATGTATCTCCTGTATAGGAAAAGGAAATTCGTCTCCGTCTCCTGATTGGCGAGACGAATCGAAAAGAATGCATGTCATGGCCTCCATGGCCACCCGAAGGCCAACAGACGCCGGACGGAGTTTTGGACTCCAAACTGACCCCAGGAGGGAGGAATCCAGGGGGACGAGGCCCGTAAGTCTTTGAAGAATGTGGTGGGCCCGGCAGAACTCGAATCTGCGACCTCTACCGTGTCAAGGTAGCGCTCTAACCAACTGAGCTACGGGCCCGTGCCGACGCAGCAAGTCATTTTACCACGTCGAGACGCCCATCCACCTTTCTAGAAAAAGGGGGCAGATGCGGCCAGGCGCCTTTTTTCGCCAGAAGCGCGGCGAGTAGCTTTCTTCTGGAAACAGGCATGCCTTCCTCCAGCGCATGATTCTATGGCGGCTGAGAAAGCGCCGAGTCGCACCGCGAGAGTATGATCATTGGCGGTGACGCGATCGCTGCGGGACTCCGGCCTCGAGCTGGTCAAGTGGTACCTGGACTGCGTCTCCGAGCAGGGTGACGTTTTCGTCGGCTACTGTGCGCGGCTGCGCTGGCGCGCGCTTTCATTCCATTACTCGAGTTCGCTTCATCTTCATGACGACGGCGAGCCGGAGGAGAGGTTCTCGCTCCGGAGGACGTCGACGCCGGTTTCCGAGGACGCGTTGCTGGCATGGCGCTGCCCGCCGCTTCAGGTCAACGGCACGTGGAACGCGCTGGAAGCGCCCCTCGAGGCGACTGTGTATGATTCCGATTTGGGCACCGTCGAGTGGCGCTGCCTCCAGCCGCTCGCCTCCGCCGAGATCGACACCGCCGGGCGCCCGCACATGAGCGGACTCGGCTACGCTGAGCGACTCACGCTGACCGTGCCGCCGTGGCGCATGCCGATTCGCGAGCTGCATTGGGGGCGGTTCCTGAGTGCGACCGGTTCACTGATCTGGATCGACTGGCGGGGCGAACATGCGACGCGGATCGTCTTCTTGAACGGTGCGGCCGCCGGCGCGTCAAGCCTCACAGAAGCCGAACTGTTGCTGGAAGATGGAACGACGCTCGTGCTCGACGGTGGAAAGACCCTGCGCAAAGGACCCCTCGGCGGCGTGCTGTCGCGTGTTCCCGGACTATGCGCTCTGGCGCCCGGCCGGATGCTCGACGTGCGCGAACACAAGTGGCGGAGCCGCGGCGTCCTGCGCCGTCCCGGCGAGCCGCCGGTCTCAGGTTGGGTGATCCACGAGGTTGTGACCTGGCCATGATCGGCAAGATCGCCTACGGCGGGCTCTTTGTCGTCCTGCTGCCGGCTCTGTTGGCGGCGTGGGCGCAGGCCGCGGCGCATGCCGTGCCGCTTCCGCCCCTGTCCTCGCCGGGCGCCGGCGCGTTTGCCACAGCCGCCGGCCTTTCCCTGATGCTGGCGGGGATGGCGGCCCTCCGGAAGCCCGGCGGCGGGTTGCCGATGAACCCGTACCCGCCGCCGCGATTTGTCACGTGCGGAGTCTACGGCTGGCTCGCTCACCCGATCTACACCGGGTTCTCGCTGGCGGCGGCGGGACTCTCGATCGCCTCGGGAAGCGCCGCCGGCCTGTGGCTGGTAACGCCGGTCGTGGTCCTGGCCTGCGCGGCCCTCGTGTACGGCTACGAGTTGCCCGATCTGCGCCGCCGGTTCGGACCGGAACTGCCGAAGCCGGCGATTCGCCTCACCTCAGGTGAACTGACACCGCCCTCGAAAGTAGAACGGCTGTCGGTGTTCCTTCTGGTTCTGATCCCCTGGGTGGTCATCTACGAAGCCATCCGATGGCTCGGAATCCCTCCTGACGCGGTGGCCGCGCATTTCGCCTTCGAGACGCGGCTGCCGGTGATCGAGTGGACGGAAGTGTTTTACGCCAGCGTCTATCCCGCCGTGTTTGCGGCGCCGGTCGTCGCCGGGACGCGCCGGGACCTGCGCGAATTCTCGACGCGGGGCCTGGTGTCCATGGCTTTGGTGTTCCCGCTATTTCTGGCCGTGCCGCTGATCGCGCCGCCGCGCCCCTTCGAGCCGCGCGGGGTTCTGGGGGATCTGCTCTTGTGGGAGCGCGCGATCGACACGCCCGCCTGCGCCTTTCCGTCGTTCCACGTCATCTGGGCGTGGCTTGCGGCGGAGGCCATCTCGAGCCGTAGCGGAGGCCGGTGGGTGTGGCGGGCTTGGGCTCTGCTTGTCGCCGCCGGCTCGATCACCACCGGGATGCACGCCGTGATCGATGTGCTCGCCGGATTCGCGGTGGTCGCGATCGCGATCCGGAGGGGCGCCTTGTGGGGCATTATTCGCCGCGGCGCGGAGCGGATCGCGAACTCGTGGCGCGAGTGGCGCTTCGGCCGTGTCCGTGTCATCAACCACGGCGCCTATGCCGCGCTGGCAGCCTTTGGGGGAGTGGCGCTGGCCGGGTTTCTGCTCGGGCCGGGCCGGGAAGGGGAGATCCTGCTGGCGTCGGCCAGCGGGCTGGTGTGCGCTGGGTTCTGGGCGCAGTGGGTGGAAGGCTCACCCCAACTGCTGCGGCCGTTCGGCTACTTCGGCGCGGTGGCCGGTGTCGTGCTGGGCTCGCTCGCCTGTGTCGTGTTCGGCCTGGGCCCCTGGTTGATTGTGGGCGCGTTCGCGGTGGCCGCTCCGTGGATCCAGGCGATCGGGAGGTTGCGGTGCCTGGTGCAGGGGTGTTGTCACGGTAGCCCCGCGCCGGCTCACGTCGGCATTCGATACACGCATCCCCGGTCACGCGTGTGCCGGCAGGCGGACCTGGCCGGAGCGCCGGTCCATCCCACGCCGGTTTACTCGATGCTCTGGTGCGTCTTCACCGGGCTGATGGTCGGCAGACTGTGGAGTCTGCACGCGAACTTGCCCCTTGTCGCGGGCATGTACCTGATCCTGACGGGGATCGGCCGGTTCGTCGAGGAGGCCTATCGAGGAGAGCCGCAGACGCTTGTTTACGCCGGGCTGCGGCTGTATCAGTGGCTGGCCGTGGCCTCGGTGGTTTTGGGCGCCATGCTGACCGCCCTGCCGGGACCGTACGCGCCCGGCACATTCGATCCGGCCTGGCAACCGGTGGCATTCGCGGCGGGCTTCGGAGCGGTCTGCGGCTTTGCCCTGGGGGTGGATTTCCCCGAGTCAAGCCGGAGGTTCGCGCGGCTGGCGTGAGCGGTCAGATCACTTCCGGCCTACCGCTGGGCACTCCACTTGGAACACCACCCTTGGCGCCTCCCGGAACGCCACCCTTGACGCCGTGCGCCGGGGGAGCTGGAGGGGCCGGTGGCGCGGGTGGGGCGGGCTGCGCCGGAGGAGCTTCCCGTTCCAGCCGTTCCTCCATCTGCCGCTCCAACTCCTCCATTTCCCGCTCCTTTTCGTGGATCCTCTGTTCCACCGTCCGGATCTTCTCTTCCAGTTTGCGGATCGTTTCCTCCGAGGGACGGATCTTCGACTCGTACGCGCGAATTTCGTTTTCGAGTTTTCGGATCCGCTCCTCGGCCTGGCGGATGCCTTCCGTTTCGTGCCGGCGGATGTCGGCCTCGAGTTTGCGGATGGCCGCCTCGTCGGGCTTGCCGCCCGCGGCCTTCTTCTCATGCTCCTGCGCGATCTGGGCGGCCAGTTTTTCGATCTCCTGGGTGTGCGGCTGAATCGAGCGTTCAACCTCGGCCTGGATCTGTTGCGTCAGCTTCTCGATCTGCTCCGTGTTGACGTGGATTTCCTGCTCCACGTGCCGCTCGATCTCGGCGGTGAGCTTCTCGATTTCCTCCTGATGCGGGCGCATGGCTTCCGCGATTTGCTCGGCGCGGCGCGGCAGTTCCCGCGCGGCCTCCTCGTGCGCTCGCCGCTCTTCCGCGCTCGCGGCCTTGGGCATGGGCGACGGCCTGACCTTTGGAGCAGGGGCGGTCTTGGCCTGCGGCGCGGGTTGGGCCTGCGGCGCGGGTTGGGCCTGCGGCGCGGGTTTGGCTTGCTGGGCGGGCGAAGCCTGCACGGCGACGAGCGGCGTCATGCGCGCCACGGCCACAACCGCAACGAGGAACAGCGCCAGCGTGGCGGCGAACGCCAGCCGCGAGAAACGATTCCTGGGCCTGCGATTCTTGTCAAGCAGCATCTCAATCCTCCTGAAAATCTGTCTATGGTTGCCCACAGTGCTCAGGGCGGGGCATGGCGAGACAGAGGTCAACTCCGCCAGGCGAGTCAGGCAGGCGGCGTAGGGACGCGCCGAACCCGAGACATGGACGACCCAGTCGTCGCATGCGATTTCGCGTTCCAGTTCCAGCCGCCGCCCCATCCATCGCACGGCGGGATGGAAGAACAATGCGGCTTCGATGAGCTTTTGGCCGAGCTTGGTCCAGTCGTCGTGGCGGCGGAGATGAGCCAGTTCGTGTAAGCAGATCCGGTACTTTTCGTCGGCGCTCAGGCGATCGACGAGCGCCGCCGGGAACAGGATCGCCGGGCGGACGAGGCCCGCCAGCAGAGGCAGTGTGACCCGGTCCGAGCTGCGCAACTCAAAGCGCCTGGCGGTGAAGCACGCCCGGAACCAGCGGGTCCAGCGATCGGCGTCCGGGCCGGCGAGGGGCGTCGAGTCTCTCTTGAGCCGGCCGATGGCCCGGTAGCTACGAACAAGCCGGAACAGCATCCACAATGCGACGACCGCCCACGCGGCGAGGACCCACAGCGTCCACGGGCCGCTAGAGAGCGAGATCCGTGTGGAGACGGGCGGTTGGAGGGAAGACCGGTTGATGAGCGCCGGCGCCTCGACGGGTGGCAGCTCGTCGGAGCCTCGCAACTGAATCCTGTGGGTCGGGGCGCTGTCCAGGGCCAAGGACGGCAGGCCGATGCTGACCGCCGGCAGCAGCACCAATCCGACAAGGGCCGCGTACCAAACGGCGTAGCGGGCCGCGGCGCTCACCCCGGGCACAAGCCGCAGCACGCATGCGGTGAGCCCGGCCAGGGCCGTCCCCTGCCAAAGGCAGTTCAGCAACAGCTCGCTCGCCGCTCGCGCCCACTCGTTCATGGGACTACTCGCTTTCCTCGATCATCTTCCGAAGCCGTGCCAGGTCCTCCGGATCGAGCTTCTCGTTCTCAAGAACGTTGACGAGGAGCAACTCGGGCGAGTTCTCGAAAAAGCGGCTCAGGACGTAGCGGATGGCGCTCCGGCGGGCCTGGTCGCGGCCGACCGCGGCCCGGTAAACAAAGGCCCGGCCGCGGCGGCCGTGTCTCACATAGCCCTTCTGTTCGAGGATCCGCAGCGTCGTGAGCACGGTGTTGTACGCCAGCGCCGGGCGCTTCGGGAGGGCCTCGATCACCTCGCCCACCGTGGCCGTCCCCTTGTCCCAGAGGACTTCCATCAGCCTCAGCTCGGCGTCGGTCAGCGTGGGGGATTTCTTTCGCGCCATTTCGCTCAACTAAAAAATTAAGAGTTCTGATTCCACTGTACGCCCGCCGGCGCTGTCTTGTCAACTAAAAAATTAGGAGTCGCAGGCCGCCATGGGGATAGACGGGCGCGGCGGCGGAAGGTTAGCGCGGGAAAACGGGGATTGCGTGGCCTGTCACCGGCGGGCGGCGTCGCGGAAGCGCAGGAGGTTCTCCCAGGGAGTCCGCGGTGGGGTCGAGCAGCTGGAGCCGAAAATGAAATGGCGCTTGTCGCCCATCGACTCGAATAGGCGCCGCGTGTAGTCGTGGATCCGCGCTCCGGCGTCGTGGGTGGCTTCCAGGTTCGGCGCGTCCATTCCACCGTTGACCGTGAATTCGCTTCGTCCCGCGAGCGCACGGGCAGCGGACAGCGCGACGTCCCCGGTGGGCGGCGGCGTCAGCCCCTCCAGGCAATCGATGCCCGATTCTCCCACCAGCGGCATAAGGACGCGGTTCCGGCCGCAGGCGTGCACCACGAAGATCTTGCCGCGGCGGTGCACGATGTCCGCGGCGCGGGTGAAGAACTCCCGGCAGTAGTCCTTGAAGAAATACGGC
>CAZACK010000052.1:7963-35050 GCA_964483455.1 uncultured Solibacteraceae bacterium
GGCTGGCGTTCGCCGGCCCGGCGAGCCAGTGGAACGTTTTCAGCGGGGACTGGGTGACGTGCAGCATCATGAGACCGTCGTCGCCGGCGCGATGGACCCATTGGCGAAACGCCGCGGTGTCGAAGTCGTCGTCCGTCGATTCGAGCATGTAGCGGATGGCCGGGTAGTCCGTCCAGTCCTTCCTCCAGTGCTCCGATTCAAAGTCGGTGGCGGCCTCTTCCGACAGCGTCCAACAGCTTGTGAGATCGCCAAACGGAGTCACAAACTTCCGCCGCTTCTCGGACGTTCCCGGCGGGTAGACGTTAAACGCCGTCACTTACCGGGTTTTGGAAGCCGGACGAACCACGGAATTCCGCGGAATAGCAACCATCCGGGTACACGGCGCGGGTGGCCGATTGCGTGTCCCAGCGCGCCAGGATATCCGCGCCCAGCGCGCGCAAAGCCGCGAACGGATGTTCCGCCCGCTCCAGTCCCGGCGGAAGATCCCCGCGGGCCTTGTGGAAGTAGAACCAGTGGTTGAGATTCGGGCAGAACGGCGCCACATCCGGCGCCTCGCCGCGAAACGCCGCCAGGATGCGTTCTTTTCCGGTCATCGTTCCAGCCCCAGGAAAGCTCTGAAGGTACACCCGGCCGCCGTTGATTTCAAGCCTCGGGCGTACCGGCCAAACTGTTATCCTCTTCGAACAAGCCATGCCCACATCACTTCCCGAACCCTGGCTCCGCGGCCCGATTCCCGGCGTGGACCCGCTGCTCGCCCCCGTGTTGCGCTCGCTCGAGCAGGCGTGGGAGGACCTTGGCAAGCACACGGAGGGACTGACCGGCGAGCAGATCTGGTCGCGCCCGCACGACCTCGCCCCGCTCGGTTTCCAGTTGCGGCACATCGCCGGCAGTATTGACCGGCTGGCGACCTACCTGGCTGGCCGTCAACTGGACGAACGGCAAATGGCCGCGCTGCGGGCCGAAATGGAGCCTGGCGCTTCGCGAGACGAATTGCAGGTTCGGATTGGGGAGCAAATCACCCGGACGGTATTGCTTGTGCGTACCATCAAGATAAGCACGCTCGCCGAGCCGCGCTCGGTGGGCCGCAGACAACTGCCGACCAGCGTGATCGGCCTGCTGGTCCACATCGCCGAGCACACACAGCGCCATGTCGGCCAGGCCATCGTCGCCGCCAAGCTGGCGCGGGCGGTGGGCGCCACTGGGGTCTAGTCCGGGAAAGTTCGAGTTTCCCCGATCGTACAATGTGAACTGGACTGTGATGGATGCCCGGCCGATCCTGCACACCCTCGCCCGGCTGCTTGCGGAGCATCGGCTGGAGGCGGTGTTAATCGGAAATGCCGCCGCGGCTCTTCACGGCGCGCCGGTTACGACTCTGGACTTCGACTTCCTGTTCCGCAAGACGCCGCGCAACCTGCGAAAGCTGAAGGCTGTAGCCGACAGTCTGGGGGCGGTCATCCTACGGCCTTACTATCCGATGTCGGATTTGTTCCGTATCGTCCGGGACGAGGACTCGCTCCAGGTTGATTTCATGGGCACGATTCATGGGGTCAAATCGTTCGCGGGCCTTCGAAGCCGCGCCCGGCCCGTCGAGTTCGGCGGCGACGCGCTGCTGGTGGCCGATCTGGCAGACATCATCCAAAGCAAGCGAGCGGCGGGGCGTTCCAGAGACAACTCGGTGCTCGCCATATTAGAGAGGACTCTTGAGGAAGCGAAGAAGCGCGAGAAAGGCTAGGCTCGACGCGCTGAAACGCGAGAGCGAGCGCAACCTGCAAGATCAGATCCGGCGGCTGCTGGACCTGCCGCCGGAGAGGCGCACCCACTTCCTACGAAAGAAGATCGGCTACCGGGCGTCCTGCTTATAGGCGGCGCAAGCGGCGATCACGGGCTGCCGGCGCGCATCTGGCGGACATATCCAAGGCAAGCGAAACGGGTGCTTTGAGGCGGTTTCACGTTTGAACCGCTCCGGCGGTGGGTCATCGAGGCAACCTACGCCCTCACCGCGGAGCTGCGGAGGAAGGCTCCTGGGACGGAAACACGCGAGTCGCCAGGCGCAGGTGGCTGCGGGCGGCGCGAAGGTCGACAACCAGCCTGCCGTCGGGCGACGTCTCCCCCTCTCCGGTAAAGACTTCATTGCCGGAGACGGCGCGGATGTTTCGCAGTCGCAGGCGAGGCTGGTCGCGGTCGACGTCAAAGTCGTAGCAGCCCGAGGCGTGGCTCAAGGGAAGCCCGTCAAGAACATCGAGTCCCTGGGCGGCAAAGTCTCCCTCCAGCCGCAGGCCGGACAGCAGAGCAGGCCCGGTTCCAGCCGCGCGCAGCAGGACGTCTCCGTTCAAGGTCCCCGCTCTCCAGGGGACCGACTTGACGGCGCCGGCAAATTCGTAGGACGGCTCGGAACCTCGCAGGTCCGCCAGGAGCCGGCCGGACGCAGCCGCCGCGGCGAGGTGGCCCTCCCAGCCGGCGACTTCCAGCCGGGTCGCGTCCCAGAACACGAGGCCTCGCACGGCCTCGAGCTGAAGGCCGTGAATGGAGAGTGAGCCGATCTCCAGTCTTCCTTGCGCATGCAGATCCCTGAGCCAGGCAGGCAATGGCGCCCGCCCCAAGCCCAACGCGCGCGACAGCAGCCCTCCCCGACGGCGCAGGACCGGCATCAGGAGCCTCTCCAGTTCGGCGGCATCGACGGCGGCCAACCGGCACACGAACTGGTGGGGGCGACGCGCGCCCGGCTGATAGTGGTACTCACCCTCGATCGGGGTGGACCCCGCCTTGGCGAGGACGTTCCGCAGGCTCACCTTGTCGCCTTGCATTCTCACCGTCGCGGATAGATCGGAGAACGGCTCGGCGAATGCGGGCAAGGAGACGGTTGTCCCGCTGAGTCGAACCTCGCCCGACCACTCGCCCGCGACATCACCGGCGCGAGTGTATCGAAGCAAGCCTTCCCATTGGCCACCTCTAAACTCATTCGGGAAAGGGGACGCAATCACGCCCAGCAGTGGTCCGGCGGCGGAGCGAAGAGCCTCCATCCGCAACGGTCCGGCCGCGAGTCGCAACTCGAAGCGGCGCGTCTCCGGCAGATACTCCGCCTCCAGCCGGGCAACCTCGCCGCGCTCCGTTTCGAACAGCGCCTGGGAAAGCTGCAGCCGGGCGCCGTCCAGCACGACGCGAGCCTGCCGGAACTCGACCGGCTCCGACCGCGGCATTCGCACGTGGGCCTTGGCTACAGAAACAGCGCCCCGAAGGCCGGCGCCGGGAGCATACCCCACCACCCCATCGACGCTGCCTTCCATTTCGAGCAGCTCCGCCGCGGGCAGGCCCATGTGCCGCCCGATCTCGACCAGGGGCGCAAGCGGCGCCTGCCGGAGTTCGGCCGTGAGCGCCCATCGTGGGTTCGAAAGATACCCGGCTGCGCGGAAGCGGATGGCCAGCGGCAGAATCGACGAATCGCCGGTGAGGGTGTCAAGTCTGACCTTCTGCGAGGTCAAGTCCACCTGCCCACGGAAGGGCAGCGTTCCTCCCTTGGCGTACGGGGGCATGGTGTCCCATCGGTGCAGATCCTCCAGCGCGATCCGCCCCCGCACGTCCAGAGCGGACAGGGGTCCGCTCACCTTCGCCTCGCCGGAGATGGCGCCGTGGACCCCCACGTCGTACCCGCGCACGAGAGTGCTGAGGTTGGCCAGCGGGCTCCGTTCGAGATCGAGGGTCAGTTCGAGGGCTGCGTCCGAACCTGAGGAAGGCCGCCAACGACCCCGTCCCGAGATGCGTCCCAGGCCGGAGCTGATCCGGTCGGTGCGAGCAGGCTCGCCCGCAAACTGCAACTCGAAGGTCTTGCCCGGCTTGGATGGAGGATCGACGTCGAGGTCAGTGTCCATGAAGTAGATGGCCGATTTCACTTCCCCGAACTTGAAGTTGAGCCTGCCGCCGCGCACACGGATTTCCGGCAGCTCGGCCCGAGCGGCCTGCGCCAGCAGCCGCTGGAAGTTCCATGGACCCGCGCGGCTCTTCACCAGGTTCACGCTCGGATCGACCAGCCGGAGGCTGGAGAATTCGAACTCCCCGGCCAGCAGGCTCCTCAACCGAAGACGTGCTTCCATCGAGGCGACGTAGGCGAAAGGCTCGATTCCGAAGGCCGGATCCTCGTGAATGACGACTCTGCGGAGCGAGAACCCCGGCCCGCGAAACAGGTTGAAGCGCGTGTCTTCGATCTCCACCTTCCGCCCGAAGGACGCCTCGAGCGCCTCCCGGATGCGGCGGTGAAACCGGTCCGCATGAAGATAGGGGGCGCTCACCCCGGCGATGAGCAGCAGCAGGACCGCGGCCAGCACCACGCGGCGGATCGTGATCCTGGGCGGCTTCATGACGGGTCCGCCGCTTCGGCCAGCCGGCGGTAGGCGTCCGGGTCGTCCACATCCTGGAGGATGCCCGGGTCGTCCACATCGACGTGGAGCGTTCGCTCCGCGTGGCGGCGGATGACGTCCCGCGCCTGGGCCTCGAGCGGAAGCGCCAGGATCTCCTCAACGACTTCGCGGGCGATCGCGACCGGATGCCCGCGCTTGCCTTCAAACCGCGGGACGATGACCGCTTGGCCGCCCGCACGGTGGAGGAACGCATCCGCAAGGGCGGATACCGTCGCCGGCTTCACCGCCGGGTAATCGACCGGTGTGAACATCACCCCGTCCGCCGTCGTCGGCAGGGCCGCCAGTCCGCATTGCAGCGAGCTGAGCTGGCCTCTGTCCGGATCGGGATTGAGGACAAAAGTTGCTTCGCCGGCGCGTCGGACTCCGTTGCGGATCGCATCCGAGTGGAAGCCCAACACCACGATCACCGGCGAGCAAGACGAGCCAAGCGCTCCTACAAGCCGGTCCAGAAAAGTCTCGCCGCCGAAGTGAAGGAGCGCCTTGGGGGGGCCCATCCGGCGCGATGCGCCGGCGGCGAGGATGAGTCCGGCAAGATTCACTTGAGCAGGGCTTGTGCCCGCGCACCCATGAAGATCGACTTGGAGAGCTCGCGCCAATCCGACTCCGGCTGCCGGCGTACGGCGATCATCTCCGCCACGACGGAAACGGCAATTTCCTCCGGCGTAACCGCGCCGATTTCGAGGCCCATGGGGGCGTGGATGCGCTCGAAGGCGCTCCTCGGGATTCCTTCCTTCTCCAGTTCCTTGACGACGCCAATCACCTTGCGCTTGCTGCCGATCATGGCGACGTAGCAGGCGGGCGTGGTCACCGCCCATCGGAGCACGCGCAAGTCGTCCCTGTGGCCCCGGGTCACGATCACGAGGTAGCTGGTGTCACGGACGGCGAGTTTCGGGAAAATCTCCTCGTACTCGCCGGCGTGGATCTCATCGGCTTCGGGGAAACGGTCGCGGTTGGCGAACGCCTCGCGGTCGTCGATGATGGCGGTGCTGAAGCCCGCCATGGCGGCGATTTTGGACAAGCTCTTCGAGATGTGGCCGCCACCGAAAAGAAACGCGCGGGGCGGCGGAATAACAGGCTCGACAAACACGTCCAGTTGCCCTCCGCAAATCAGGCCGCTGTCGTAGGCCGCGTCCTGGTTGAGATGGAAGGTCAGGTGCTTCGGCTTGCCGGTCGCGATCACCTCGCGCGCCGCGTTAAAGACCTCGGCCTCGACGCAGCCTCCGCCGACCGTGCCCAGCATGGAGCCGTCCTCGCGCACCAGCAGCTTCGCGGTTTCATGGCTCGGGATGGAGCCGCGCACATCCACGATGGTGGCGAGCGCGCACTTCTGCCCTAATCCGCGCAGGCGGACGATCTCCGAGTATAGGTCCATTCGTAGCTGATTATACCGGGAAGCCCCTTTGCCTGGCCGCCCGCATCCGCATCCCTGTATTTGATATCATCCGCTCGATTGGACGGTAATCGGCTGCCGGACGGCCTTGCCCTTATATTCGATATGGACGGCGTGATTGTCGACTCGAACCCGGTCCACACGCAATCCTGGCATGTGTACCTTCGCGGCCACGGGATCGAGCCGGACGAGAGCCTGCCGCAGAGGATGTTCGGACGGCACAACAGCTTCATCGTCAGGCACTACTTCGGCGAGAGCCTCGACGATGCGGAGACCGCCCGGCACGGCGCCGCCAAGGAGGCTTTGTATCGCCGGATGATGAAGCCGCAGATCCGGGAGCGGCTGGTTCCCGGAATCGTGCAGTTCCTCGAACGACACCGGGGCGCGCCCATGGGGGTGGCGACCAACGCCGAGCGCGCGAACCTGGAGTTCGTCCTGCGCGAAGCAGGCCTCGGGCATTTCTTCCGAGCGCGGCTGGATGGAGATCAAATCACGCGGCCGAAACCGGCCCCGGAAATCTACCTGCGGATGTCTCAACTGCTGGACACCGCACCTCGCAACTGCGTCGTTTTCGAAGACTCGCATCTCGGCGTTGAGGCGGCTCGCGCGGCGGGAATGCGGGTGATCGGAGTCAGCACAACCCACGAATCGATCGAGGCAGCTGACCTCAATATCGACGATTTCCTGAGCCCGGAACTCGAACCATGGCTGGCGCGGCAGGCTGTCGGCGAATAGGACTGGACCTTCTCGGGCTGGCGCTGCTATCGGTCCAAGCCGGCGCCGTGACAAGCCTGGGGCTGGCGCCGTCCGGCCAGGCCATTCTGGACGACAGCGGCTCGGACGGCCAGATCTTAGATCGCTGGTCGACTTCGGCCATTCATTCGGCGTCGGCGCTCGTGGCGTTGGTAACCGCCGTTGCGCTGTGGACCGTGCGGGAAAGGAGAATGTCCTCACATCGAAGGGCCATCCACCGCCTGTACAGCCTCAGTGAGGAGATGACGTCGGCCAGCCTGCCTTCCGAGCACCTGAAACGCCTGCAAGCCACCATCCCTGAGCTCCTGCGGGTCACTGATGTGCGGCTCTATGTGCTGGACCGGTCCTCGGGCACGCTCCAGGCTGTGGCGTTGGAGGAGTCCACAGGGCCTGGCTCCGAGCGCCTGGAAGTGGACGAGCCATTCAGGAAGAGAGCTGTTGAGAGCTGCTACAGCAACCGAAGCATGCTGTTTATGCCCGACACGCGCCGCAGCCCGTTTATCCTGGAGACGAGCGGAAACACTCCCCGCTCCGCCCTGTTTGTCCCCATGTTCGCCGGCGGCGAGTTGCGTGGCGTCCTGGAAATCGATCACGCCACCCGCATCCGGCAATTCAGTCAGGATGAACAGGCCATCGCCCAGCACCTGGCCAACCAGGTGGCCATTGGGTTGAAGCTCGCCGAGCAGCGCGACACTCAGCTTCGGCTGTTCCACAGCGAGAAGCTGGCGGCAACGGGACAGTTGGTCTCCAACGTGGCGCGAGAACTGCAATCGCCCCTGGTAACCATCGCGAACCTGGCGGAAACGGTTCTGCTCGGCGACACGGCCAGCCCGGCACAACGGGAACTCCGGGCGATCAGCGCCAAAGCGCGGAGCGCCCTCGATACAGTGCGGCGCCTGCTGAATCTCGCGAGGTCGGGGGAGGAGGACACCCAGGCCGTCAGTGCGTCAGCGTTGCTCCGCCGGCTGCTCGATCTCAGGAAGAGACGGTGGCAGGAGTCGGGCATCGACGTGACGGATTGTCTGCCAACGGAATCGGTGGCCATCGAGTGTTCGCCCAGTCATCTCGAGCATGTCCTTGCCAGCCTGCTCGGGCACGTCGAGATGGCGCTGGCCGAGACCACCGAGAAGAACCTCACCATTCGATCCAGCCGGCTCGGCGCCAGGGTGCAGCTTGAGATCGCCGCCGCCGGCGGCTGCCTCCGCTGGGACAGGACCGCCACGGTGGTTGGGGACAAAGGAATCCATGGCCTCGCGCTGTGCCGCAGCATACTCCGAAGTCACGAAGGCGACCTCAGGATTGTCGAGGGTACAGGCGGCGGGTGGCGCATCGAGATCGAGTTGCCGGCGGCGAGGACGGCCGCGATCGAACACACGGCTCCTGCCTCCGAGGGTGCCGGCAGGGCCCTCACCGCCCTCCTGGTGGACCCGGACGTGGAGGACCGCCGGGCGCTGGTGACGTTGCTGGACGGCATGGGCCATCGGGTTGTCCCGGTCGCCAGCGCCGAAGAGGGAGCCGCCATGCTGGGCCGGATGCGCTTTCACGTCACTTTCTGCTCGGTTCATCTCCCAGGGCAGAACTGGCTCCAGTTCATGCGGAGAGTTCAGGCCAAGACAAGTGCATTTGTCCTGGTCACGGAAGGCTATGACGCGGAATTCGAGCAAGCTGTCGCCGAGAAAGATGGGTTCATCCTGGCGAAGCCCTTCCACTTGCCTGAGGTGAAGCGCGTCCTGGAATCCGTGGACGCCCGGCTGCCGGCTGCGGCCCGATAGAATGGTGACGATGGTGCGTTCCGCGAGCCTGTTGATTGTCTTCTCGGCATTACCTGCTGTCGCCGGATTGGCTCAAGACACGAAGTACTCAGGCCCCAGGCCTTCCAAGCCGGACATCCCCTTCCTTTTGCATGCCGACAACCTCGTGGAGACAGAGTCTGGAGAAGCCAAGGAGGAGAAGCGCAAGGACGCAACCGCCTACGTCACTCCCGGCGTGGCGTCCCCGGCTCGAACGCCGATGGCCGAGCCGATCCTCCTGTTGCTGGCGGAGAAATGGCAGCCGCAACGGCTTTCGCTGTACCGCCTCGAAGTCAAGGGCGGCAGCCGGGAGATCCTGTTCCCCCTGCCGGGCAAGAAGAAGCCGAAGCCGCCGCGACCATATCGGTTCCTGATCACCAAGCTCGATGAGGGCCTCTACAAGATCGAAGCGAACGAAACGCTGGACAACGGCGAATATTGCTTGTCGCCCAACGAGTCCAACCAGGTGTTCTGCTTCCAGGTTTACTGAGGGTTATTCGGTTATTCGGTTATTCGGTTGGGCGGTTGGGCGGTGGGCGCGATACCATTCGAGCGTGCGGCGCAGACCTTCCTCCAATGAGAAGAGGGGCGCATGGCCGAGGTCGCGGCGCGCCGCGGTGGTGTCCGCTTGGGAATGGCGGACGTCACCTGGCCGCGGAGGACCGTACCGGGGCGGGATTTCGACATCTTCGATCTTCTGCAAGGCCCCCCAGACCTGGTTGAGCGTGTAGCGCTCGCCGTTGCCGGCATTGTAAATCTTGCCCGAGATTCCAGGCGCTTTCCCAGCCCTGACCGTCAAGCCCGCCACATCCTCCACGAACGTGAAATCGCGCGACTGCTCTCCATCGCCAAGGATTACTGGAGAGCGGCGCTCCAGCAGCGCCGTCATGAATACGGAAATTACACCGGAGTAAGGACTCGTCGGGTCCTGCCGCGGTCCGTAGACGTTGAAGTAGCGCAGTGATACCGTTTCCAGCCCGAAGCAGGAAGTGAACACGCTCGCGTAGTACTCGCCTGCGAGCTTCTGTGCGGCGTAGGGCGATTGCGGTGCCGGCGCCATCGTCTCCACCTTCGGCAGCACCTCGCTGCCGCCGTACGCCGAGGACGACGCTGCGTACACGACCCGCTTGACCCCGCCGTCCACGCAGGCGCGCAGCACCTGGAACGTTCCGTCAACATTGACCTCGTGAGACGGGACCGGATCGGAGATGGAACGCGGCACGGACGGAATCGCGGCCAGATGGAACACGATGCCGGCGCCGCGCACCAGCGGCGCAATCTCGTCATAGTCACGGATGTCGGCGCGGTGCACCTCGATCCGCGAGCGGACTTCGTCGAGGTTTTCCTCCTTTCCCGTGAGGAAGTTGTCGATGACGACGACGCGGCCGGCGCCCTCGGCCAGGAGCGCGCGGACCAGTGACGAGCCTATGAACCCGGCCCCGCCTGTGACGACCAGCTTGCTCATGCATTCTAACCGCAGAGCCGCAGAGTGCAGAGATCCTCTGCGCACTCTCCGGCTCTGCGGTTTAATCCAGCTTCGCGATCTCACCTTCCAGGAACCGCAAGGACTCCCGGGCGATAGTGTCCGCCCCGGCGCTGAAATCGAACGCCTCGAGCGACACCCAGCCCTGGTAGTTCCGCCGTCGCAGCACGCGCAACACGGGCTTGAAGTCGTAGGAGCCGGTCCCCGGGTGGCGGCCGTCCATCTCGTTGACGTGAACGTGCCGGATGAGATCGAAGTGCCTCTCCACCAGGACGGCGTGCGGTTCGGCCTCGTCAATCGCGTTGTGAGTGTCGAACATCGTTCGAATGCCCGGGCTGTCGATCCGGCGGACCGCCGAGGCGGCCTCGTCCAGGGTCGTCACCACGTCGCACGGCTTAGGTAGAGCCTCCACCAGGACGGTTACGCCTCTGGCAACCGCGTGCGGCGCGACAGAGGCCAGGCCCTCGATGAAATGCGCGGTCGCCTGCGCCCGGGTCGCGCCGCCGGTGGTCGAGCGTTGCGCCGGCGAGCCGAACACCATCACGCCGCCCGGCCCGAGGTCAGCGCACAAGTTGATCAGGTCGCGGACATGCCGCCAGCTTCTCTCGCGCAGCGCCGTATCCGGCGTGGTGACGTGCAGCCCCTTGGGCGCAACCATGAGCCAGTGCAATCCAACGAATTTCAATCCTTCGGATTCGATGACGTCGCGGTACTCTTTCCTCTTGGCCGCGGGAATCCCGGCGGGATCTTCCGACAGCGTGAACGGGGCGATCTCGATGCCCTCATAGCCGGCCTCGCGAATCGCCTTGCAGGCGCCGGCAAACGCGCGTTTTTCGAAGACTTCGTTGCAGATGGCGTGGCGGAAGCGGTGAGGCATAAGTCAACCAGTTTACTCGGTTGGCCGGTTATCCGGTTATTCGGTTGTTTGGTTAATCGGTTGTTTCGGTTGGACAGTCTACTCGATGACGTGGACGAGTTTCGGGGCGTCCCCCGGCGGGTTGAGAATCGACTCGCGGTAATCCGAGAACTGCACGCGACGGATCAGGCGGCGCAGAATCGCGCGATCAAACGACGCAAGGTCCCGAAGCGCTGACTCGAACGCCTGCGGACTTGCGTTCACGCTGCCGAAAATCACCTGGTTCTTCAGGATCAGATCCCGCAGAGGGAGATCGCCGGCCGAGTTGGGGGCTCCGAGAACGGAACAGACTCCGGTGGGATTGAGCGCACGCAATCCGGCCAGCGCCGCCTGAGGCGAACCGGCCGCCTCCAGCACCAGGTCGTAGGCCCCCTCCAGCCGGGAAAGATAACGAATCCCCGCGCTCTCCAGCAGGTGGGCGCGCGGGTGGCCGGCGGGCTCCAGCGAGTGGACGGTGACCGAAAGCCCGCGCGCCGCAAATGCCATCGCGGCCAGGATTCCGATCGGCCCGGCCCCGAGCACGAGCGCCTCGGCCGGCGCCGCCGGATGCAGCCGGAGCGCCGTTTCCACCGCCTTCTCCACCACGCTCAGCGGTTCGAGCAACACGGCGCACTCCACCAGTTCCCGAGGTATCGGCACCAGGTCCTCCGCCGCATCGACGGCGTAGTCGGCGAAGTATCCGTGAACGCCGAAGATGCCCCGCTCGCGGAATCCTCCGGTCAGGCACAGGTCGCGGCGGCCGCGGGCGCAGGAAGCGCAAGGGGGCGTGCAGGCCCGGCGAATCCTCGGCGCGACCCAGTCTCCCCGCCGAAGCGAAGCGACGCCCGCGCCGGCCTCGATCACCTGTCCGACAGCCTCGTGCCCCAGCACCAGGAAGTCTTCGCCCGCGGGTGGGTAGCCGGCGCGGAAGTTGGCCAGCTCGCGATCGGTGCCGCAAACCCCGACCTCGTGCACGCGGAACATCACTTCCGCGTTCCCCGGCGGCCGCGGCTCGGGGACATCGCGATCGGTGAGAGTCTTCCGGGTGTAGTCGAGGCCCACAGCGCGCATGCGATTGCTCAAATCCCTGGCCCGCTCAGCCCTGATGCCGGGCGACCACGATCAGCGACAGCCCCTTCCACGGCAGCAACGCGTCCACCCGCCGCCAGATCCAAACCGTCTTATCAAACAGCTTGAGCGTGAGCTTGCTGATGTAGCTCCGGCCCAGCACCTTGCCGTAGAGCCACCAGGCGGGCATGCCGATCTTGTTCAGTTGCCGCACCCGCTCGATGCGGAAGCCCTCTTGTTCCAGGATTCGGCGCAGCTCCGCCAGGCTGAAGCGGCGCCGATGTCCCAGCATGCGGTCGATGCTCGCATAGAGCGCCGGATTCTGCGGCACCAGGATCAGCAGATTGCCGCCGGGCTTCAAAGTCTTTCGCAGCGCACGTATCGTCACCCGCGGGTCCTCGACGTTTTCCAGAACATTGAGGCACAGGGCCGTGTCAAACTGTCCGGCAAACTCGTCCAGGTCCGCGGGCTGACCGGGATCGAGGCGGCAAACCGTCACGTTCGGCGTTCTCAGGAAGCGGTTGCGCAGCGCATGCAGGTACAACGGATCGCTTTCCCCGCAGACATACCGCAGGCGGCGGCCCATCAGCCGGGCCGTGAGGTTGCCGATCCCGGCGCCCTCCTCCAGCACCGTGTCGCCCATGTGCGGCCGGAGCAGATGCGCCATCCAGCTCAGGTACTTCGGAGTGCCGGTCAGGTTGTTCAGCAAGCCGCGCCCGTATTCTTCCGCGTAGAGGTCGTCGATCAGCCAGTAGTGAAGAATGACGCCGAGGGCCTTCAAGCCGTCTTTCCAGCCGATCTTCTTGCCCTCTTCATACGTGCGGCCGTGGTAGCTGATCGGGACTTCGTAGATCCGAAGGTTCCGCTTGGCCGACTTCATAACGATTTCGGGCTCGAAGCCGAAGCGGTTCGAGCGAATCGGGATGCTCTTGAGAATGTCGGTGCGGAATACCTTGTAGCAGGTCTCCATGTCCGTCAGGTTGAGATTGCAGAAGACATTCGAGAGAACGGTCAGGAACTGGTTGATCATCGAGTGGCGGAACGGCAGCACCCGGCGCTGCTGCCCGGCGAGGTAGCGCGAGCCGAAGACCGCATCGGCGTGCCCGTCCAGCAGCGGTCGAAGAAGCTGCGGGTACTCGCTCGGGTCGTACTCGAGGTCGGCGTCCTGGATGATGCAGAAGTCGCCGGTCGCCGCGGCAATTGCGGTCCGGACGGCGGCGCCCTTGCCGCGGTTCGCCTCGTGCCGCAGAAGACGGATCCGGGGATCGGAGGCGGCAAGCCGTTCCAGAATCGCCCGGGTCCCATCGCGCGAGCAGTCGTCCACCACGACCAGCTCCCGCTCCATCGCCTCCGGCAGAGGCGCGGTCAGCACCTGGGCAAGGCTCCGTTCGACCACCGCGCGCTCGTTGTACACGGGGATGAGGATCGAGAGCTTCACGTAAACCCATCAGTATAGAACCACAGGCGCCATACCCAATTACGCGTCTTCCCGCCGATCTTGAAGTGTGGTACGTATGGTCTTCATGCTTCGAGACCCCTCGCTGGTTCCGCTTTCCCACCAGCACCATAACGGCCTCGCCCTTTGCGTGCTCACCGAGCGGTCCCTGCGCGAAGACGCCTCGCAGGAGAACGTTGCCAGGCAGTGCCGGCGGGCGGTGGATCGGTACGAAATCGAGCTGGTCAACCATTTCGCGCTGGAGGAACAGATCCTTTTCCCGGCGATCGGCCGGGAGTTGGGCGACTCCAGCTTGGTCACGGAACTGATCGGGGAACACCGGCGAATGGAGCGGTTGGTGGACCGGCTGCGCGCTCAGCGCGACCGGGAGACATTGGATGAGTTGATCCTTCTGTTGCGAGCACACATTCGCAAGGAGGAGAACGAGCTGTTCGAAGACGTCCAGCGGCGTCTTTCGCGCGATACGCTGGACGGCGTCGGTGCTGAGCTCGAAGCCAAGGCAGTTCGAGTTTGTCTGGAGTAGAAGGAAACCTTCGTGGATACCGTGCAAAACAACATCATTCTGGAAACACAATTCGCCGGGCTGGATTTCGTCGCCCGGGGGAAGGTGCGGGACATCTACCGGCTGGACAACCGCCTGCTGATCGTGGCCACCGACCGCATCTCCGCGTTCGACTACATTCTGCCTACCGGGATTCCCGACAAGGGCAGGGTACTGACGCAATTGTCTGTCTTCTGGTTCGACTTCCTGAAAGAGGTCGCGCCAACTCATTTCCTCACTGCCGATCTCGACCAATACCCGGCCTCGCTGGCCCCATTCCGCCCGCAACTTGATGGACGCTCGATGCTCGTTCGCCGGGCGAAGATGATCGAGGTGGAATGCGTGGCTCGCGGCTATCTGTCCGGCTCGGGCTGGAAGGAGTACTGTGAGACGGGGCAGGTGTGCGGCATTCCGCTGCCGCCCGGGCTGAAGGAGAGCGACCGTCTGCCCGAGCCGATCTTCACGCCGGCCACCAAGGCGCAGAGCGGGCACGATGAGAACATCTCCTTCGACACCGCGGCCGGGCTGATCGGCCACGAGCTGGCCGAGCGGCTTCGCGCGTTGACGCTCGCCATCTATACGAAAGCGGCCGCTTACGCCGAAACGCGCGGCATCATCATCGCCGATACGAAATTCGAGTTCGGCTTCGACGGCGACACACTCTTGCTCGGCGACGAAGTGCTGACCCCCGATTCCTCCCGGTTCTGGCCGCGGGCAACTTACAAGCCCGGAGGCCCGCAGCCGTCCTACGACAAGCAGTACGTACGGGACTATCTGGAATCGATCCGCTGGAACAAGCAGCCGCCCGCGCCGCCGCTGCCCCCGGAGGTGGCCTGGAAGACCAGCGAGAAGTATCGCGATGCGTACCGGGCGCTGACGGGAAGGACGCTATGAACTGGCTGGACATCCTGCTGATCGCTGTCGCCGCTCTTTCGGTAATCGGCGGGATCAAGTACGGATTCGCCAAAGTTGTTATCGGCTTCCTCGCCGCGGTGGCGGCTTTCTTGTGCGGACTGTGGTTTCATGGGGCCCTGGGCTCGTTCTTCCTGCCGTACGTGAGCCACAAATTCATCGCCAACCTCATCGGCTTCGTCCTCATATTCGTCGCGGTCATGCTGTTGGGAGCCTTGACCGGCTGGCTGCTGAGCAAGATGTTCAGGTGGGCGGGACTGTCGTGGCTGGACCGGCTGCTCGGGGCGGCCTTCGGCGCGCTGCGGGCGGTGGTCATCGCCGTGGCCATCGTGTTCGCCCTCATGGCGTTCTCGACCAAGCCGCCGCCTCGTTCCGTGGTGAACTCCTACTTCGCGCCCTACGTGATCGATGCGGCCAATATCCTGGCCGCCATCGCCCCGCACGAGGTGAAGGAAGGCGTGCGCAGCAGCTACGAAAAGGTCCAGCAGGTGTGGGCTGAGACGGTCAAGGAGATCAAAGAAAAGCCGAAGGCGGAGACTCCTTGATTCGGCGCTTTTAAGCCTTCATCCTGTACGATGAAGTATAGGGGATGGACCTGCTCATCTTCGACCTCGACGGCACGCTGATCGACTCCAAGCTGGACCTGGCTCAGTCGGTGAACGCCTCCCGCGCGCACCTGGGGCTTCCCCCGTTGGACAACGAGCGTGTGTACTCTTATGTCGGCAACGGCGCCCCGGTGCTGATCCGGCGCGCGCTGGGGCCGGAGTTCAGTGATGAGCAGGTCGAGCGCGCCTTGCAGTACTTCCTCGGCTACTACCGCGAGCACATGCTGGACTACACGACCCTCTATCCGGGCATGCGCGAGTGTCTTGACCGTCTGCGCGAGGCCGGCGTCCCGATGGCGGTGTTGACCAACAAGCCGGCCCGCATCTCGAGTGACATCCTCGATGGCCTGGGCGTGGGCCGGCATTTCTTCCGCGTTTACGGCGGCAACAGCTTCGAGCAGAAGAAGCCGCACCCGATCGGTGTCGACAGGCTCCTGGGGGAAGCGGGCGTGACCCGCGAGTTGGCGTTGATGGTCGGCGACAGCGGGATCGACGTGCAGACCGCCCGCAACGCCGGCGTCAAGTGTTGCGGCGTGACTTACGGTTTCCAGCCGGAGACATTCGCCGAGGATCCACCCGACATCCTGATCGACCGCCCGGAGCAGTTGACGGAGCTGGTGTTGGCCGGGCGGCGCGCAACCAGCGAGGTGCGCTCATGAACTACAAGCCCGGAACGCAAGCCGAGACAACCGGCATCTACTGGTGCACCGTCTGCAAGCGCCCCGAGCGCTTCACCAAAGGCGAGCTGCTGCCGCCGTGCCAGAACCTGTGCGGCCGCGGCTACTGGGAACTGGTGCGTCCGGAGGAAGAAAAGAAAGACGGTAGCGGCGAGGCATGCCCCGGGCCAGGTTGAGCAGCCTGCCAGACCGACAATCCCTGCCGCGGTGATAGAATCGGCGCAGCCGATGGAAGGACAGGAACGCGTTATGAAGCCCTCCGGACTTCCTGGCGCCGCATCGATTCTGTTGCTGTTGGCGACAACGGCTCGCGCCGCCGAGCCGAAGTGGGTTCGGCTCACCTCCGCCAATTTCGAGTTATTGACGCCGGCGGGCGAGAAGCGGGGCCGGGACGCTATTCTCCACTTCGAGCAGGTGCACAGCTTCTTCCTCCGGGTCACGGGGTCGAAGAAGACCTGGAGCGCGCCGGTGCGAATCATCGGGTTCCGCTCGCGGAAGGAGTATGAACCGTATCGCCCGAATGAAGTCGCCGCTGCCTTCTATGAAGTGATCCGCGGCCCTGAACTGCTCCCCGCCGAGGGGCAGCTCGTGCAGGTGGATTGCCTCGGCGCGGTGGCGCGATTGTGGATCCAGACCGGCGACGACAAAGTGGCGTTCGCCATCACCGAACCCGGCAACGTGGCCATCATCTCCAAGGGCAATCGAAACATCTCCTACGAGTTCCAATGCGGCCCGCAGAAACCGCAGCCGGTGGTTGTGCACTACGAGATGAAGCCGAACCCAAAGCTCGACACGCAGGGCGTGCTGCGGAAACTGGAATTCAAGTAGGCGCCGCCCCGGTTCGACCTGCCGCCCGACTCCCGAGAGTCACGAACAAGAAGTTCAGGGAGTTGATCAGCTGATGATCGCGCTGGTCGCGGCGCCGGAAGACCGCCAGGCGCGCCATTCGTGGCAGAATCTCCTCTTGAGGCCTTCCCGAAAGGACCAGCCATGCGCTACCTCATTGCCGTTGCCATCTTCTGTCTTTCGCTCGCGCCCGCGCAGGCGCAGCCGGTACGTTACCTGCCGGACCTGAAGCTTTGGGTGCTGGAAACCGACCAGTCCTCTTACGTCTTCGGCGTCAACGAATTGAACCGCCTCCAGCACGTCTACTGGGGCAAAAAACTCCGCCGCCCGGAGGACTTTGCGGCCGCGCGGTCGGCCAACGACTTCGCGTTCGAGTCGCGCGAGGGGATGACCGTGGAAGAGTATCCGGGCTGGGGCGGCATGCGCTTCTACGAGCCTTGTCTGAAGCTCACGCACGAGGACGGAGTCCGCGACCTCGTGCTCGCCTATACCGCCCACGAAGTCCGCGGCGACGCGCTCGAAATCAAGCTGCGCGACATCAGCTACGACGTCAATGTCAGCCTGATCTACCGCGTGTTTCCCCGCACCGGGATCATCGCCCGCTCGGCGGCGATCCGAAACGACACCAAGAAGCCGCTGGTGGTGGAAAGCGCGCAGTCCGCGGTGTGGTACGTGCCCGCCGCCGACAGCTACCGGCTGAGCCTCCTCGCCGGACACTGGGGCGGAGAAACGCAGCTCATCCGCGAAGAGATCCAGCCGGGCAAGAAAGTGCTCGAAAGCCGCCGGGGCAACACCAGCCACCAGGCGAATCCGTGGTTCGCCGTCGACGAAGGCGGCCAGGCGGACGAGGAGCACGGCCGCGTCTGGTTCGGCGCCCTCGCCTGGAGCGGAAACTGGAAGATTGTCGTCGAGCGCACGCCATACCGCCAGGTCCGCGTCACCGGCGGCTACAACGACTTCGATTTCGCCTACCTGCTCCGCCCCGGCGAGAGCTTGAGCACGCCGGTCTTCTACGGTGGATTCACGAGTGAGGGGTTCGGCGACGCCTCGCGCCGGATGCACCGCTTCCAGCGCGAGGAGATCCTGCCCGACCGCGCCGCGCCAACGGTCCGCCCGGTCTTGTACAACTCCTGGGAGGCGACCACCTTCGACGTCAATGAGGCGGGCCAGAAGGCTCTCGCCGAGAAAGCGGCGAGAATCGGCGTCGAGCTGTTCGTCATGGACGACGGCTGGTTCGGCGAGCGCCACCATGACCGCGCTGGTCTCGGCGACTGGTACGTGAACAAGAAGAAGTTCCCGAACGGGCTGAAGCCGCTCATCGATCACGTCAACAAGCTCGGCATGAAGTTCGGCCTGTGGGTGGAGCCGGAGATGGTCAACCCGGACAGTGGCCTCTACCGGGCGCATCCGGACTGGGCCATCCACTTCCCCGGGCGCCCGCGCACCGAGGGCCGGAACCAGCTCATCCTCAACATGGCCCGCGACGACGTCAAGGAGCACATCTTCGGAGTCCTCGACAAGCTGCTCGCCGAAAACAACATCGAATTTGTGAAGTGGGATATGAACCGCCACTTCACCGAGCCGGGCTGGCCAAGCGCGCCGGTCGCCGAGCAGAAGAAGATCTGGGTGAAGTACGTCACCAACGTCTACGAGATCTTCGACCGGCTGCGCGCCCGGCATCCGAAGGTGGAGATCGAGTCGTGCTCGGGCGGCGGTGGACGCGTGGACCTCGGCATCCTGACCCGCGTCGAGCAGGTGTGGACCTCCGACAACACCGAAGCGTTCGACCGGCTTCGCATCCAGGACGGGTTCACGTACGCGTACGCGCCCAAGGTGATGATGGACTGGGTGACCGACGTGCCGAACATGAACGGCCGGGTCACCCCGCTCAAGTACCGCTTCCTGGTTTCGATGATGGGCTCCGTAGGCATCGGCGCCAACCTGAATCACTGGAAGGAGGACGACTTCAAGCTCGCGTCGCAGATGGTCGCGCTGTACAAGAGGATCCGCGGCTCGGTGCAGCACGGCGCGCTGTACCGGTTGCTGTCGCCGCGGGAGGGAGACACGACGGCCAACCAGTATGTCTCAGCGGATGGCGGGCAATCGGTAGTTTTCGCATTCCGCCACTCGCAGCAGTTCTTGCGTCCGGCGCCGGCGCTGTACCTCCGCGGGCTGGACGAGAATGCGCTCTACCGCATCGAGACGATCGACGACAAGCTGGTCGAGACGCGGAAGACCGTCAGCGGCTCGTTCCTGATGAGCCGGGGACTGCACGTCAAGCTGGGGGGCGATTTCGACAGCACGGCGGTGGTGCTGGAGCGGCTGAATTAGCCAAGTCAGGTCGTTCCGGCAGGGATGGCCTTCGGCGGCTGCCTTGTGGCGACAGCCGCCGGGCAGGCGCCTTGACAGATCGGGCCGGCGCGATGATGATGGTGGCGGAGGCTTGTATGCCGGTGCTCCAGAGGCTCTATCGCGTCGCGGCCATTGCGCTGGGCTATGGGCTGATCATAGCGGGCGGCCTGACCGCGTTCTATGTGACGCAAGCGTTCCAGAAGTCGAATCGCACCCTCATCGGTGCGGCGGCGGCAGTGGCCGTCCTCGTGGGCGTGCTTGTGATCGTCAAGGTCGTTCCCAGAATCGGTGATTGGTGCGATTCGACCGACGACGTGCACATCCCGGGATTCGACGTGGAAGTGGAACAACCGCCCAACCGGATAACCGAACAACCAAACAACCGAATAACCGGCTAACCGGCTAACCGCCTAACCGTTCCAGCATCTGCTCCTTCCGGTAAATCAGCGCCGCCGTGTTGTGGCCGGCCAGCTCGAATCCATGGCCGTGGGTGATGGCGTCGGTAGGGCAGGCCTCCACGCAGTAGCCGCAGAAGATGCAGCGGTTGTAGTCGATGTTGTAGACCTTGGCGTAACGCTCGCCGCCGCTGATCCGGTGGGTGTCCGTGTTCTCCGCCGCTTCGATGTAGATGCAATGGGCGGGACAGGCGGCGGCGCAGAGGAAGCACGCCACGCATTTCTCCATGCCGTCGTCGTCGCGCTTCAGGACGTGCGCGCCACGGTACCGCTCCTGGAACTTCGGAGGCGCGTCGGGATAGTCCTCGGTGAGCGTCGGAGACAGCATCTCCTTGAAGGTGACGCTCATCCCCTTGGCCACGGCGGCCGCGGACTGGAAGACCTCGTTCAGCATGGGCACCCCTCCCACCTAGGCTACCAAGCTCCCAACCTCGCCATCACCCGTCTCCCGCCGGGAGACTAGTTCTTCGACCCTCAACCGGCCTTCCACTCGGGCACGGAATCGCCAGGCTCAAACGGCGGCGTCCCGGCGCGTTCGCCGAGGCGTTCGATCTCGCGCTTGGAGAAGCCGTCCAGCGCCCACGAGATGACTCCGTCGGGTTCCACCAGGAACGTAGTCGGGACGTGGGAGATGCCGAAGCCGTTGCTGGCGGGGTAGCCGGCCGCCGCCTCGTCGAGCAGGACCGGGAATGTCACGCCGAACTCGCGATTGAAGTCGCGCGTGTCCGCCGCATCGTCCTGGGAGACGCCGAAGAACTGAAGCCCGGACTGGAGGGCGTTGCGGTGCAGACGGTCGAGGTAAGGCAGTGTGAACTGACAGACCGGACACGAGATCTTGAAGAACGCCAGCACCGCCGGTCCGCGTGCGAGCACATCGTCAAGCGACACGGTCTTGCCGTTCAAATTCCGAAGCCGGAAACCGGGCGCTTTCGCGCCGACGGGGAGCAGTTCGCGTTGTCCGCGCCAGGCCATAGGACCAGTCTACTACGAACCCTCACAACCCCGTTTCTTTCCATGCCGTTATGCTAAGATAGATTTGTTCAAGTCCGATCCTTCCGAACGGCGAAGATCAGGCGAAGAACAGCCGCCTCCCCGAAGGAGAAATCTTGCCCGACCAGGAACATCCTGATTCGCCGCAGACCCCGCCTCCCAGCGGGCCGTCGCAGATCCCGCTCGGCGTCGACGGCGGCAAGAATCTCGTCCCCATCAACATCGAAGACGAGATGCGCCGGTCGTATCTCGACTACGCGATGAGCGTGATCGTCGGCCGGGCGCTGCCCGACATCCGCGACGGGCTGAAGCCGGTCCACCGCCGCATCCTGTACGGGATGCACGAGATGGGGCTGACGGCCAACCGGCCGACGCGCAAGTGCGCGAAGATCGTCGGCGAAGTTCTGGGCAAGTACCACCCGCACGGCGACACCGCCGTCTACGACGCGCTGGTCCGCATGGGCCAGCCGTTCACGATGCGCTACCCGCTCATCGACGGGCAGGGCAACTTTGGCTCGGTCGACGGCGACCCGCCGGCGGCGATGCGGTACACCGAGGCGCGGCTGTCGCGCATCGCCTCCACACTGCTCGAGGACATCGACAAAGAAACGGTCGACTTCCGCCCGAACTACGACGAGAGCGAAGTCGAACCGGAAGTGCTGCCGACGCGAGCGCCGAACCTTCTCATCAACGGCTCCTCCGGCATCGCTGTCGGCATGGCGACCAATATCCCGCCGCATAACCTGTCGGAAATCGTGGACGCCACCATCGCGCTGATCCGGAATCCGAGCACGCCGCTCGGGACGATCCTGGAGATGGTTCCCGGGCCGGACTTCCCGACGGGCGGATTCATCCTCGGCCGGCAGGGGATTCTGGACGCTTACACGAAAGGCCGCGGCCAGTTGAAGCTCCGCGCCCGGGCGGCGATCGAGCACATCGGTAAGGACCGGGACTGCATCGTCGTCACCGAGATCCCCTACCAGGTCAACAAGGCCCGCCTCATCGAGCAGGCGGCGGCGCTGGTGAACGACAAGAAGATCGAAGGCATCTCGGAAATCCGCGACGAGAGCGACCGCGACGGGATGCGCATCGTCTTCGAGTTGAAGCGCGGCGAGCAGGCCGAGGTGGTGCTGAACAACCTGTACAAGCACACGCAGATGCAGACCGGCTTCGGCGTCATCATGCTGTCCATCGTCAACGGGCAGCCGCGCGAGCTGGGCCTCGTCGACTGCATCAAGCGGTTTATCGACCACCGCGTCGAGGTCGTCCGCCGCCGCACCGAGTACCTGCTGCGCAAGGCGCGCGAGCGCGAGCACATCCTGCTCGGATTCAAGAAGGCGCTTGAAAGCCTCGACGCGGTCATCGCGCTGATCCGCGCCTCCGGGACACCGAAGGAAGCCCGCGACGGCCTCGTGGCGCGCTTCGAATTCACCGAGCGGCAGGCGCAGGCGATCATCGAGCTTCAGCTCCAGCGGCTGACGTCGATGGAGCGGCAGAAGATCATCGAGGAACTGGCCGAGATCCAGCAGCGCATCAAGGAGTACACCGAGATCCTCGAGTCGGACAAAGTGCTCCGCGACGTGATCATCAAGGAGCTGCGCGAGGTACAGAAAGACTTCGCCGACCCGCGCCGCACGCAGATTGTGGAGGACGTCGGCGAGATCACGCTGGAGGACCTCGTGCAGGAGGAGGACGTCGCCGTCACCGTGACTCGCGGCGGCTACCTCAAGCGTACGGCGGTGGACACCTACCGGCGCCAGTCGCGCGGCGGCAAGGGCCGCATCGGGATGGGGACGCGCGCCGAGGACGTCGTCGAGCACCTGATCGTCGCCTCCACGCACGCCTACCTGCTCATCTTCACCGACAAGGGGCGCGTGTACTGGCTGAAAGTCTACGAGATTCCCGACGCCGGCACCGCCGGCAAGGGTAAGCACATTTCGAACCTCGTCAACCTCCAGCCGGACGAGAGCATCTGCGCGTTTCTGGCGGTGCGCAAGTTCGTGCCGGACCGGTACATCGTTATGGTCACGCGGAACGGCGTAATCAAGAAGTCCGAGCTGACGGAGTTCGACAACCCGATGTCGCGCGGGATCATCGCGCTGTCGCTTGACGAGGGGGACTCGTTGATCGCGGCGCGGCAGTCGACCGGAAAGGAGTGGATGTTCCTGGCGTCCCGGGAGGGCATGGCGATCCGCTTCTTCGAGGAGGATGTTCGTCCGATGGGCCGGCCGGCGCGCGGCGTTCGCGGGATGAGCCTCGAGGAGGGCGACTACCTGGTCTCCGCCGAGGTGGTCGGCGAATCCGGCCTCATGCTGGCGATTTCCGAGCACGGATTCGGCAAGCGCACCTCGCTCCAGAACTATCGCCTTCAGAGCCGCGGCGGCAAGGGCGTCATCAACATGAAGACGACCGCGCGCACGGGCAAGGTGGTCAGCGTGCTGGAGGTCAAGGAAGACACCGACGTGCTGATCATCACGCGCGACGGCAAGCTGATCCGCACGGAAGCCGCCGAGATCCGGCAGGCCGGCCGCTCCACGCAGGGCGTGCGGCTGGTCCGCATGGAGGAAGGTGACCTCGTCGCCGCCGCTTGCGTCGTCACCGAAGAGGCCAACGGCAAGAACGGCGGGGAAGAGAAGCAACTGCCGTTGCAGTAGGGGCCGGCCCGGACGCGGAGCGTTGCTCCGCGCAAGGCAAAAGGCAAGAATCAAAAGTCAAAAGGCAAAAATGAAGGGCGACCGCGGTTATAATTGATCCATATGGCTACACTCGTGGGACTTATTGCGCCCGCGGATCTGGACCCGGGTCTGCTTCGGGAGAAAGAGGAGCGGCTCTTCGCAATTCTCAAAGATCTGGGCCGCGTGATCGTCGCCTACTCCGGCGGCACGGATTCGGCGTACCTCGCCTGGGCCGCGAATGAAGTGCTCGGCGAGAACGCGCTCGTCATCACCGCCGACTCGGCCTCCATCCCCGAGTCCCACAAGCGCGACGCCGAGGCATTCGCCCGCCAGGTCGGCCTGCGCCACGAGTACATCCCGACTTTCGAGTTCGACAATCCCGACTACGTCGCCAACAATCCCGACCGCTGCTTCCACTGCAAGGATGAGTTGTTCAACCGCCTCGAGGACGTCGGCCGCGAGCGGGGCGTCGAGCACATCGTCTACGGCGTCAACGTGGACGACCTCGGTGACTACCGCCCGGGACAGAACGCGGCCGGGATCCATCAAGTGAAGGCGCCCCTCGTCGAAGCAGGTCTGCGAAAGATCGAGATCCGCGAGTTGTCGCGCCTCGCCGGCCTTCCGACTTGGGATCGCCCGGCTTCGGCCTGCCTCAGCTCGCGACTGCCTTACGGAACGCCGGCCACGATTCGGACGGTGAAGACTGTGGAGAAAGGCGAAGAAGAGGTCCGCGCGCTCGGCTTCCGCCAGTTCCGCGTGCGCTTTCATGGAGAGCTGGTCCGGATTGAGATCGCGCCGGACGAAATCGAGAGGGCGTTGAACCCCGAAATGGCGCGGCGCTTCGTTGAGATCTTCAAGCCGCTCGGCTTCCACTACGTGACGCTCGACCTGGAAGGCTACCGCCAGGGCTCGCTCAACGAAACATTGAACCTGAAGTAGGACAGCCCTCCCGGGCTGGCCAGGAGGCCAGTCCTACCGCACGACCATCGCCTCCGGATCCCACTCCACGATGCGGCGCTCGAAGTAGCTCAGGTTCGCCAGCAGCGCGGGTCCGGCGGCGCGCAGGCCGAAGACCGGATCCTCCACCACCGGAATCCGGCGCCGCACCGAGTGGAAGAACACCTTGTGGTGTTCCGCCTGCGGGTTGTAGCCGCGCGGCGGAGAGAACACCTCGGTCGTCTCCGAGGTCATGTTCTCGGGCCGGATGGGCTTTGGCGGGTATTGCTTCAGGTACTCCTTCAGATACTCGTTCTGGACCGCCTTCGGAAACGTGCCGATGGTGAACCCCGGTTCGGTTTCATTGGGGGTCCTGGCGAACTCGACTTTCTCGCCCGCCTTGATCGTGCCGCCGCTGCCGACAAAGCGAAAGCCAAATTGTTCCTCGGCCAGCCCGCACTTGAAATTGACGCGCAGCACCAGGTTGAAAGCGGGGTGCTTCGGCGTTTCCGGATAATCCATCAGCGCCAGCATGACGTCGGGCACGTCGCGCCCGTCCTTCCAGTAGCGCAGGCCGCCGGTCGCGTAGATGCGCGCCGGCCCGAGCGACTCCGTCGACACGTGCAGCCCGCTGAGGAGGTGGACGAACAGGTCGCCGCCGACGCCGGTGCCGTAGTCGCGGTAGTTGCGCCACCGGAACAGACGCGTTGGCTCGAAGTCCCGCTTCGGGAGCGAGCCCAGAAACCGGTCCCAGTCGATGTTCGAAGGAGATGCATCCGGCGGGATGGAATACTGCCAGGCGCCGATAGCCGTGTTCCGGTCAAGCCACGCCTCGACCAGGTTCAGTTGTCCGATGGCGCCGGATTTGATCAGTTCTTTGGTCTTGGCGTAGATCACCGAGGTGACGTATTGACTGCCGACCTGGAGGATGCGGCCGCTCTTCTTCCACGCCTCGATAAGCGGCTTGCCTTGCTCGACCTTCTGGACCATCGGCTTCTCAAGGTAGACGTCCTTGCCGGCGTTCAGCGCGTCGATGGCCATCTGCGCGTGCCAGTGGTCGGGCGTAGCAATGATGACGGCATCGACATCCGGACGCGCCAGGATCTCGCGATAGTCGCGGGTGGTGAAGATTCCATCGCCGAACTCCTCGCGGGCGCGCGTCAACCTGCCGTCGTAGATGTCGCAGACGGCCACCAGTTCGGTGCCGCCCGCGTTCAGCGCGAACCGCGTGTCGCCGAAGCCCATGCCGCCCGCGCCGATCAGGGCGAAGCGGATCTTGTCATTCGGGGACACTTTCACCGGCTGCTGGCCGGCCGCCGCCTGCCCGCCGGCCAGTCCGGCGGCCGCGGCTTCGAGGAAATGCCTTCTGGTTCCGCGCATGGTATGTTGACCCTCTCCTCCTCACTCGAACCCAATGCGCCTGCTGCGCCGCTCGGAACTGGTCATCGTCCTCTGGCTCGCCTGGACGGTAGTGGCGGCGCACTGTCTGGAGGTCAAGCCGCAGGTCCGGCAGATCGTGTTCGTGCTGAACCTCACCATTATCGCCGGATACTTCCTGCTGGCCTACGCTGACTCGCTGCGCCGCCGGCTGTTCCTGGGCATCGCCCGCGACTGCTTGCCAGCGCCGCTGCTGCTAATCGCCTACCGCGAAGTCGGCTGGTTCGCGCCCGAGCGGCACACCTACGAGCTGGTGCGTTCCTGGGTGCTGTGGGACAAGTGGCTGCTCAACGACTTCGGGCTGAAGGCGGCGATCGAGTTTTTCGGCCCGGCGCTGCCGTCGCTGCTCGAGATCAGTTACTCGCTCGTGTATGCCGTGCCTTACTTTTCGCTGGCGCTGCTTTACGCCTGCCGCCGCCGCGAGCGAATCGACCAATTCCTGTTTCCACTTTGCCTGGCGGTTCTCAGCGTGTACGCGATGCTTCCGTTTTTCCCTTCCGAACCGCCGCGCACGGTGTTCCCTGGCGAGGACTTTCCCAGTCACGACACGGTCTTCCGCCGATTCAACTGGTGGCTGCTGGGCGGCTACGGGATTCACACGGGGGTGTTTCCGAGCGCTCACGTCTCCAGCTCGACGGCATCGGCGCTGGCGATGATCCGGCTGCTGCCGGAGAAGAAGTGGGTCGGGCGTTTCCTGTTTGCGCTGGCGATCCTGATCGCCAGCGCCACGGTCTACGGGCGGTACCACTACGCGGTGGACGCGCTGGCCGGGGCGGCGATTGCGCTGGCCGCGGTGGGAGCGCAGAGGATGCTGAAGCTCAAGTAGCGACGGCGCCATTTCCGGTACGACATCCGCACGGAGAAGAACATGTGTCCGAGGAACGCCTATCCCGTGAACATCCCGGAGCTGGAGCCGTCGGCTGCGGGCCTTGCGAACCTCTCCGATGCAAGTTGAGAATGGTGATAGCATGAGTGAATCCCGGATGACCGATCTGGCGAGCCGACAATGCGTCCCGTGTCGCGGCGGCGTTCCGCCCCTCAAGGGCGAAGCGCTTCGCGGACTGGCCGCTCAACTAGCGGACTGGAAAGTGATGGACGAGCACCATCTGGCGAAATCCTTCCTGTTCCCCGATTTCAAGACCGCGCTGGCGTTCGTCAACCGCGTGGGCGAGGTCGCCGAACAGGAAGGTCACCATCCGGACCTGGCTCTCTCCTGGGGCAGAGTGGATGTGAGGATCTACACGCACAAGATCGACGGGCTGACGGAGAGCGACTTCATCCTGGCGGCGAAGATCGACCGGACGCTCCTTGCGCCGTCCCAGGTCTGACATTCCGGCCTGTACTCCGAGTCTCCCGCGCCCTTCACGCGCCGCAGCACTTCTTGAACTTCTTCCCGCTCCCGCACGGGCAGGGA
>CAZACK010000053.1:0-34782 GCA_964483455.1 uncultured Solibacteraceae bacterium
CGCCGTTCCACTGCCCGTTGATGAAGCCCGCGCAGGAACGGCTCGGCGCCGACCTAGCGGCGACCGCCTTCGGGAACCTCCGATATCCGCTGGTCAACAACTGGCAGGCGCGCGAGATCCGCGCCGGGGAGGAAGCGCGCCACGGCCTCTTCGAGCAGGTGCCCAACCCGGTGCGGTGGACCGACACGATCCGGTATCTGGTCTCCCAGGGCGTGGACCGGTTTGTCGAGGTGGGCGCTGGCAGCGTGCTCACCGGACTGCTGCGCAACATCGAGCCATCCGCCAAGGGCTTCAAGTTTGGCGAGGCTGGAGACTGGGAGAAGCTGGCCGGCGGCCTCTGACACGCTATCATGGAATTCGCTCTATGCCTCCACGTTCGGTCTCAGCAGCCCTCATCCTGTTGATGCTTCTTCTTCCAACCGGATGCAAGCGGTCACCACCGGCCAACGTAGCGGCCACGGTCAACGGCCGTCCGATTACTTACGCCGACCTGGACCGGCAGTACGCGGCCCAGTTCCCTTCGCCGGCCGATCGGGCCAGCGAAGACTTGACCTCCATCCAGAGGCTGGAGGTGTTGCGCAGCCTCGTCGACAACGAGGTGATGCTCCAGCGGGCCGAGAAGCTCGGATTGATGGCGGTCGACGCCGACGTTGAGGCCAAGTTCAACGAGCTGAAGGCGCCGTACACGCAGGAGGAGTTTCAGAAGCAGCTTGCGGCGCGGAAGATGACGGTGGAGGAACTGAAAGCACAGCTCCGGCGGGACCTCAGCATCGACAAGCTGTTCAACAAGGAAATCACGTCTCACATCAGCATCACCGATAAAGAGGTCACCGACTTCTACAACGCCAACAAGGACAGCTTCAACCTGGCCGAGCCCCAGGTGCATATCGCCCAGTTGCTGGTGACGCCCGGTCCCGAGCCCGGCCTGCGCAACCTCAAGAATGACGACGCGCAGAACGAGCAGCAGGCCAAGAAGAAGATCGAGATGCTGCGGGAGCGGCTGGCCCGCGGTGAGGACTTCGCCATGCTGGCGCAGAATTTCTCGGAGGATGCCTCCACGGCCCCGAACGGCGGCGACCTCGGGTTCATACCGGAGTCCGCGCTGGCGAAGGCCAACGTCGAGTTGCGCAAGCTGGTCATGGAGATGCAACCCGGCCAGACCTCCGGCATCATCCGGACGGCGGAGGGCTTTCGGATCCTAAAGGTCATTTCCAAAGAGCCGGCGGGACAACGGGAGCCCCAGGACCCGCGCGTGCAGCAGACGATCCGCGAGACGCTAATGAACCGGAAAGACCAGCTCCTGAAGGCCGCATACTACGAGACGGCCCGCAACGAAGCCCAGGTGGTCAACTACTATTCCAAGAGCATCTACGAGAAGATGAGCGGCGCGGGGAAGTAGCCGCCACTGCCTCTCCCGGCCGTCCCGGCCCTGCCGGCCGCGACCGTGGTGGATTGTCTGCACGGCGTCGCCGTGCGCGAGCGGCTGATGCGGGCCCAGGCGCTGTTCTGCTGAGTCGGGCGGGAGCGGGATCTGATACACTCCCGCGCATGGACCGCATCATCCTTCCGCTGTTGATCATGTCGGCTACAATTGCCGCCTGGGCGCAATTTCCCCAGCCGCTCCGTTCGCCTGAGGTAGGACCGGACCGGCGAGTCACTTTCCGGTTCCGCGCCCCGAACGCGAAAGAGGTTTCCGTCGCCCTGGAAGGGCGGCGGGAGCGCCTGCCCATGCAGAAAGATGCGGCGGGCCTCTGGACCCTGACCACGGATCCTCTGGAGCCCGATCTCTACGGTTACTCCTTCGTGGCCGATGGAGTGAGCCTGATCGATCCGTCGAATCCGGTGATGAAGCCCAACCTGCTGGGAACCACCAGCATGGTGCATGTGCCGGGCGGCGGGGCGCTGCCGTGGGAAGCCGGAGCGGCGCCGCGTGGGGAAGTCCACCGGCATTTCTACCGGTCGGGCGTGGTGGGCGACGATCGGGATTATTACGTCTACACGCCGCCCGGCTACGATCCGAAGGCGAAGCAGCGCTATCCGGTGCTGTACCTGCTGCACGGTTACAGCGATGACGCGAGCGGCTGGACCGCGGTCGGTCGCGCGCACGTGATTCTCGACAACGTGATCGCGCAGGGCAAGGCGAAGCCCATGCTGATCGTCATGCCGCTCGGCTACGGCGCCCCGGAGATTCTGTCCACCGCCGCCGGCGGTCCGCCGCTGCGCGACGAGAAGCTCCGGCAACGCAACTACGACCGGTTCCGCGAGGCGCTGCTGACGGAAGTGATTCCGCAGGTGGAGAAGTCCTATAGGGTTCGGACGGATCGCGACTCGCGGGCCATCGCCGGGCTATCGATGGGAGGCGCGGAATCGCTGCATACAGGCCTGAACACGCTGGATCGCTTCGCCTGGATCGGCGCCTTCAGCAGCGGCGGGCTTCAGGAGGACTTCAACGCCGCCTTCCCCGGCCTGGACGCGAAGGCAAACGCCAAGATCCGGCTGCTGTGGATTTCCTGCGGCACGGAGGACTGGCTCCTCGACGTGAACCGGAAGCTCCGGGCTTGGCTCAAGTCGAAGGAGATCCGGCACACGGAACTCGAGACTCCGGGCGGCCACACCTGGATGGTGTGGCGGCGGAACCTGGCGGAGTTCGCGGCGCTGCTGTTCCGGTGAATCATCAGCCGCCGATGAACGCGGACTTGCCATGGCATCATCGGCGTTCATCGGCGTTCATCTGCGGCCTGAAACGCTAGCGAAAGTGCCAAGCCCGTTCCGATCACCACCAGGCAGCCGAGCACGTTGTACCAGAGGAACGAGATCTTCGTAAAGAACCGGGCGTAGAAGATAGCGGCTTCGCCCGCCAATACCCCAATAAACGCCGCGTTCGCGCCGACGCGCGGGAAGTAGAACGCCAGCGCGAACACCCCGAGCATCCCACCGTAGAACAGCGATCCCAGCATGTTCACCGCCTCGATCAGAGAGCCAAGATTTTTGCCGAACTGCGACGTGACGACGGCGTAGGTTCCCCAGAAGGCGGTGGCGCCTCGGGAGACCCACAAATAGTGCCGGTCGGCCTTCTCCTTCCGAATGTGGCGGCGGTAGATGTCGATCACGCTGACGGTGGCGAGCGAATTGATCTCCGCCGAGATGGTGGACATCGCCGCCGCGAAGATCGCCGCCATCACCAGTCCCACGATGCCGGCGGGCAGGTAGCGGGTCACAAACGACAGGAAGATGTAGTTGGTGTCGTTGAAGCCGGACTCGCCGTTGGCCTTCTCGACGAGGCGTCCTCCCTCTCGGCGGGCGTCATCAAGGGCGCGCTGCGAGGCGCGGTATTGCTCGGCGCTTTGCCGAAATGCGGTCTCGTCGCCGTCACGCCGGGCTTCAACGATCCGCTTGGCCGCGCGCCGCCGTCCCTCGAACGCAGCGTCATAGCGTTCCCGGATCGGCGCGAACTCGGCGCGCAATTCCGGCGCCTGGATCTTTCGAAGATCCGCGTGCTGGAACAGCAGCGGCGGTTTTTCGAAAACGAAGAACACGAACACGATCGCGCCGGTGAACAGGATGAAGAACTGCATCGGCACCTTGGCCATGGCGTTGAACAGCAGGCTCAGCCGGCTCTGCGCGATCGATTTGCCCGTGAGATAGCGCTGGACCTGCGACTGGTCGGTGCCGAAGTAAGCCAGCGACAGGAACATGCCGCCGATCAGGCCGCTCCACAGGTTGTAGCGGTCGTTCCAGTCGAGCGTCAGCGTGATGGCGTTCAGCCGATTGGCTGCTCCGGCCAGCGTCACGGCGTCGAGAAACGAGACGTCGCCGGGCAGCAGCCAGACGGCGGTGACCAGCGCGGCGAACAGCCCGGCCATCATGATCAACATCTGCTGGACATCGGTCCAGGTCACCGCCTTGATGCCGCCGAGCGTGGTGTAGAGCACCACCAGCGCGCCCATGAGCAGTGTCGTCAGCCGGTCGGGCCAGCCGAGGATCACCGTCAGCACCACCGCCGGCGCGTACAGCGAGATGCCGACCGCCAGACCGCGCTGCATCAAGAACACAATGCTGACCAGCGCGCGTGTCTTCGCGTCAAACCGGCGCTCGAGATATTCGTACGCCGTGTAGACGCCGGCCCTGTGGAAGATCGGAACCGCGGTCGCCGACAGGATCACCATCGCCACCGGAAGACCGAAGTAGAACTGCACGAACCGCATGCCGTCCACGTAAGACTGGCCGGTGGTGGAAATGAAGGTCACGGCGCTCGCCTGCGTCGCCATGATGGAGAGCGCCATGGCGTACCACGGCATAGTCTTGCCGGCCAGCAGGTACTGGTTGACGGTGCCGCTGCCTCGCCCGCGCCACAGCCCGTAGGCGACGATGAACAGGAGCGAGCCGCCGAGAACCGCCCAGTCGAGCAGTCTCATGAGTTGAACGCTCGCGTAAACAGGAAGAACAGGCAGATCAACAGCCCGAGCCATCCGAGCACGGCCAGGTAGACGCGCCGCCACGTGCCGAGAAAGGGCGGCGGTTCCTCCGGTCCGAGGCTCATGGAAGACTCTTGCCCGCGCTCAGCAGGTTCGCGAAGATGCGGAACGCGCCGGGCACGCCCGCCGGCAACTGGCGGAACCAGGAATAGGCGGTGAACACGTAGGCGCCTTTGCCGTGCCGGGCATACAGAGTCCCGCCGGGCTGCGGTGACTCCCCGGGATCGTGCGACTCGAACAGCGACTGGTAGCGCGGGTCCCAGGACTCGGCGAAGTAGAGGCCGCGCTCCTGTACCCAGCCGTCGAAGTCGGCGGTGGTGATGCGGTTCGGAGACTGGAGCAGCGGATGGTCTGGATTCGGAATCGCTACCGGCGCCTCTTCCACCGACACCCGCGCGCGGCCGACTCGCAACGGGAACGGTCCGAGGTGCTCGAGCGCCGCCGGGTTCTCGTTCCAGGAGAGCACGTTGTACTGCACGACCAATGTGCCGCCGCTCTCGACGTACTCCATGAGCCGCCCGTGGTTCGCCTTCAGTTCCGGCCGGGTGTTGAAGGCGCGAACCCCGGTCACGATGGCATCGAAGCGCGAGAGATCGCCGCGGGCCAGATCGTCCGCGAAGAGCAGCGTCACGTCGCAGCCGAGCTGGCGTAGCGCCTGCGGCACCTCGTCGCCGGCGCCCATCACGTAGCCGACCGTGCGCGCCAGTGTGCGGATGTCCGCGCGGACGAGTTCGGCGCGGGCCGGCGGGAAGACCGTCTGCGGCGGGAAGTGCGGGTAGCCAATCACCTCGGTGCCCGTCGAAATCCGCTGCCCGCCGACAACTGCGAACGCGCGGATGTCGCCGCGAGCGCTGGCCGAGGGCGGCATGATCCGGAAGGGAAGCGTCGCCTCCTCGCCGGCGGCCGTGAGGAGAAAGGGCTGCGTCTTTGGATCCGCCTGCCAATCCCGCGGCAGGTCGAGGCTCAAGTCTCCGGCGGCGGCAGCGACGTTGCTCTTGACCACGACATCGAGTTTCCGAGCGGCGGCCTGGGGAAACATCACTACGGGCTCGGCGAACCGAACCGCCACCGGCGGCACGATGACCAGCGGCCGGACCAGCTCGCCTTCGGCTCGCTCGACGTACCGGCGCGCGACCGGGCGGACCAGCTCGATCTCCTGCTGCTCGAAGCGCAGGCGGAAGCGCGCGCGGAGAGGCGGGGCGGGCTCCGCCACCCCGATCAGCTCTTGCCGGTCGATTGAGTACAGAGCGCCCTTCTTTTCCTTCTCGAGCCAGAACGGCTGCGAAAGCGGCTGATCGGCGGGCACAGCCACCGTGAAGGTGTGTTTGAACGGCTGGTTGTAGGGCAGATCGACGACGCGGTCGAGGGACGGCGCGTCGGCCATTCCCTCGAGACGAACGGCGGTCAGCATCACCGGGCAGCGGGAACGATTGACCACGTCGATGTCCACCTTGAGCGAAGAACCGGACGTCGCCGCGTGCCGGTCCGCGGAGGCGTCGAGCCACAGCCCCGCGAGCCGTGCCAGCGTCTCGTCCAGTTCCGTCAGCTTCCTCCGCGCCCAGGGGTCTTTCGAGGCGGCGATCGCCGGGCGGGCGCCCAGCAACAGCCGGATTGTCTTCTCCGGCTTGGCCGGCTCGTACGTCCGGGCGGCTTCAACAAGGATTCCTCCCGCCTCCGGCAGCCCGGCGCGGTTCCAGGTCGTGTCGATTCCGTCGAACACATCCCGCTCGGGTGGATCGCCGGCCACCGTGACGAGATAGTGGCGCATGGCGCCGCGGCGTTCGGCCGTGCCGAAGCCCTGGCTGCGGTGCATGCTCCGACTCATGGCGGCGATTTCGGCGTAGGAATAACCAAGGATTGGGTCGTACTCGCCGATCTCGATCTCGACGCTTCCCTTCGATTCGCGGGCGGCTTTCTCCTGGTCGCTCATCCAGTAGAAGACGTTCCACATCAGCCGCTTCGGCTGCCACGGCTCGACCCACCGGAGCTGCTCGCGAAACCTCGCCTTGTCTCCCGCGGCCAGAAACGCTTCCTTCCCGAGGATCGCGGAGCTTTGGTGCTGGCCATGTCCGTCCCTCGGGGTGCCGCTGAACACGAGCACGACAACATCCGGACGGAATCGGCGGATCGTCCAGACAACATCAGCCAGGACGTCATCACGCCCCCACTTGGCCAGAGTCTCCTCAGCCGATTTCGAGAAGCCGAAGTCGATCGCTCGGGTAAAGAACTGCTCCGCTCCGTCGATCTTACGGGCGGCGAGGAGTTCCTGGGTGCGGATGACGCCCAGCAGGTCGCCCTGCTCCGGGCCGATGAGGTTCTGGCCGCCCTCGCCGCGGGTTAGCGACAGGTAGCCGGCGCGGACATTGCGGCCTCGGGCGAAGTAGGCAAGCAGCGCCGTGTTTTCGTCGTCGGGATGGGCGGCAATCAGGAGAACACTGCCGAGAACATTCAGCCTTTCCAAGGCAAGGAGAGTCTCGACCGATCCGGCCAGGCTCCGCTGGGCCGGCGCCGGAAAGGAAATCGAAAGAAGCAGTAGCGGGATCAGAAACTTGGAGGCAAGACTGACCATCCAACAGGGCAGGGGAGCCGCAACATGAAACTCAAAGGCTGGGTGGCGGCGGCGAGAGGTTTCCTCGACCGGATAGGCCGCAAGCCCGAGCTTGGTCAGGCGGCCATCGGCTTGGCGCTGGGCGGCGGGTTTGCGCGGGCCATCGCTCATGTCGGCGTCCTACGGGTGTTCGAGCGGGAGCGCATCCCGATCCGCTGCATCGCCGGGGTGAGCGCCGGGGCGATCGTCGCCGCGGCGTACGCCAGCGGGAAATCGCCCGACGAAATCGAACAGACTGCCGAAAGGATGAAGTTCAAGGACGTGGCCCGCTGGTCGCTGAGCCGGCTTGGTCTGGCCTCGAGCGAGCGGATGGCCGAGTTCCTCAAGAAGCTGCTGAACGCGACCTGCTTCGAGGAGATGCGAATCCCTCTGGCCGTCGTGGCCACGGACCTGACTGCGGCCCAGCCGGTTGTGTTCCGTGATCGCGGTGACGTCATACTGCCGATTCGCGCCAGTTGTTCCTACCCCGGCCTGTTCCAGCCGATTCGCTACGAGAACCGTTTCCTCGTGGACGGGGCGATCACCATGGAAATCCCGTCGCTGCCGTTGCGGGAGATGGGCGCGACGCGCATCGTTTCCGTTTCCGTGCCGATGCAGACTCCGCTGGTCGACCCGCAGCACCTGTTCCGCGTCGTCAATCAATGCTTCCAGATTCTCCAATCGCGAACGGAATGGGAGTGGAGAAGACACGCGGATCTTGTCCTCACTCCGGCGGTGGGCGACTTGACGTGGGACGCCTTCGACAGCACCAGGGCGATGGTGGAGGCGGGCGAGCGGGCGGCGACAGCCGCGCTTCCCAAAGTCCGGCGCTGGCTGGCCGCGGCCGAACCGGCGGCAGCTTAGTCTCGCAGGTGGGGGGGCAGGCGATTTCGCCTGCCCAACTGCCGCAGGCTGAAGCCCGCGCCAGCTCCTACTCATCTCCGTGGATCTGCTGCGCCAGGTAGTTGTCGAGGCCGATTTCCTTGATGATCCCGAGCTGCGCCTCCAGCCAGTCCACGTGATGCTCTTCGTCGGCGAGGATCTTCTCGAACAGGTCCCGTGAGCCGTTGTCGCCGGCTTCAACCGCGGCGGCGATGGCGCGGTTCAGGCGCGGCACCGCCACCAGCTCGAGGGCGAGGTCGTTCTCGATCTGCGCCTTGACGTTCTGTCCGATCTGGAGCGGAAACAGCTCGTGCATCACGGGCACGCCCTCGAGGAACAGGATGCGCTCCATGCACATTTCGGCGTGCTTCATCTCGTCGATGGCTTCCTTCTTCCCGTAGGCCGCCAGCTTCTTGTAGCCCCAGTTCTCGCACATCTCGGCGTGAAGGAAGTACTGGTTGATGGCGGTCAGCTCCGCCTTCAGGACTTCGTTCAGGTACCCGATGACTTGTTCATTTCCGCGCATGGAATCATTCTCCGTAAGCCAATGCAGAATTGTAGCAAGGAGGACGCGAAGTTTTCAGCCGCCGAGGAACGCCGATCAACGCGGACAGGAATTCTCATCGGCGGCGGAACAATTCCTTTGGATGGTTTCGCGGTGTGCACTGGATTGCCTCTAGGGCGTTAACAGCAGCTTGCCCGAGGTTGACCGCGATGCCAGGTCGATATGTGCCTGCGCCGCTTCGGCCAGCGGGTAGCTCTTGTGGATGCGGATGTCCAGCCGGCCGGCGGCGGTCCAGTGCAGCACGTCGGAAGCGCGCCAGAGAAGTTCCTCGCGGGTGGAGGAGTAATTCGCCAGGGTGGGCCGCGTCAGGAACAGCGAGCCCTTCTGGCTGAGCAGCAGGGGCGGAATGGGCGCGACGGCCCCGCTGGCGTTCCCGAATGACACCATCATGCCGCGCGGGCGCAGGCAATTCAGGCTCTTCTCGAACGTCTCCGCCCCGACCGAATCGTACACGACATCGACGCCGCGTCCGCCGGTGAGACGCTTCACTTCCGCCTCGAAGTCCTGCTCGGTGTACAGTACCATCTCGTCCGCGCCGGCTCCGCGCGCCAGTTCGGCTTTGGCGGCGGTGGACGTGGTGCCGATGACACGGGCGCCCAACATCTTCGCCATCTGAACAATGAGGAGGCCGGCGCCGCCGGCGGCGGCGTGCACCAGGGCCGTCTCGCCCGCCTTCAACGGCCAGGTCGAGTGCGTGAGGTAATGGGCTGTCATGCCCTGAAGCATCGCTGCCGCCGCCGTCTCGTAACTGACGGGCTCGGGGATCTTCACAAGTTGCCAGGCCGTGACCGCCTGGAATTCCGCATACGAGCCGCGGGCCATGGCATAGGCCACCCGGTCCCCCGGCTTCAGATCCTCGACCCCCGCGCCCACCGATTCCACCACCCCCGCCGCCTCCATGCCGGGAACAAACGGCAAATCGGCCTTGTAGAGGCCGGTGCGGAAGTAGATGTCGATGAAGTTGACGCCGATGGCTTGAATCCGAACGACGGCCTGCCCGGGGCTGGCGGTGGGAGCCGGAACGTCGGCCGAGTAACTCAGCTTCTCCGGTCCGCCGAATGCAAACACTTGGATTGCGCGCATGGTTTCAGGGTAGCCGAAAACAACGGAACCAGCCGTTCCTCATCACGGCTTCTTCAGGATCTTCATGTTCGCCGGCAACGTGAACAGATTGTCGGTGAGCCCCTTGTTGATCACCACGCTCTCGAAGAAGCCCTCGAACACTTTCTCGCCGTCCTTCAGCCGGCGAATGGTGTAAGGCCACTGGATTCCTCCGACGCCGCGGTACTTGCCGTACTCCGTAACCTCTTCGGTCCGCTGCTTGGTCTTGGAAAGCCGCCGGTTCGTCAATTGCCGGACAGGGACCTTCAGGGATTGGTGAAAATAAACGGTCACTACGCGGTTTTCCGGATCGGTGATGTCAACGACTTCCACCGGCTGGTTCTGCCAGATTTCCGAGCCCGCCGATTCGAACAGGAATCCGGGTTCATCGAGACGCTGCCGGAGGATGTAGAAGATGTTGCGCAGCGTGCTCTCGCGGTACCGCTCCAGGACGTCGTCGGCCACCGGCCTCGCGCCGCGGAAGGTGATTTGATAGGCGGCGTCGCCGGTGAACAGGACGGCGCTTTCCTCATCGTCCTTGCCGAAGGACTGCCGTTCTCTCACCCCCACAAAACCGGGCTCCGGCTTCTCCGGCCGGTTGAGATACCGGGTGTAGATCTTTGCCACGGCCAGGCCCGACAGCTCCTCGCGATAGAAGGAGTACACGCGGCCCGCTTCCACGCGGTCCTTCATTGCCAGGAACTGCTGTCCGCCGAGAGCCTCGAGGGCCTCGTTCACCACCCGCTTGCCGCGCTCTTCCTTCGACTCCGCCACCAGTGGTCCCGCCAATGCCAGGCACGCAAGCACGGTCCGTATCCCGTTCATGGCCTCTTGCTCAACTCCTCCGCGGTGATCCCGCTGTTGATCAGAATCTCCTCGACGGTCATCTCCGCCGCCTTCTCGGCGCCCCGGCGGATCTCGATCTTGTGCGGTAGAAGAATTCCCTTCGTCTCCCTCCAGTCGGAGTAAGACTCCTCGACTTCGGCCGGCGCGCCGCCCATCCCCTGCATGCGATACATCTCCTTCACCGGCAGGCCGGTCTGTTCGTCCAGTTGCAGGCGGACGAGGTTGCCTTGCGCGTCGGAGATCTCAATCGGTCCGTCTCCCGTGGCGCTGATCGTGCGATTGTCGTCACGGTCGCTGAGCCAGAGTGTAAACGGCAGGCGAAACACCCCGCTGCGCATCTGTCCCAGGTACGGCTCCTGCAACGGCCCGGTGCCCTGCGGTCCGGACAACCAGCCCGCGCTCCCGTCGAAATACACGATCACTTTCCCGATCGGAAGCTCCTGATCCTGGCGCAGGCTCGAAGGTGAGACCCATCGCTGCTGCATTTTCGCGGGCATCGGCGACCCGCCCATGTAGAACCGCGCGTCCACCCTGGCGCTATAGTCTTTCACCGAGGCGAGAACCTCCGCCCCGCCCACCGCCTGCTGCAAACGAGCAAGCAGCCGCCGTCCCCTTTGCAGGCTCGCGGGGTCGGCCTTCGCAAGCTCCCGCTTCGGTTCCGGAATCGTCAGATCGATCGGCTGAACCGGCATGCCCAGCTCCGACATCGCCTTGCCGAAATCCTTCGGCTTGCCCACTGCGACGACCGCGTAGTCCTGTGGCCGGAGGTATTCCCTGGCCACTCGCAGGATATCGGCCTTGGTGACCGCCGCCACCGCCCGCTGGTATTGAAAGATGAAGTCCTTCGGATAACCGTGGTACTCGTAGGCGATCACCCGGCCCAGCGTCTTTCCCGGCGTGTCAAAGTTGAAGACGAAGCTGTTCAGCACCTTCTGCCTGGCCGACTCCAGCTCTTCGTCAGAGACCTCCTGTGTCCGCATCTTCTCGATTTCCTCGCGGATCACTTCCAGTGTCTCCGTGGTCGAGACGGACTTGGTGCTCCCCGAGATCTCGAACAGCCCGCGGTGGTTGTAGTTGGCTCCCCACGAAGCGCCGATGCTGTAGGCGTAACCAAGCTGGGTGCGCACTTTCCGGAACAGCCGGCTGCGGAAGCCTCCGCCGAGTATGTCGGCCATTACCTCCAGCGCGGGATAGTTCTTGTCGCGCAGCACGCCGCCTAAGTGGCCCAGATGGAAGAATGTCTGCGTTACGTCATCCTTCACTGCCAGGAACACGCCCGGCGAGGCCTTCTCGCGCAGCGCCGGAAACGGCGGAACCGCCGGCTGCTGGACGGTCCAGCCGGAGAAGAGCTTCTCGATCCGGGCCTTCATTTCGGGGGCCTGAAAATCGCCATGAACCGCCAGCATCACGTTCGCCGGGAAGAAGTAACGCCGGTGAAACTCGACCAGGTCCTGGCGCCGGATGCGATCCACGTGCTCATACTCCAGCCGCCACCCGTACGGGTTGTCCCTGCCGTAGAGAATTTCACTGAACTCGCGGGCCGCGATTGCCGGCGCGTTGTCGTTGCGGCGCGAAATCGCGCTCCGGAGCTGCGTCTTGGCGAGGTCGATCTTCTCCTCGCGGAACGCCGGCGCGGTGAGCAGGTCGTGAAACACCCCGAGCACCTCGTCCGTATTCTCCGCGAGCGCCGAAAAACTCACCCGGCCGCTGGTCTCGCCGATGCTGCTCTCCACCGACGCCGCGATGTTCTCCAGTTGCTCGTCGAGTTCGTCGCCCGTCTTGGCGGCGGTGCCGCCGGTGCGCATCACCATCCCCGTCGTTTCCGCCAGCCCGACCTTGTCCGGCGGATCGAAGAGATTGCCCGTCCGCACCAGCGCGAAGCCGCTCACCAGCGGGAGTTCGTGGTTCTCCACCAGGTACAGCTTCATCCCGTTGGCCAGGGTGAACGTCGCCACGTCCGGAATCTTCACTTCGCGAAGAGGCGGGAACTTCAAGTCCTTGTAGGAAGGGGAACCGGGCTCCGCCGCCGCGCCTCTCACCGGCCGCGGCCTGACGGCTGGTTTCGCCGCCTGCCGCGCCGGCTGGACCGTCTTCGGCGGCTCGGCTCTCTGCCAGGTCGGCGCCTGCCCGCCGAGCAGCCCCGCCGCCAACAACACCACCAGTGCCGTGCGTTTCACCGCGCTCCCTCCGTTTTCGGCTTCACCGACCAAACCACCGAACGACCGGATTCCACAAAATACTGGCGGGCGACTCGCTGCACGTCGTCCTCCGTCACCTTGTTGATCTCATCAAGCCCGGTAAATAGCTTCGTCCAAGTCCCGTAATTAACGTGGTAATAAGTCAACTGCGATGCCATGCCGGAGTTGCTGTCAAGCTGCCGGATCACCGACGCCCGCAGCTTGGTCTTCACGCGCCGCAGCGTGGCCGCATCGACCTTCTCGCTCTTGAGCCGGTCCAGAATCCCGTAGACCGCCTGCTCGTTGGCCTCAACCGTCTTCCCCAAGGAAGGCGCCGCGAAAAACAGAAACAGGCTCGGGTACTTGCCCCCGGGGAACGCGGCCTGCGCAGCCGCCGCCAGCGCGAGCTTCTTGTCGCGCACCAGTTCCTTGTAGAGCAGCCCGGTCCGGCCGCTCGAGAGAATCGCGGCCGCAACGTCGAGCGCCGGGTCGTCGGCGTGCAACTGGTCCGGGCGCTTGTAGCCGATCAGCAGCAGCGGCTGGCTCGGCGACTCCACCACCACCCGCTTTTCTCCTTCCTGTTTCGGCTCGACGGTCCGCACGCCCGGCGGCGGAGGCTGCTTCGGCATCGCGCCGAAATACTTCTCCGCCAGCCGCCTCGCCTCGGCGGAATTCACGTCGCCGGCGATCCCGATGGTCAGGTTCGAAGCGGCGTAGTAATGATGGAAGAACCGCTTCGCATCGCCGGTCCGCAAGTTGTCGATGTCGCTCGCCCATCCGGCCGGGGAATTCCGGTACGGATGCGCGGCGAACGCCGTCGCCAGCAGCGCCTCGATCAGCCGGCCTTGCGGGCTCGATTCAATCCGCATCCGCCGCTCTTCCCGCACCACGTCGCGCTCCTTGTAGAACTCCCGCAGCACCGGCTTGAGGAACCGCTGCGATTCCAGCAGGAACCACAGCTCCATCCGGTTGGCCGGCAGGTTGTAGAAGTAGTTCGTCGAGTCCACGCCGGTACCGGCGTTCAGCCCGACGCCCCCGTTCTCCTCGATGATCTCAGGGTAGATGTTCGGTTCGACGTAGCTGTTGGCCTTGTCGGCGGCGACCTTCATCGCCGTTTTCAGCGCCCGTAACTTATCCTTGTCGGCGCGCGGTCCCTTGTTGCGCTCCTCCTCCAGCCGGTCGTAGGCCGCCTCCACTTCCTCCAACGCTTTCTTCTCCTCGGCGTAGTTGCGGCTGCCGATCGTTTCCGTCCCCTTGAACGCCATGTGCTCGAACATGTGCGCCAGGCCCGTCTCGCCGCCGGGATCGTTGACCGATCCGGCGTTCACGTACGTGTGGAACGACACAACCGGCGCCTCGTGCCGCTCGAACACAATGAAGTGCAGCCCGTTGGCCAGCGTGAACTCGCTGACCCGCTTCTCGATTTCCGCCAGGCTTTGACACCACAGAAGGGCAGGGAAGACCAGGACGACGAACAGGCGGAACAAAATCCCTTTCATGCCTCCCCCTTGCCGTTGTGGGAACCGTTGCATGCAATCTCGTCGAGCAATTTCACCTCCGCGCGATAATCGCGGCTCTTCCGTTTCAGCTCCCCGTCCGCGGTAATCAGCGGAATTTTGCGCTCCGCGGCGATGGCAAGGAAGACCGTGTCGTAGGCCGCGTGATCGAGCTGGCACGACGCCTGAAGAGTCTGCCTTATCACTTGCCTCACAGGAACGATTTCCATGAACGTGGACAGAACCAGCAACTGCATGATTCGGCCGCCGGCCTCTTTCTCCGCCAGTTCCCTTTGACGCACCTTGAGCCATAGTACGTTGACGAATTCCGCGAACAGCAGGTCCGGAACCACCATCCGGCGCCCCCCGCCACTGAACCGCTGCATCAGAGCCTTGGCCGTTTCGTGATCCTCCTCATCGAAGAAGAACTTCACGACGACATTTGTGTCGAAAACCGCGTCACCGGCGATGTCTTCCACGCGCGTCCCTCATCTGCCGGATGAGCTTGGTGCTGTCGCTGCCCCTGCCGTGCCGGCGGTAGAGTTCCTTTGAGGTGGCTATGATCTCGTCCACGATCTTCGACATCCCCTCGCGCCGGGCCCGCTCTCCGGCGGCCTCCTCAAACCACTGAATCGCCTGCGCGTTCACCGAGCGTTTCTCTTCCTTTGCCGCCCGGCGGAGTTGTTCGATCACCGGCGCGGGGATGTCGCGAATCGTCAAGCTCGGCATGATCGCCTCCTGTGTAGTTGCAATCTGCAACTATTGTACCGCAAGCCCGCCCGGCGCCCGCGTCGCAACGCGCGTAGTATCATCCCCAGGTGATCGCAATCAGGGCGCTCCTGCTCGTCATCCCGATCTCGATCGGGCTTTCCGGACGTTCCCCCGATTCCCCCGCCGCCGCGCCGCGCCGCGACGCCTGGAAGATCCTGGGCCCGGGCGGAGGCGGAACCCTGTACATGCCCACCGTCAGCCCGCACGACCCCAACACCGTCCTCGCGACCTGCGACATGACCGGAGCCTACATCTCCCGCGACGGCGGGCATTCCTGGCGCAATTTCAACCTCCGCGGCAGAATCGACTTCCTTGTTTTCGACCCGGCCGACCCGAAAACGATCTATGCCGCCAACCACGGCCTCTGGCGGAGCGCTGATTCCGGGCGCTCCTGGCGCCTCGTGTTCCCGCCCCCTGCCTCCGTCAAACAGGTAATGATGAGCGACGATCATGCGGCTGAGAAATTCGCTACCGTGGACGGCCGCCGGCTCACCGTCACCGCGCTGGCCGTCGATCCCGGCGACTCGCGCACTTTGTTCGCCGCCATCGAAGGCGACCGCCAGCCTGCGCTTCACCGGTCGACGGACGCGGGCCTTACCTGGCGCGAATGGGACAAACTGCCGTTTCGAAGCCGGAGACTCTACGTCGCCCCTCGCTCGCCGAAGCCTGATCGCGCGATCTACGCCGTCGGACCCAATTCCATTTCCGTCCGTGAAGCCGGCCGGTGGTCGCATGGTCCCGCTCCCGACGGCGTGTCCCGCTTTCAGGAGGTGAGCGCGGGGTTTTCGGCCAAGGACGGACGGCTCCTCGTCTACGCGGTTGCCTCGCGGCAGGGAAACTCATCTCCGGGCTTGTCCATTTCCACCGACGGTGGAAGGTCATGGCAGACCAGCACCATCGCCATGTCGCCTGTCTCCTCCCCCGACTACCAGGCAGTCGCCTGCTCGCAGCGGACCCCGGAAGTCGCGTACGTGTCGTACTCGAATCTTCGCCGGCTGACAGGCACGTACTTCGGAGTGGCCAAGACCACCGACGCCGGCCGCAACTGGGAGATCGTCTGGAGCGAAGCGCGCAGCAGCGGCTCGAACATCCACGATGCGTGGCTGTCGGCGACGTTCGGACCAGGCTGGCCCGGCAGCCCGACCGCTCTCGGCGTCGCGCCCGGCAATCCCGATATCAGCTACGGTGCGGACTCCGGCCGCATCATGCGGACAACCGATGGAGGCCGCACCTGGGAGGCCGCCTACTCCAAGCGCCTCGACGGCGGTTTTACGACCACCGGACTCGACGTCACGACCTGCTACGGAGTCCACTTCGATCCGTTCGACCCGCGCCGCCTGTTCATCTCTTACACCGACATCGGCCTCTTCCGCAGCGAGGACGGCGGCACAACCTGGCTGAGCTCCATCAGCGGCGTTCCGCGCCCCTGGCGGAACACCACCTACTGGCTTGAGTTCGACCCCGAGGTCAAGGGCCGCGTCTGGGGAGTCATGAGCGGCATCCACGATCTGCCTCGTCCGAAAATGTGGCGCGGACGAAGCACCCTCCGGCATGACGGAGGCGTCTCGGTCAGCGAGGATGGCGGAAAGACCTGGCGGGTGGCCGCAACGAACCTGCCGGCCACCGCCGCCACGCACATCCTGCTCGACCCGGCCAGTCCGGCCGCCGCCCGCACCCTCTACGTCACGGGGATGGGCCGCGGCGTCTTCAAATCAACGGACGGCGGCGTCACCTGGACCCTCAAGAACCGGGGGATCGCCGGAGCGGATCCTTTGGCATGGCGCCTCGCCGGAGACCGCGCGGGATCGCTCTACCTCGTCGTCGCCCGCCGCTCCGAGGATGGCTCGTACGGCAACAGCGGCGACGGCGCGCTCTACCGTTCCGACGACGGCGCCGAAAGCTGGACGGTTGTTCCGCTGCCGAACGGCCTCAACGGACCGAACGGCATCGCCGTTGATCCGCGAGATCCTCGCCGCCTCTACCTCGCCGCCTGGCGTCGCGCCGTCCCGGACGCCGACGGCCTCGGCGGAATCTGGCTTTCATCCGACCGCGGCAAGTCCTGGCGCCGCGTCCTCTCGGAGGATCAGCACGTCTACGATGTCACCATCGAACCCCGCGATCCGAACATCCTCTACGCTTCCGGCTTCTCCGCCTCCGCCTGGCGCTCCTCGGACCGAGGTCTGACGTGGCGCCGCATCCGCGGCTTCAATTTCAAATGGGGCCATCGCGTGATCCCCGATCCCCAAGATCCCAAAATGGTCTTCATCACCACCTTCGGTGGCAGCGTGTGGTACGGTCCGGCGGAGGGCGATCCGTCCGCTCCCGAAGACATCGTCCCGGACGGGCTGCCGGTCTTTCCTGGAAACAAGTGAGATTCCCATGAGGATCAAGTCCCGGCTCGCCTGGCTGCTGGCAGCGGTGCTCATCCTTGCCGTTGCCGCCTTCGTCGCGTTTCCAACGGCCGCCGACGTGTACCTCAACGCAACCACCCGCGCCTCCTCCGCACCGCCTTCCGCGCGAGCCCGGCAGTTGCACGGCCGGCTTCGCATCGCCGACCTCCACGCCGACACTTTGCTGTGGGACCGGGACCTGCTCGCCGGGTCCCGCCTCGGCCACGTGGACCTGCCGCGCCTCCAGGAAGGCAATGTCGCCTTGCAGGCCTTCACCGTCGTCACCAAAGTGCCGCGCCGGATCAGCATCGAGCGCAACTCCGATGACAGCGACCTGATTTCCTTGCTGGCGCTGACATCCTTTTGGCCCACGCGCGCCTGGGCCAGTCTCAAGCAACGGGCGCTGTACCAGTCGAGCCGCCTGGAGCAAGCCGCCCGGCGGTCGAAGGGAATGCTTCGCCTGATTCGCACCGCGGACGACCTCGATGGTTTTCTGAAGCAGCGGCAGAGGTCCCCGGCGCCCGTCGCCGGCTGGCTCGGACTGGAAGGCGCCCACGCCCTCGAGGGCGATCCGGCGAACGTCGATGTCCTGTTCGAAGCCGGCTTCCGCATGATCTCGCCCTCCCACTTTTTCGACACGGAAATGGGCGGCTCGGCCGCCGGCGTCGCCAAGGGCGGCCTGACCCCCGCTGGAAGCGAAATGCTTCGCCGCATGGAGCGCCGCGGCATGCTGGTGGACCTCGCCCACGCCTCCGAACGAACCATCGAGGACGTGCTCGCCCTCGCCACCCGTCCTGTCGTTGTTTCTCACACCGGCGTTCGCGGCGCCTGCGACAACAACCGCAATCTTCGCGACGACCACGCGCGCCGAATCGCCGCCGCCGGCGGCGTCATCGGCATCGGCTTCTGGCGCACCGCCGTCTGCGGCGAATCCCCGCGCGACATCGCCCGCTCGATCCGTTACGCCGCCGGTCTCGTGGGCGTGGACCACGTCGCCTTGGGCAGCGATTTCGACGGAGCGACAACCACCCCCTTCGACGCCGCCGGACTCGTCCGATTGACCGACGCCCTGCTGGCCGAGGGCTTCTCCGGAGACGACATCCGCAAGATCATGGGCGAGAATGTCATCCGGCTGTTGATGATGGCCCTGCCGCGATCACAATAGCCAGTGGGAAGCACCGCCAAGAAACACCACGGGCGCGAGCCGCAGCCCGCGCCCGCTTCCAAACCCGGCTGGAGTCTCAGGCCGCGTTGACCAGCAAATCCTCCATGTTGTCCTGATCGCCCTCCTGGCTCCGGTCGGCCATCTCCTGGCACCGGATGCAGTAAGCGGTCCAGGGCACCGCCTGGATTCGCTTCGGACTGATCTCTTCCTCGCAATGCACGCAGATGCCGAAACTGCCGTCGCTAATCCTCCGCAACGCCCCGCGGACGTTCCGCAACAGGTGGGACTCACGGTCGAGGTTCCGGATCGCCAGCTCGCGCTCGGCGGCGTGCTGCACCTCGTCCAAGGCATCCGGACTCTTCTCGATGGCGATCCCTTCACGGTTCCGGAGGACACGCGACAGCTCGGCTTGCTTCGCCTCCAGAAGCTGCTTGAATCGGTTCATTTCGCTCTTCGTCATTGCCTTAGCCTCCTCTCCATCGTTTGATCCCGGCTCTGGCCCTCTCGGGCTGTCCCTTCCCTTATCGTCACCTCCTGGTCGGAGATGCCTGGAATCAAATAAGACGTGAATCTGAAGGTTTTGGTTTCAAAAGATCTTAGTACGATCCACTAAAATCCTCGCCTGTTCCTCCTCCGCTCTCGGGTCTGCCTTCCGTGGCCCCGAGGCTGGAAAGTCTACTGCATCTCCTATGCCATGTCAAGACCTTTTCGCGACCTTTTCTTCTTTAGGCCCGTAGAAAATTGACGCAGATCCCGTCCGGAAGTTTCAGGAAAAGGTGAGAGTTAACCTCGCAAGGGCCGAGTGGTATCATCGTCTCTCGTGAACTTCCGCCACGGCGCCGGGCTGCTCGCGCTGGTCATCGCCGCTTTCTGCGTTGCTCTATTCATCCTCAACGGAATCTCCCTTATTCCATACCCCGGACTGCAAAACGACGAAGCTTTTTTCAGTGCCGCCTTGTACGACCCGAACCACGTCGCCTCCGTTCTGCGCGTCTTCGGCCGCCCGATTCCGCTCATGCATCTGACCTATGTCGGCACTCTCAAGGCTTGGCTTTGCGCCCCGATCCTGAAGCTCTGGGGGCCTGACCCTTACTCGATCCGCCTGCCCGCGCTGCTGATCGGCTCTGCCACAATTGTCCTTTTTTTTCTTTTACTTAGGCGCGCGGCGGGCGCGTACGCGGCGATCATCGGAACAGCGGTTCTCTCGGCCGATCCCATCTTCCTGCTGACAAACCTCTTTGACTGGGGACCAGTAGCGCTCCAGTTCCTCCTGACCGTTGGTGGATGCTACTGCTTGCTTCGCTTCGCACAGAAACACACGCGGCCGTGGCTTTCGTCCGGATTCCTTCTGTTCGGGCTGGCCCTCTGGCACAAGGCGGTGTTCGTGTGGACTCTGGTGGCCCTGCTGGTGGCGACGCTCGTCCTGTTTCGCAAGGAATTGGCGCGGGCCTCGACCCGACGGAACCTCGCTCTCGCCTTCCTCTCATTCTCTATCGGCGCATTCCCCTTCCTGCGGTACAACCTCCAGCGGCCTTTGGCCACCTTCAGGGAAAACGCGGGATACTCGCTCTTCGAAGCCAAGGTCAAAGCCCACGTGATGCGGGGCACGCTCGACGGCTCCGCACTATTCGGCTACATGGTCTGGGAGAACGCAGTCGAGAACCCGCTCCCGGCCGAGACACGCCTCGAGCGCCTCTCCTTCGCTGTCAGTGAACTTGCCGGGCAACCGCACCGCACCGTCCTGCCCTGGCTCGTTGCCCCCGGTATCGTCCTGATTCCCCTGCTTTGGAACACATCCTCCCGCCGGCCAGCCCTCTTCGGCGCAATTGTCTTCCTCCTGATGTGGGCTCAGATGCTGTGTTCCAAGGGCGCCGGTTCCGCTGTCCACCACTCCGTGCTGGCCTGGCCATGGCCTCATTTCCTGATTGGCGCAAGCTTCGCCGGGCTGGCGGGAAGATATTGCCGGCTCGGCGTGGCTTTGGCACTGACAGTTACCCTCGCGGGCTTCGCCTCCAGCCTCCTTGTCACCAACCAGTACCGCACCCAGCTCATCCGCAACGGCGCCAAACAAAGCTGGAGCGACGCCATCTTCCCCCTTTCGTCGCTGCTTTCCCGCCTGCCGGCGGAACAGGTGGTCCTGGTCGATTGGGGCATGCTCGACAGCCTTCGCCTCTTGCACAACGGAAAGCTCCCCCTCCGCTGGGGTGCGCCGCCGTTCCTGAAGCCTGTCCCGGACGCCAGCAACTTGCGCGAAATCCACCAAATGCTCGCCACCCCGGGGTTGGTCTTCGTCGGCCACGCCGATGGCCACGAGCAGTTCGCAGGCGTCAATGAAAACCTCCGGCGCATCACAATGATGCAAGGTTTTCGTAAACAACTGCTCTACGGGGTTCGAGATCGAAACGGTCGGGCGGTCTTCGAGGTCTTCCGTTTCCGCCAGGCAACTACCTGATCAAGATCACTCCGAATACCAGCCCAAGCTCTCGCCCGTCACCGCTTGACGCAAGCACGCGATCGACCTCAAGCGACACCTCAACCTTCGGCCTTCCAATAAGATCCGGTGGCAAATCGAATAAGAACTCGAATTGCTCGTCGCGCCGGCCCAGCTTCACGGGAGCCAGCCGCCTCCCGTCGATATGTACGGTCAGTGCCACTGGTCCTCCCGCAAGGTGGCTCGCCGGGCAAAAGCCGCTGATGTGAAGCTTCTCTCCAGGCGACCGCGGGCCGCCGAGCCGCACCGTCGCCCGCCGCGGCATCCACCGGTAGCGCCCTTCCAGCGGGTGCCACTCCGGCCCGAGCTGCCCGGCATACAGCGGATCGCCGACATCCACGCGCCTCGGTTCTTCCTCCTTCGACCACTGCGCACGGGCGATCGCCCCGTAGGCCTTCGTTACGTTCCTGAGCCTCGGTCCGGCCGCTGAGTAGATCACCACCCGGCCTTCCTCCAAAGCCCGAAGGGCCACCGCCTGAGGCAAAACGAATTCGGACACCTCGCCAAACCCGGGCTGGTCCGCAATGTTCTTCTCCGAGCCGGGAACCAGATAGACTTCGTCCAGCCCGATGAGACGGTACGGCTTGTCGTGCACGCCGGCCCAGAACAGATCCGCGCCCACCCCAGTCAGCAGCACGATCTTCCCCGGATGGAGTTGCCGGACCCGTTCCAGGCCCAGGACCAGGAACCGGACCGCCCGGCTCCGCTCGAAATTCCACTTCGTGATGGCTCTCGCGGCCGGAACGGAACTCGCCAGGTATACGGCCAGCGTGAGGCCACCCGCCACCCGCCAGACGCCGCCCCATCTCCACGTCAGCGCCAGCCCCCAGGCCGCCAGGATCGCCAACCCGATGGTAGGCAGAGTCAGGTAATAGTCCGAGATATGATCCCGCAGCGGCAGCACCGGCCCGATCAGAATCACGAACCACGCGAGCAGGAACAAGGCGAGCGATTCCTTCCGCGCCAAACGCCGCGCCGCAAAGCCAAGGAGCAAAAGTGTCAGCGCCGCCGTCGCCCCGTCGGTCAACCACGCCGGCAGCTCCACGCTGGCCTGGATCAGCCGGCTCGGTCCCAGCGACCACTCCCAATACCGCCACAGCGTCGAGAGAACACTCGTGTCGAAGTGCATCACATAGAGCCCTGTCGAGGGCTTCGGAGCAAACCGCCAATGAATCGCTGCGAAAACTGCCGACGGGACGAACAACCACAGCGACTTCCGAAAAACGTGCTTGGCGCGGCAAAGCGCGTACGACGCCGCGATCGCCGGATACACCACGTTGATCTCCAGCACGCCAAAGCCCGCCAGGAACGCCGCCCACTGCGCGATCCACCATCCTCGCCCGCCGGTTTCGGCATGCCGCAGCAGAAAATAGAAGCTCAGCAGAAGGAAGAACGCGCACAGGATCTGGTTGTATGCGGAGGTCCAGGACATCGCCACCGCCAGAGCGCTATTGGCCGTCCACAGCACCGGGGCCAGAAACCCCACCGCCGCCGAGCCGGTCAGCCGCCGCGCGACTGTGCTGACCAGCGCCAGGTTTGCAAGCTGCGTCGCAAAGACGGCGATGCGGAAGGGCAGGGCATTCAACCCGAACAGGGCGTGGAAGCCCAGAAAGAAGGCCCGCTCGCTCAAGGGGCGGATCGTGCCCTGCGCTTTCGGCTCGAACAGCGCGCGCAGCAGGTCTTGCCAGTTGTGGACTTGCAGGGAAAGGCTGAGCCAGGCGAAATCGTCCTGCTGAAACCAGCACTTCAGCCCCAGCCGGTACAAGGCGAAGAACAGCAAGCCCGGCAGCACCCAGACGCCAATCTTCCGCCAAGTTCTCCAGGACATCCTGGTGCAGCCTCAGGCATTGCAGTATAGAACAGCAGGACAGGAATTGTATGTGGCGCAGACGCTCGACTCGGCGCTTGCCGCCCATCGGGCCAACGCCGAACGTGAAGACGCGTCCGGAACAGCGGACGTCAAGACCTTTTGCCTTCCGCGGACCGAAGGTCCGCGGCTCAGCCCGGATATACCCCGGCGATGTAGTTGTGCAGTTCCTTGATGGTCGCCTCTTGCGCGGCGATGATCGAGCGCACCAGGTCGCCGATGGAGATCATGCCCACCACGTTGCCGCCGTCGACCACCGGCAGGTGCCGGATGCGGCGGTCGGTCACGATGCGCATGCATTCGTCCACGGTTTGATCCGGCCCCACCGTGATCACCGGGCTGGTCATGATCTCCTCCAGCCGGGTCTCTTTGGAATGCTTCCCCTTCAGGATGACTTTCCTCGCGTAGTCGCGCTCGGAGACCACTCCCGCCAGCCGGCCTTCTTCCAGCACCAGCAGCGCTCCGACGCCTCTTTCGGCCATCATCGCGATCGCGTCGTACACCGACGCTTCCGGGGGCAGCGCGTACACGGCGTACCCCTTCCGGTTCAGGATTGAACGAACTGTTTCCGTCATGCCGTTGGATCCCAGTTGGTCTGGCCCTTATACTCTACAGTCGCCCGTCCATTCCGTCAAGTTTCCCCGGAATCTATAGTGGAATCATGGACTGGAAAAACCTGTGCTTCGAGGTCGAGGAGGGCGGCATCGCGATCGTCACCCTCAACCGTCCGCAGCGGCGCAACGCCCTGTCGCTCGAGATGATGCAGGAATTGCTGGGCTGCCTGGACGGCGTCGGGCGGGACACCGCGATCCGCGCCCTGATCGTGGCCGCCGCCGGCAAGGTATTCTGCTCCGGCCACGACCTCTCGGAAATGGTCGGCCGCACCGTCAACGAGTACCGGCGCATCTTCGATGTGTGCACCGGGTTGATGGCGAAGATCCAGTCGATCCCGCAGCCGGTCATCGCCGAGGTGCAGGGCATCGCCACCGCAGCCGGCTGCCAGCTCGTCGCCACCTGCGACCTGGCCGTCGCCAGCGAGCAGGCCGCCTTCGCCACCCCCGGCGTCCGGATCGGGCTGTTCTGCACCACGCCGATGGTCGCCCTCAGCCGCGCCATCGGCCGCAAACGCGCCCTCCAGATGCTGCTGACCGGCGAACTGGTGGACGCCCGCACCGCCGCCGGCTGGGGCCTGGTGAACATGGTCGTGCCGGCAAGTGAGCTGAGAACCGAAACCCGCCGCCTCGCCGCCAAGGTCGCCGAATCGAGCAGTCTTGTCGTCGGCCTCGGCAAGCAGGCCTACTATGCCCAGATCGATCTCGACCAGCACAAGGCGTACGCCTACGCCAAGGAAGTCATGACCATGAACTCGCTGGCCGGCGACGCGCAGGAGGGAATCTCCGCCTTCCTCGAAAAGCGTCCTCCGTGCTGGTCAGGCCGCTAGACAAACTCCTATTCTTGCCTTTTGCTTTTTGATTTCTTACTTCTTATCGTCCGAGCGCGCCTCCGATCTCAGCCCCGCGACCTTCGCCACGAAACACACTCGTCCAGCCGGTCCTGGCCGGCTCTACTTCACAAACCCCAACCGCCGCAGCGTTTCCGCCGCCGAGCCGGTCTCGAAGTCGGTGATCGACGCCTTCATGTACCCGTTCTCCAGCGCCACGCCGTACGGGACATCGACGAACGCGAACACCTTCCGCACCGTCTGCGCCTCTTCGCATAACCCGCCGCCGAGGCCGGTGGAATCGAGAAATTCCCGCCCGAACTGCGGAAGCTGCGTGACGACACCCACGATCTTCGTCCCGCCCCAATCGAGCTTGGCCAGTTGGCGCGCCCCATGGTCGCAGTGCGGGCACTCCGGGTCGAAGAAGTAAAGGAACACGCGGCCTTCGTGAAGCGAGAAGCGATTTCCGTCCACCGTGACGGATTCGGGAGCGCGAACACCGGACTGGCGTGCGAGATGGATGCCCAGCGACGCGAACGCGAATACGCTGACCGCGCTCAGAATGAGGATCCCGTTGCGAAGGCCGCGCGACGGCCGCGAGCACCACCCGGCAACCCCCGCCAGGGCCAGCATGATTGCATCGCCGATGAAGAACGCCGGGCCAACCGCGCGCTTCACCCACGGGAAACAGTTGCACTCCTCTCCGCGCAGAACGTCGTAGTAGTAACCGATGTAGACGAGAAACGCGGCCAGCAGCAACCCGCTCAGCCACGCCCCCCACCGCCGGAACCGGGGCGCCAGCAGCAGCACTCCGGCGAACGCTTCGGCGATCCCGAAGCCAAGCGCGGCGGCGAGGCTCAGCGAATGGGGAACCTTCGCCTGCGTCATGCGAACGGCGGTGGCCAGCGGGTCGCTGATCTTCCAGACGCCGGCGACGAGAAACAGCAACGCCAGCACCGAGGCCGCGACCCCACCCGCCCAACACTTCCAGCGCGCCAATTCCAACGGCGGGAACTCGCCTTCGGCCACCATGCTTTCGTTCATGTTCCTCATTCTAACTTCCTTTCCCGCTGCGGCGTCACGGTGCTCACCCCCGAACCGCCCGGCGGCCACATCCCCCGGACGGATTCCTGCCCGCCCGGCACCCTATTGCCTTTCGCAAATTCCCCCGTTCCAGCCCTGGCTGAAATTTCAGAGTTAGGAGCATGGTTATCTCGTAGTCCGATCCTGTGACCTCGGAAGTCGTCACATGATCCGAGCCGTTCTCTCCTTTGCTCTTCTTTTCTTCCTTTCCACAACCATCAGCGGCCAACCCCGCGTCAGCCCCCGTAACCTCCACGAGCGGCTGCTCGTCATCACCCGCTACACAGGCGACATCGAGGCCGAGTTCCGCAAGTACAAAGCGCGCTTCGACCTCAGCCGCTTCTCAATGGATGTGCAGTGATGCGCCGCGATACATGGTCCCAATTCGGTGGCGCGCCGGAATCGGTGGCAGGCAACAGGTGGGACTCGCTCCAGGCCATTGGGCCACCCACCAGTTGCTGGCGGTGGCGCTCCCGCGTGTCGGAGACTGCCAGCGCGCCCAAGCCGAGCTGACCGCGGCCATCGGGCGCAGGTTCGAGCCGGCCAAAGCCGCCGTCCTGCTCAACGATGCGGCCGTGTCCCTGGCCGGGCAGAAGCAGTTCGCCAACGCCGAGAAGCTCCTTCGGGGCGCGGTCAGATTCGATCCGGCCCGCGCGGAAGCCCAGAAGAAGCCGACCCTCGTGCTTCTCGACCAGGGTCGCCCCGACGAGGCCGGAACCCAGATTCGGAGCGCCCCCGCAACCGCCGGATCACATCCGGATCTCCTGAGGCTGTCGAAGCACCTGGCCGTCTTCGGCGCTCGCATGGTGCGCCCAGAGCCCTCCACCGGCCCAACACCGGCGGTCACAAGGCATAATTGATTGAAGGCAAAAGACTTAGCTCCCAAACGCTTGCCGGCGTCTGGTATAATGACTGCGGAGGGCGCCCCTACGGCCTCCGGGCCGGCCTGCACTTCGTAGTAACTCCCTCCCGGGCAATCAGTTAGCGGGGACCGGACCCTCTTCTGAAACGAATCTCCCCTGCTCGGGGCTCGGGTTTGTTTTTTCACTTCGTGATCCCTCTTGCCCCGAGCGTGTCTCGGGGTAGCGCATCGCGGTCCAAAAACGGGCCTGGATGCGCCACCCGTTCGATCTTTGACTATCGAATCAATATGTTACAGCGCGAGAAGAAACGCACACACCAGAGGCGATTTGCGCCACCTGGTTCGTCGGGCTTCGCCCCCGCCGCCGGCCGTCTGAAGAACCGGGGTGGGGCGCGATCTTCCGCGCACGGACCGGCTCGCACCGGCCGGCCGGTGAGCTTGATGCACGAAGAGCACGCGCAGTCTGTGCCATACTGTCGTTCATGTTTCTCCTCCTGGCTTTCTTCCCCGCGGCGGCGTGGGCGCAGGAAGCGGACCTGGTGGTGGTCGGAGCGCGCATCTACACGGTGGAAGCGGCGCATCCGAAGGCCTCGAGCCTGGCCGTCAGGCACGGCCGCATCCTGGCGGCCGGCGACGACGTCTCGGCGTTCATCGGACCGAAGACGCGCCGCATCGACGCCCGCGAGGCCACAATCATCCCCGGCTTCATCGACTGTCACGCCCACATGCAGGGGCTCGGCGAACTCCTCGAAACTCTCGATTTCCGCTACGTCAACACCATCGCTGAAATCGCGGAAATGGTGCGGAAGAAAGCCGCCGCGTTGAGGCCCGGCGAATGGATCCAGGGCCGCAACTGGGACCAGACGAACTGGGGCGGCCGCTTCCCAACCGCCGAGTCGTTGTCGCACGCCGCGCCGGACAATCCCGTGTACCTGACGCGGGTGGACGGGCACGCCGCCTGGGTCAACCGGAAGGCCCTCGAACTCGCCGGCGTCACCGCCATCACCCCCGACCCGCCGGGCGGGCGCATCATCCGGCTGGCATCCGGCGCCCCCAGCGGCGTGCTGATCGACAACGCCCAGGATCTGCTGGCGAGCAAGATCCCCGCGCCGACCGCCGAGCAAGTGAAGCGGCGGCTGGAACGGGCGGCCCGCGAGTGCGCCCGCCTGGGAATCACCACCGTCCACGACGCGGGCATCGGCGAGCAGGAACTCAACGCCTATCGCGCGCTCATTGCGGAGAACAGGCTTCCGATCCGCGTCTACGCGATGATCGGAGGCGCCGGCGAGCTCTGGAAACAGTACCTCGAGCGCGGGCCGGAGCCCGGGGAGCGCCTCACCGTGCGCAGCATCAAGCTCATGTCCGACGGCGCCATGGGCTCCCGCGGAGCGGCGTTCTTCGAACCCTACTCCGACGATCCCGGCAACACCGGCCTGCTCATGCTCTCCCGCGAACAGATCGAGCGCGTCGCGCGGGACGCCGTTCGCGGAGGCTTCCAGGTGAACACGCACGCTATCGGCGACCGCGCCAACCGAACGGTCCTCGAAGCTTACGGCGCGGTGCTCGGAGGGAAGAATGACCGGAGGTTCAGGATCGAGCATGCTCAAGCAGTTGCGCCTCCACACTTCGAGTTGTTCTCGAAGTATTCTGTGATCGCATCTATGCAGGCGACGCATGCCACCAGCGACATGCGCTGGGCCGAAGCGCGCATCGGGCCGGACCGCGTCAAGGGCGCCTACGCCTGGCGGCGCTTCCTCTCCATCGGCGTGCCGGTCGCCAACGGCTCGGACTTCCCCGTCGAGGAGCCGAACCCGCTCTGGGGATTCTACGCCTCGATCACCCGCCAGGACCGCGACGGCAAGCCCGAAGGCGGATGGTTTCCCGACCAGCGCATGACGCGCGAAGAAGCCCTCAAGAGCTGGACGATCGCCGGCGCCTACGCGGCGTTCGAGGAGAAGACGAAAGGCTCGCTCGCGCCCGGAAAGCTCGCCGATTTCGTGATGCTCTCCACGGACATCATGACCGCGCCTCCGAAGGAAATTCTGGGCGCGAAGGTGCTGATGACGGTAGTGAACGGCGAAGTGGTGCACGAGGAGTCGCGGTGAGGCCGCGCCGCCGGCCGGCATCGGCGGCCCTTGTGTTGCTGTGGGCCGCCGCGCCGGGCCGCATCAGCGTCGTCGAGGAAAGCGTCCGCGTGCCGGCCTCGGGATGGCGGCCTGTCTTCCTTCCGCTGCGGCAGCGGCCCGTCACCGTGGTCTGCTCGTTCGCGGTGTCGCCGCCGGGCTCGGTTCGCGTCGCGCTGATGACCAGGCACGACCTTCTCCGCCTCGAGGACGGTCTGAGTCACCGCTCCCTCGCCTCGACGGGCTACGAGCGCGATGGCGGATTCCGGCTTCACGTCTCGCAGCCAGGCGACTACGTGCTGGTGATCGACAATCGCCTCGACGCGCGCGCTCCGGCCGACGTCCACCTGCGAGTAGCCCTGGAGTTTCCCGGACGGCCGGCGGCGAGAACGCTCTCCCCCGGGCGAAAGCTGGCGGTGACCGCGCTGAGCCTGGCCGGGTTCGCGCTGATCGTAGGCTGGTCGGGACGTAAGCTGCTGCGGGCTATGCGCGGGCAAAGAACTCGCGGGCAGCCTCCGCCGTCCGCGTGATGTCTTCGTCCGTGTGCGCCGCCGACACGAACGCCGCCTCGAACTGTGAGGGCGCCAGGTAGATCCCGCGCTCCAGCATCCAGTGGAAGTACCGGGCGAAGCGCGCCGTGTCCGAGCGTTTGGCCGAAGCGTAGTCGGTGACCTTGTCTTCTGTGAAGAAGAGGGTGAACATCGATCCGACGCGGTTGGCGGCGCATCCCGGCGGCGCCTCCGCCAGCCGCGCGGTGCGCTCCTCGAGTTGCGCGTAAACCTCCGGGTGCGCCGCGAGGTGGCGGAGCATCGCCAGCCCCGCGGCCACGGCGAGCGGGTTGCCCGACAGCGTACCGGCCTGGTAGATCGGCCCCGAGGGCGCCACTTTCGCCATGATGTCCGCCCGGCCGCCGTAAGCGCCGATCGGCAATCCCCCGCCGATCACCTTTCCCAGCGTGGTGAGATCGGGCCGGACTCCGTAAAGCTGCTGCGCGCCGCCGAAAGCGACTCGGAAGCCGGTCATGACTTCGTCGAAGATCAGCAGCGCACCGTGCCGTTCGGTGATCGAGCGCATCGCTTCCAGAAAGCCGGGCGCGGGCGGCACGCAGCCCATGTTGCCCGCCACCGGCTCGAGAATGACCGCCGCGATCCGCCCGGGGTGATTCCGAAAGGCGCTCTCGACGGCGTCCGCCGAGTTGTAGGGAACGGCGATGGTCGTGTCGGCGAACGCCGCGGGCACGCCGGCGGTGTCCGGGATGCCGAGCGTCGCCACGCCGGAGCCGGCCTTCACCAGCAGCGAATCGACGTGGCCGTGGTAGCATCCCTCGAACTTCACGATGAGGTCGCGGCCGGTGAAGCCGCGGGCGACGCGGATAGCGCTCATGGCCGCCTCGGTGCCGGAGTTCACCAGGCGCACCATTTCCATCGACGGCACAATGGACCGAATGATTTCGGCCAGCTCGACCTCCTGCTCCGTGGGCGCGCCGAAGCTTGTGCCGCGGGCCAGCGCCTCCTCCAGGGCCGCCAGTATCGCCGGGTGCCGGTGCCCCAGCAGCAGCGGTCCCCACGAGCAGACGTAGTCGATGTAGTCGTTGCCGTCGACGTCCCAGATGCGCGAGCCTTCGCCGCGCACAATCAACGGCGGCGTCCCGCCGACGCTGCGAAAGGCCCGCACCGGCGAGTTCACCCCCCCGGGAATCAGGCTCAGGGCTTTATGGAACAGCGCTTCTGACTTTTGTAAGTTCACGATAGTTTCCGCGTCTAAGAAGCCCGGCGTTAGGTCTCCCCCGGCACCACCCGGCTCAGCAGGAAGTTCGTGACGGTTTCGAACAGCGTGCCGTGGAGGTTGCGGAGCAGGCGCTCCTTCAGCCCGAGATAGGACTGCGTGCCGGCGAACAGATCCTGCATCAGCTCGTGGAAGCGCGGGCTCCGGCGCATGAACTGCACCATCCGCTTGGGCACGCTTCCGAGCAGGAAAGTGCCGGCGAAGATGCGCTTGGCGAGCGCGGCGGCGAACTCCAGGTCCGCGGTGAAATCGCGATGCAGGATTGCGCGATAGGCGCTTTCCTTCTCCTCGGGCGCGTGCTCGTCGGCGAGCACGAGCCGGCTGGCGAGGTCGGCCGAGCGGAGCGCGTAGTAAAGACCTTCGCCGGTGATCGGGTCCACGAGCCCTCCGGCGTCGCCGACCGCCACCCAGCCCGGGCCGGCCACACGGTTGCTCTTCCACGCCGGCCGGGCCAGCGACGGCAATACGTGGCTGTAGAAGGTCGCGTCCTTGAACGGGATTTCCTTCTCCCGCATGTAGGCCTCCAGCCGCGCGCGGAGCGCTTGCGCGGACTCGCCCTTGCCGCAGATCCCGACGGAAAGGTGCCCGCAGCGCGGGAAGACCCAGATGTAGCCTTCCAACTGCGGCAGGAACTGGATGTCGATGTGGTCTTGCTGGGCGCTCACATAATAGCCAAGCGCGTGCATGGTGTCGCCCGGAGTGAGCCGCGTGCCTACCTCCTTGAGCGGATTGCGCGCGCCGGTCGCGACGATGCAGAAGTCCGCCTCCAGCGACGACGTCCGCGTGCGCAGCCGCCAACCGGAGGAGGTGCGCTCCAGGCTGCTGATGCGGGCCTTCTCGATTTGAGCGCCGGCCTGTTCCGCGCGGTCGAGCAGCATGCGGTTCAAGTCCAGCCGGGAGTAGATCACCAGCGGCTGGCGCAGTGTCATTCGGGTGACGCCGGCCCCTGGCGCTCCCATGCAGGTGGTGGTGACGAAGCGCTTGGGGGTGTCGTTGTGAATGAGGAACGGGTATTTCTGGTACGCCTTGAAGGTGAGCCCGCCTCCACAGGGCTTCTCCCAGGCGAGCCGCTCGTCGAAGAGGACTGTTCGCATTCCGCCGGTGGCAAGGCGCTCGGCGGCAAACGCACCGGCGGGGCCGCCTCCCAGAACGGCGACACGCTTCATTTCGGGGATCCGGCGGGCTTGCCTTCGCCGACGGGAGGGTGCCCGGACGGCATCTGCCCTCCGCTCGGAGCGCCCATGCTCCCGTGCGGCGAGCCTCCGGCATCGGACCTGGACTTGACCACCCAGGCGTTGCCCTTCTTCTCGAGGGTGTAGTTCATGCTCATCCCTTGCCCCGCTCCTCCTCCCTTGGCGCGGAACGAAACGGTGGCGTCGGCCTCGTTGCCGCGGAAGCTCACCGAGGTGACGTCCACCTGCATCGAGCCGACGTTGATGCCGGACCGCTTGGCGAGGTGGTCGATGACACCCTGACGAACGGCTTCTTTGGTTTCCAGACCGCGGGAGCAACCGCCGAGAAAAAGGACCCCGCCGACGAAGATCATGAGCAACGATTTCACAGTCTGATTATACCCGGATACGCAGCGCCGCCCGGCCGGGCGATCGAAACGAGTGATAATCTGAGGAATCTCTTCGAGGAGAAGGCATCACGGTCATCTCGCTGACGTCGCAGCAGAAGCTGAATCTGTTCTTTTGGATCCTCACCGGGATCGGAATCCTCGCTCGCGTCTGGACCTGGACGGGATTTCCCCGGGATCACTTCTGTGTCGCGGACTTCCCGGCCTTCTATGCGGGCGCCAGGCTGATCGGGACACCGGATCTGTATTCCGCGGAGGCGGCCATCGCCGTCCAGGAGCGGGCGGTCGGGTGCGCAGCGACCTCTTCGGCCTTCATCCGGCCGCCCTTCTTTGCGTTGATGGTGTGGCCGTTCGCGCAACTTCCGTTCACGGCGGCGTTCTTTGCGTGGGGCGCAGCCTCGCTGGCGGCCCTGGTTGCCTTTTTGTGGATCTGGGACACGCCCAGGCCCATCGCAGCGTGTCTTTGCAGTTGGTCGCTTCCCCTGGCGGGTAGCTTCGCAGCGGGTCAGGACGTGGTTTTTCTGCTTCTTTGGCTGGCGATTGCGGCATGGCTGATGCGAAGCGACCGCCAGTTCGCCGCCGGAATGATCCTGAGCCTGTGCAGCGCCAAGTTCCACCTGTTTTTTCTACTTCCGCTGCTGATTGTGGGGAAACGCCTGTGGAGGATGGCAGCCGGCCTGGCGGCCGGGGGCGCCCTCCTGGTGGCGCTGTCGTCGGTGGTCGCTGGACCGCGGTGGCTTGCCGCCTACTGGCAGATCCTGCGCGACACGCGGATTGAGCCCCACCCGTGGGAGATGGTGAACCTCAGGGCTGCTCTCCACGGAGTCCCGGGCGCCGCGTACTGGGAGGCAGGGCTGGCAATCTCGGCGGCCGTTGCGTGCTGGGTGATCGTGCGCCGGGCGGAGTTTCCGGTCGCGATTTCCGCCTTGGTGACTGCCGGCCTGCTGATCAGCCGGCACAGTTACGCGCCCGACGCCTCCCTGCTGCTGCTTCCGGCGCTGACGGTTCCTTTCCTGCGTCAGTCGAGCATCGCCAAGGTTCTGGCCGTGGCCCCGATGATCCCGCTGACCTGGTTTGTTGGGGTGGCGCCCGGCTGGTACCGCCTGCCCAGGCTCGTTCCGTTGTTGCTGCTGTATGCCCTGGCGCTGGAGAAGACGAGTTCCCGCGGCGGCACGGAGGCGGAGACCCGGCGACACCGTCCGCCCTTCCGTGATATTGTGACAGGACGGCCTAAGAACTCATGAGGGACTGCCTATGACCTATGCCCATCAGGGTGTCCGTTTCGTGTTGACGGCCCCGGAGACCGAGAGCACCGAACAGGGGTTCAGCCCCTGGAAGCAGATGGTGTACGCCTCGGTGCCGGCGCAGTTCGCGCGCCGCTGGATGTACGCCGGCCGGCTGAACTCGGAATCCCACCCCGACGGCTCTGCTGTCACCATGCCGTATGGGCTGCGCGTCGTCGAGGCGATCTTGCGCGAGCACTATCCGCCCGAGGACGTGGTGGTTTGTCACCCGGACCAGCTCGAGCGGTTCGTCGGACCGGCCACCAGGGCGGTCGGGGTGGATGCGCACAACCCGATCGGAGTCGCGTTCTCCACCGGCGTCTACAGCAACATCTTCGGCAGCACCGCCAGGCCGATCAACGCCTACGAGTCGGAGCGGGTGTTCCTGCATCCGGCGATCCGCAAGCACCGGCCCAAGGTGATCGTCGGCGGCGCCGGCGCCTGGCAGATCGAGAAGATGAATGCCTACGAGCGGCTGGGCATCGACTGCGTCGTAAACGGCCGGGGCGAAGGAGTCGTCCTCGATCTGTTTCAGAAGGCGGACCGGGGAGAAGCGCTTCCTCGTTACGTTGTTCCGCCCGAGCCGAGGCTCGACCAGATCCGCGTGCCCAAGCGCCGCTCGACCTTCGGCGTCGTCGAGTTGACGCGCGGTTGCGGCCGCCAATGCTCCTTCTGCTCGCCGACGCTCGAAACCCGCGTCTCGGTGCCGAAGGATGAAATCATGGAGTCCGTTCACGCCAACGTCCGCGAAGGCGGGCGCTGCATCTTCCCGGTTTCCGAAGACATTTTCATCTGGCAGGCGCAGCAGCCGTTCTACGTCCCGAACGCGGACGCCATGGTCGACCTGTACGACTCCATCGCCTCGGTTCCGGGCGTCGAGTTCGTTCCTCTGTCGCACGCCACCATCGCGCCGGCGCTGGTGAATCCGGATCTCATCAAGGAGCTCTCACGGGTGCTGCTGGGCCGGGGCAAGAGCGTGCTGAAAAACCCGGCCTCGACGCATCCGACGAAGCAGTTCCTGTCGCCGCTGATTGGGATTGAGACAGGCTCCGTGCGGCTGGCGGCGCAAATCATGGCCGGCAAGGCGCTTCCCTACGACATCCGAGACTGGCAGGAGATCGTGGTGCACGGCGTCGAGATCCTGAACCGGAACAACTGGTTCCCGGTATGCACGTTCATCGTCGGCCTGCCGGGGGAAACCGACGACGACATGAGGGAATCGCTCAAGCTGCTGGAGCGGCTGCGGAAATTCAAGATCCTGTACGTTCCGTCGATCTTTACGCCGCTGGAGGACACGCGGCTGGCGGAAGGCAAGCCGCTCAAGCTGCGGGAGCTGACGCAGCTCCAGTGGGAGTTCATCCTGACGGCCTGGCGCTACAGTCTCGACTTCGCCGTGGTGAGGAAGCAGTCCAACCTGGCCTGGAAGCTGGGCATGATGGGCTTCTACTACCTGCGCGGGCGGTGGATCCACGGGCCGCAGTTCAAGTATCCGGCTTTCCGGTTCGCCGGCATATCCGAGGAGCGCATCGGCCGGCACCTGTATCTGAACAACAACGGCGACGCGCCGTACGTGCCTGTGCGGCAGCCGCGGCTGATCGCCAAGCATCAGAACAACCCGCTCCGCATCCTGGCGCAGTAAAGAAAACGGTGACAGGCTACGTAATCCCCGTTTTCATCTCTTCGGAAGGCTGATGCTCCCGCCGGTGAGAATGGGGATTACGTAGCCTGTCACCGTTTTAAGTGGGATGTTCGTCATGTCCTGGCCGGGTTCCGGCGTGGCCACAATGCGAACCCGCGCGCCGCGGGGCGCCCA